>CAYSQW010000004.1:0-123381 GCA_964433135.1 uncultured Eubacteriales bacterium
CTTTATCTCTCATGACAGATACCGGAATTCACACCTCGGCAACGAAGTGTCAGAGGCTCTGTCGTGTTGCCGTATCCCTCAAATCAGGCTTTCACTTCCTTGATTTGAACCTTGTTCAAGTCAATTTCACCAAGACCATGTTCATAAGCACTTTTGATCATGTAAATATCTTCCGCTTTTAAACCCCACAGCGTGGTGCAAAAAGCATCGATAGCCACACGATCCGTACCGGCCACGATTTTCTTCGGTTGGATGATCTTTCCCGGTCCCATAGGGCCATTGGTGATGATGAATTCTGTTGCATCGACAACGCAAAGCGTGGGTTTGGCGATCGTGTTCAAGTCCGCGATGCATTGATCCAAATGCCGGATGGCCCCCGCATCGGTCTTCCAATCGGTTTTATGGAACAATCGATTGTTTTTAGGGAAATTCAATCCCATCAGGTTCTTCATGGTTCCGGTAAACTTGTTGCCGGCATGATCTTTGGTGATAGGCATGTCGATGAATACGTCGTTGCTCAAGTATTCCTTCATGAGCATGGCCTCCGTCAGGGCTTTGCCCTTGGGTATGGGAACGGCCTTAAAATTTTCTTCTTTCCGCTCGATCAGTTTAAGCTCGGCGCCTTCCGCTTCGATCACCTCTGCCAACCCCGTCAGATCCCAGTTCTTCCGGTCCAAATACGAAAGGACATTGATTTCTTCTGCGCCTGCACGCCGGCACATTTGAATAACGGCCTTGACTATCTCCGGTTTCGTAAACGTACCAGGGTGCCAACGCTGCGCGTTGGGCAGCAGCGCGACTTTGGCGCCTTGGGGTACGAATCGTTCGATCCCACCAAGCGTTTCAACGGCTTTGAAAGTGCTCTGATGATAGTCCGCACCGGTGACGACGGCGACCTCAATTTCATTTTCGACAGCCGCACCGACACGCATTCCACCTCCCAAACGAGACAGGACCGTCCCGCCTACAGCAGCGGTCAAACTCAATTGAGCGCTGTTTTTTAAAAAATCCCGACGTCCTATCTTCTTTCCCATGACTCCTCCTTTCATTATTTTCGACTATATCCCGGGCCGCATCTCCTGGAAGCAAAGGGCCGTCCGGATTTCCGAAAAGGGAGATGCACGGCACCCTGTTTCGATTTGAAACCTAATTTTCTGAAAAGACGCGGCGGCCCAGCGAAGGCGGGCATTCCGCAACCCGGCCGTTTTTCCCGGGAATATGGCTCTCGTCATTTCTCCCCAAGAACATACGACGGAAGAATTCATTCATTCCAGATTCCCATGGGGACCGACAGCGTGGCATCAGAAACATATCACGCATTTAAATATAAAAACTTTTCGCTCTTTTTTCAATCAGTTCCTTGAGAAACCGGCGGTTTCTTATCCAATCCGCATCTTTTAAGGACAAGATCCCCCTTGTTAACTCCGATATCACGACTGATAACCGGACATTTGGCCCTTAAAAGGAAATAAATCGGCCGCTTTTCCAGTGAAAGCCCCTCATAATTCCCCTGCCCCTTGCTTATGATAATGTCCGCCGTGTTGTAATGGCGGAGAAACTCCGGGCTGCACAGCGACAGCAACGTCCCCGGGGCATCCGAACCCGATGAGATGATCTCAGCCAACCCTTCGATCCCTGCGGCGACCGCATCATCTACAACCGCATCGTTGATGATGGGATGCGAACGAACGGCGTAGACGACCGGCACGGGAAGTTGTTCTAGCAACAGACGATCGAAAACGGTTTCCCCGGCATTGTCTCCCAGATACAAAATCTTCTTGGCTCGTTTGATCTCCTGACAAAACGTTTTATAATGGTCAATGGAAAAATCCCGGGAAAGAAGTCCGACCAGATCACGTTCCAGGTCGAAATCCTCCTTAACACCGAAATCAATGATATTCCCGGCAACCGCAACGCGCACCGCCTTTCGGAGCGGATCAGGCGCCTTCTTCACCATCCGGCCCAACTCCGGGTAAAGGGCAAGCGCGCGGCGCGTACAATCCGATTTGATGTCCCGGTAGGGATCTTCGATTCCGGTAAATCGGGTAACGATTCGATAGACTTCACGGCCGATCTCCGGGGGAGTGGCAAAGGGCGGGATACGGGGAAGAAGAGCCCCGACTTCCAACAAGATCCGCCTCAGGATTTTTTCATCGTTGACGACAAGTCGAGCGGTTTTCAAGGCCTGATGAAAAAAACAGGGGTAGCAATCCAGGTAAATCTTCATGGAGATACCGCTCCGACCGCATCCTCGATCATCTCTCTATGAGTGGAGAATGCGACCTCCGGGAGCTTATCCGGTTGAAAAAATGCCGCGTCTACGGAGTCGGAACCGGGGAAAAGACGGCCCTCCGCCGTCACCGTATATCCGATGATGATAACGTTTTTATAGCGCTCGGAATCCTGAGCATACACTCCCAGGAGACGGAGTATTTTTCCTTTAAGACCGGTTTCCTCTTCCAGCTCTCGGAGACAAGCCTGCCTCGGAGTTTCATCGATCTCGATGAAGCCTGAAGGCAGCCCCCATTTTCCTTTGCCGGGATCGACCCCGCGTTTTACCAACAGGATTCCGTCTTTTTCATCCCTTACCACGGCGGCGGAACAGGGAAGAGGATTTTCATAGGCGACCCAACCACAGAGCGGGCAATAGAGCCGCTCCCGTTCATCAATCGATCCGGTCCGCATAATCGCGCCGCACATAGAACAGAATTTTTTCTTCATTTCAGGAGAAAGATTATATCACGGCCGGCAGACAAACGGAAAAATCTTTTGTCGATGAGGTATCAGCGAGAGGGTGAAAACTTGGCTTCACCCTCTCGACTGATGGGGAAAGGAGAACTGGAATGAAGGAAGGATAATCGTTTTGACGCCCGGGCGGCCGATGGAAGCCCGGACATCCGTCTGCACATCTATGAAAATCCCGCTCCCGCTGAGAAAAAGCAGGATCAGGAGGACCAACACAAGGAAGATCAGCGTCTTACCTATCATCACAGCGTGCCCCCGATGAATCTCTGTCGGGAAAAATAGCGGCTATTTCCCAAATCAACTTATTTTCGCTCATGCCCTTTAACTTTTTTCTGAGCAAAAAACATGCCAACTTCTCAAGCCTGAAGAGCACAAAAAATACTCTTTCTACTGTCAGCGTGTAAATTTAGTTTACAGAGCATCCACGGGTTGAAGAGATTCCGACAAAAAAGGATGGTGGGAGAGAATGCGGATGATCGTTCCCCCGCCGGCGGGACAACCGCCCTTTGATCAAACGGATTTAATTCTTTGGGCTGTATGATCTGACTTCCAGGGTGAGACGGCCGATGATTTCGGCGACGGCTCCTCCCAATTCCTTGAAAATCCCGGCATCCAGAGCGCTGGTGCCGAATTTTATATGGGTGGCATCGGTATAGATCTCTCCATCTTCCGTTTCCGCCAGCCATTTGCTGTCCAGCCCGATCCATCGTCCCACATATACTTCCGCCCACATGTGGTAGGCGAAAATCCCCTGTCCGTACATCACGCCGACAACGGCTCGGGCGGGAATCCCCGCGGCACGACAGAGCGCAACGGTCAAAACGGTATATTCAGAGCAATCCCCCCGTTTGTTCTGAAGAATCTCTTCGGACCCCGCAAATCCGACGTCATAAGTCGGGGTCATATTCGCATCCACCCATCGCGCGATCTTTTTTGCCGCCGCCCACGCGTTGGTTTCTCCGTCCACGATCCGCGCGGACGTCTCCTTCATCGAGGGCATATCGGAGGCAACCAGCGGCGTCGCTTTTAACAGATCCGCCCATTTCGGGTCCGCGACCGGCCGCATTACGGAATCTCGTTCGGAGAAGATCACCGCGGATGTTTCAATTACGATGTGATCACCTGCTTCCTCGATTATTCTCTGGCTCCCCCCCCCATAGGGAAAAGCCTTTATCTTCTCCAGCGGGACGCCTCCCAATTCGAACTCCACTCGGCGAATACGCTGTGGATCGGGAAATGAAACATTGGATTCGAGAAGCGACGAAAACGCGATATCGAAATTCTCCGCAGCCGGTTCCAGCGCCATCTCCCGGCTCATTCGGATGGACGTAGTCGATAAAAAACCGGAGCTGCTGATCTCCTTCCAACTTCTTCCTTCTTCATCGATCCATTCATCAACCGTGAGGGGGACGATAGAAGTCATGTTCGTTCGCGTATGCCATAAATATCTCTTCCGACCCAGGATGAGGACCTCTTGCTTCCCCAGGACTTCGTAACGGCAGGGAGCGAGGCCGTGGATCAGTGGATCCAATATTTGAAATTCATAACGCCGTCCGTCCCGCAATCCCCCCTCGCGAATGATCTTATCGATGGGAACGGACAGATAAAACTCTCCCGGCACCTCCACTTTTTTGACGTCCTCGCCGCCGCTCATAAAATGGATCATGCCGTCCGCGATCTCCACGGCGACATCCATGGCGGTTCCCGCCATATTCGTCCGCATTCGCAGAGACCGGGGATTTCCATCCGCATCCGAGATGGATTCCAAAACCGTAATGATCTCAACCGGACCGCTCCCCAACCGTGAAAGACTCACCCGGGATTCGCTTTTCGTCGAAAGCCATTCCCGATCCGCTTGTACAAACCTGTGCTCCCGTGTATGCTGACGGCCGACTTTAATCCCCTGCATATAGATTCCCATCCATGTGTCCTCCGCTTCCTGAAAAGATACACCCAGGACCGAATGGGATATTCTCGACACCGCGATCTCCCCAGCCCATGGGTAGACGGCGGCCGATGCCAATCCGATAAAACACGGAACGATCCGGAACACCCAGAAAAACCGATAAAGCCCACGATCCCGGAATATATTAAACATGACAGGAACCTCTTTCATTATTTTTACTCTGAAGACAAGACGGGGTCAATATGTTTATTGCTGCAAACCGAGGGGGCATACGAAAAGCCGCACTTCGATGGGTCGTTTTTCAGCTGACGTCTTCGATTCCGTGAAATCTCATTCCTTTGTGATCTTGAAATCAGGGGGATATTCACCTTCGGCGATGATACGCCGTAGAGCCAATGGCCCCATTCCCAGGTAATCAGCGCTTTCCTGATAATCCCCTTTAAAACGGGCCAGGATACGAACAAGCATCTCTCGCTCGATGAGGTGGATGAGTTGGTAAAAGGGAAGATTCTTGGGAGAATAATCTTCGAAAAGAACTTCTATCAAGTCGACGAACAAGTGAATGTCTTTTTCCATCAGAGGATGGAAATCGGCTCCTTGAGATCGGCTTCCCATCCGAAGAGACCCGGCACCGGAAACCTTTCGGTATGATTTTTGAGCCATTTCATATCCTCCGAGGGGGATGAAGCGGTTACACCGCGCTCCCACGATCCACCCCTTCATACGTCCCAATCAATTTTCTTCTTTCCAAACGAACTCCCTCTACCTCGAATGTCCGCTCCGGCGGGAGATAAGGCCATCAACCGCTTGCTTTAAGGCATGCAGATCCAGCGGTTTGACGAAGAATCGATGGATGGAAAGATGGCGCATCCGGGCATGCGCGACGGAGTCGGCTGATATCAGGATGACCTGCCCGCGATATCCCGACTCCCGGAATCGGGCCACCATATCCAGTCCATTCATGCCGGGCAATCGATAATCCGTTATGATGAGATCGACATGATGCCCGGAGAATCGCTGGAGGGCCTCCGCGGAGTCTTTTGCGAGGTAGACTCTATAGTTTTCATGCAGAATCAAAAAAAAGGTCTTCCGGATGGATTCATCGTCATCGACGACGACGATGCGTTTATTTGCAATCGATATTTGGCTGGTTTGATTCATTTTCTGCTCCATCAGATATTATTGCAGATTTCATGCCAATCTCATGAGATCGGTCGCGGGGGAAATGACGGGGGGGAATAGCTCGGGCGGACCTCAAATACGTAAAAAGATATTACCAGAGCGTAAAGAGGATTTACCGCCGATGAAAAATCCCTTGCCGACCTTATCCTTCCAGTTCGAATTCTCTTATTTTCTTATCGAGAGTAGGTCGACTTATCTGCAGTATCTGACTGGCCCGGCTCTTGTTGCCTTTGGTCGCCGTCAAAATGTGATGAATGTATTTTTTTTCGATATCACGCAGCGGGACAAGCTCCTTGGGGAAGAGTTTTTTGTTTTCCTTGAACAGAGCCAGATTCTCCTCAAGGATCACATCCCCCTTGGCCATGATAACGGCACGGGTCAGCGCATTTTCCAACTCTCGGACATTTCCTCTCCAGTGCAGAGACTGCAGCCGCTTCATAACATGAGCGGGGATTTTCCTCACATTCTTGCGCAGTTCCCGATTGATTTTTTCCAGCAGGTAACCTACCAGCTCCGGGATATCTTCAGCACGGCTGCGAAGAGGGGGCATATTAATTTCAACCACGCGCAGGCGATAATAGAGATCTTCACGAAAATGCCCTTCTTCGATCAGCATTTTCAGATCCTGATTTGTAGCGGCGATGATCCGAGCTTCGGTCTTAAGAACCCTTTCGCCCCCGACTTTCATGAAATCTCGCGTTTCTATGACACGAAGAAGCTTGGACTGCAGGCTGGAGGAGATATCTCCTATCTCATCAAGAAACAATGTCCCTTTCCGGGCGATTTCGAACTTCCCGCGGGTTTCGCAAATAGCGTCGGTGAAAGCTCCCTTCACATGCCCGAAGAGCTCGCTTTCCAGCAGTGTGTCGGATATGGCCGAACAATTGATGACGATGAACGGTTCCTGATTGAAAGGGCTGTTGTAATGGATGGCGCGTGCCACGAGTTCTTTTCCGGTTCCGCTTTCCCCTTGAATCAGAACATTCGTTCGGGTATCCGCCACCGATCCGATGAATTTGAAAACTTCTCGCATCGCGGGAGTACGGCCGATAATATTGTCGATGGTATATTCCTTCTGCTTTTCTTCTACCAGATAGCTGAGCTTGTCTTCCAGGTTCCTGACTCGGATCGCTTTGTCAATGGCCATATCCAACTCGACATAGTCCAGCGGTTTTACGAGGTATTCGAAAGCTCCGCATTTTACGGCTTCAATGGTCGAACGCATATCGTCATAGGCGGTCATAATGATAACCCGGGCATCCGATTTTTTTTCACGGAGCCTTCTCAAGGTCTCCAATCCATCCATGTCGGGCAGCCGGATGTCCAGCAGGACCATGTCGGGCGAAAATTCTTCGAACCGAGCCAATCCCTCTTCTCCGCTTCCCGCCTCATCGATATCGAATCCTTTTTTTGCGAAATAGGAAGAAAGGGTCTTTCGGATCAAGGGATCATCGTCGATAATAAGAATTGATTTCATAGCTTTTCCTTATAGGGGATGAGGATTTCAAAAGCGGAACCCGAGCCGCGTTTCGGAACGACTTTCATCGAGCCACCGTGCTGCTCGATGATCTTGCGCGCATTTGCCAATCCGAGACCGATCCCGGAGGCCTTCATGGTGAAAAAAGGTTCAAAGATATTTTCCCAATCCGCTTCCGGAATCCCCCGTCCGTTATCCTCGATAAGAATACGCAGCCGACATTCGAGATCTTCTTCAACCATCCCCGCGGAAATGCGGATACGGCCGCCTTCTTCCACGGCATCGATGCTGTTGGATAGGATATTGAGGATAACCTGTCTCAGCCGATCTCCATCCACGGAAACGGCGGGGAGATCCCTCGGAAGATCCGTGACAAGATCAATTTTTTTCGTCTCCAGACGGTTGATGATCATCTTTACCGATTCTTCAAAAATCTGTTCCAGCTGGAAAAAATCGATATTGAGCTGAGCGCTGCGCGTATAATTCAACATTTCTTTGACGAAGTTTTCTATCTGATGGATCCCGCGCTGTGAGAGATTGAGATGCTCCCGCTCCACTTCGCTGAGTTGGATGCTGTCGGAAATCTTTTGTATATTGAGCTTGACGGATGTCAGGGGATTTCTGATCTCATGTGCGATGCTCGCGGAAATACGCCCGATGGATGCCAGTTTTTCAGCCTGAAGCAGCTTCTTGTTGGCTTCTTCCATCCGGGTTCGCGTGCGCTTCAACTGGCGGCTCATATCGTTGAAACTTCGCGCCAGATCCCCGATCTCATCCGCCGAATCGATGGAAATCTGCTGGGAAAAATCCCCTCGGGAAATCTGCACCGTCCCTTCCACGAGCTTATTCAAAGGATTAGTGATCCGGCGGGCCAGCAGAGCCGCGCTTACGACGCCAGCCAGCAGACCCACCAATCCGATAAGGATCAACATGAGACGGGTATTACGGATCACCTTCTGCATCTCTTCCATGGAGAGACCGATCTTGATCGATCCCCATCTTCGCGGAGTGCCGCCGGCGAAAATCGGGACCTCTATTTCCAGGATGGAGCGGATTCGACCGTTGATCGGGTCCTCATATCTTGTCTCCGCGATGTGGTGTTCACCCTCAAGAACATCGTCTCCCAGGTGACTCCGCTGGTAGATTTCGATATAATCGCGGATGCTTTCGTTCGCCACGAAAGGGCGGTTGTATCGGTCATAAAACACGACATAAAGAAGATGATTATCGATCTGATCTTCAATGCTCCTGCCCACACCCTCTTCATCCCAAAAAAGAAAGGGTTCAAGATTCAGCTGTGCGATGTTTTGGGCGATAAGCACCCCGCGGCTCCTCTCGGCATTGAAAACGGCCTGCACCTCGCGTTTTTCGATCACGATCAGGATCATTCCCACCACAATAACGAGAAGAAAGATAACGGTGACCGTGAATCGCGTCCGCAGTTGCATCCGCATGAATTTCATGATTCTTTATTTATCCAACCAAACCTTGCTCGCATCCAAATAATACAAACCCATCAACGGCACCTCGACCCCCCGCACATAAGGCTGCATCGCAATCCGATTGCGCTTGGTAAACAGGGGGACAGCAGGCGTATCCATAAGCAGAATCTCCTCGATACGGTGGAAATAATCGATCCGCTTGCTCCAGCTCCGCTCGACTTCGGCCCTCTTCAAGAGCTCGTCCAGCAAGGGATTGCCGTAGCGGCAGTGATTAAAAAGAGATTTCGAATGAAAAAGCGGCCGGACGATATTCTCCGCATCCGGTATATCCATTAAGCGTTCCAACAAGATCAGATAAGGCTGATCGAAGCCCGCAATCTCTTCCGGGGATTTATAATACTTGACACGCAGCCGGATACCGATATGTTCGAGCTGCGACCGGAGTTCACGGAAAAACCTCAACCGCGATTCACTGCGCTGCTGAGGCAGAAGCAAGTTCAATACCGGAAAATTTTCCAGCAGTCCCTCTTCATCAAGCAGATGCCGCGCCTTTTCGGGAAAAAAGGTGACATCATCGCTTTCCGGAAAAAAGCCGGGCAAACGAGCGGGGATAAACACATCGGTGGATTCGTAGAGTTGTTGGGGTTCATCTAGAGCTGTAGCGGCCCGGCCTTTATCCACGGCCCATGCAATCGCCTGCCGCACCCGAGGATTGTCGAGGGGGGAAAGGTGGCAGCTCAATCCCAAATATATCTGATGTAACGGGCCTTCTTCATAAATCTGGAAAGGGGGCCGCAACAGCCGCTCGCTGACGACGGGGATGGAATCGATCTCCCCTCCCATGAAATGATCGAGATTGAAGCGCGGACTATACTCCACGGCATCGACATAAGGGCGCCCTCCGAAATAATCATCATTTCTCGCGAGACGGATTCCTACGACTTCGAGCCGCGTGTCCCGAACCCAGGAATCGAATTTAAACGGACCGGTTCCCTGAGGACGACGAAAAAAGTTGCGCTCCCGGGCTGCTTCCTGAGGAAGGATCTTGCAGAAATGCATACTCATCAAATACAAGGCGGACACATAGGGAAGCGTCCACCGGATCTCGAACGTCGACTCATCGAGAACACGAAATCCCAGGACATTATCCGCCGTTCCGTTTCGGAACTCTTCCGCTCCCTCCACCCTTGAAGCAAAAAACTGAAAGTATGGAGATCCGGTTTCCGGATCAATCACCCGTTCCAGCGAATATTTCACATCCGCGGCCGTCAGTTTTTTTCCATTATGAAAGGTTACGCCTTTTCTCAGATAGAAGGTATATGTCTTGCCGTCGCGAGAGATTTCCCAATATTCAGCCAGCGCGGGCAGAACATTCAGATTTTTATCCAGACGAACGAGTCCGTCATACAGCTGTTCAGAGATAAATATGAATGAATCCGGATGAACCGGGTCCAGTTGAACTCGAAATTTATCCGCCAGGGCTTTCAGCCTGAAAACTCCCCCGTATCGGGGCTTTTGCTTCTGGGAAAACCCCGTATCGGAAGAAAAGGCTAACAAAATCCAGAACAATACGAAGGCTATTCCTTTGCGAGAAACGCGATGCGGGATAAGCATGGTTCCTTTTTTATCTTTTATAAAAATTTTTCCCGAGGCAATATAACGGCAATATTTATGCCAGATCCCTTTCTCGAGGAAAAGCCCCTTCTGAACGCTGGTCTGGACGGTTTTCCGCAATGGACTGTAAACTTTCTTTACATTTCCGACTCAATGGATATCGGAGCCTCCGCTGCGTAATTCCGGAATATTTTTCCTGTTCTCGTGAGATTCACTCCATGATCACGAATTCGCCGCCGTCTCAATGACCTGCTTGAAAACCCGGATCAGATTACCTCCCCAGATTTTACGGATATCTTCTTCCGAATACCCCCGGCGTATCAACTCCGCCGTAATATTTGTCATCTCACTGACATCGATACAGCCCTCGATACCGCCGCCGCCGTCGAAATCGGTCCCGATTCCCACATGATCGATCCCGATAAGATTTACGACATGATCGATGTGATCCCCCGCGTCCTGGACATTCGCTTTGACTCCGGGGTATTTGCGCATGAATTCCCGGTATTCATCACGTATTTTCTTTTGCACGGCTTCATCCGGATTTTCACCCATCCCGCTGTATTCTCGGCGAAGCTCGGCCATGGCCCGATCCCGTTCCGGATCGGGAACATCCGGCTTGAGAAAAGAGCTGAGGATACAGATCTGAATGACGCCGTTGTTTTCCGCCAAGGCTTCAAGCTGTTCATCGCTCAGATTTCGAGGGTGATCGCACAGAGCACGCGCGCTCGAATGAGACGCGATCACCGGGGCTCTGCTCGTTTCCAATACATCAAAAAATGATTTTTCGGAAATATGCGACACATCCACCATGATACCCAAACGATTGCATTCGGCTACGACTTCGCCGCCAAATCCACTCAATCCCCGGTCTTCCGAATCGGCCCGGTCGGTGGAAGAATCGCAGATTTGATTATCGCTGGAATGGGAAAGGGTTATATAGCGTACGCCTTTGTTATAGAACTTCTGGACCAATCCAAGGTCTTCCCCTATAGGATAACCGTTTTCCATTCCGATAAAAGCCGCTCTCCGCCCTTCTTTTTCCAAGCGATAAGCATCTTCCGGAGTCGTAGCCAATCCCACCAACTCCGGAAAATCCATGCACATTCCATGAATGGCGTCGATCAGCCGGAATGCACGCTCACGGGCTTTTCCGTAACCTTTCCGCGTCAGGGGACCCTGCCCCACAAACGCGGCGAAAAATTCGGCATCGAGCCCGCCCTCTTTCATTCGGGGAAGGTCGATTTTTCCTTGCCGGTCTTCCCCCAGACCGTGATGCCGACTCATGTCGTAATCGCCCCGCAAGAGCATCATCGGGGTATCGCAGTGCGTATCGATCGTCAACACTCTGTCATGGATATCCGAAGCTCTCCGTACCGCTTCTTCTCCTCCACCATTCCGATTGGAACACGAAGCCAGGATCCAGATCGCGAGGAAGAGGATTCCCCCGATTGAAAACAATCCTTTCATTTTCATTGCATCTCCTTCAATTTTACAAAATCACGGTCGGATTCACTTCTTCCTGATCACAGCTTTTCCGCCTATGATGGGACTGTAGCGGGTTTCAAAAGTACCGCCTCGGCTGACATGTCCCTCGGCCTTTTCCGGCTCACTGTCGATATCCACAACCCGACCCAGATCATCCACGGGTTCTCCCTCGGCATTAACTCTCACGATTCCTGTCGGCGTCTTTCCGATCCCGTCCTCATCCCAGGGACGGCTTTCTATAATCTCACCCGAAGGAATGATTCGCCCCTCTCCATTTTCAACACTCCCATCGGATCGGAACGTAAACGGCACGGCATCGGGTTGAGAGCCGAAAACATTTTTGCCCAGATTGAAGCTCTGATCCAAAACGATCCGACGGTAGCCGGCGATGTTGCTCCGCATGGTTTTTTCGAAAGGATAGAAAACACCACCTTTTATAAAATCTTGATCCGTCCGCTCACAACGATAGAGATAGGCACGGGATCGGGCATAATGCCGCATGATCGCGGCGCGTTCACGTAAAACGACTTCCCGTTCGGCACGAGGCGCGGTTTTCAGTCCGTCGTCATCGAATATCTCGTCCAGCGAATACCGACATCCCAATTCACGCCGCAGATCACGTTCCTCGGCATGTCGGACCAATTCCGCCTTGATCTCGGCCGGCATGACGCCGAACAGATCGGCCCCGACCACGCTGGAGAAGAAATATTCCATTTCACCGGTTTTGTTTTTCGCATTGAAATAATCTCTCAGGCGGGTCAATCCGGGCGAACTCTCCCGGTATTCTCCATAATCCATTTCCCTCCACCCCAGCTCATCGGGAAGCTTGCGCTGGAACGACCATACCGCATCAATGGTATTGCCGACATGTGAATGACACCCCAGACACTGCAGCAGCTCTTCCGTCGTCTGAGGACGCAGCCGGCCGCGGCGGTCCTCGATAAACGCCGCCAGGATCCAGCCGGCATCATTATCGATCCATCCATGCCCTTCCCATCCCACAACAGAAGGGAATTCAAGCTCGGGCTCTCCAATATCGGAAAGGCCCACATCTTTCCATTTGACCATATAGCGAATCTCCTTAACCCGTTTGGAACGGGTACCAGGAAATTCGAAATCCACATCCCCGCCCGGGGCGACGCCGTTCAATTCCTTTCCCATTTCCCCATCGGCCCGCAGATCGACATAATGCAGGGGATGGGCAAATTCAGTCTGGACAGGGTAAAATCCTTTCTTGATCGGAATATGCCGGGCATCGCCGAGATACGTTTTTCGAACCATGTTCAGGTTTTTGATATTGGTTTCGACAAGATCCAGGTTTCGCTTATAAATCTCCAAGTCCGGTTTTCCATCCAATGTCATGAATTCATGCGAAAGACGGATATATATTCCGCTGACCGAACCCGTCAACGGCGTGAACAGGGCATAGGGAAAGAAATTCACCGCTCGCCACCCCGTGTATCCGTTATCTCGACGACGAACGAAACCTTCCTGATCGATATAGCCGTGACTCCCGTTCCCCGTGGGACTCGAGGCCTCATAGGGAAAGAGGTTGTCAGGATCCAACGCGGGAAAAAGCTGAAACCTCTTATCCGGACAAGAGACGTTGTCCCAGGATTCGTCTCCATCGGGTCGAGACCGGCGATAGGCTTCTCTCCAGTTGTCGGTTGCGACATATTCCAGATTTCCGGGATCGGTCGGCTGAGGAATCGTCAGGCCTTCCTGCTGTAACCGTTCGATAATTTCTTGAGGATGGATGATATTCCGCCAGTTTACCCGATTGAGATTGGGAGAAGGAAAGCTGTACAATATCTGGTCCTCACCCAGGGGAAACGCATTACCGTGTTTTTCCTCCGCCAAATAATTGGTATGACAATACTGGCATGCGTTTTGAGTTCCATAACCGGTTTCAATCCAGCACTGAGGGGGAATGGCCGGATCCTCATTGTAGCTCGGTTTATAAGGAGCTCCGGTTTTCTCCCTGAATTCGGTGGGCGCTATGCCTTTGGCGATGTTCTCATAGGGAATGATATCCGCCTCAAGACCGGCGACATAGGCAAATTCCTCCAGCCTACTATCCACCGGCGGCTCGGCGGGCCCGCAGCAAATCATCCCCCCTAATATCATGACGCTTGCACAGAAAATAATTCTTCTCATGTCGCCTCCCTGGTTGCGTGTCTCCGGGTGAATCTTTGTACCCCGCCCTTCAGTTCGTTCCCGGATTCGGAAACGCGTTTAAAATTTCCCGTCCATCTGGAATTCGGCACCGCTCAGCCAGAAACCCGATTTGGTTACCGAGTCGAGCTGCGCCTGCAGCAGATCGTAATGAAATTTTTCCTCTTCGCTGATTTCACGAAATATTTTTTTAGCGACGGGATCATCAGCCGCTCTGGCGGCTTCGTCAAAAAACCGGATGGCGTTCTGCTCCAATTCCATTCCGATCCGAAGCGCTTCCACTTCCCCTTTGCTTTCTTCCCGCCGCATGCCGCGTCTCAGCTTTCCAATAAGGGGAGCCTCGCCTTTGACGTCTTGAGCTCGAACATATTCTTTCCAATCCTCACGTTTGAGTATCCGACTGAACAGATCCGCAAATGTATCCAAATGTCGAGTTTCTTCCTGAGCCAGAAAAGTGAACATCTTCTTGCCGCGTTCATGCTCGGTGATCTCCGCTGCATGGTTGAAGAACTTGCGCCCGTCGATTTCCAACCGGATCGCCCCTTTGATGGCCTCTTCCACCTGACGACTTAATTTTTCCATCTGATTCCTCCTGTTTGAAATGGGTCAATCATAATATGAAGCCGAAACTTCCCGCGGTCGCCGTGACGCCCCTAAATAAAGTCCCGCCCTTGACTCACCCGCGGCCTTATCAAATTGGAAATAATGCCGTTCAATCAGATATAATCGCATTATTTTAAACCATTTTTATGCCTATTATTGTGCCTGCTTCCAAGTTTCAATGAACCGTACCGCCCGCGCGGCCATCCTCTCAGCAGCTCTTTTTCCGACCTCTCCATCCTCACCAATTCCGGTTTAAGGTACAGCATCAATGAAGTCTCTCCGATCCCCGCATGCCAATCAAAGGGGGCTTCTTCCTCGCTCTCGACTGAAAACGGCGCTCCGATCCCGCTTCGATAAGCGCTCCTGTTCATGGAAGCCTCCTTTATTTCAAGAAGATTTCTCTTTCAGATATTTCACGATTTGTCGACGTCAAAGAAAAAGGTTCCGGATTCAGCTTGACGGATCAAATCCGAATCCTGATTCCCAGCCGAATAGAAAAACCGTTCAAATTGATGACGGCGCGCCGGCTGTCCGAGGCCGGTTTGTCGGCAAAAACTCCGAGGCCGGAATAACGGCCGCCCGTAACGGCGTCTTCATAGCTGTAAAACCAAAGCGAGCCGGATTCCATCTCCTCTTCACTGCCGGAAGCGGTTTGAGCTTCCAGTCCCTCTTCCTGATAAAATTCCTCCCATTCCCATCGATCGGAATAATCACCCTTCCAGTTTTGAAACCGGACTCCCCGGTAATTCAACTCCGCTAACAGACACAAGCTCGGCGATAATGGGAAATCCAATCCGAGTCCGCCCTGAAATCCAAAAGCGTACGCTTTCGACGTTTCCTGGATCGAACCGGTATAGGAAAATTCATAGAGATCATTCAGATAATACCAGCTCTCTCCCCGGATAGAGGTATCACTGATGTAATCATCCGTATATTTGATCCGCGCACAGTAATACCCCATACCCGCCTGGAGATAGAAAGAAGCCCGGCGGCCCACGGGAAAGTAATAATAAAGATTCACCATGATCGGAACGGAGCTTAGTTGGAAGGAGGTCTCGGACTCATACGCCATGGTCTCATTATCGGTCCCCCACCAATATTCCGTCACCACATCGCTGTTGATGACTCCCGATCCCCGGCTGGAACGGGAAAGGGCTTCGATCCCGAACCCCACCGCCAGGTGAGGCGTCCAACGCATCAACAGTTCCGCGCGAAAATCCATCACGCCACGGATTTCATCGAGTGAAAACCGGGCATCCGTTCCATCCAAACGCCCATAATCTCCATACTGTTGTTGAAATCCCGTAATCGCATCGTTGATATCACCGGCATCGATAAAGGAATAGCCGCCGATCGCCTTCAGGCTGAATTCGATTTGAGCATAGGCCGGGGCAATCGCCAGACACAGAATTCCGGCAAAAAACGTCAACCTCCTGGATCGTTTCATTTGGAGCCTCTCCCGGTTAAAATATAGAAATCACGCACGCGTCCGCCATCCTTCATGGAACGAAAATCCTCGACTCTGTATCCGCGTGCGATAAGATCGCGTAGAACGACTCGAGTGCCATTTCTCCAATCCAGGGGGATTTTTCTGATCCGCGAATCCTGAACATCCGTCATTTTAAGCAACGCATAAAAATCATAAGGGATCTCCACCAGCAGGGCTTTCGCATCCGGATCGGGATGATAGGTCCGAACAACCGGAATCGTTCGGGGTCCCGCCGCGGTGGAGATCCGATACGGTTCTGAGCCCAACGCCAACTGACCTGCGGCCATCATTCCGAGCAGATCCCTCTCCGGACGTATAACTTCCTTCTCCAGATCCCAAACTACATAGAATCGGTCGCACGGCACATCCTTACGGTTGAGCCTACCGCCGAAATCACCATAATACGCCTCATGATATGCCAGCACATCCATTCCGTAATGATGAATATTCCGATACGCGTTGATGCCGGTCAAGGGATCATATGTACAGGTTACGATTTTGACGCCAAAAACCTCGAGCAGGATCTTCCTTTGAAAATCTTTCAGCGCCACGCCCAATCCGAAGGATCGAAAAGAATCCTTCACTCCCGTAAACTGAGCGTAGAA
Organism: uncultured Eubacteriales bacterium; assembly: GCA_964433135.1. Taxonomy (GTDB): domain Bacteria; phylum Acidobacteriota; class Aminicenantia; order Aminicenantales; family Aminicenantaceae; genus CAYSQW01. The sequence goes on from CAYSQW010000004.1 coordinate 16,727, forward strand.
ATAGAAATTGTCAGGGGAACGAAAACCGATCGCCTTATCTTTCACTCCGGCGAATCCGAAAGCAAAGCCCACCAGGTGATCCCCGTCCGTTGAAAACCCCCCCCCGGCATCTTCCAAGAAACAGCCGATATAAAGACTGCTTCCCAAATTGAAATAATTCTCGCAAAACATATTTCGGGATCCGGAAAGATGATCCCGAGGCTCGGCCCAGATTTCATTCCTCAGTGCTTCATACTTCCGGTAGTCCCGGTGATCGGCCGAGGTTTCGACACGGAGCAAAAACCTGCGGCCCCGGGACTCATGGATGACGTTGTTTTCTTTCATTATCAGGGTTGGTTAAAATCAACCGAACCTCTTCTTTTCACTCCGATTTTAGCCAAGCTTTTCATTAAATGCAAGACGGCAAGGACAATTGCTTGTCCCTTCCCCCCTTCAGGCGCTCCCCCTGCACGGTTTGCGCTCCCTTAACATTTCTGTCAAAATAAGGTTTTATTCGAATCGCAAACAGACAACATCATGGGGAAAGAAAACCATCCGCGAAAAAGTGTCGGCTGCATCGTCAATCCCTACGCCGCCAATAGAAAGTGGAAGCGCCGCCTATTGATCCGGCGCTATCTTCAAAGACACCTTCCAGGAGATATTTATGAATGCGGAGCAGAGATGGGAAGCGCCGTTGAACTGGCTCGTCATCTGAGCCAAAGCAAAGACGTCATTATCGCCGCCGGTGGAGATGGAACCATCAGTGACGTCATCCAGGGGATTGTCGAAGGAGGACGCCATCATCAAATAACGCTGGGAATCATTCCCCTGGGCAGCGGAAACGCATTCATCACTTCTTTGGGAATTCCAAAAAACATCGTGCGTGCCGTCAAGATCATTCAGGAATATCACACCCAGACGATCGATCTTCTGGACATCGACGGGAGAATCGGCACTTTTGCCAGCGTGGGCGCGACGGCTCAGATCACTTGCGAAAAACTGCAAGGCCGTTTTCCCGGTCTTTTCGGGCATCTCCTTGCGGCCCGAATCATGCTGAAACTCTCGAAAAAAGACCAACAGATCGAGCTCAGCGACGGGCTTGACGACGCCCAATGCTCATTTGCACATAAAGTGCTTAATCTGAAAGTGTTTGACTGCGTCATCGGAAAAACCCGCCATTTCGGATACAAATGGAAGGTAGCTCCCATGGCCAAGATAAACGACGGCTATATCGACATCACTTTTTTCGAGATCAGCGGCTTGAAATACCTTATATTTTTCCCGAGCATCTACTTCGGTTTGTTTCAGAAGACTCAGCGGCACTTCAAAGCAAAGAAAATCATCATTCGCGGGCAAAACCTACCGGTCCAATGCAACGGAGAGGTGTTGGGGATTAAAGATGAACTGTCGATAGAAATTCTGCCTCGGGTACTGAGAATCATCCGAGCACCCGAGAAGAACACGTCCTGATCGCCGAATCCCCCGTCACGCCCTTTCGAGATAGCCGCCTTTTCGACCTTCGAGGACCTTCAGCCAAACGGCAAACACCAAGCCTGCGATCCCCAAGCCCGCGAACATGATCATGGCCGGATTATAGCTTCCGGTATGGTCCCTTATCAGCCCCACCGCAAGCGGGAAACAAAACAGCCCGATATTCTGAACCATGGCGATGACGCCGTAAGCCGCTCCCAGCTGCTTTTCCTTCACCATCAACGGCAACGCCGGCCAGAGCGCCGCCGGGACCAGAGAGAAGGAGAGACCCAGAACAACCATAGGAATCCAAGGATTGATATTCGTGTACGCCATGGAGATATGACAAGGGATCATCGCCAGCGAACCGATGATCATCATAGTGGCCCTTTTTCCTACCTTATCGACCACCGCTCCGAAAATCCAGGTCGTAAACATGGAAATGAGAATAATGGTCCCTGCAAGACGACTGGCGGAGATATTCTCCATTCCGTAGCGCTCCATAAAAAAATCCGTGGCCGCCGCCTGAAAAGGGAATATCGCCGAATAATACGTGACGCACAGCAAACTGATAACCCAGAAGGAAAGCGGAAGTTTAAGCGTATCGCGAAGCCGGAATGTCTCATCGGTTTTTTCAACAAATGAAACATACCGTTTTTTCTCTCCCGTTTTGTCCAATAGCGCATACAGCAGGGTGATCATCAAGCCGCCGATATTGATGGCGGCGACAAACCACAGGGCTTTGCTCAATGTGAATCGCTCCGCGATCCAGGGAAGACCGAAGAAGGCAATGTACGTCCCGGCCCGACAGAGAAACAGATTCAGACCGAAAGCCAGTGCCAAGCCCTTGTCCTTGAACCATTTGGCCAGGACTTTGTTCATGACCACATAGTAACACTCGGCTCCGATACCGAACATGAATCGGCCGATCAGCATGACGGCGAAATTTTGGGAGGCGGTCAGCACCGCTCCCAGGGCAAACAGCCCCGTGAAGAGGATCGCGGCTTTCCGGACTCCCAACCGGTCGGTCAAAATCCCCCCCAGCACCACGAACAGGATGACGGGGATTGAATAGATGCTGTACAACCAGTAAACCTGTGTGGTGGATAGATTGAGTTCCGCCTTGAGAAGCGGCGTCAAAGGGCCGATGCAGTCATAGGCGAAGTAGCTGGCCATGGCGGCCAGGCTGATAAACAAAAGCGCTAGATAGGCGAACAGATATGCCTTGGCTCTCGAACCGCCCGGTTGCTGATCCTCGGACATGAAATCCCTCCTTCACAGTCGGATTCATTAAAGAACACGATCATTCTGACACGCTCAAAAACGAAAATCAATGAAAACCGAATTCGTCGTTCATCCGCTTGATCTTTCAGCGGCCCTTGCTTTTTCCACCATGGTTTTAACTTCACGCAGCAGCGAGGGCGCATGGTAGACAATCCCGTCCTTGATGGTCCACTGAACGCCTCCCTTCCGAACGACACGACCTTCTTCCAGTCCCATGACTCCGGTCGGATAGAGAACTTTCAGGTTTTGCAGAGGATTTCCGTCCACCACGATTAAATCCGCCAGGTAATCCGGACGAATCCGACCCAACTTCCCCTCTTCTCCGAGAATCCGGGCATTGTTCCCCGTCGCATGCCGGATCACGTCGATGGGATGAAATCCCGCTTCCTGATGGAGCTCAAGCTCTCGAATCAAGCTGAATCCATATAACATATAGATATAACCCGCATCTTCTCCACAGCCGACAACACCACCCATGTCTTCGAATTTGCGTACGGCCTTCATCCAGAGCCGGTAGTTTTCCCGCCAGAAGGTTTCATCCGTCGTGCTCCAGTTCCACTGGTAAGAACCATGATTCGCCGGATTAGGTTCAAAATAATGTTCGACGACGGGATGCAGATATTCATTGAACCAAGGCTGATTCATGGCGCGCTGGAGATCCCGGTTCGCTTCATAGATGACGAACGTCGGGCACCAGGCTACTTCCCGTTCGACCATCGCACCCAAGACCCTTTCCAATTTTTGAGGATCGGCTTCACGCCAGAGACGGCCGGCATATCGAAAACGGTGGCTTTCATTGCTGTAATTATAGCTGGAAGGAAAATTCTGCGATCCATGCAGGGCCGCATCCGGAATACCATACCAGTGCTCCACCGAAGTCACGCCGAGAGCCGCATCATCCCAGGCATCGGTTTCCTCGACACCGCAATGATGCGCTACTCTCAACCCCTGAGCATGAGCTTCCTCCATAAGAGCCTGCATCACATCACGGTGCATCCCGAAAATTTTAACGCCGTCTCCTTTCGCCTGCTTGATCTTCCGCACGCTCTCGCGAGCCTCTTCAGGATCCCGGCCCGATGCCTGCATGTAAAGATAAATCCGGGGAGCTTCGATGAGGCCGAGTCGGCTCCTGCGCCTTTCATCCAAGGTTTTTTGGGTGTTGCTTCCCACATCACGTACCGTCGTGATCCCGCAAGCCAGCCAGAGTTTATATAGATATTCGAAAGGAAGCGGCTCCCGACCACGCCCGTCGTGGATATGAGCATGGATATTGATCAGTCCGGGAAGCGCCGTCAAACCCGTCCCGTCAAGAACATGAGCCTCATCGGCATAAGCCGCGCCCTCCGGCTCCGCGTTCCTGACGGCTTCAATCCGATTGCCTTCGATGATAATATCCACAGGTCCCCGGGGCGGAGTACCGTTGCCGTCCAACATGATCACATTGCGTATTATCATTCGATCATACCTCTTCCCGCTTTGAATCCCTCGCGTCTGCCCGAATCCCCGGGTGATCGTAAACGAAACAAAGCTAAAAATCAGAATTACCAAAACGGCCTTTTTGAGCATGATTTTTCCTCCTTTGAACACGTGTGTGCTCCCCTCCCTCCGATCGACGGGGTTTTTTATTATGACCCAAATCCTCACGGTGAGTCCAATGAAACCCGGATCTTCGCTTCCCGGTCCCCCCGGTCTCCGGCGAGAAGGACGCACGATCCGCGGATTGAACCCGAGATCCTATGCCCCGCAGGAAATTCCAGGTATACTGATCACGCAACCAAAAACGCCGAGGAGACGATATATGGAACATCATATGAAAGTGACTTTCCCCGGGGGTGTCCGTGCGGAAGCCGAATACAAGGGTTTTCATATCCTGTCCGATCAGCCCGTTTACGCGGGGGGAGAAGGCTCGGCCCCCGCTCCCTTCGACCTTTTCCTCGCTTCCATCGCCAACTGTGCGGGATTTTATGTCCTTTATTTCTGTACTCATCGCGGCATTCCCACGGAGAACATATCACTCACCATGCGTATGGATAAAAATCCATCTTCCCGTATGATTGGAAAACTAGTCCTGGACATTTTCCTTCCCAGGGAATTCCCTGAAAAATACGCAGGCGCCGTCGTCAAAGCCGTCGACGGTTGTTCCGTAAAGGCCCATCTTTTACAGCCACCTGAATTCATCATTTCCACCCATATCGAATCCTGACGTTCTCCGGAAGGAAAACCGCGGCGTGAGCATTTGACTCCCGCCCATCGTCATGATATATAAATTTTATCAGCAAGATGAATGGGCCTGATATTCAAATTATTTTTTTCGTCAAGGGAAATCGTCGCCTCGTTTTCCCCTCGGGGATCAATTCATGAAAAAAATAAAAACCTTTATTCTACGGCATTTCGAAGGGGCCTTGATCTCGCTTATATTTATCGGGATCTTCGCCATCGCTTTTCTTGTATATTCCGACTTCGCCTTTCTTAATTTTTTCTTCCTTCCCGTCATTCTAGCGGGATACTATCTAGGTAAAAAGCGTGCGGTTCTGAGCGGTCTGCTGTGTATTCTGACGGTTATTCTCTACCTGATTTTCCGTAACTTGTTTTCAGAAAGCCAAGATCTCTTTACTTTTGAACGCACCCTGAATCTTCTGACTTGGGGAGGCTTCCTGATTTTAACGGCGGCGATCGTCGGCAACCTGTCTGAGCAGAGAGAACACAAAATACGGAATCTGCGACGCGCATATACCGGCGTTATCGAAATTCTTTTCAAATACCTGGAATGCGCCGACGAAGTCAGGCCCTGTTCGCTTCGCACTTCCCTGATGGCGGGTAAAATAGCCGCCGCCGTCGGGTTGGATATGCGTGAAGTCGAAAACATCAAATCCGCGGCCCTGCTTCGGGACGCCGAAGATCTCCGCGCCAACATTCATTTGTTCGAAGAAGTCAGTGGATTCATGGCCGCCGACGGCGCCGCATTCGATGTCCCGCTTTCGGACAGGGAAAAAGTCATGCTCAAAGCCACCGCGTCACTGCTGAAGGAAGTGGGCCCCCTGCTGGAAAACTATTACCGCCATTATGTGGAAGAGGGGAATCTCCTGGATAAGGATTTGAAATCGATCCCGATCGGAAGCAGCATCATCGCCTTGGCCGGCATCTACGATAAAATCGAAAACGGCGCTCCTCCCCATCTGAACATGAAGGAATTCAATTCTCTGCCAAATCTGATGACGCTGTCCGACCGCACGTTCCCTTCCGAAGTTCTCCAGGCACTGCAGAGCGTCGTCTCTTCATTCTGATACGTGATCCTTCGATCCGGATTCGGCGACGGTTCCCTTGTTGAACAATGCCAACAGCAGCTTTCGATCACGGGCCGTGATGGTCAAACGGCCCAGAAGATCATGGATTCTTTCCGTCATGTGGCGGCGGTTGGCCTCATGAATAAATTCTCGTTCCGTCAATCCTTCTATGATCCGCCGGATGCATTCTTCCTGCTCTTCCCGGCTCAAGGGAAGGGGGTCTAAAGGCATCATCCGGGGGCGTTCCACCCGCGCCGCCAGCGCGAAAAGCGTCAACAGTACCGCACCGGCAAGATTATAGGACGGCTGCCGGGATGCCTGGGGTATCCAAAATCTGAAATTCGAGGATTGAAGTTCTGTTGAGGTCAATCCGGTTCGCTCATTGCCGAAAAGTATCCCTATCCGCGTATAGGGATCGCAATGCGACATCTTTTCCACCGCATCCGAAAAGCTCAGGACGGAAAAATTTTTCCGTATCTTCCCGGTTGCGGCAAAAACCAGATCCAGATCTCCGACCGCCGCCTCCGTATCCGGAAAAAAGCGGGCTTTTTGTAAAATCCCATGGGAATGGATGGCGGTTTTGTATGCCCTTTCGCCCGGTTCCTCGATCCCGATCATCCTGAGATCATGAAAGCCGCAGTTGGCCATGGCCCGCGCCACCATTCCGATGTTTTCCTGATTTTCGGGCCGCGACAGGGTGACGAAAAAACGCCGAGGCATGGAAGGCGAAAGCAAGGGACGCAGATTATCCATTCCCATATTATAGCCCGGCCTAGCGGGAATATCGAGCGGCTTCACCAGGGCTGGAAATTTCCGGTTCTAAAAAAGGATGTTGGCGATGAGCCCACCCAAAATCGCCCAATAGAGCGTAGACAGGTAAGGATTCCCGATGATCCGGCAGGCCCCGTTTTTGCAGCCGATGAATCTGTAGAAAAAATAGCCGAAGACGCCCCCCGCCACGACGCCTATGATGATCTCTCTCATGATTGTCTTCTTCTTTTGTTCAAGCCCGTGCTCCGGCTTAAAATTTACCTGTGCTGCCAAAGCCGTTCGCGCCACGGACGGTATCATCCAGGTCCCGGCTTTCGATTACGACCGCCTTTTCAACGGGCTGGATGAGGAGCTGGGCGATTTTCATCCCTTTTTCGATAACGAACTTCCGAGAACCGAGGTTGATGAGCACCACTTTGACTTCTCCACGGTACCCCGAGTCGATCACTCCCGCCAACCGGTGTATGCCGGCCAGCGATATCCCGCTCTTGTCCCAGACCAGCCCGACATAACCTGCAGGGACCGCGATCCGGATCCCGGTCGAAACCGGATGTACGATTCCGGGTTCCAGGATGATCTCCGCATCCGAGTATAGATCCAACCCGGCATCGCCTTCATGTCCATAGCTCGGCAACCGGGCACCGGCATGGATTTTTTTTACCTTAAGCTCCATTTTCTGTCTTCCCTTCGATTTTTACTTCTTCGAAAAACGGACGGGCGATTTCGGCCAGCGCTTCCATTTCGACGGGCCCGGGCGGCTGGATTTCACGGAAGCCGACATCAAGAGTCTTTCCCGGCGAAAAAGCCTGAAGTTGAAAGCGGGGCGCCCCCTTCAACATCCGCCCTATCGTCTCGATGTCATCGGATCCGATCAATCCCGGAACAACGGTTGTCCGAAAAAGGCAGGACACTTCGGAAGACCTCAGAAGCGAGATACTCTCCTTGATACGGTCCGGGTCACAGCGACCTCCGGTTGCCCGAGGGTACTTATCGAGGGGAGCCTTTATATCCATTGCCACGAAGTCTATCAATCCCTGCTTGATAAGGGCGCTCAGTCGGCCGGGAAAAGATCCATTGGTATCCAGCTTGGTCAGAAGCCCTTCCTCTTTGATCAACCGAAGCAAAACATCCACGTCTTCGTGCAGAAGGGGTTCTCCTCCCGTGATGCAAATCCCTTCCAGCCAGCCGCGGCGCGATACCATGAAGTCGCGGAAATAGTCCAACGGAAATGTTGGAAGAGATTCCGGTCGGAGAACCAGTTCGACATTATGGCAGAACGGACATCGAAGATTGCACCCTCCCAGGAAAATCGTGGCCGAAATATAGCCGGAAAAATCTTTGGGCGCAAATTTTTCTAATCCTTTGATCTCAACCAATCATCCAACTCCTCCCGGCTGTTCAGTACTCCGACGACTCGCGTTTCTTCCCTGAGAACGAGGGTGGGAATGACGATCCCGCCCGTGCTGTCCCGATTGATCACGTCCAGATAATCGCGGATCTTCATTTTGCTGTCTTTACGCGTCAAGTCATATTCTTCCCCCTCGAAGTCAACGGTGCCGAGCCTGTGCTTGAGCGCATCGCATTTGGCACAGTTCGGGTAGGAAAACAGAAGATAATCCATGCTCTTTCCCCTCTCTACGGCGCGGCCCAATAGGGCGTCCGTTCCTTAAACTCCTGCTGTTTGCCGCTGTTCCAAGTGGAGACGGGGCGCAGATAACCCACGATCCGGGAATACACTTCTGTTGGGCTCCCGCATTGGGGACATTTCTTTGCTTCTCCGCTGATATAACCGTGCTGCGGGCAGACGCTGAAGGTCGGCGTTATGCTGAAGTAAGGAAGGCTGCTTTCCGCGATCCGCTTCACCAGCTTCTTACAGGTGTCACGATCGATGGCTTCAGGTAAGAACGAGTGAAAGATCGTGCCTCCCGTGTAAAGGTTCTGAATATCGTTCTGGTGCTGAATGGCCTCGAATATATCCCGTGTCGCATCGACATTCAGTTGAGAGGAATTGGTGAGATAGGGTTGGGCATCGGTGCCGGATGTCAAGATGCGGCTGAATTTCTCTTTATCCAATCGGGCCAACCGATAACAGGTGGACTCGGCCGGCGTCGCTTCCAGATTAAACAGGTTGCCGGTCTCTTCCTGGTAGTCCTTCATCACTTCACGCATAAATTTAAGCGTCTTGACGACAAACGCTTTTCCTTCCGGAGTGGCGATGCCTTTCCCCAGAAAGTTCAAGGACGCCTCGTGCATACCGACAAGCCCTATGGTGGAGAAATGGTTGTCAAAATGCCCCAAATATACTTTCGTATAAGGCATGAAGTCCCGCCGCATCATGTTGTTGACGATCTCGCGTTTGCTCTCCAACGCTTCTTTCGCCAGGCCCATGGTTTCTTTCAGCCTTGTGTAGAAATCGTCTTCATCCTTGGCTTCATAACCGATGCGGTTCATGTTGATGGTAACCACACCGATGGATCCTGTCGAATCACCCGGCCCCCACATGCTCCCCGGGCGCCGCATCAACTCTCTCTGATCCAGGTTCAAACGACAGCACATCGCTCTGATATCGCCGGGATCCATATCCGTTCCGATATAATTCTGAAAATAAGGGATTCCGTATTTTGCGGTCACTTCGAAAAGAAGATCGGCATTGGGGGAATCCCAATTGAAATCTCTGGTCAGGTTGTAGGTCGGGATGGGAAAGGTGAAGACCCGGTCCTGCTGGTCTCCTTCGATCATAAGTTCCAAAAAGGCCTTATTGATCATGTCCATCTCTTCCTGATACTCCCCATACGTGGAATCCAGCTCCTCTCCTCCGACAATGACCGCACGATCTTTCATGTCCCCGGGAACCGTCCAATCGAATGTCAGATTGGAAAAGGGTGTTTGCCATCCCCAGCGGGAAGGGACATTCAATCCGAAGATCAGCTTCTGGATATCCTGTTTGACTTTTTTATAACTGAGCTTATCCGCTCGGACGAAGGGCGCCAGAAAGGTATCCACACTGGAAAAAGCCTGGGCTCCCGCGAATTCGCCCTGCATGGTGCCGATAAAATTAACCATATGGAGCGTCGCGGTTTCCAGATGCCGAGCGGGATAGGAATGCACCTGGTTCGGCACATGGCCGAACCCGCGCCGAAGGAGGTTCTCGAGCGACCATCCCGCACAATATCCGACGATCGGATAGGACAAGTCATGAATATGAATATCCCCTTCGGCGTGAGCTTTTTTGATCCTTTGGGAATATATGTGGTTAAGAGCATAATTGGACAGCACTTCTCCCGAAACCCGGGCGTTTAAGCCGGAAAAGCTCATGACGCCTTCGTTGCTGTTCTCCTTGATCTTCCAGTCGACATCGTTGATATAATCCTTGATCAAACGATTGAGATTGAGCCCGGTTTTCCGGGCCTCCCGAATATCCTTGTGCTGGTGACGGTACAAGATATAGGATTTGGCCACATCGTGGTAGCCCTGCTTCATGAGGACCATTTCAACGATATCCTGTGTCTGTTCAACCGAAGGAACCGTATATCCGCCGAATTTATCCTCCATAACGAAAATCACGATATCCGAGATGCTCTGCGCAATCCGTTCATCGGTAATGCCATGGGCTTCCATGGCTTTGTGTACGGCGGTCGTGATTTTATCTTGAGTAAAATCGACAACCGCGCCGTCTCGTTTTTTTATGCGGGAAACCGTTCTTGGCATGGGCACCTCCTTAATCAATCTTACCTCAGATGTGGACAATTTTCACTCCTTTCCCCCAACACGATGATTCTCCAACCCTTTTCCAATAAAAGAACCGGCCTTCTTTATCACCATATGTTGTGTGGTTTAATCAGAATCAGCACAAAATATTGTAGCTGCTCTCTAAATTTAACCCCCTCCAGATTACTTGTCAAGTTCTTTCGTGTTTTTTTTTGGTTCCAGCAAATATGTTACAATTCTTCATAAAGCTAGCTCCATGGAGGTGTTATGAAAATCATCGAAGTTCGGACTCCGGTCAAGGAAACCTTCATCGATCTCACCGCTCAAATCAAGGTCGCCGTCGCCGAATCCGACGTTAAATCCGGCATGTGTTTTGTCTCAACCCCTCACACCACCGCGGCGATCACGATCAACGAAAACACGGATCCCGCCGTAGCGGATGATATCCTTATGACGATGCGATCCATCGTTCCCGGCTCTCTTCCCTATACCCATCTGGAAGGAAACTCCCCCGCCCACTGCAAGGCAAGCTTGATCGGTTCTTCGGTCTGGATTCCCATAGCGGAAGGCAGACCGGTTCTCGGTATCTGGCAGGGAGTCTTTTTCTGTGAATTCGATGGGCCGCGGAAACGCAAAGCCGTCATTCAAGTCATTTCCTCGGAATGAATCCGCAGGCGATCCCTGCCCCCCGATCCGGCCGGCGGCTCGCTTCCGCCCGAAAAGCGCCAGAAGATCAGGAAGTTTCCCCGGGTTGAAATCGCAGCCCCATTCCTTTGAGTTCAGCGAAAAGATCGATGTTCTTACGGAAAAAGACGGTTCGCATCCCGATTCTCTCCGCCCCCGCGATATTTTCCAACCGATCGTCGATAAAGATACACCTTTGCGCGGGAAGGCCGGAGAGGTGAACGGCCCGGCGGTAGATTCGCGGGTCGGGTTTCATGCAGCCCACCTCATAGGACAGCACGTATTCATCAAAGAGCATGACTTCGGGAAAGCGCGACCGAATAAAGCCGAATCGAACCGGATCCGTGTTTGAAAGCAGGATCAAAGGGACATCCGGCGACAGACGCTTCATGATCCCGATGGGCACCGGGTTCACGCTGAAGATATCGCTGTAGATCAAAAAAAACGTCTCCTGGTCCAGTGAAAGCCGCAGCCGTTCGCGGAAAACCTGGAAAAAACCGTCCGGATCGATTCTCCCGCAGTCAAAATCCGCAAACAGATTCTGTCGGTCTCCCGCCCATGAGGCGATCTCCTCGATTGAAAAGGAGCACAAATCCGCCAACTTCTTAAAAAATATCTCGTTGTCAAAATGGATCAGAACATTTCCCAAATCCGAAATGACGGCGGTACGGACTGCGTTCATGGTTTTTCCCAACGGGCTGTTCCCCAGACCGATGAATACATTATTTATACCAGATATACCGAGGAGGGCGCAAATTCGATTTGATAAAACGGCGGCCTCGCCTGAGCGCCCCCCCCTGCATCTCCGGAAGCCCTCTTGCTTCTTGACTCCGGAGCGGTAATTTGTTCAACTAAAACACAACAGTCCGATGGTTGCTTCAGGACCGAAAAAAACATGTCCCCACTGCGGGAATTCACTGCCCGAAGATCAGAATCACTGTCCTCAATGTCGGATGTTATATTGGGATCCGACCAATACGAGTGAAGAAGAACCTGAATTCGAAGCGGAAGAAACACGGGGGTGTTTTACTCTATTGGGTTTTTTTCTGACAATAGGCTTCGGCATATCCCTGGCATTGGTTGCGATAGGCGTGATCATCCAATGGATAACTCATTTTGCGGATTACCAGACCAAACTCATCTGGCTTGCCGCATCCCTGATATCAGGTGCCTTTCTGGCCGCTTTGTGGACACGGAATCGCCGTCGTTCCGATAAACACCGCCCTCCGTTTTCTTAGCAAGGAACACGAACGAAATAAGGTCAACAATGATAAAAGGAGATCGCAATCATGTCAATTCCAAACAAGTCAAAATCGGGATTCACTCGCCTCGGCATCCTCATGGCGGCTGCCGCCGTACTGCTCCTGTTGCTGGGAACCGCGGGAGCCCTATACTATTTTAAAGGAAGCAACCGCATTACGATTCAGGATGTCCGGTCGGCTGAAAAGATATCGGGATTGGACCTGACAGCACGCGAGCAAAAACAGCTGCTTCCGGATTTGAATTCGAATCTTTCCCGATACAGAAGGATTCGCGCCGTTCCGATTCCCAATCATGTTTCACCGGCTCTGATCTTCCACCCCGGAAACGCGCATCACATTCCCCGGGAAGTTTTATCGGAAACGGTCTTTCGAGCGGATCCCGATATAAGCGTCCCTGAAAAACAGGAGGACCTCGCGTTCCTTCCGGTAACCGCTCTGGCTTCCCTGATCAAAACCCGTAAAATCACTTCCATGCAACTGACGGAACTTTACCTCGAGCGCCTCAAACGCTATGGACCGACATTGAAATGCGTCGTCACTCTGACCGAAGACCTGGCCCTTCACCAGGCGGCTCGTGCGGATGAAGAGATCGCCGCGGGAAAATACCGAGGGCCGCTGCACGGCATTCCCTGGGGAGCAAAGGACCTTTTGAGCACCAGGGGAATCCCTACGACTTGGGGTGCGATGCCTTACAAGGATCAGATGATCGACAATGACGCTACGGTCGTCCGCCGGCTGGAGGAAGCCGGTGCCGTGCTTACGGCCAAATTATCCATGGGCGCCCTGGCGATGGGAGATGTTTGGTTCGGAGGAAAAACCAGAAATCCATGGAATCCGAAACAGGGATCAAGCGGATCCTCCGCGGGACCGGGTGCGGCAACTGCCGCCGGCCTGGTCGGTTTTTCCATAGGAACGGAAACCTGGGGATCGATCGTTTCTCCCTCGACCCGCTGCGGAGTTACCGGCCTCCGCCCTTCTTTCGGACGCGTCAGCCGCTACGGCGCCATGGCTTTGAGTTGGAGTATGGACAAGATCGGCCCCATGTGCCGCTCGGTGGAAGACTGTGCCCTGGTTTTCGCTGCGATCACCGGCCCGGATGGGATGGACCACACCGTCCTCGAGCAGCCTTTTTCATGGGACCCCGCGGAAGGGCCGGAAAACCTGCGGGTCGGGTATCTTCACGAGGCCTTCGAAAAATCCTCCAGTCGGGAGAATGATAAGGCCGCCTTGGATGTTCTCCGCTCACTCGGGTTGGACTTGACGCCTTTCTCACTGCCGGATTTTCCCGTTCAGGCGCTTTCCTTTATCCTCAGTGCTGAAGCGGCCGCCGCGTTTGACGAACTCACACGCAGCGATCGAGATAACCTTTTGGTGAGACAGGGTCGCGGATCCTGGCCGAACACGTTTCGACAGGCCCGTTTCATACCCGCCGTGGAATACATTCAGGCAAACCGCGCACGCACAATCCTTATGCGGGAGATGTCGACGCTAATGGAGGATATAGACGTTTACGTCGCACCCACACGGGGAGGCGACAACCTTCTTCTCACCAATCTAACCGGACATCCCACCGTCGTCGTCCCCAACGGATTCGACAAAAAAGGCAGCCCGACCAGTATATGTTTCGTCGGAAATCTTTTCGCGGAAGAAAAAGTTCTGAAGCTGGCCAAGGCGTATCAGGAGGCGACCTCATTTCATTTGAAACATCCGAACCTGGATGATTCCTCAACCGGAGCCGGGAGTAAGGAATGAGATCGGAGCATCAACCCTACATCTGAGGAATTTGCCGTCGACAACGGGGCTGCGCGCAAACGGTATGCCGTACCTGAAGAGGGCTCTGGGGTCACGGTGGGTTTTTCCACAAAAAAAAGAGAGCCCTCAACGGGGCTCTCTCAGCAGTATTTATAAATTATGCCTTGTATGAGGACTTCGAGCTAAAACAAACCGGCGAAATGGATGTCGGCATGAAACATTTCTTTGGACCGGCGCCGGGTTCTGGCATCCACGGACTCTTTGACATCGATATAGAACCAGAATTTGTCGAACAGCCGCAGCTTGTTTACGTAATAGAGCGCGAAGTCGCTGATGTTGTCGACGAGGATCTTGCCAATCTCCTTGTCTTCCTCATTCAATACCGTAATCAGGTACGCTTCTTCCACTTGTTCCAGCGTGCCGTAGACTTTGGCTTTGGTTTTGCCTTCCCATTCAGCAGCCTTGTTGTACGAAGTAATGTTCAAAACCTCAAAGTCATCTCTCTCGGCAAGCCCGATATAATCTTCCAGTGTCACCTCTCCGCTGGGGGTGAAAATGCTTCGGTAAAGGCCGCCGTCTTCCTCGATCTCGATCTCGGTCGCAATCAGAATGGAAGGCTGTTCCGGAGAAAACTCTGCTTTTCCTCTTACCTTTTTCCCGACCAGGGTCGAAATGTCTCCGGTATCCAGAGTGCCCTGGACGACGATATCGAATCCCGGTTCTTCCGGAATAAACATATAATTGCCTAATGCGGTCTTAACCGTACCTTCAATATCGAGACTGCCTTCTTGAGTGATCATGCTGGTTTCCTGCACTTCTTCCCCACTGCTGCAAGAAGTGGTCGAAGCGATCAACACAAACG
This sequence comes from uncultured Eubacteriales bacterium, assembly GCA_964433135.1. Lineage (GTDB taxonomy): Bacteria > Acidobacteriota > Aminicenantia > Aminicenantales > Aminicenantaceae > CAYSQW01. The sequence goes on from CAYSQW010000004.1 coordinate 31,783, forward strand.
CGAAAAAAGACAATCCGACAAAAATTGAAAAATGATTCCGTTCTCGCATCCCTTTAATTGAAATCCATGTCCTATTGGCCATAACTCATACCTCCAATACTTTAATCATTGCCTTGTACGATAGGATCTGGCGATTGAGTTCTTCTCTAATTTAGGCAGATGATCCATCCTAGCGTCACCTTGGATGAGGATATTTTATACCACCGAATATAGTAAATGTAAAGCAGAAATATTAATTATTGCTTCGGGGATCCGGCATGATTTCACCCGTAAAATATCATCCTCGTCTTCTCCGAAAACGAGGGCCGAAAACCGGCTCCTTCACATCTTGGTTGAGCATCATCCTCGTTTCCGCGGCTTATTTACGACGGGAAATCCGAGATGACGAACGGGAGGAAGAACGGCGCGGTGTGGATGAACGAGAGGACGAGCGACGCAAGGTGGACGAGCGCGAGGAAGAAGACGAGCGCGAGCGGATGGAAGGACCCGATCCCCGCGAGGAGCGAGAGGTCGAGCGGGAATAAACGGAACGGCTCCCGGTTGAAGATCGTGTTTTCAAGGAAGACGCACGACTGACGACGCCGCGGCCGGATTTGCGGGCCGGAGAAGATCCCCGAACCGAAGACCGGGGAGCCGCCCGCATATTTCCACCTGATGATCGGGTCGATCCGCTTCCGAGCCTTGATGAAGACGTTGAAACCGCACCGGAAGGGGAGCGTATGGGCCGCGATCTCCTTGAATCGTTTATCGATCGCCGATTCGAAGAAGACACCCGGTTTTCGGAGCGGATTGAAGGAACTCTCTTACTGATGCTTCCGGATCGAAGGCCGGAAGCGCCGGACACCCGGGTACGGGAGCTGGCGGATCGGGAAGAGGAACGGGATATCCGCGCCGGGTAGCTGTTCCGCGGCAAACCCAAACGGCTGCGCGAATCGACTTTATTCCGGCTTCCATACTTGGGGATGGACGAGGATGCGGAACCGCCGCGTGAGGAAAGGATTCGCCTGCCGATCGATCCCGATCCGATCCCGATGCGGGTGCTTTTCGCACGGGAACCGGAAACACGGCTTCGAGTCGACGAAACGCCCCGGATCTTGTTTTTCGCCGCCGACGATCTCACCCGAGCGCGGGAAACAACGGAAGATCTCCCGGGATAATTGTCTGTAATCCGGCGAAGCCGTGACCGCGCCAGGACCTTTTCAGCCCGGATATGCCCCCCGCCGCTTTTAAGACCGAGGCCGCGGGGCTGACGGGCGGATAGCGAAATTCTTCCAAGACGGGATACCTGCCCATGTGACAAGGCGGCTCTGGAGACGTGCCGGGAACGCAAATGTTTTCTGTGAACCACGGTGAGCGCACGGGAATGAAGCGGATAATAGCGGTGATAATAGCGTCCATAGAAGTGGTTGTCGATGATGACGGCCGGATAGCCGTAATAGCTGAGCGGACACCAGCCGATATAATCGACTCCGCTGTACCAGTGAACCCAAGCCGGTCCCCAGCGCCGGGTCGGGATCCAGTACCAACCCAAGCTTGCTCGCCAGTGCCAACGGCCATAGTGAGTAACACACCATCCCCAGGGATCATACGAAACCCATGTCCAGCCGATAACGGGATACCACACCCAACGCCCGCTGTCGTAAGGCCTCCAGCCGCTGACGCTCACATGAGGAACCCAGACATAGCCGTACGGCCGTTCGTTCACCCATCGCCCGTTGTCCGCCAACTCCGTCTCATAATCATCCAACTCGGAAGGAAGGTAGGATGCCGTCACATGACGGCCGAAGAGTTCGTCCCGGGAATGATTCCATTCAAGAAAGGCATCTCCCTCGGCATGGAGGAGATCTCCGGGATCGGCAGAAAATTTTCCTCCGGCGGCAAGAACCCGCTGGCCTTCCTCTATCAACAAGGAACGCTCTTCTCCAGCGGCTTCCGCCGCTCCTTCCCACACCTGAAACTCCGTCTCACCCGCTTCACGCACGGACAGGGAATACAAGCCTTCCATCAAAATGTAATGGGAAGCATCAGGCGTGTGGACGGCAAAATCCTTCTCATGATCCATCTCGCTGACCCGCAGAAAAACGGAGCCGGAGATCAAATGGACAACGACGCTGTCGTCTCCTTTGCGCGGCAGCTTGATCAAATCGATCTGAGTGTGATGATCCAAGCGAATATAGTTCTTGCGGCCGAAGTGGATTTCCGCCCTCCCTTCTTCGGAACCCAGCTTGGCTCCTTCAATAAGCGGGAGATTGACCGTTCCCTCCTCATTTTCGGAATCAGGGGCGCGCTGTACGAAAACGTCTCCGACGACATGACTCAACCGGGCATAGCTATGACTGTAGTATTCGTTTTCCTGTGCGGGAAAGATCAAGAGCGCCAAGGCCGCCAAAAAAAACGTCATTACGATTGTCTTTTTCATCTTTCCTCCTCGTCAACTATTTTCTGAGCAAGAAATATGCCAGGGTCACTTACCGGGGACCTCGGGATAAAAAGCATCGTTATGTCCTGATTTTAGGACAAAGGGGTGGCGGCTCCGTCCTCAAAAACCGCGGGATGGCGATAGGAGCCGTCTATCGTTTGAATGCGGAAACACACACACTGCAAAACAAGAAAAAAAGGCGCCAAGCAGGCGGGGGGACCCTCTTACCTTTGTAACCATGCTGACAAAATTGCGGAAAGGGAAAACAGAGGGAGAGCAATCCCCATCAGATTACTCTCCACTCGTCGTAATTTATTTCTTTTTCAATATCGGCATTCCCGTACGCTCGGTTTCAATAACCTTGTAACCGTCGGGAACACATTCAAGGTTACCTTCTCTGACATCACGGGCAAAAAAGTAGATTCTCTGCTGCCGTCCGCCTTTCAAGTTCACATCTTTGAAGTGGAGATAGTACTTGACCCCTTTCTTGTTTGTGAATTCGTATGCCATTTTTTACCTCCAAATGGTTTATTTGTAAAATACCTAAGATTTATATCTTATCCCTCTTATATAAGTCTCCTTGGATTAATACCCCTCTCGACTCAATAGGTCTTGTCCCGTTTTTATAAAATATCAGATTCAATGTCAAGATAATTTTGGAATATTTCCAGATAAGTGAAACCATTCCATGTTCAATGTATGAATCCCACGGCCGGCGGCACATCCGCGGGCGTCAGCGGCCCGAATTCTTTTTCATAGTGTTTCAAGTTGGATTCCAGCGCCTCCGCGAAGCGTTTGACATGAGCAGGGCTGAGGATAACCCTGGACACCAGCTTCCCCATCGGACCTTCCGGAAAAAGGAAAGCAAAATCAAAAATGAATTCCTCCCGGTTATGACGAATGGCGGCAAGATTTGAATATTGACCCAAAGCCGTTTGTTCATCCACTTTGATGTCTATCTTTTTATTTTCCATACCATCTCCTTTGCTCGTGATCTGTTTTTATTTTCTTTGAACCGGAAAAAAATAGCAACCACGGCCTGAAATAGCCGTATCCCCCTTTCCGTTTCCATCAAAAAAACACGCGATTCGGCAATCCAAGAAAAAAGCTAATATATTTTATATTTTCCCTTTACAAACCTTATCTTTCTGCTATACTTGTAGTGGTTCTCTTGGGCGGGCTGGAGAGAACCCCCACCTTTTTGGTTCCCATCATCAACCCCCCTTTTGCTGACAACAGCCCGCCATTCAAAACCCCTTGCCGGTTTCCACGGAAAAGATGATTACCGATGCAAATCCGAACACTATACTCGTCCGGTATCATCCCCCTAAGGAGAATTCGACTCCCTATTCTGAATCAAGTATGATTTCCGGCAGGATTCGCCGGGGACCTTCAAGCGGTCTCTCTTTCCGGACAGTATCTCCATACAGCCTTTTCCATGTTTCCTCCCCGCCTTTAACATAAATATATATATTTTTATGTTTTTAACAACGAATGACGCATTCTCGGTGAGTCCTTATACGGATCCCGGAAAAAGACGTCAACTTGACGCTCCCAGGGGAGATCGTTATCATGGGCATACGTCAAAACAGGAGGTTGCCATGAAGCAGGAAGAACAACTCGAAGGAAGGTACGCACGATTGTATTCCCAACTGCGGGAACTGATTGAACAAACTGAAAGCCGGACATCCCGAATGGCGACCATCGCGGCGTTGCTCCATCATAAAATACCGCATTTTTTCTGGACGGGATTCTATCTGCTGAAACGGGGTGAACTTTGCGTCGGCCCCTACCAAGGACCTCTTGCTTGTCAGATATTAAAACAACATCAGGGTGTCTGCTGGACGGGGATTCTGGAGCGCAAAACCGTCATCGTTCCCGACGTTGAAAAATTCCCCGGGCATTGGGCCTGCGATTCCCGCTCAAAGTCCGAAATCGTCGTGCCCTTCACCAACCGTGCTCATCGTATCGCCGGGGTTCTCGATGTCGACAGCCGACAGCTTGACGCCTTCTCTTCCGTTGACCGGGAATGGCTGGAAAAAATCGTTCGTTTGATCCCCGGTCGTTGATAGCCGCGCATACCGCGGCTCATCGATTCGGATCTCTCCCAATCCTATCCGCGATGATTTTCCCCGCAGTTTCGATGATGATCTTGACTGCGGCCGACGCCGTTATTCCCAACGGATCACGGTCGGGATTCACTTCCACGACATCGATTCCAATAATCTCCGCCTTTACATTCTGCAGGATGCCAAGGGCTTCACGGGTGGACAAGCCGCCGGGTTCATGATGGGAAACGCCCGGGGCGAAAGCCGGATCCAAGGCATCGACATCGAAGGAGATAAAGAGAGGTCGGGAGAATTCAAGGGCGGCGGCTTCCTCGATATCACGCATGGTGATCATCCGCACCCCGAAACGCTCGGCTTTCCGCCGATGCTCTCCGGTTGCCGCTCGAATCCCCACTTGAACGAGGTGCGCTGCCAATCCGTCATCCAGCACTCGGGCAAACGGGCAGGCATGAGAATAGGGATCTCCGTAGAGATCATCGTAAAGATCGGGATGGGCATCGAAATGGAGAACATCAAGCGATGGATAGGTTCCAGCCATCCCCTTGAGCACGGGATATGAAATCGAATGGTCTCCGCCCAAAACAATCGGGACGGCCCCTTTTGACGCGATACGAGCGGTTTGCTCCGTTATACGAGCGGACACGGAGGCATAATCCCCCCGCGCATCCACATCCCCCAGGTCCACCATCACCGCCTCGGCATCCAAATCGACGCCCGTTTCCGTCCACGCATTGATGCAGGCGCTTGTAGAGGCCTCCCGTATCGCCCGGGGACCTTTCGCCGGTCCTTTGAGAAAGCTCGATTTTTCATCGTAGGGGACTCCCAGTACGGCAAAGTCATAATCCTCCGACCGTTTGATCGCGCCGCCGAAATCCGTCATTATTTTCTCCTGCTTTCAGAGTACGGTTGCGGCCGAAAACGATATCGGCCCGCTTCCCGCTTGCCCATCATCCAAAAATTCCATCCTTCATCCTCCGCTGTTCATAGCCGGCATGCCGTTCATGCGCACTCAAACGAAACCGCGGCAAAACTGACGGCGGAACGCGTGGATTCTTCTTCCCAAAAATCGTAACCCCGTAATGACCCGCGCATTCCTGGGAACAACATCATCACGCCGGCCATGCTTGTCAGTCCGCATACATTGAATCGTCCTTCGGTTCGCCGGTGCTCCTCCCAAAACCCCGAAATATCACCCCGGCAAAAACACCGCAGTAAGCGAAAATCATGTTCTCTTGCCTCCGGCATTAGCGAGGCCGCCTCCCGTGAATGGCCGAATTTCAATCCGATGTGCGACAGGTCGGCGCCAGCCACCACCAACGGCGGCCGCTCTTCCGTCATCAATTCCCGCAGACACCTATAAAAGGTCTCTATCGCAGGATCCATCAAGGTCTCCGGGGAAGCCGCCCCGGATCCGAACAGGATGGGAACGATATCGAACGTCTCGCCGAAAAGGTACTGCAGAAACAGCAACTGAAACTCCAGGGAATGCTCCCTTCGGTGGGCTATGTCATCCGGCGCGATCACCGCCCCGGCGGAAGCCCGCAAAGCCCTGACCCAGACCTTGTCTGTTTTAATCCCCCCCAGAGGGGTGACGAAATCTTTTTCGGTAATGCAGAAGGGGTGCTCATCCAAATGATGACCGGTTCCGATCAAGATGATTTTTTCAGGTTTCAATCCCTTCAATGCATGGTAGGCGTTCCGGTACACTTCCCGCCCCACCTCAGGATCTATATGCGGAGCGACCAGTCCTCGAATCCGCGAATCGGACGGCTCGGCGCCGGTCTCCTCAGGCACATCCAATATCCCGGCGATGAAAGCGCGGCATTCATCGGGAGAGGCGGGATACGCGCTTCCCGCCAGAGCAGCCGGACGCTCGGTCTGATCGACATAGTCCTTGATGATCCGCGCCTTTTCATCCCTGCAGCGCGGGCTTTCCAGAATATACCGCGAGCATAACTCCGCCAGCATCTCTTCGACTTTTTCCGGATCGATCGGCATCCGATCCGGGGAACACCGGAGTTCCGCTTGAATCTCTTTCACGCTGCGGAATCCGTCGATCAGATTCAACAGAAAGACGGCGGCGGGATTCAAGACCAGCGGTTCAGGGATCAATCCTAAAAAATCCCGAACCACGACCAAGCGTTCTCCCTGGTGAAGCACGGGGAATATTTCCAAGTCGCTTCGTATCCTGGGGATGTCATCCTTTTTCATGTCACCTCTGTCTATCGCTCTCATTTTTCACGGCTTCCTGAAAAAAATCAAGCGAAACCGGAGAAACGACATCAACTCCCGGCATACCAAGCCGACGCCGAACGGCGAAATCCCTCCACCGATGATGTCCCCCTTCGACCCCGCCCGGTGATTGACGCTGGGTTTTTACTATGGTATAGCTTGGCGTTACGGCTTTCCACCCTCATCGGATCATGGACGGTAAACAGGGACCATGAATGCCATGAATGGAGGAACATCATGATCGATATTCTTATCGGAGCGGTCTGCACCTTTGGACTTTTAGCTTTGGTGGATTATTCCCGGCGCCGCAAGCTGCCCCTTCGCTGGTGGCATTGGTTGTTGACCGTTTTCATGTTCATCTATGCCCTTTTCGTATTGGAAATGATTGCCGGATTTCTCTCCGAGGGCGCCGTACGGGGGGCGCTCGTCATGGGAATTCTTTTCGGATTTATCGGGATCATCGGCGCCGTGCTTTTGGCCCGTTTGGTTTTCCTGAGGAGGGCACGATGACTTCACACCCTTTACGCGGAAAAAAAGACCGGAGCGATACGACCCGCGGATTGAGACGACGGGAGTTCCTCAACCTTTGCGGATGGGGTGCCGCTTCGCTGGGATGGGGGCTTTCCGCGCCTCACGTACACGGAAAAACCTCTCGTGGAATTCTGGTCGAGTCACCCGATGAGTACTCCGGGTTTCTGGTGGAGCGTTTGGATGGAGGCCTCTACCCATACGACATCAATCCGGATGTTCTGAAGCCGATGAGCGGCAAGATGACGGTTTTCAGCCGAAACGGTTGGGACCCCTCCCGCCGGGCACGCCCTGAAGTCAGTGAAAGCATCTATCATACAAACATCATCCAGGGACGGGGTCTCATTCCCGATCAGACAAGGCTGGATTATGCTTTCATGGCGGCATCCTGGCATTCCGCACGCTCCGACAGCGGTTCGACTTACAGCTGGACCTCATCGGGGATGGTAAGAGGGCTGAGGATGGATGAACTCCCCCCTTGGGATCCCTCCGAGCTCGACATGACCTGGAGCGACGCCACCGCCGCCGTCAAGCATGCCGCTCTTTTTTTCGGGGCTTCTCTCGCGGGCACGGCGGAACTCAACCCGCTCTGGATCTATTCCGAGGTCCATGCCCCCACTCCCGAACACCGCGGCCGCGCCATACCCGTCCTACACGATGGGGAACGCATGGAAAAAACCGATGATGCGTGGTACGTTCCCCGCACGATGAACCGGGTTGTCGCCCTGGCCTTCGAAGAGGATTTTCACTCTATCGCCAATTCCCCCGGACGCCTGGCCTCCGCCGCCACCGGCAACGGCTATTCCCGCATGGCCGTGACCGCCCCGACGCTGGCAAACTTCATCCGGGCTCTCGGCTACCGGGCAATCCCCGCCGGCAACGGACTGGGTCCGAGCATCCCCATCGCCATCGACGCCGGATTGGGAGAATTGGGGCGGAACGGGCTTTTGGTCACCCCGAGATTCGGCCCGCGCGTCCGTCTGGCCAAAGTCATCACGGACATGCCCCTTGAAGCCGACCGCCCCATTTCCTTTGGGGTTACCGAGTTCTGTGAATCCTGCATGCTCTGCACCCAACACTGCCCCAGCGAGTCCATCTCCTCCGGCCCCCGCACATGGGAGGGCACCTCCGTCTCCAATAATCCGGGGGTTTTCAAATGGTACATCCATCCGGAAAGCTGTTATGATTTCAACGGCTTCAGCTGCTCGAACTGCAAGCGCGTCTGTCCATTCAACAAGCCCAACAATTCATGGCTCCACCGCCTGATCCGGGCGTCCATTAAAGGACGCAGTCGAGCGGCGGATAAAGTGATGGTGACGCTCGATCAAGCCAGTGGATACGGAGAGCCCCTGACGGCCTCGCGATTTTGGAACATGAACGGAAACCATACGATCACCGCCCGGGAAATGAAATAGCCGGATTCCTTCCCGGCACCGGCCGCGAACGACACATGTCCACACCTTCCTCCAAGCGTCAAAGGAACGAGCGCATCCTTGCGGTTGTCGCTCTCGGAATCCTTGCGGTTGCATGGGGAGTGGGGGGATTTCGCGATGAAGCGGACAAGCGGCCTTTTCTCAAGCAAGCCCTGCCGGAAGCGGATCGTTTGGATTTTCTGGGCGGGGACACCTATTCCGCCTGGAAAGAGGATCCGGAAAAGCACCTTTTGGGCTATGTCGCCGTGAGTCAAGCGCCCGGATACGGAGGACGCATGGAGCTGGCCGTCGCCGTCGACACGGAAGGCGACATCCTCGGTTTCAGCATAGTCGGTCATAAGGAGACTCCGTCGTTTCTCCGCCGCGTTATGCACAGCCATCTCCCGAAGAACCTGCGCGGAAAATCGTACCGGGATGCCTTTATGCTGGAAGCGGATATCGACGGCGTGACGGGAGCCACCTACACCGCCCGGGCGCTGGCGGATGCCGTACGCCGCGCCGGCAGGCGGGTCGCTGAAAAACATCTGGGCCTAAAACCTCCTCCCGAGGAATCGCCCCGCATCCAATTCGGAATACCCGAAATCATTCTGATCGCCCTGTTCCTCGGAAGCATGCTCGCCTCCCGCCCCGAATTTAAAAAACGGAAGACGGTGCGCTGGGCCCTCATGCTGACGGGGATCGTTTTTCTCGGCTTCATCACCAGCCGCCCGCTGACCCTCATTTTCATCAATCAGGCCCTGCTCGGCTTCTGGCCGCAGTGGCAAACGCACCTTTTCTGGTATATCCTCATGGCAGGAGTTTTTTTTCTGTTGCTCCTGCGCAACGCCACCCCTTATTGCGACTGTTTCTGTCCCTTCGGCGCCATCCAGGACTGCCTGGCCCTGATCGGCGCCGCCCGAAATCGGATTCCGGCCCGGATACAATCCGCTCTCCGCTGGCTGCCTCGTTTTCTGGCCTGGGCGGCCATCCTGTTGGCTCTGCTCTCACGAAATCCGAGCCTCTATAACTATGAGATTTTCGGCGCCTTCTTTAGGCTCGTGGGCTCCGATCTGCAGTTCGTTCTTCTGGGCATCGTTCTTATCGCATCCTTGTTCCTCCGCCGTCCCTGGTGTCGTTTTTTATGCCCCCTCCGCCCGGTTACGGATATCATCCGCCTCTTCAGAAGGTGGCTGCTTCAACTCTTGAAAAAACCGGGGCGCCCCGCGAAGGAGTTCCCGTGAGCGGCTCCCGGACATAATGCCGCGTTGGAGCGGCGCCTGAAAATCTGTTAAAATGGTGTGAGTTTCCCGACTTCCCGAAAACTCATGTCCTGGCGAAGAATTCGAAAGCAGTTCGACCGGATCTACCGAACGGCCCGCCTGCGGGATCACCTCCCATCCGAAGACCTTCTTCATCATCCGATCGTTATCTTTTCCGATCATCACAAGGGGGATTCGAGTCCCGCCGATGATTTCCGGAAAAACGCCGGACTCTACGCCGCAGCCCTGGACTTCTATGCGGAAAAAAACTGCCGGCTGATCATTCTCGGCGACAGTGAAGAACTCTGGGAAAACCGTTTTCCGCAGGTATGGGCGCATTACGCTCACTTGATAAAAAAGGAGATTTCCATGGCGCCGAGGTCGATTCGGGGCCGCTCGATAAGGATCTGGGGCAACCACGATAAGGAGATCTCATCCCCTCGGTTCCGTTCATCCTGCCGGGAATTCAGGCACCCGTCTCTAAGCCGCGTTGAATTTCGGGAAGGACTTTGTCTGGCTCCCGATATCTTCTTGATCCACGGACACCAAGGTCGCTTTTTCGACGATCGCGCCTGGCGCCTGAGCCGTTGGGCGGTTCAGATATTCTGGCGGACGTTTCAGAAAATCTTTCATATCGGATTTGACGGTCCCGCAGAAAACGCAAAAATAAGGGATGCCCTGGAAATAAATTATTATCGATGGGCTAAGTCTCATCGTGTCCTGCTGATCTGCGGGCATACGCATCGCGCCGTCTTCGCATCGCATACCCATTTCGACCGGCTTCAAGAAGAACTGTCCGCAACACGTCGACGACTTCTTACGGCCGCTCCCCGTGAACGTTCCAAACTGAGAGCCCGGATTCTGGAAGCGGAGTCGGGAATCGAGGATATCCTTCTCCGCCGTGGAGGGCGCTCGCCGCGGGCCTTCGAAAAAGACCGGCAGGACCCCCTACCCTGCTATTTCAACAGCGGGTGCTGCGGTTACACCAATGGGATCACATGCATAGAGATCGAGGAAAATCAAATCCGGCTGGTAAAATGGCGAAAAGACGACGGCCGCCGAACGGTTCTCTCCAACTCCGATCTTGCGGCCCTGCGGAAACGCATCCGTTCCGGGAGGGCGGTCAACCCGGACAGCCCTCGACCCTAAGGAGGAAACGAGCCGAGGGTTAAAGAAAAGAGGCGGGAGAGGAAGCCCATCCTCTCCCTTTTCAAAACCTTGACGCCGCCTTGGATGAACGTTGTATGCGTCATTCAGGCTTTGTTTCGATCACTATTCTGGCACGCCCCGCCGGAGCGGTCAATCACCCCATGAGAGGATTCAGGGGGTGATATTCCCCCCCCATGTTGAGAAAAAGCGACCTTTATTTATCGCGCCCGAAGGGCTATAATATGCCGAAACGGATAAAAAGGAGCATGCACATGGAAAAAACCGGCGCCGTAAAAACCAAGGAAGACATGATAAAACTGCTTAATATCGCACTGGAACATGAATGGGCGGTCAGTTTCGAATACACCATCCACGCATATTCCATGCCCAAAGGGCAGTACTTCTATCAGGACCCGGTCATGAAAGTCAGGAAAGATTCCCGCGCTCAGATCATCCAGATCGGTATCGATGAGATGTACCATGCCCTCCAACTCGGCACCATCATCACCCAGATGGGAGGGATCCCCTCTTTCAAAACGGATGAGATCGTGCGCTATCCCAAAATCCTGGATAACATGAAGCGGGATAAGATGACGGAAGACCTCGTCACCGACCTGTACCAGTCCGCTCAAATCCGAAGAGGCGATTATCCCGAGATCCAGAACATGTTCCTCAATATCGCCCAGGATGAAGTCCGACACTCATGGCAGTTCGACGCCATGATCGAGGCCCTCGAACAGGAAGGCGCTCAGGACGCACTCTGTCATCAATCCCGGCCCGAAAACCGGGAGAAGGAAGAGGTCCGACTGCTGCATGAAATCACCCGGCTTGAAAACGAGCTCATGCACCGTTATCTGAAATACACTTTTCTCTTCAGCTCCCATCAAGACTTGAGCCAGCGCCTGTTTAAAAATTCCATCGATCACATGCGCCATTGGGATAAGAACTCCGGCATTCTGATCAAATGGGGCGACGTCATCCAGATCGAAAACGTCGAAACAGACGCCGACGGAGTCGAAAGAAGCCGCAACCCCATGCCGTTCCTCTATCCGGGCGAAGACCGTTTGAGCTCGCTGGAAACCCTTCCCTCCAAAGAATCCGCCCTGGTCAGCCGATACGAACAGCTTCTCACCCTCATACCGGAAGGTGAGATCCGGGAGCAGATCGAGAAACACCTGGCCCTGGACAGGGAGCATATCTTCACCGCAGATTATCTGATCAAAAACGCCAAAGCCGTCTCCGGCTTGAAATAGGGGAGGTTTTTCCCGCCGCGAACTTCAGCATGAGGACGGCCTCGACATTTCCCTTTTAGATAACACGTAAAGAATTTGAAATCGCTCCGGTTTTATATATAATAGAGAGAATCATATGGGTACCGCGCTCCAAATCGAGGATCTCCACAAAACGTTCAAATCCGGATTTCTCCTCAAAAGGAAAGTGATCCTGAAAGGCATTTCCCTCTCCGTCAATGAGGGAGAGGTTTTCGGCTATCTCGGACCCAACGGCGCCGGAAAAACCACCACCCTGAAGTGTCTGCTCGGTTTGATCTTCCCCGAAAAAGGCCGCCTCTCAATCCTGGGCAAACCGCACCTTTCCCTGACGGCCAAGGCCCGTTTGGGCTTCCTTCCGGAAAACCCCTATTTTTATGACTATCTCACCGCCGAAGAGTTCCTTCAATATTACAGTCAGCTTTTTCTTATCCCCAAACACGTCAAGGAAAAACGCATCCCCCGCCTCCTGGAAAAGGTCGGATTAAAAACCGCGGCCAAGATTCAACTGCGCAAGTTTTCGCGCGGCATGCTGCAAAGAATCGGGCTGGCCCAAGCGCTGCTGAACGATCCGGAGCTGATTTTTCTGGATGAACCGCTGGGAGGCTTGGATCCCCTGGGGAGGAAAGAGATCCGCGACATCATCAACGGCCTGAAGCAGGAAGGAAAAACCGTTTTTCTCTGCTCCCATATCCTGCAGGATATCGAGATGATCTGCGACCGCGTTGGCGTCATCGTCGGCGGCCGGCTCATCAACCAGGGTCGGCTGCAGGATTTGATCTCGGAAAAAGTTCTTCACACGGAAATTGTTTGTTCGGGCATTTCCCCCGATACGCTGAAGGCGATGGGGGACGTTCACTCCAGCACGGGAGGAAAAACCTGGCTGAAGATCTATGAAGAAGCGGAAGTGGAACGAATCCTGGCGGAGATCCACTCTCATAGGGGGAAAATCCATTCGATGATACCCCGGACCGAGACCCTCGAGGATATCTTCGTTGAAATGGTGAAACCCGAATGAAGATAAAAGCTATCGCGCTCAATACCTTCAAGGAAGCCATTCGGGACCGCATTCTTTATCTTCTGCTCTTTTTCGCCGCCCTCTGTCTCATATTATCACGCGTGCTGGCTCTGCTCACGGTAGGCGATCCGCTCAAGATCATCCGCGATGTGGGTTTGAGCGCGATCTCGCTTTTCGGAATGCTGATGGCGATCCTGATCGGAACGGGATTGGTATATAAAGAAATCGACAAACGCACCATCTTCACACTGCTCGCCAAACCCATCCACCGCTTCCAATTCATCCTCGGGAAATTTTTGGGTCTGATTTTCACCCTCTTCATCATGCTTACGCTGATGGGGATCATTTTTCAGGTCGTCATCTTTTGTTATTCCTCACAAGTCGAATGGCGGATGTTCATCGCCCTGGGATTTCTGTTTCTCGAGCTTTGCCTGATCACTTCGGTCGCCATATTTTTTTCCTGCTTCTCCACGCCTATCCTGAGTTCTCTCTTTTCGCTGTCCTTTTACCTGATCGGACATCTTTCATGGGGCCTGAAAACTCTCATCCAAAAAATGCCGCCCGGAGGAGGCCGGACTCTGGCTGAGGGATTGTACATATTTCTGCCCGACCTTGAAAAATTCAACTTCAAAACCGAGATCATCCACCATCTTCCGATCCCCGCAAACCTGCTGATCCTTTCATCGGTTTACGGTGTTTTCTACACCTTTTTCGTGTTGGCGCTGGCGGTTTTGGTATTCAGGAAAAGGGATTTCATCTAACACCATGAAAAAACGGGTGGCTGCCGCCGTACTTATCCTCAGCTGCGGAGCGTTTATGGGACTCAAGCTCCGCATGGATCGAATCCCCCGGGAGAAAGTGCCGGGATCTTCCATCATCTATATCCCCTCCGGAAAACATCTTAAATACGCCGCTTTGGGGCATTCGGGGTTGGTCGCGGACCTGATTTACATTTGGGCGATCCAATATTACAGCACCTACTCCATTCCCGACCGTTTCGACCATCTCGATCATATATTCTCCATCATCTCGGAATTGGACCCTTTTTTTCTCGATCCTTACGAGATCGGGGCCCTTATCGCCGTCTATGAAGCCCAGGACCTCGAGCTCTGCCTTAAAATACTCGACCGGGGCCTGGAGAACAATCCCGGCCAGTGGCTGCTTCCTTTTGAAGCCGCCCACTATGCGGGGATGGTCAAAAAGGATTACCGAACCGCGCGTGCATACTATGAAAAGGCCATGAACATCCCGGGAGCGCCGCCTCTGATCCGCAGACTCCATGCGAATACGGCTTTTCAGCTGGCGGATTATGAAACCGCATGGCGGAACTGGCTCGAAATCTACCAAACCGCTGAAGATGAGCGAGTCAAAAAGATCGCCTCCAACCATCTCTACCAGGCGAAGGCGGCGAGGGACATTCAAAACCTGCAAGCGGCGCTGCAAGATTTCATCCGGGACTTCGGACAACGCCCCCATGAGCTCGAGGAATTGGTCCGGTCAGGAAAGCTCTCTTCGCTCCCCCGGGATCTCGATGACCGTCCCTACGTCTACAATCCGGAAACAGGAGAAATCAAATCAGCATCCATCCCATGGAAACGATAGCCGTCATCCTTTTCGGACTGGTTTGGGGAAGCTTCCTCAATGTCGTGATCTACCGACTTCCCCGAGGAAAAAGTCTGGCCCTCCCTCCATCCCACTGCCCGCGATGTTCCCGCCCGATCAAATTTTACGACAACATCCCGGTGCTGTCCTACCTGCTTCTCAAAGGCCGGTGCCGGTACTGCCGCACCCGGATACCGCTCACATATTTCCTGGTCGAGCTTTTGACTCCCCTGGCCCTGATCCTGCTCCACATCCGCCTCGGCCTTGATCTTCATTTCTTCGCCTCCGGCGTCTTCACAAGCGCCTTGATCGTTCTGGCCTTCATCGATTATTATCACCAGCTTCTGCCCGATGCCGTGACCCTGCCCACCCTGCTCCTGTCACTGGGATACAGTTTTTTCCGTCCGGATCTTTCCATCCTGCAGGCACTGCTCGGAGCGGGGGTGGGCGCCGGATTCCTGCTGCTGGTATACGGCGTTTACTATATGCTGCGAAAGAAAGAAGGCATGGGGCTGGGGGATGTGACCATGATGCTGATGATCGGCGCTTTTCTGGGCTGGAAGCTGGCTTTTTTCACGCTGATCCTGGCATCGCTCGTGGGAGCTCTGGCGGGGATGCTGTTCATCCTGTTCCGAAAAAAGGACCTGCAGTACGCGCTGCCGTTCGGTACCTTTCTGGCACCGGGAGCCTATATCGCCCTAATCTGGGGACAACAGATCATCGATGCGTATTTGAGGATGTTTCAAACGCCCTGACCTCCCCAACCGAAACGGAGAACTTCCGCACGGACGCCGACATTCCGGCGGCGGTCATTGTTTGAATATCTTGAAAATCTCCCGCCAGGACTTGATCTTCAGCAGCGCGCCGGTGGGCTGCTCCAACTTCTGTATGGTCGAATCGAATTCCTGGATGAACACTTCGCGCTTGCGCACACCGGCGACCCGTTCCGACTCGCCGATAGTGACCGCGGCCCGCGTTTTGATCTCCAGGTCCAGGTTCTCAAGAGTCCCGGACGCACTGCGGAAAGCGGTTCCGCCCACGGGCGTTCCCGCCACGGATTTCACGTAACGCGCATAGAGCCTTCCGATACCCTCCAAACTCTTGCAGGGATCGACGGTTTCGATACTGCCGGTCAAGGAGCTGAAATAGATGATGTTGTTGGCCTGTTTGGGATCCGCCCAAATTTTCTCTCCGATCAGGAGATCTCCAACCTGATCATCTTCCGACAGGTCTAATGTATCGGGGTCGCCCAAATACCACTCCACCTCGGGGGTTTCTCCGTCGATAATCGCCACGAAGGAATACGTCATGTCGTCGGGGGCTCTGTCGTCCCCTCCGGTGCCGAAGTAGATTCGGGGAAAAGTGCCGGTCATGGCCGGATCTTTCCAGATCTCGGGTCGGGTGATGATCGGCAGGTGATAGGAATCTTCATAGATCACTTCCGGTTCCCAGGGATCCCCGGCAAGGAATTCGATGCCGACGTCGATTTTACGCATCCGGCCGTCCAGATCGCCGAAATAGACGCGGTCCAGATATCCGTCGTCGTCGAGATCGATCCCGTTCGGCGATCCGGGCAGAGTATTTCCTATATTCCAGGTAAAACCGTGAACGTTTTTTGTGTTGACTTCGCGCGCATTGTACTTCAAGAAATACTCCCCGGTTGCGATATCGACCGCATAAAACCGGTTTCCTTGACGCCCGCTCCCCGAGACATTATCATATCCCGATCCCATAAAAGCGGCCCAGCACGCCGCCCCTTCTTTATTGATGCGTCCGATAAAAGGCACGGCCCACGTCTCTCCCATCCGATCGTCCGTGAACTCCCACAAAGGCTGGGGATCCTCGATGTCCGTGATGTCAATCGCAAAGTAGTAGTTGTTGCCTCCGGCCATGGTGCTCCCCTTGCCTTCTCCCTGGCCGCTGATCAAAACCGTTTTCCATTCATCATCGATATAGACATCGGCCACGACCGGTGTTCCATCGACATACACGTCGCGGGCGAAATAGCGGGTGCCGGTCGCCAGATCCGAGTACCACATATTCTTCAGTTTGGGAATCAGATTGTATGGAATAAAAGCCCATAGCTCCTCTCCCGTGAGCAGATCGAAGCAGTGAAGCATGCCGTCGTTGGCGCCCACGAAGAGTGTTTGAGGCCGATCTTTCCATTCGTCGGCGAACTCCTCGTATCCCGACCCCATCAGAACAGGCGCTTCATCCGGAGGTCCCACGAGAACGGGGTTGGAATGGTTGATATCCCCCAGTTTCCAATCACGGCCCTCGCCGCGCACAAACCGGATCAAGCCCTCATTGTCGAAGTTGACATCCCCGAGTTTAGGACCCAGGATACTCACGTTGCCCTCGGTGAAATCAAGCCTCACCAATCCCGCGCCTTCATCGACGGCGGTATAGATCGTCCGGCTGGCGGGAGAACGATCGTTGAGGATCTCACCGGCATCCCACCGTATCGTCACTCCGTCGGCTACGATCTCCCTTCCATCGGGCGCGGACAAGTCGGGCCGCGTTACGGTCCGAAGCTCCGAATAGGAAGAGGCAACCGATGCCATATGGGTCACGTCATAGGCCCGGAGGTGCCCCTGCCATCCGGGGAAATAGAAAGATCCGCCGATAATCAGCTTGAGCATCTGTCCTTCTTCATCCACCAGGTTCGCCGCCACCGAAGTCCGGGAGTATTCCCGTCTTTCCACATAGGCATAGCGGAACCGGATCCGGTCGATCACCGGGGTTTCGAAGGAAGCGCCTTCATATTCCGCCATGTCGTCTTCGGTCGCCGTCAGCACCGCCTTCCATTTGAGCTGCGAACCGAAGGTGGTGAAAGAAAGCCAAGGAAGGTTGCTATAGTCGGTCAACGATCCATCCGAAGGAATGTCATCATCCTTGGGGGTTCCATAACGCGCATAAAACGCCCAGTCACGGCCCCCGTTATTGGATACGTAGTAATCGATCGTCAGCCCATCGCTGGCTCCGCCGATGACACCTTGGTCCAGGTTGAGCATGCGGATTCGGGTAACGGCGTGCAGCGAGGGATCGAGATCGCTGATCACGGTGGAGATCGCCTCTCCATGGAGGTTGTATACCGGAGCCAGCTCATTGATAACCAGAAAATAGTCGCCGGAATGATTGGCGTCCGCCAGGATGACGTCCATGTCGCCGTCCCTGTCATAATCGAGCATCGCGCTCATGTCCACGTCGTGAGGATCGGGAAGAATGGGATTGCAGCCGTTGAGGCAGCGGAATTCAAATTCCAATTCACCTTCCTCACCGCCTACGAATCCAAGGTTTTTCTGAAACCACATCCGCGCTTCATTTCCCGCGTTCCATCTATCGGTGGCGGCGAATATGTCGATATTGCCGTCATGGTTGAAATCGGACACGCAGGTGGCCACGGTCCCGGTGCAGTTGGAATTCGGGATCGAGATCTCCCTGCGGGTGAAGTTCTCCATTCCGTCGTTTTCGTAATAGACCAGATAGGAGATGTCATTCACGGCACCACCGATGATATCGATATCTCCGTCTCCGTCGAAATCACCGGCATCAACGGAAGATCCTCCCCGGCCCGACGTGAAACCGGTCCGCAGATCATAGCTGATCTCCGTGATCTCCCAATTGTCCAGATTGAATTCATCCACCCCGGGATTGCGGATGAGAAAAATCCTGTCCTGGCTGATCGCCAGCACATCGATGTCCTCATCCCCATCGACATCCACGGAACACAGATGGTCCGCCGCCCAGTTGATGTAGATGCCGGCGTTCATGAACCGGCTGCTGAAATCCAGATTGGGCGCGGAGTAATAGGCATAAAAGTCCGGATCTTCGGGAGTGCCGACATTGATATACATCGCGGCGACAAACTCCGTATAGCCGAATTCATCGCTTCGGTTTTTCATGAAGAAGAAATCCAGCAGGCCGTCTTCGTTGTAATCGCCAACCGTGATGGAAGCCGGACCGCAGTTCATGCCGTCGTCGTAGACCTCGTTGGTGTCGACCTGAAAGATGATGCCGTCGTCATCCTCACCGTCCCCATCGTCGTCACGATAATGATTGCGGATCAAAAGCAGACGGTAATTGTTATCGATATCCAGACCGATCAGGTCGGGATAGCCGTCATTGTCGAAATCCCCGCCGTCGCACACATAGATCCGCGCCCCCATGCCGTCGGGCTCGGCCACCGCGAAATTGGCCCCCAGCCAGCTCAACGTGACATCTCCGTCTCCTTCCCAGGCCGCGGAAGTGTTTTCGACATCCTTGTATTCCGTGTCATCGAAAGGTTCATTGAAGGTAAGGCGGGTTTCGCGGCACACATCCTCCTGTGCCTGAAACTCGACGACCAGGAAGAGCAAGGCCATCAATATCATTCCCCCAATTCCCGCAATCATTGTGTGTTTTCTCATTTTTTCCCTCAAGATTAAGTCGAACCCGAAAGCTCAATCGCCAGTTCGACCTCCAGCCGCGTCGTCGTCATGCGTTTCCCGCGGCCCGCGGTCCCGATGCACACCAGGATGGCGTCTCCGGCATCCGGGGGACCGCCCCCGGCTTCATCGTCGATCAGAAAAGCCGTAAATGTGTAGCGGAGGTCGAGATCTCCGCTTTCATCGGTGATATAAGGCTGCCGAAAGAAAAGCACATTGGGCACATCTGCGTTCCCGTCCCCGTCGGTGTCGAGATAGTTGAGGATCTCCTGATCGGTCATTTTTCGAAAATAATGCGTCGAGTAGGGGATATCGATGCCGTAGGGCTCGGTGAGATAATGGTTGTCGAAACTGACCCAGAGATCTTCTCCGAAAGAGTCCTCGATGGACGTCCAGGTGCTGTCAAAACCGGCTTCGGCCGCGTTGAAAGCTTCCTTCTGATTACGCAGGTTTCCGGATATGCTGGACCCGGAACTTGTAAAGGTAACCAGCATCAGGCCTATGACCATCATAAACGAAAGCACGGTGATCAAGATGATCAGGGCGACGCCTTTTTCATGCCGGGACGCCTTGATGAATTCCTTCGTATTCACGGATTTTTGGTTCGACATCATGATGCTTTCCTATCGCATTCCCAGATTGTACAGAGTCAACGTCCTGTTGCGGACGTTGACGCTGGACTCAAGCAGGAACCGTCGGTGATTGTCGTCCTGCGCGGCCGCCGGGCTGTTGGCGATCAGCGGCCGGCGGTAAAGATGGAGGTTGGCCGCCGGGGCTCCCGAAATGCTGACGAAGGGCCGGGCCGTACGGCCCAGGACCCAGATGCGGACCTGGCTGATCCGGCTGATCAAAGCGATATCCCCCGTCCAGGCTCCATTCTGCCAGTTCTGAAATCCATCCAGCAGATCGTCGTCATCGATATCCCCGTTGTACTGGAACTGGAGATTCTCCACGTTCTGCGCCAGGGGGAAATGGATGCCGTTTTCCGTCATATAGAGGATCCCGCCCTCTCCGTTTCCGATATATCCGTTGACCCCGGCGGAAAGCCCGGGATAATTGCCGGTTACATCCAGCCAGAATTCCTTGACGTTGATAAACGCCACGGTTCCCCCGTCATAATCGTTGGATGACGAGCACGATCCCGAAAGCCCTCCCGGAGGATTGAACTCGACCGCCAGTCCCGGCGAAAAATTCAACCTCTCGTTGGATCCGGTCGCGTTATGGGATATGTGGGTGATCTCTCTGATTTCGCCCGACACGCAGCCGGAATCCGGATTGGGAAGGATCAGCACCGCCATGTTTTCGTAGTATTCATCCGGGTAGGGATATTGTTCGAAGCTGAAGTCCTCCACCGTCAGATTCACGGCGGATCCCTGGTAATTCGCGATCGGCAGGTTGAGAGGATCTTCGAGATTGCCCATGATGATCAGCCGGTCGGGGTTCACATCCCCCCCCTGATCTTCATTATCCGTCCCTTCAAGATAATATCCGAGGAAGGCTTCAGGCAGACCGACGCCGGCGGAACGCACATCCCGGGCGATGAAATGCATGCCGACACGGATATCATGCTGCATCTCCGAAAACTCCTCCTGATCGACGGCCACCTTGTTGCTGTTCATATAAAGCGTCAGCGCGCCCACGATGACGATCAGCATCACCACGCTGGAGACGAGCATCTCGATGAGCGTGAATCCTTTCCGTTCCCTTCGATCCGATTTCAATTCGTTTTGTTTTTTTTGCATGGTTCCGATTCTCAACGCACTCCTTGTTTTCCGCTTCTCATCGGCTGATCATGGTGTGCAGCTGTGCTTTGACGGAAGCGTCCAAGGGGTCCTGCATCAGTTGATCCAGCGGTTCGTT
The DNA here is from genome assembly GCA_964433135.1 of uncultured Eubacteriales bacterium. Classification (GTDB taxonomy): domain Bacteria; phylum Acidobacteriota; class Aminicenantia; order Aminicenantales; family Aminicenantaceae; genus CAYSQW01. The sequence goes on from CAYSQW010000004.1 coordinate 53,026, forward strand.
CCGCTGTTCCGCTGAAAAAACCAGCACCCTCACATCCCAGAACTGGTCGGCCATCTGAATCCGTGTGATCCGCCTGTAATCGATCGTCGTATCCAGGTTGACATCGATCAGTTCGTCGATATCGGATCCAACGAGCATATTCAGCTCAGCCGCCGTCAGATCCCGCAGAGACTCGATCTGCTGCTGCGCGAGAAAAGACGCGCTGGAAATTTTTTCCGCGCGCGCGTTCATCAATACGCTGTAGGTGAACATCTGCGCCAATCCCAGGACGGCCACACCGACCAGGAAGATCCCCACCAAGGATTCTATCAGGGTGAATCCTTTCTGATTCCCGGCAAATGTCTTTTTCCGGAACAGGATGGTTTTTTTCATGTCATAATCCCCGTGTTCTCATTCACTCGTTGATTTCGCATACCGAACCGATCCCCCTCGTAGCACGCTGATGATACGCAGGTCGGGCTGCCCCTTTCGGGTAAGCTTCTGGCTTTGTATGGAAAGGCTGTTCTGGTTGACGTCGTAATTCAGGATAAAGCCGATGGGGGAAAAAACCACCGACTGGTCGGCGGCCGGAAAATTCATGGTGACGATGTAGCTTTCGAAGATGGATTTGCGGACGAAGCCGGGAAGGACGACCCAGTTTCCCGGAGTCTCCTCCCTTTCGATAAAATACTGCCAATAACCGGGATCGTTGATGAAATGAACGCGATGGTTGACTTTTTCCCGGACGGCATGAAATTTCGCCTGCTGCAAAGTCGACAGCACTTCCCGCGCTTCATTTTCGATACGCCGTGTTTCCATAGAGTTTATGATCGCGGGTGCCGCCACCAGCGTCGCGAGACCGAGCACCATCACCACGACCAAAATCTCGATCAGCGTAAATCCTTTTTGAAATGATTTCAAAGGCTCATCCCCGATATCCGTTATTGGGTCTCTTCCCCGTTCTCTTTTCAGGATGTTGCACACAATCCCACCCCGCTGAGACGCCGACTGTATTTTACTTTGTACCCGTAACATTTGCAAGTTTTCCTAATGAACGAGAATTTTCGGCGCCACATCTCCTCCGCCCGCACCGCGCGCAGAGCCTCCGCCTTCCCGCCCGTAAATTTTCATTGCAAATTATATACCATTTATTTCCAAAGCTAAACCATTGAAAAATAACATTTTAATCATCTCTCATTAAGGCCGGCCAAACAAATAGCCGCAGAATGTCGCGGCATTGACAAAAATAGTCACAGCAAATCCCGTTTTTCATCATTACATCCCACATCGATCCATGCGGTCAATCGCCTCATCCGGTGATATCCGCGATGATTTTTCAGCCCATGATCCCATCTTCCCCGAGGATGCATCTCCTCGTAAAGAGCTAGTCGCGACCGCTCCGTTTATTGTCCCTTAAGACTTTTCTCATACCGCCCGAGGGCTTTACAGGCAAATCCACCTTCTCAAAAGGAAGCATCCGATTGAATTTTAGGAGAGGGTGTGGTATTTGTTATCCATGCCGCCCGAGAAGAAAACCACCTATACCGCCCTCTTTATCCTGTGCGTTTTTCTGCTCGGCGCCGTGCTTTTTATCAACCTGCCGGCTATTCAAGGTAACTTCCTGTTCGCCGATGAGGCCATATATTTTTCCATGACGCAAAGCCTTGCACAAGACGGAGACCTCGAGTACACCCGAAAGGATCTGATTCGATACTATAAGACGTTCGATGCCGGGCCGCTCGGCATTTTCCTGAAAAAAGCCAAGGATGGAAAAATATTTTACGCAAAATCATTCGCTTATTCTTTGTTCACCGCTCCCTTTGCGAAAGTTTTCGGCTGCAACGGACATCTTGTCTTCCATGTGCTGCTGCTCCTCCTGCTGCTGCTGATGGGCACCACTTATTTTTCTCTGGAAAATCCTCCGACGCTGGCCCTCATGATCCCCATCACTTTCCTGTTCACTTCGGTCGCCGTTGTCTATATCATCTGGATCACTCCGGATTTTTTCAACTTTTTCCTGGTTTTCACGGCTCTCTTTCTCTGGATATACAAACATCGATACCGCCAAAAAGACATGGAAGAGGCAATGCCGTCGAGGGGGCTCCGCTTTCTGCTCTCAGACGGCTCCGACTATCTCGCCTGTGCGATAGCGGCCGTCGCCGTTTTTTCCAAGCCGCCCAACATCGTACTCATGGGACCTCTGCTCCTGCATACGCTGTGGCGTAAAAAACCGTTGAAGGCGGTTTTCATGCTGCTCATATTTCTGGCTGTGTCCGGCGCATTTTGGGGAACGAACCAACTGATCACAGGAGAATGGAATTACCAAGGAGGCGAGAGAAAAACCTTCTACGGGCCCCGCTATCCTCTCGAGACCGAAGCCCTGACCTTCGACAGCGTGAAGGGAGGGAAGATGTCGTCGGAGGGTTATACCGAAAAGCATCTGCTCCCGGCCCGAGTGGTCATCTATAATCTCTTCTACTATTTCTTCGGTCGATTCACCGGTATCGCCTGGTATTTCTTTCCCGCCTTGTTGGGGCTGATTCTTTTTTTCCGGCGACGGCGCTCTCCGGCTCAATGGATGATCCTGGCGGCTCTTGCGGGTGAGATCCTGATTTTTATCGTTTTGATGCCTGACAATTACAGCGGAGGCGGGGGCGCTCTGGCAAACCGCTACTTTCTCAACATCTTTCCCTATTTCTTCTTCCTTCCCGCCCTTCGATTTCGTCCCCGCGAACTGGGATTTTCCTGGATCTGGGCGGCGGTCTTCATCGCCCCCATCCTCATCAGCCCTTTCCATCATTCCCACTACCCGGCGACTCATGTAAAAAAGTTCCCCTATACCCATCTGCCGGCAGAGCTTACGCTGGTCAATAATTTCCCCACCAATACCAATCCCTGGGCCCGTAGACAGAGCTTCGGCGTTGAAAACAGCTGGCTCCATTTTCTGGACGACAATTTCCACCCGAAACTGGAGCCCACCGGGTTCTGGACCCGGGGAGATAAAACAGCCTCCATGATCCTGAAAACCTATTATCCCGTCAAGAAATTGGATTTCTCGCTTCTCAACAATCCGCGCATGCAGAATGAAATCACGGTTCAGGTCGGTCACCGCAAACAGCGAATCACGCTAGGCACCAAGCAGCGCGGGACCCTTTCCTTCACTCCCCTCAAACCCTTCAAGATCAAGGCGATTCACCTTTATCGGATCAAGATCAAAGCATCCAAGGGCTCGATCCCTTACTATGAAAGCATGGGGTCCCGGGAAAAACGTCATCTGGGAGTCTTTTTCGAGATCAAAATAACCCCGGAAAACTGATGTGTGGAATTTGCGGAGTCGTTAACAGGGACCGGGGGAATCCGGTTCCGCCCAAGCTCCTGCGGGCTATGTGCGACACCATCCGGCATCGCGGACCGGACGATGAAGGATCGTTCATCAGCGGAAATATCGCACTGGGAGCTCGCCGCCTCAGCATCATCGATGTTGCGGGCGGTCATCAGCCTCTTTCCAACGAAGACGGCTCCATCTGGGTGGCTTACAACGGAGAAATTTATAATTTCCAAGAACTCAAGCAGGAATTGACGGCGGCCGGACACCGCTTCGCCACCTCAACCGACACCGAAGTTCTCGCGCACGGGTATGAAGAATGGGGGGAGGATCTTGTTCAACGTCTGCGCGGAATGTTTGCTTTCGCCGTCTGGGACAGAAAAAACGATGCCGTCCGAATTTTCCGCGATCGACTTGGAATCAAACCGCTTTACTACGCCCTGCTGGACAATGGAACGCTGGTCTTCGGATCCGAGATCAAGGCCATATTGAAGCATCCCGGCGTTCCACGCCGATTGGACCCGCAGGCGCTGGATATGTTTCTGACTCTGGAATACGTTCCCGCGCCTTACTCGATATTTCGGGATATAAGAAAACTTCCCGCCGGAAGCCGTCTTCGTTATCATCAGGGAAACATTCATATCGACCGGTACTGGAATCTGGAACCCCCGGATATGAATCGATCCGACACCTCCCGATCCCGTCTTCCGGAACTCAAGGAAGAATTGTATTCTCTCCTGCGGGAAGCGGTCAAGATGCGCCTGATCAGCGACGTCCCGTTGGGGGCATTCCTCAGCGGAGGGATCGACTCCTCGTGCATCGTCGGGCTCATGCACGAAGCAGGGGCCGTTCCCTTGAAAACGTTTTCCATCGGATTCGAAGACGCCAGTTACAACGAACTCGATCATGCCCGCCGGATTGCCCGGAAGTTTTCCACCGAACATGAGGAATTCATCCTGAAACCGCAGGCTCTGGAGCTGACCGAACGGCTGGTATCACATCTCGATGAACCCTTCGGCGACTTTTCGATCTTTCCCACCTATCTGGTTTCCGAGATGGCCCGCAGACATGTGACCGTGATCCTATCGGGTGACGGAGGCGACGAGATTTTCGGCGGCTACGATCATTACCAGGCCCAAAAGCTGGCTCGTATGATGCAGCCCTTCGGCCTCAACCGAATCCTGCCCTCCCTTGTGACAAAATTTCCTCCGGCGGATAAGAAGAAAGGTGCCTGGAACAAGTTCCGGCGTTTCGGCCAGGGATTCGCCAACGAATCCAGACTCAGGCATCTTCGCTGGATGATGTTTCTATCCGGCCCGGAGAAGGCCCGGTTATATTCTTCGGACTTCATCCGGCAGCTGGGGGGGATCACGCCCCTTGACCATCTCACACCTTTTCGCGACATTTATCGAATCATGCCGGAGTTCGATTCCGTGTCCGCGGAACTCTACCTCGATCTCAACGCCTACCTCGTGGATAATATTCTCGTCAAGGTCGACCGCATGAGCATGGCGGCCTCCCTTGAAACACGGGTCCCGCTGCTGGACCACAAGGTCGTGGAATTCATCTTCCGCCTGCCCGGACGGCTGAAACTCCATGGTCTTACGACCAAATGGCTGTTTAAAAAATCCATGGAATCCCTCCTTCCCCGGGAAAATATCTACCGGAGTAAGGAGGGCTTCAGCATCCCCATCAAACATTGGCTGAAGCACGAACTGAAACCCATGCTGTGCGATCACCTGAGCCGTGAACGGATCGGATGCGATGGATTGTTCGATCCCGATACCGTCCAGAAGATGATCGATCTTCATATGGCCGGGCGGGAGAATTTCAGTCATCAACTCTGGGCGCTTCTGGTTTTTTCCATCTGGAAAGATCAGTACCTCTAAGAAGAGATCAACTCAATGCAGATGACTTCGCAGGTATCCTCATCGACTTTGAACGCCTCTCCCACGGGAAGGCCCGGAGACCATACGATTTCTCCTTGGCTGACAAATAGGGGCAGGCGGGCGCGGATCGCTCTCGGAATCCCCTTTTCGCGCATCACCTCTTTTATTTTCCGACTGCCGGGTGCACCCAGCGGTCGGTAACGATCGCCATCCCGGCGGGAACGGACCTGAAGCGGAAAAGACGCTTTCCCGGAATCCAACCACACCCTTTTCCGATCATCGTAATCCTTAGGCCCCGGTTTTTTGCGGAGAGTTCGGCTTATGAAGCGCAGATCCGGGGATTCAATCTCCAGCATGTCCTCGCCTCGCCAGATGAGAGAGTATCCGGATCTTTCTTCAACACGAGCCGCCCGACGGATGATGCCATTTTCCCTTTCCAAGGATATCCCTTCCTTGAACGCGAAGACATCGCCGTCGCGCATCTTCAGGATCCGTTCCACGTCTTCCAGGGAAACCCGCCGCAGATCCCCTTTGATACGGCGCAGAAATTCCCGCACCAAACGCCTTTGCAGCGCGATATCGAGGTTTTTTACCCGGGAAAGGGAGAGGGCCCAGCTCCCTTCAAGTCGGACCAGCGTCTCGGCTGATTTTTCGCGTACCCGCTGTTCCATAAATGCTTCTTCTTCTCGAAGAATCGATGTCAGACGGTGGATCTGGGATTCGATCCCGGGTTCATATTTTTCACGGATAAGAGGAAGCAGCTCGAGCCGGATCCGATTCCGAAGGAAACGTTGATCGGAATTGCTTTCATCCAACCGGTAAGCCATTCCGCACTCCCCAAGGAAATTCAGGATATCCACTCGCTTGAGTGAAAGCAGCGGGCGGATGATACCTCCTTCTACAAGCGGGTAAATCCCGCAAAGTCCCCGAAGACCGCTGCCGCGCATGAGACGCATGAGAACGGTTTCAGTTTGATCGGAAAGCGTATGACCTGTAGCAATCCGGCGGCATCCGGTGCGCTGGGCGGCGGAGTTCAGAAAATCATAGCGCAGCTGACGGGCGGTCTCTTCCAGGTTCATCCGGCGATCCCGGGCAAACCGCCTGACGTCTCCCCGCCCCACTTCCAGGGGAAGTTTATATCTGCGGGCGATTTCAGCGGCGAATTTCTCATCTTCAACAGCAGCCGCTCTCAATTGATGGTTGAAATGTCCCATCACAATTTCAAATGACCGCTCTTCCCGGAGCTTAAGCAGTAAGCCCAACAATGCTGAAGAATCGACACCCCCCGAATACGCGACAAGAACCCGATCCCCCGGACACAACATCCCATGACTATCCACAGTATGCTTGAAGGTTCGATAAACGTCTTCCATAATCTCTCCCGGATTATCTCCATTATAAAACGGCCGTCTCCGGATGACAAATCCCCGCGTTTGTGGATTTCCGGGGCGGAGAAGCCGAAGGAAAAAATCATCTCTCGTTCGAAGGGGGGATTCGGGAAGAAGGAAATGGCGGTGGAGGGATTTGAACCCCCGACACTACGGATATGAGCCGTATGCTCTAACCGACTGAGCTACACCGCCGAAAGCAACGAGATTTTAACCAAAATAGGGGTTTAAGTCAATCCAATCCTCAGTGGATTTCTCGAACCTCATTCCCCGGGATACCGTGTCCGGTTATTTGATGTTGATCGTGACTTCCCGTTTCTCCAGAACAACAGCCTGTCCGGAAGGGGCATTGGCGGTTACCATGGTGATGGAGAGGGGGCTCTCTCCTTTTTCCAGGGAATGAAAGATGAGAGTCGCAACACGTCCTTGTCCCTTGAATCCACGATCGACTTCGGGGCTCGAAAAACCCAGAGTGCATGTCCCGGCGCCGTTGTCAATGCTCTTCAAGAAGGAGGGATTGCTTCCGAACTGCTGCACGAAACCGCCCTCAACGACCTCTTTGAGTTCCAGAATCCGGGGATTGAAAGCGAGGTTTACCGACATGCTGCCGATCTCATCATCACTACGAAGATTAACGTTGATCCGGAAGTCTCGTCCCGCGGGACCTTCAAAATTGACGGGATTGAAGTATACGCGGTTGGTCATACTCTCCCGGCGAAGCTGATCTCGATCCTCAAGCAGACGCTCCTGACGCAAACGAACGCTCAACATCTCATCCTCGGGCAGAGCCGCACGGCTATCTCCGGCATTGGCGCCCTCCAGGTTTACCCAAACCGGTTTACGATCCTCTTCACCCAAAGGGATCTTTCGGATGATGTGCGGGGTGATGGTCAGGATAACATCGGTCTGCTGGATTTCCTGGTCCGTTCTCGAAAAAAGAGATCCCAGCACCGGGATGCTCTTCACACCGGCAAAGCCTTTTACCGTCCTGCGTTCTTCGTCTTTAAGCAATCCGGCCAACAGATTGGTTTCCCCATCCCTCAGTCGGATGATATTTTTTATTTCCCGCGTGGAAATGATAGGAATATCGGCATACCCGGTTCCTCCCAGGGACATGATCTTGATTTCCAGCTCCAGCGTCACTTCATTCTCGAAGTGGATCCTCGGAGTGATCTTCACATCTATACCGACATCTTTATACTCGAATGACGTAATCGGCTGCTGACTTACACCGCCGGCCGCTATAGGTGTAAACGTCGTTCGGGGAATCGGAATCTGATCGCCGACCAGATATTCCATTTTTTCCCCTTCGACCCCACGGATCCGTGGTTGGGAGATGATCTTGGTATCCCCATCGGATTCCATGAAACGCAGAATCGAAGCGGGAAGACTGATCTGAAAATTCTCCGCTTTGGAGAAATCGAGACGATTGAGATCGATCAGGCCGGTGCTTTCCTCTTCGGTTCCGGAGTCATTATACTGCATTCCCACTCCATACTCGCTCAGATCCAGTCCCAGATCTCTCATTTTGATCCGCGACACTTCCATGATCTCCAAGTCGAGCACGACCTCGCCTTTGGGCTTGTCCCACATCCGGACGAGTTTTTCCACCAACTCAACGACGGCGGGAGTATCGCGTACCGTTACTGAATTAAGATTTTTGTCCACGATGATCGACGGGGCTTTCATGGCTGTCCGCGTCATCGTCGAAAGCGAGCCCAGAATCTCCTGGGCATCGATGTTGGACAGGTAAAACGTTTTGATAACCGTCAGATCATATTTAGCCCGCAGCATAGGCTGATCAGGGATAATGATAATGGTTTTCGCATCGATAACCCGGTAGAAATTTTTTGACGCCATACAAAGAGAACCTACCGCCTGTTCAAAATCCATGTCCGTAAAATCAACGGCGAACGGTTTGTCGCGGAACTGCTCATCGAAGAGGACATTCACACCGGCATGTTTTCCCAGCGCTTGAAAAATAGACTGCAGGCTGGCCTCACGAGTGAACTTAAGCTGGACCTTCTCATCTGCCACATGGAGTTTCACCGGCGGCTCCATACGAGGCGTTTCCTCTTCGGCCGCGGTTTCCTCGGAACGCATTCGCCTCGCCTCATCAAGGATTCTCCAATTAGTGGGATCATAGGACAATGCGATCCGATATTCATTCTGCGCCTCTTCCCGCTTATCCTGATACACCAGATCTCTGGCCATCCGCAGATGCACGGCGCTGGCTGAAAGACGGGCCCGCAGCAGCGCCAGGCGGTAGACGGAATTGTCCGGGTCCGCCAGCGAGGCTTTCTCGAAATGCTCGATAGCCGCATCCCAGTCTTTATTGATAGCGGCCGCAGTCCCCGACTTATAGCTGGGGCTGAAGGTTGCACAACCCCAAAGAGTCAGAGATATGATCAAGAGAAAGGTTGCTTTTCTCATGGGGTCTCTCCCTCTAAGGAAAATAATTTGGATTCGGAATCCCGGACATGAATCTCTATGTTATCGGGGGTAATGGTTCCCACCCGGATGTCTTCCGTCAACAGCTCCCCTTCGACCACCGCCATTGCTTCTTCCCGGAACAAAACCAATCCGACAATCTTGGTGCCTGAGTCGATATAGCCCACATAGCGTACGGTGGGGGCGGAGGATTCGAGCCGAAAGGACGATCGATCTCCCGGCTGTGGAAAAAAAGCGCTCCCGGAAGGAACATCCCCTGCCTGGGCCGGATAATTCCGCGCCGTGATCCCAGACCTAAGAGGGACAAAGATGTTTCGTAGAGGCGGCTTCAAGGGGGACGGATCCGACGGCAACTGATCCATCCGGATGAAGCTCTGAATCGATTTTTCTTCCTGTACTTCCGGTCGGGCAGACAGGACTCCCTTCCCGCAGAAGAGGACAAATCCGGCAAGCAAAGCCATCCGCGCCGCAATCCTTGGTTCAATCATAATAACCCGCCAGAACGACCTTGATACCGATCTCTCCGGAACGCGTATCGATGTCCAAGAAATCGATTTGCTCGATCAAAAGCGCCCCGGGAAAACTCTCGATCCCGTGGATAAATTTTTTCAAATCGATGTAGAATCCCGTCACGCGAAAAGTCAATCGGACTTGAAGCATGCTCTCTTTTTCGAGCGGAAGGTAGTCGTATTTTATATGAGAAACACGGAGGCCGGCCTGATCAAGGATCTGTTTCAGATCGTTCCGAAGAACTTCGACCCCCTGTTCACGACTGTAAAAGAATCCTTCTTTCAACTCTTCCATGTCGCGGAGGGTCTCATCCCACCTTTTCCAGGTGTTTTGTTCCGTTTCTCCGGCTCTCTTCAAATCAAACGCCGCCTGCTGCGCCGTAAGCGCGCTGTCGCTCCGCTGATATTGAAGGCGCTGCCTTCCCGAGCCGATTACGAGAAAGAAGAAGGCCGCCGCCAACAGAACGGCCAACAGCACCAGGACCCGGCGCTGCCTGGGCATAAGGACATCCATCATTTCATTCATAGACAAAGACGATCTCCGCAATCAGCCGACCGGTATCTTCAGCGGCCTCGCTGATAATTCTAATCTGTTTGAACTGCTGCCGCTGCAATCGTTGATATAGCAGCAGGAAATCATCCAAAGAGGGGACGGCCGCTTTCAGGCGGACCTCCATGGTGGCATCTTTTTTAATTTGAGGGGCCAGGGAAAGGATATAACAGGATTCCGGCAGGGCTTCCTCCAGCGCGGAAAGCATGTCGATCCATGAGAATCTCTTGCGGAATATCAAACTGTTGATCAAATCCGTCTTGGCTTGATAGTCCCGAACATTCTGCCGGTTGAGACCCGCGTACCGTTTCTCTTCCCTCTGAAATATCCGGTCATCCCGACGAATCCGCACAAGCGTACTCCGGGCATCCCGGGCTTTTTGCCGGTATCTGAAAAATTGCCTCCCCCCCACGGAAGCCGTCAGGATCAGCAGTCCTCCCAGCAAGAAGACGAGCGTATGGAACAACCTGAGGTTCCGGGCGGGAGCGGTAGCAAGATTGAGATGTAACCTCCGATTATTCATTTCAGCAGTTCTCCCAGAACCGGAGCCAATAGATTTTTTTCCGAAACCGTCATCTTCCATGGGATTATTTCTCTGACTTCGTGCACCGGCAGTCGGGAATGCGTCTTCAAGTACGGCAGGGCATCCGACCATTCTTCCACCCCGATTCGAACCCAGAGCGAATCGACCGTTTCGCGCGCCCTGTCCTCGATAAAAGTCAACGTATGCTCGATCTCCTGAATGATCGTTTGATAAATTTTCCGCCTTCCTTTCTCATCCACAGCATCCTGCATGAAAGGTTTCTGTCGGTAGATCGTTACGGCTGCATGATTGAAGGCGGACAGGCTGAAGGACGAAAACTCGATATTGACCAGAAGAAAATCCCGGTGGCGCGGCCTGTCGAGCCAGTTCGAAAGGCTGAGAGTGGGACCGCTCACGGCACGAATCCGGAAGCCGAAATGTCCCAGAATATCTTCATATTCCTTTACGACCGCCGCTCGCGCCGCGGAAACAACCACCTTGAACGGTGAAGAAAGATTCTGAACGGCCCAGACCAGCCGCGTATCATCCGGAAGCTTGGGCATCTGCTTTTTGATACGGAACCGCAGAAGCCGTTCCCGCTCCTGCCGGGAAGCGGGCAGCGAGTCGAAAGCGAAGACAAATGTCTTATGGCTCATCTCCGGCAACAGGCAGGCGGCCTCGCGCTCGGGAAAGCCGAAGCGCCCCCGTTCCGCCTGAAGCCGCCGTATCAGCTTTTCCGGTGCAGGAAGATTCTTTTCAAAAAACGACGGATGGATCAAATCCCTCTCCAAGGGGATAATCACCCGGGAAAGAGCTCTGCCGTCTTTCGGCGCCTGCCGAACCCCGGAAAAAACACGACTGGAAAACTGAAACGCCACGGGGAAGACGGGAGGTCGAAGAAAATAATGTCGGATCCGATTCTCACCCGGGCGTTTCTCGGATTCGGATTTAGTCCTGACGCCGGCTTTCTTTACCATTTCATTCCACGAATGTGACTTTATTGAGTTCTTTCAAGCTCGTAATCCCCTGCAGGACCTTATCCATTCCCACTTCCCGCAAAAAGGCCATCCCTTCCGCCTTAGCCCTTTTTTTGACTTCGGACAGAGGTTTTTTCACCAAGATCATCTCCCTGATTTCATCGGAAAGTTCCAGCAGTTCGGCAATGGCGGTTCTTCCTTGATATCCGGTCAGATGGCACTCGGCGCATCCCCGGGCTTCAAAAAACTCCCGATCCCGGAACTTGTCAGGATCCAATCCCGATTCAAGCAGCTGCTGATCGTTGTAGCAAACCGCTTGCTTGCAGTGAGGACACAGGATACGGACCAATCTTTGCGCCAGGATACAGTTCAGAGCTGATATAAAGCTGTAAGGATCGACTTTCATGTGAAGGAAGCGTCCGATGACATCAAAGACGTTGTTGGCATGAACCGTCGTGAAAACCAAGTGCCCGGTCAAAGCCGATTGGATCGCGATTTGAGCTGTTTCGGGATCTCGTATCTCCCCGACCATGATCTTGTCCGGATCGTGTCTCAGGATTGACCGCAAACCCCGTGCAAACGTCAATCCTTTCTTCTCGTTGACCGGGATCTGGGTGATACCGTCTATCTGATATTCCACCGGATCCTCGATCGTCACGATCTTATCCTCAGGCGATTTGATCTCCGTCAGCGCGGCATACAAGGTGGTGGTTTTTCCGCTTCCGGTCGGTCCCGTAACCAAAACCATCCCATAGGGCTGTACGATATAGCGACCGAATGTATCCAGCACATCCTCGGAAAATCCCAGGAGATCCAACCGCAGTTCGGAGATGGCTTCGGTGATCATTTCCTTATCCAGGATACGGATAACCGCATCCTCTCCGTAAATACTGGGCATGATGGACACCCGGAAATCAATGGTTTTATCCTTGATCCGCAGCCTGAAACGACCGTCCTGGGGAACTCTCTTCTCGGATATATCCAAATCGGAAATGACTTTTATCCTCGAAATGATAGGCGCTTTGAATTTTCTATCGATCGGGGACATGGCTTCATTGAGAACGCCGTCGATTCGATATTTGATATAGACGCTGTCCGCACGGGATTCGATATGAATATCGCTGGCGCGTTTCTGAACCGCTGTAAAGATGATGGAATTCAGCAGTTTGATGATGGAGCCGTCCTGATCGGCCAATTTTTCCACGGAAATGACTTCATCATCATCGAGCTTCTCATCGTCTATGACTTCCTGGATGTATCCTTCCGTGGCATCCTTGAGCACCTGAAGGGCGGTCTCGCTTTTTCGCAACGCCTCCTGTATGGCTCTCCGCGAAGCGGCGAACACCTTGACCTCTTTTCCCAGGAAAGATTCCACTGCGTCGATGGTGGCGATGTCCGAAGGATCGGCGATGGCGATTTTTACGGCATCGCCGTTTTCTTCGAGGGGAATGAAATTCGCCCGGTGTAAAAATTCCACGGGAAAGGACTGCACCAGATCGCGTTTCAGGATCACGGCCGCAAGGTCGATAAATGGAACATTGTATCGTTCGGCCAGATTTCGTGTCTGTTCTTCCGACGTGATGGCTTCAGCCGCCTGCTTCTTTTGTGGTTTGTTGATCATTGGACAACCTGTATGATGTTAAATATCGGCAGATAAACGGAGAGCAGCATTCCCGCCACGATAAGCCCCATAAAAATAATGATGATCGGTTCGATCAAAGAAACGAGCGTATCAATCCGTGATCTCACCTGTTCATCATACAATTCCGCGACCTCGGCCAGCATATTATCCAGGTTGGCCGAGGACTCTCCTATCCGGATCATATCCAGCGCCAACTCGGGGAAATGCTCCGTTTTGGAAAGCGATGAAAAAAGACTCTCGCCGTTTTTAATATGATCGGGCATGTTCCGCATCCTATCCGCCAGAAAGCGGTTGGGAATCGCCTTGCCGGCGATCCCGATGGCGGACAAAAGGGATATTCCGCCTTCCAGGAGCAAACCGAGGGTTCGTGTAAACTGCGATACCGCGGAATCCATCCAGAGGTGCCGGCCGAAGGGAATACCCAGTTTTATCCGGTCCCGTATGATCTGATATTTCTCTTTGCGCCTCATCCGGGCGACGACGACGAGAAGAACCGCAATCACGCCTAAAAACGGCAGGGAAAACCGGCGAGCGCCCTCAGCCAATGATATCAGAAATGTGGTGATGGCGGGAAGTTGAGCTTCGAAATCGGCGTAGAAATCAGAAAAACGGGGCAGGATGAAGTGGATCAGGATTCCGATCAGCACCAGGGAGAAGATAAAAAGCAGTGTTGGATAGGTCATCGCCGTTCGGATTCGGGTTTTCGTCTGGGAGATGGTTTTGGTGTAGGAGATAAAACGGGTGAGCGTTCCGGCCAGGTTGCCGCTCTTTTCCCCGGCCATGAGAGAAGCCGTATAGACCTTGGTGAAATCATCCTCGAAGGAGGAAAAGGCTTCCGAAAGGGATTTGCCGGCACGGATTTCAGTCTCAACTTGCGTTAAACGCTCCTTCAAGTGTTCGCTCTTTGTGCGGCGCGTGATGATCTCTAGACATTTGAGAATGGGATAACCGGCCTTGATAAGTGCAATGAACTCCTGATTGAACATAATGAAGTCTTTATCCTTGATACGCTTCTCAAACGGCAGAGCCGGAATCTGAATCCGTTTCCAATCTCTCTTGATCGAAAGGATGCAAAATCCCTCCTCCTCAAAGTGTTTTTGGCAGTCCTTTAGAGACGGGCTGAAAAATGACTGCGCAAAAATTCGGCCTTCAGCGGTTGCCAAACGGCATTGGAAATACGGCATCTTCTTAATTTTCAGATTATTCAAACAGCTTTTAAAGGTACGATTATGTTAGGTAATCCTTTGGTTTTTGTCAACTTGGACCCCCATTCTCAAATGGCGGTGCGGCCGTCCCGCCTCCAAGGGAAATCGTCTCATTTGCGCTTCGCCGCCGTCCTTAATGCTGACAGAGTCCTCAACCTCCGTCAATCACCGGCAGGGATGATTGCCACGGTGATTTTTACAGTGTTTTTATCATCTTTTTGTTGAAGGCCGGCCATCATTTATTCTCTTCCGCTGCCTGCGGCTGGAACATAAAAAAGCTCCGGCATGTTCCCGACATCAAAATCACGCCGAAGCCGCGCGGATGTATTGACAAATTTCCGAGAAATGTTTATGTTTTGTGAAGTGAATAAGCACTTGAGACCATTTCTCCTGCTCATCGTCGGTATAGGCGTCTTGACGTTCGGAGTCCGCGTCAGCGGAGACATCGCCTCAGCCGCTTCCGACATCCGGGAGAGGGAACGAATACCCCAAAGCACGCAAAAACCGAAATATGACTACATGAGCACCTTCCTGTCACGAAATACAAATCCGCTCGGGCTCAAGGAAAACCCTGAATTGAACAAATACCTCAGTCAGGCAAGCATTAAATGGGCTGTACGTTCCATCGAACGGCACTTGCTGAACTGAAGGCACATATATTTTTTGCCAGGAGGATTCAAATTTTTGGATTGCCGGACCGAAGATGACGAAGCGGATCATAACCACGCTGATTCCCCTTTTGGGCCTCATTTTTTTCGGGAGTCTGAACATTCACCGCCAGATACGGTGGAGGGAACCAACCGACGGCGTCATCTGGAGGCAGAAAGCCGAAGGCCTGACCGCGGTACGCGTCAAAATCGACGGGCCGGCCTATCTAGCCGGCATCAAGCGCGGGGATGTGCTTTACACCATCAACAACCAGCCCATAGAAAGTATCATCGATGTATCGAAATACCTCTGGATCGCGGACAGCCTGGATCAAAAAGTCACTTATGAGATCATCCATGAAGGCGATCAAATATTCCCCTCGTTTTATCTGACGAAAAAAGGCCTGAACCTGATCTACCTCTATCTCGCGCTGGTAGGTCTGGCAGCTCTAATAATAGGCTATGTCGTATTTTTGGGGATGAAACGCCCTTTTTCGGTTCCCTATTTCCTCCTTCCCCTCCTCTATCTCACCTATTACGCGTACAACACTTTCGCTCCCACCGGACAGCTTGACCTGATCGACAGCATCTTTTATTGGCTGGACAGCGTTGCGCTCGTCGCGTTCCCTCCGCTTTTCCTTCATTTTTTCCTGATCTTCCCCCGCAGAAAAAAGAATCTCAAAAAACGGCTGGCTTCCATCCACCTCATTTATTTTCCGGGCATGGTTTTGCTGCTCATGAAAATTTTCATCAACCTGCCCAACTTTCTCAAACTGGATGACATCGTCATCCTGCGATTCAGCTCGACCTCAGGTAAGCTGGAACTTTTTCATTTTTTCCTCCTGCCCTTAATAACCCTGTTGATTTTGGTGAAGGATACGCATAAATCCACCACCCTCATCATGAAAAAGCAACTCCGATCGCTGGCTCTGGGGCTCGGATTCGGCATCATGCCTTTCATTGTTTTCTATACGGCTCCCTTTCTCCTTGGACAAATTCCCGCGAAGGCGGCGGAATTCACGGTGGTATTCCAGGCGATACTCCCTTTGACATTTGCATACGCCATAGGGAAATACAAACTCTTCGATCTGGAGCTCTTATTCAAGAAATCGATTCCCCTGGTCTTTTCTTATGCCGTGATCACCATCCTTTACCTCGTCGTAAGTTCCCAAACCAAAATATTTTCTGAAAACCGCTTGAACGCCATCATGTTGGGAGTTCTGGCCATCATTCTCGGGGCGACACTCTATTCTCCGTTGAAGCGCTTTATCCAATCCCTTCTCGATCGAGCCATCTACCGCCGAAGCTATCAGTACCGAAAAACGCTTCTCAGCATAAGCCAGGAAATCAGCCGGGAACGGCATCTGGATAAACTCGCCCAATCCCTCCTGGAATTAATCGCGAACGCTCTGTCACTCAAATATATCTCGCTCCTGCTGCCTCTGGACAGTTCTCCCCAAAGTTTTTCAATTTTTAAATCAAAAGGAAAAGGAACTTCAC
Organism: uncultured Eubacteriales bacterium; assembly: GCA_964433135.1. GTDB lineage: Bacteria > Acidobacteriota > Aminicenantia > Aminicenantales > Aminicenantaceae > CAYSQW01. The sequence goes on from CAYSQW010000004.1 coordinate 69,611, forward strand.
CACGTTCGTTGATCACATTCACCCTGCCGGTTTACAATCATCTTAAGACCCAAGAATATCTCGCCGCCTACGCCTACAGCGGCAAGAAAGGCAGCGCTCTGCGCATCAATGATCTGGCCTCTTTCGGAATTTATCATCTCATGCCTCTCCGGGTGGAAGACAAACTGATCGGATGCCTGGGAATGGGGAAAAAAACGGATAATTCATTTTTGAATACCGAAGACTGGGAACTTCTTCGAACCATATCATCTCCTGTTGCGCTGGCGATCGAGAATGCCTATCTTTACAATCAGGCTGAAATACGCGCGCTGGAGCTGGGGCGACTCAAAGACTACAGCGAGAACATCATCGAGAGCCTGACCGTCGGCGTCGCCGTGCTGGATCAGGAAGGCAAGATCACGGGCTGGAACCGTGTCCTCGAAGACACTTTCCAACAAAAAAAGGAATCCGTTCAGAACAAAGACCTGACGGAAATCCTGGGCAAAAAAAATTTTCAGGCTATTTTTCCCTCGGATTCCCAACAGGGTTTCCGACTGCTCAGCGAGATCATTCTGGAAATGCCGGACGGCATTCGAAAAATCTTCGACATCGCGAAAACTCCGCTGCTGGACAACGCGATGAATCCTTACGGTACCGTCATCGTCTTCGAAGACATAACGGATCGCATCTCCCTGCAGCAGCAGTTGGTGACTTCCGAAAAACTGGCCTCCATCGGACTGCTTTCCGCAGGCGTGGCACACGAAATCAATACGCCTCTGACCGGTATATCCAGCTATGTGCAGATCCTGCAAAAAAAGATGACGGACTCCCCCCATGCTCACATGCTCGAAAAGATCGACAACCAAACGGAAAGGGTCGCCAGTATCGTTAAAAACCTCCTGAATTTCGCTCGTAATCCATCCGATTCGGCCTTTCATCCGGTCGAACTCAAGGAAAGCCTGGAATCCATTCTTTCCCTCATCGATTACAAACTGAAAAACATGAATATCAGCGTCAAACTCGACCTGAACCCCCTCAAAGCCGTCTGGGCGCAGGGCGAACGCCTGCAGCAGGTTTTCATCAACATCATTCTCAACGCTCTCGACGCCATGCCTCAAGGCGGAATCCTTCATATCCAGTTGTATCGCGACGGCAACTTCGCCGTCATCAGAATAGAGGACAGCGGAACCGGAATCAGCGAAGAACATCTTCCGCATATTTTCGATCCGTTCTTCACGACCAAGGGGATCGGAAAGGGAACCGGGCTTGGATTATCCATAAGCTACGCGATCATAAAGGAACATGAGGGACGAATCTCCGTGGAAAGCCGACCCCGAAAAGGCACCGTCTTTTTGATCATGATCCCCATAAACCTGGATAAGATCAAAAGCGACAAAACACATCAAATGCAAAATCAGTGACGGAGTTTAAATATGATTCACATCATCGACGACGAACCCATCATCCACGAAGTTCTCGGAGATCTTCTCCGTTCAGAAGGCTACGAAATCGAAATCTCATCGGATGGAGAAGAAGGACTGGCAAAACATTCCGTTCAGAAATTCGATCTTGTCCTGCTCGATCTTCTGATGCCGAAGATCAACGGGCTCGAAGTTCTCAAGCGCTTAAAGAAAATAGATCCACTGGTCGTCGTCATCATTATTACGGCCTATGCTTCGGTGGAATCGGCGATAACGGCCATGAAGATCGGCGCCTTCGATTACGTCCAGAAACCTTTCAAACATGATGAACTGCTGCTCACTGTGGAAAGAGCCATTGAACACAAAAAACTCCATGAAGAAAATTTGCGATTGAAGAACGCGCTCAAGAAGAAATTCAGTTTTGAAAACATCATCGGCAAAAGCGCCGTGATGAAAAGTGTTTTTGAGCTCATTCAAGCAGCCGCTCCCACCCGGAGCACAATCCTGATCCAGGGAGAGAGCGGCACGGGAAAAGAACTTGTCGCCCGTGCCATTCATCAAAACAGCGACCGCGTGCAATGCCCTTTCATCACCGTTAACAGCGGTTCCCTGCCGCCGGATCTTCTGGAAAGTCAGCTTTTCGGTCATGTCAAGGGAGCGTTCACCGGTGCGGTCAGCCAAAAGAAAGGCCTGTTCGAAGCCGCGGATACCGGCAGCATCTTTTTTGATGAAATCTCCTCCTTAAATCTGGAGACTCAAGCCAAACTTCTCCGCGTGATGCAGGAAAGGGAGTTCATGCACTTGGGAGGAACAAAAACCATCAAGGTGGATGTCCGTGTCATCGCGGCCACCAACGTCGAGTTGGAAACCCTTATTCGTCAGAACAAGTTCCGTGAAGATCTTTTTTATCGACTGAATGTGATAAAAATCGAGCTGCCTTCCCTGCGTCAGCGAAAAGAAGACATCCCGCTTCTTGTGAGACACTTCATAGATATTTACAGCGCGGAGAACGACAAGGAAATATCCGGAGTCACCGAAGATATTCTCGAGATCCTGGAGGGATATGACTGGCCAGGCAACATCCGGGAGCTGGAGAACCTGATCGAAAGAGCCGTCGTCCTTACCAAAACCAAAATCATCACACGGGATACGCTTCCTCCCTTTTTGCTCTCAAACCAGAGATACGGTCCGGATACAAACGCTGATTTCGGAGAAAACTTGAATCTCAAACAGCGGTTGGCGGAATTTCAAAAAAGAGCGATCGTCTCCGCGCTCAAAAAATCTCGGGGCGTACAGAAAAAAGCGGCGGAGATGCTGGGAGTCAAGCCCACCACGTTGAATGAGATGATTAAGCGGTTGGATATCGATTTCGATTCCACCGACACCTACTGACTTGAGGAATTGATGTATTTATGAAGTAAACTGATTCATACAGGAATAAAATCACATCTGTTTTCATCAAAGACGATCAACCTTAGAACTTTTTACAATTCATTGGGTATCGACTGATCGAAAATTTCAATTGCATGTAAAAATCTTCTCTCGTTGATGATTTTTACCTTAATTTCAGGGCGGGGGGGGTCGGCCACCCTCAGGACGGGCCGATCTCACGGCATCAGATTCGTTGCAGCCCGATCGGCGTACCTGAGTACGCCTCACGAGCCGCTTCCTCTCCGCTACCGCAATCTTGATCCGTGACCTGCCAAGCCTTCCTGCAGGGAAACATCATCTCTCACCGACAAAAATCCGGATGGGACATATGGCGCTATTATTAAGGTATTTTCAGGCTAAATCCTGTCAGTGAAAAGACGTCTTTCAGCACCAAAAACAGGATAAGGCTGTGTGAAATGAGATGCGACATACAGGATTTAGCCTGAAAATCGCTGTTCGCGAAGGAAGCCTTTGGAGAAGGCCGTCGAGTATGTCTGACCCACGAACGGGGGGAGTTACGCAGACGCTGAGCGAATTATGATTTTCATGGCGTCTAAAATCCTGTCTAAGCATCGAATTTCATTCAGCCGTCAAGTACGGACGGGGGGAGTTACGGAAGCGCCGAGCAGACCGTAATTTTCATGGCGCCCGAAATCCCATCTAAGCGACGATCTCACACCGCCGTTCCTTCCGACACGCCGCCGACCCGCACCACCCTGGTGCCAACCCTCCCCGCCCTGATATTAAGGAAAAAGCCATACTCAGGGCCCAGCACCGACCTGGATTATCCACGGAGCAAGATTGCCGTGGTGACAAGGAAGTGGTTCATGAGGCGTACATTCCCACCCGACCCTTAAATTAAGGAAAAGACAGTCCCTCTCGGCTCAGCACACTCCTGGATGAGCCACGGGCCGAGATTATGGTAGCGATGAGGAATCAGCTCGTGAGACGTACTTAGGTACGCCGATCGGGCTGTGAAGAAATCGATGCCGTGAGATCGGTTCGCCCGTAGGGGGAAGTAAGCTGATAACATTCAACCTATCATTGACATTGCATCAATTCTAAAACTCGCTTAAACTTGATGGTTTTGCTCTGTTCAAGTGGGGCTTTTTTCCCTATCTTTATCAGCTTACTTCCTGGATCATCCAGGTCAGTTGAATTTGCCGGGGATGATATTTCCGGGATTAACCCGAAACCCCCGGGGCTTCCCTTCGCAATCGAAGACGAAGCGTTCTTGCTTATTTCGGATCGTGACCGTCTTGATCACACGCCGGCCCTCTTCGTTCCATTCCAGATCCAAGGGAAAAACAAAGAGGTCGCGTCTCTGTTTAAACACAACCTCCATCCGGTAGCCGGATTCAGTTCTCCCGACGCTTTGCGACACGTCGATGTCGGGCAACCCGTGAGAATTGAACCAGGGATTGAAAAACGATGCCGCGTCCAAATCTCCCAAATCATGAAACGCACGGAAAAAAGCGGCTGTGCGGACGGTTTCATATTTGTTATTCTGGAAAAAAAGCTTTAACGCCTTTATGAACTTTTCCCGCCCCAGAAGTTTTTGAAGCATATTCAGAACCAGTGCGGTCTTGTTGTAAATGATCGTTTGATAAGCCTCAAAATTCATATGGCTGAGACGCGTTCCCATCGTTATGGGGCCCCAGTAGGAGTTCTGATTCGTCCATTTGGAAAATCGTTTCAAGATAAAAGCGTACGCCTTCTCCCCGTACTTGTGCCGGAGATAGGAGATGGCGGCAAATTGGGCCATTCCCTCGCTTATCCAGAGATCATGGTAGGTATCCCAGCTGATTCCCTGCCCCCACCATTGATGAGCGATCTCATGCGCCAGGAAAAATTCATCCCATCGCCGCAGATCGACGGGGCTCATAGCGGGGACCAAGCCACCTCGCCGTGATGACCGCGGCAGCTCGTTCAAAACAACGAAGGATGGCGGGCTGTTCCCCCCCCCTTGACTCCACAGCCGCTGAACGACACTTATCTTTTCATATGGATACGGTCCGAATAGAGATGAATAAAAACGATGGATACGCTTCGTCTCTTCGAATACATTCCATGGGGAAGAGCCGAATTCATCGTCCTTAAAATACTCCACTGGAATCGGTGCGTCCTCCCTCGACATCCTGGTGATCCGCCCGGCGATGAAAGCCAAGTATTTCACGGGGAATTCGACGTTGAAGTAATACGCCCGATAATCTCCTTGGGATTGTCCACCGATACCGCTCACTTCGCGGGTTTCGGTCGGGGTTCCCGATCCCACAACCGCATGATCTCTCGGCAGCGTTATCGTCATTCTGGCAGTGAAATAATCATCATGGGGCGGAGCCGGATACCAATAATCCTGACGTGTATACAGATAGGTTTTATATTTTGACAGACGAAAAGCCGCCGCGTCGGCGGCCTGAGGCAGCAGGAGACCTTCCTCAGGCCGAGACTGTGTCCGGATTCGGCCTTCATATTGGATATCGAAAGAAATTTCGTCCCCTTCCTCCGGAGACTCCACGAAATAGACATACAGATTGTTGCGCAGTTTATCTTGGCTGAAATACAGCTCTTCATGATTTTCCCCATGAACGCTCAGGATGCGCAGCCGGGAATTCAATTTCAATCTCATACGCTCCCGGGAACCGAATTTCGCTTTGATCCGAATCCGCGCCTTTCCGTAAAAGAAATAATCCGTAGGATCGAAGTCGACATCCAAATCGTAATTCAGAACATCGAAACCTTTTCCGGCGGAGACAAAAAGCCGCTTTTGCGAAGCGCCGTTTTCAACGGGAGTATACATGTTCACCAATCGCTCCTCTCTCCATTGAAAAAGATGGACTTCCTCTTCGGCAAATGGTGAGTATATATACGAGAAAAGGCCGTGGCGCCGGCTTTTGAAATCAATGACGGCTTCATTTCCGTTGGGAATGGTTGAAAGGTAACGGGTATCACCGGAGTGTTCGATGGTAAATGCACGCGGGTAATGTTTGGTGAATAATGAATAGGCCTGGTTCTTGACGCTGTCCGGCGGGGGAACCTGCTCATCGGGATCTGAATCGATGGTGATATTTTTCGAGAAAAAGGTGGGAGAAAACCGCAGAAACGCATATTCCAAGGGTTCATCGAACACCCGCTTTTTAAACATCAATTCCAACTGGTGTTTTTCGCGGGCCGGAGACGGGGAGAACCGGACACGGCCGTTTCCCAGGATGAGCAACGCGGTCTCCATTTCAGGGAGGCTGTCGTAAAACACAAGCGCATCATGGAAAGTCAGCGTTAGATCCGTATGCCGGACCTCGACTCGCCGAACTCTTTGCCATTCCCCCCCCGGAATACGGATTTTATACAGACGAATGGAGTTGCCAAGGATTTCCTTGGATATGACGGACAATATATCCTGCGTTTTCTCGATCCGCAGCCGCCAATTCTCCAATAAAACCGTGTGGGGATTTTCATAGAGAATCCGCGTTACCACTTGAAATTCATCCTCCTTGATCGATCGGGAAAAGATTCGGGTGATGGTAACGTCTTCGATCTGAAAATCTTGAAACGTGCTCTTTATCCGAGTAGATTCACGATTCCGCAGCCGTGAGTCATACGATTGGATGTAGGCTTCGAAATCTTTCGCTTTCAACGCATTCTGAAGCCTTGCGAAAAAATCATCCAACTCCACTTCTTGAATCGGAAAAGCGAAAAGCGGCACGGCAAGCAATATCAAGACCCAGCTAAAAAATCCCATGAAATATTTGCGATTTGCTTTTAAATCACGTCTCATGGTTTTTTCCAACCGCCTGATTCCTCTGATTCGGATCAGCGACCGGAACCTCCTTTCGGCTGAAATTCAGATTGACAATGCGAAGGGGATGATGCGTTCCCCGGCCTCTCCGCCCTGCCTCTAATAAAACATACGGATATCACTCCGAAAAGTTACAATCCAACCGAATTTCATTCTCCCCATGATCTCCAAATTCTTCTGAGCATTGAATGGGAACTAAATCCACGATCCCCGACCGGAGCTTGTTCACAGCACCCAGAAATTCCCGGACTCATTAGAATAATTATGACACATTCACTGGAATTTTTCCATGTGGACGCTTTCTCGTTCCAGACAAGAGGCTCTTTACGCAACCTGCCGGTTATGTTATATATACACAGATCAACATGAATATCGTATCGATTGTCGTCAGCCTTTTCGTGATTTTGTTCGCCATCACGATCCACGAAACCGCTCACGGTTGGGCAGCATTTAAACTGGGAGATCCCACCGCATATTCCATGGGACGCCTGACCCTCAATCCCGTTGCTCACATCGATCCCATCGGAACCATCATTCTCCCGCTTATTTTGGTGATCATGGGAGCCCCGCCTTTCGGATGGGCCAAACCGGTTCCCGTCAACCCTTACAACTTCAAAAATCCCAAACGAGACAATCTGATCGTATCCGCCGCCGGTCCGCTGTCAAATTTTGCCGCTGCTTTTGCCGCTTTGATCGCTCTCCTGCTGTTGAAAGGCCTTCGTCCCGGCGTCACCTCTTTTCTTCAAGCCTTTCTGTCCGGACGCGGAGGATTCCCCCAAGGATTTTTCCCGCTCGAGGGGCTCGCGCTGATCTTTTTTTACATGATATTTCTAAACATCCTGCTGGCGGTTTTTAATCTGATCCCGATCCCACCTCTTGACGGAAGCGGTATCCTGAGCGGAGTTCTTTCCGATGAAGCAGCCCGTCAGTACGACCGGATCCGCCCCTACGGTTTCCTGCTCGTCTTGGCTCTGGTTTATCTTGGACTGTTGGATATCATCATCCGACCCATACAGATTCTCATCTTCACATTGATTTTTTAAGGAACTTAAGGAATATTGTAAGCCGGGATGGAAAGCGCGACCCCTTACCAGATTAATCTTGAAGTTTTCCAAGGTCCTTTGGATCTCCTGCTTTTTCTCATCAGAAAACGCAAAATCGATATTCATGACATCCCCATAGCCGCCATCACGGGGGATTATCTGGAATACCTCAATCGAAAAGATTCCATCAACCTGGAAAGAGAGGCCGAATTTCTCCTGATGGCATCGCTGTTGATCCACATCAAATCACAGATGCTGCTGCCTCGCGAATCACTTCCTGAAGAAGAGGATGATCCCCGCAAAATCCTGGTCGAAAAACTGCTGGATTACCAGAAGATCAAGGCCGCCTCCAACCTGCTGCGCCAAAAAGAAGAGACACGGTTGCCCGAATGGCAGCGATCTTTTCTCCCTCCGCTGCCTAAAACCGAAGATCTCGAACTCACGGAGGTTTCCTTGTTCGGCCTGGCGGAAGCCTTCTACTTTCTGATGAAAAAGCGGGAGCGGGGGGATCTTAAAACCATCGAGCGCAAAGAATATTCCATCGAGGAAAAAACCCGCGAAATCCTCGAGGTTCTCCGGATTCACGCCTTTCTCGATTTTACGGCTTTCTTCGAATCTCAGGAAACTCTTGAAGAGGCCGTCGTTTCCTTTTTCTGCTTTCTCGAACTCATTAAAGCCGGAAAGATCGTCGCCGTTCAGGAAGCTCTGTTTCACCCGATCAAAGTCTGGCTGCGGAAGGAATCTGCCGATGAATATTCCGGTCAAAACCATCATTGAATCGCTTATTTTCATTTCCCTGGAGCCGCTCTCCAAAGAAAAGATCAAAGGAATCCTCGCGGAATTTTCACCGGAAGAGATCGAAACCGCTCTTCTGGAACTCACCACCGACTATAATTCCCCCGGTCGAGGAATCAAGATCATCGAAGTGGCCGGAGGGTATCTTTTCTCTACACAGCCGGAACTCGACTCCTGGATACGCCGTCTGCTGCATTCGAACCGAAAGAGCAAACTGTCTCCCGCCGCATTGGAAACGCTCTCTACGATCGCATACAATCAGCCGATAACACTGGCGGAAATATCCTCCGTCCGCGGAGTGGATGCCTCGCATGCCTTGAAGACCCTGCTTCAAAAAAAGCTCATCAAGATCGTCGGCAGAAAAAAAGCCCCCGGAAAGCCGCTCCTGTATCGCACTTCCGACAGGTTCTTGCGCTACTTCGGGCTCAACAGTCTGGAGGAGCTGCCGTCCGCGGAAGAAATTTCAAAGATGCTGGAAGAAGAAGACGGCAAATGAGCTGAAGCCCGGAATTTCTCCCGGAATCCCCCTTGTAGAGACAACATGATGGATCATCCTGTCTTATTTAAGCCTAAGTTAGTATTTTACCTATATTTAGGATTGACAAACAGGGCGGAACTGAGATAGTATAGGCCATCATTCTTAATGGAAAAAATGAATATTATCATAGCTAAATATTCCGGATTTTGTTTTGGCGTCAGGCGAGCGATCGATATTGCGTACAAAGCTCGGACTGAAACCGAAGGAAACGTCACGACATTAGGAGATCTCATACACAATCCCCGTGTCATTCGCGAACTCCAAGATCAAGGAATTCAATCCGAAAGCAATCCGGACAACATTCAGAAAGGGACGGTAATCATCCGCAGCCATGGCGTCAGCCCCGCACTTGCCGAAACGCTGCAACGCAAAAACCTTCATATCATCGACGCAACCTGTCCCTCCGTTAAAAAGATACATCATTTGGTCGCGAGTCTGACAGAAGAAGAAATTCAAATCGTTATCGTCGGCAATTCCGATCACCCCGAAGTCATCGGCATCAACGGATTTTGTCAAGGCCGGGCGATCATTTGTGAAAATTCGGAAGACGCGGAGAGCTTGCTCTTCAAAAAAAAGCGAGCCTTGATTGCTCAATCGACTCAAAGCATGGATCTGCTTCGTGAAATCGCCGGAATTCTAATCTCTACGACCGAAGAACTCACCGTATACAACACCATCTGCGAATCGACGCAAAGGCGTCAGGAATCCATTCGCCAGCTCGCCGGGGAAGTCGATACGATGATCATTATCGGCGGGAAACGGAGTTCCAACACCCGGCAGCTGTTCAGGATCGCTCGGATAAGCCAACCGAACACATATTTCATAGAAACCGCCGAGGAAATCACCCCTGAAATGATCAAGGGAACCCATAAAATCGGCTTGGGCGGGGGAGCATCGACCCCTCCCGAGGCCATACAAGAAGTTGTGGATAAAATCAATTCAAGCTTCGAACATCAATTCCAAAGGGAGAATAAGGGCCAATGTCAGAGCTAACTAAAAAACCAAAAAATAACGAAGTCATGAGCGAGGAAGACTATTCGGATCTTCTCGATAAATATCAATTCAACGCACAAGAACTTTCACCGGGAAAACTACTGAAAGGAAAGATCATCCGCGTCACGCCCTCCCACGTACTTGTGGATGTGGGCTCGAAGTCCGAGGGCATCATTCCCCTGGAAGATTTCAGTGATCCCAAGGAAGCCGAAGGCCTGAAACCCGGAGACGACATCGAAGCCATTCTGGAAAAAAGCAATATGAAAGAAGGTTATCTGGTCCTTTCCCGCAGGCGGGCCATGGCGCAGAAAGCGCTGAACAACCTAGAAACCGCTTACATGAGAAACAACTGGATCATTGGAAAAGTCAGGCAGAAAATCCGTAACGGATACACGGTCGATGTTGGAATCGACACGTTCCTGCCTGATTCGCACGCTGATGTACGACCGATCAGGGATCCCGGGAAATTAGTCGGCAACCGATTCAAGTTTAAAGTCATCAAATTTGACCGAAAAAGCGAGAATGCGGTTTTATCTCGCAAACTGCTTCTTCAAGACGAACGGGAGCAGCGAAAAAAACAGGTTTTTTCTCAGCTGACAATCGATAAACACGTAAAAGGAATCGTCAAATCCCTGACGAATTTCGGCGCTTTCGTCGACATCGGAGGAGTTGAGGGACTCCTTCATATCTCCGATATTTCCTGGGGAAAAATCAATCATCCCTCCGAGCTGCTTCATTCCGGCCAAGAGATTGAAGTTAAAATTCTCAATTTCAACGAAAAAGATGAGCGGATATCCCTCGGTTACAAGCAACTCACACCGAATCCCTGGGAGGGGATCGAGACCAAATACACGGCCGGGGAAAAAGTCACCGGAAAAGTCGTCAGCCTCACGGATTTCGGCGCCTTCATCGAGTTGGAAAAGGGAGTGGAAGGTTTGGTTCACATCTCCGACCTGACCTGGTCACGCAAACCCACTCACCCGAAAAAGGTTCTCTCCATCGGGGAAGAAGTCATGGTTTCCATCATTGACATCGATCCTAAAGCCAAACGAATCTCTTTGGGACTCAAGCAGGTCACCCCTCATCCGCTGGAAGTTTTCCAGCAGAAATACAGCCCAGGCTCTCATGTTCACGGAACCATCACCAGCATCACCGATTTCGGCGCTTTCATGGAAGTGGAGAAAGGGATTGAAGGTCTCATCCACATTTCGGATATAAGCTGGGAAAAGATCAAACACCCCTCAATTAAATTACAGGTCGGAAGTGAAGTGGAAGCCGTCATATTGAACATCGATGTCGGCAGACAGAAGCTCTCTCTGGGAATCAAACAACTCGAGGGCGATATATGGGAGGATTTTTTCAAGCGCCAAAGGATGGGAGACCTGGTCAATGTGAAGATCGTACGCATCGCCAACTTTGGTGTTTTCGTTGAGATCATGCCGGGTATCGAAGGAGTGGTTTTTCTTTCCGAACTCGATGAGCGGAAAATTGAAGACCCCAATGAACACTTTTCCCTTGGAGATGAACGGCTTGCAAAAATCATCCGGATGAATCAAGCGGAAAAGAAAATTTCTCTAAGTTTCAGACAAGCTCAAATCGAAACCCAGAAAATGGAATACCAGAAATACATGCAAAATCAAGACGGCGGCATGACCCTGGGCGACCTCATGAAAGATGAGTTGAAAAACATCGAGATCCCTCAAAAAAAATCCGTAAAATCCGTCTCTCCTTCTGAAACTGAGATAACACCCGATAAAAAAATCGAGAGGGAAGCCGAAACCGAGAAGAAAGCCAAGGGCAAAACCACGGATGATAAAAAAACCGAAATAAAAGACGAAGAGAAGACCGAGGCGGAAACCGAAGCCAAACCCGAGAAAAAGCTCAAGGCAAAAACCAAGGCAAAAACCAAGGCGAAAACCGAGAAGAAAACCGAGAAAAAAACCAAAACCGAGAAAAAAACGGAAGAAACACCCCCCGCAAAACCGAAGCCTCAAACAACCAAAAAAAAGGAGGAGACACAAGCATCATCTAAAGAAGGGACCAAGGGACAAGAGAGTAAAGTAGTCCAGAAGGGAGAGACCCCGAATAAGGAGGAAAAAGATGATAAAAGCTGATTTAATCAACAAGCTTTCCAAAGAGATGGACATTTCCAAACAGGAAGCAGAAGCGGGAGTGAATCTTTTTTTCCAAACGATCAAGGAAGCGCTGCAGAAAGGCGAAGAGATCGAGCTTCGAGGATTCGGAAGTTTCCGTTTCAGACAACGGGGTGCCCGCGCCGGCCGAAATCCGCGTACCGGTAAACCCGTACAAGTCCCCCCGAAAAAAGTCCTCTATTTCAAACCGAGCAAACTGCTAAAGAATCTTATAAACCAATAATGGAATACATAACCGCTCCGTGGCGAGAGGAATATGTTGTCAATACCGGTACGATGAAAGATTGTGTTTTTTGCCGTGCTTTTAAAAAAAAAGACGACCGGGAAGCCCACATACTCTATCGCGGCAACCATAATTTCATTCTTTTGAACAAATATCCCTATACGCCCGGACACATCATGATCGTTCCTTTCCGGCATATCGCATCCATAGAAAAAGCGGACAAGGCTTCTTCGGACGAAATGGCCGATCTGCTCAAGCTGACCTTAGGGATATTAAGAAAACATTATGCACCTCACGGATTCAATACGGGCATGAACATCGGACAAAGCGCGGGAGCGGGAGTCACAGACCACTATCACATGCACATCATTCCCCGTTGGACGGGCGATTCCAATTTTATGCCGCTGGTGGGAAAGACAAAAGTCGTTATTGAAGATCTGGAAACGACATATCGAAGACTGCAACCTTTATTTAATGAAATAAAATAATCCCGAAGTCAAGTTTTCGGCCGACCGGCCCCGAAAAGCCGGACTTTTTTTCGGTCGATGACGCCGATTTCAAGAAAGACGAAGAAATGAATTTCAACCTTTCAGAAGACCAAGCGATGATTCGCGATATGATCCGCGATTTTGCTCAAAACGAAATCATGCCTCACGCCAAAGAATTAGAGGCCCATGCCGCATTTCCACATGAGATTTTAAAGAAATTGGGAGAACTCGGAATTTTAGGGATGGCGGTGGACTCGGAATACGGGGGAATGAGAACGGATCTCCTTTCCCTCATGATCGCTATCGAAGAAATCAGCCGTGCCCATCCATCCACCGCAGTTCTGGTCAGCGTCCACAGTTCTCTCTTCTGCGGCGCCATCGGGAGATACGGAAATGATACACAAAAAACCCGCTATCTTCCACCCGCGGCCCGAGGTGACATGTACGGCGCTTTCAGTTTAACCGAGCCCGGAGCGGGTTCGGACGTGATGAACCTTTCAACCAAAGCGGTCAAAGAAGGGAACACCTATATCCTGAACGGAACCAAAAATTGGGTCTCGGGAGGAGGAGAAGCCGGGGCCGTTATCATCTTCGCCCGAACAGGCACCATCCCCGGGAAAAAAACATTGAGCGCTTTTATCGTAGATAAGGACACACCGGGTTTTCAAATCTCCAAGATCGAAGAGAAGATGGGACTTCATGCTTCCCTCACAGCTGAAATCTCCCTGGAGAACTGTCGCATCCCGGAAGAAAATCTCCTGGGGACGGAGGGGAAAGGCGCATCAATCGCCTTTCAATGTCTCGACGGCTCGCGAATAGGGATCGCCGCCCAAGCCGTGGGCCTGGCGCAAAAAGCATTGGAAGAAGGAGTGGCCTACACACATCAGCGGGAGGCATTCCAGAAGAAAATCGCGGAATTTCAAGCTATCCAATTCATGCTCGCCGACATGGCTGTTCTCGTCGACGCATCCCGGTTGCTGACCTACAGGGCAGCCGACAACTACGATCGCGGCCTTCCCTATGCCAAGGAATCCGCCATGGCCAAACTCTTCGCTTCCGAAGCCGCCAATAAGATCGCCTATCAAGCCTTGCAGATCCATGGCGGATATGGATACTCCCGGGAATTTCTCATCGAACAGCTCTACCGGGACGCCCGCGTATTATCCATCTATGAAGGAACATCCGAGATACAACGGCTCGTGATTTCCAGATATTTGCTCCAGGAATAGGGAAATGAGCGTCCGATATATTGCACAGACGGGAAAAAAGATTTATGGTTGATGGGTGGAATATCCGATCCTATAAGAAGCATCCCGTCACGACCGGAAATACATCGCTGCGTATGAATCGGTTATCGAATTTATTTGAGGTGAAACCATGTTAAAATCAATGAGAAAGAATTTGAAGTCCTTGGCTCCTACGCTGTGGTTCGTCATCATCGCCTTCATCATCTCCATCTTCGCCGTTTGGGGAGGGGCAGGACGTCTTGGGGAATCTCGCGACGCCAATGTTATCGCCACCGTCGGTAAAGAGAAATTCACTACCGAGTTTTACATGGAATCGCTGCGAACGAGATTGGAAATGTTGAAGAGAGAATTCAAAACGCTGGATCGTAACTTCATCCAGCAACTCAATATCCCCCAGCAGGTTTTGGAACAGAATATCCAGCGCATGCTTCTGCTTCAAGTTGCCGCGGATTATGGCATCAGAGCCTCCGCTGAAGAACTGAGGGAAAAGATAAAGAGCTATCCCGTATTCCAAAAAGATGGAAAATTCATCGGCTTTCAGGAGTACAAAAAAATCCTTGATTGGAACCGGATATCTCTTGAACAGTTCGAAGAAAACCTGGAAAAAGAGATCGAGATCGACAAGGTTATCCATCTTCTCACGGCCGGAATCGCCGTCTCGGAAGAGGAAATCTGGAACTCATACAAAGACAAAAACGAATTCGCAAAAATGGAATATGTTCTGGCCGAGTCCGCGAAGATGGAAATCGACACCGATTTCGCCCCGGACCAGATGCGCGAATTCTTCAACGATCATAAAGAGGACTTCAAAGTGCCGGAAAAGCGAGAGGGCAACTATGTCTTCTTCGACAACGACATTTCAAAGAAAGAAATCGTGCTGCCGGACTCCGATATCAACCGCTATTATAAGGACAATGAACCTCAGTTCACCGAACCGGAAAAAACTCAGGTCCGTCGAATTTTTCTGCCTTTCACCGACCGGGAGACGACATCCGTCGAGGAAGAGGCCGACGGGATCGCTCAAAAAATCAACGAGGGAGAGGATTTCGGCGAGTTGGCGAGAATCCACTCCCGGGATGAAAAAGCCGAAGAGAAGGGAGATTGGGGATTATTCGAGTGGAAGCGTCTTTCCACCACGGAACAGGAGACCGTCGAAACTCTAGCCGAGGGAGAAGTGTCAGAACCGATCAAGTTGGATGAGGGCATCGCCTTCTTGAAGGTGACATTAAAGGAAGATGCTTTTCTGAAACCCCTGGAAGAGGTTAAAGAGAGGATTTCCGACATCCTCAAGGACCAAAAAGCCAACAGCATCATAGAGAAAAAAGTCGCGAAACTGGAAAAGACCGCCAGACGTGAAAAGAGCCTGGAATCCGCCGCACGAAAGCTCGGTTACGTCGTCGCGTCCACGGGGCTGTTGAAAGACGGCGAATCCATAGCTGAAATCGATCCTTCAGGCTCCATCGCTTCGGCGCTGCATCAGCTTGAAGAAAATGATGTTTCGAGCCCTATTTACACGTATAAAGGCGTTGGCTTGGTACAACTCAATACCATCGCCCCACCGCGCCCCGCACAATACGAAGAAGTCGAAGAAGATGTTCGCACCGCCTTCGGCGATCACTTGAGAGACTTAAAGGCCGAAGAGCTGATCGGGAACGTCATCGCTGAATCCGCACGCCGACCGCTTGAGGATCTCGCCGAAAAATACGGATTGGAATACAAAACGGTGGATGAACACAAACGCGGGCAGTACTTGAGCGTAATCGGAGAAAACTCACAAATCGATGAACTGGCTTTCTCTCATCCCCTGAATGAGATCAGCCCTCCGGTCGTCTTCGAAGGCGGGGTCGCTCTACTCCGGTTTCTGGAACGCAAAGAGGTTACGCGGGAGGAGTTCGCCGAAAACCGAGCATCCGAGAGGGAGACCCTGCTGGAATCCAAGAAGAACAAAGTGTATCAATCCATGTTGACACGGATCCGGGAAGAAAAGGAAGTGAAGATCAAGTATGATCTCTTTCTCAAGCTGAACAATGATATCCTCTCGCGATTCGATTCCGAGGGCTAAGCGATCGGAACGAATCCTCCGCTTCAGGATTTTACGATCTCAAAAAATAACCGTTGGGTTCTTTTTTCCAGCGCCGCCCGAAACCGTTCGATGGTATCCGTAAAGCCGTCCGCCTGATAATCGTTGATATACATCGGTCGCCCCACATTGACCTTTATCCGATTGGGTACGATTCCCGCCAAATGGGTGCCGAACATCGCTACCGGTGTTACCGGAATCGCCTCTTTGGTTTCCTGGAAAATGTTGTAAGAAATGATCGCCGCCCCCCTGCGGAAAGGGTGGATGTAGGGATGCGGATCCTTCTTCATGACTCGACCTCTTCCCTGTAAAAGGACGACGGTTCGACCGCGCTTGATGTTTTCCTGACAGGAATAGATCGCATGCGTCTTCCTCTTGGAAAGATCCACCGGAATGGTTCCGATCCGCGAGATATTCTTGGTGATATAATTTATCAGCGGCAGCGATATCGGTTTCAAAATCAGATTGGCGATCATTCCAAAATCTTTCATATGCCTTTTGAGATGCTTCCGAACCAGATATTTGAATTCTCTTTTATTGAAAAGCTGACGATTGGCGGTCCAAACGACCGGACGGGGAACGATTTTATAAATCGTCGCCACATCTTTATAGCTGCCGATGTGATTGCCGACGATTATGCTCGGGCCCCGGATGATAAAATGCTCACGGCCCATGACGTCGATTTTTTTTCCGAATAACAGGAATGATGATATTCTTTGGACCACCGGTTCTATTTCCCGGTAATTTTTTTCAAATAGCCGTTTCTCCTCTGAAGACATGATGTTCCATTGTAAATAATTTCCATTTAAAGGAAAAGCTCTTATAAAAATTGCGATCCCCATTGATTTCAAAAGGCCGCGAGTTCTAAGCGAAGAGCCTGCTTGCATTGCCGTTTAGGACATGATAATTTAGCGGCGTTGGATTGTACCTCACCATGCCTCACCGTACGAGGTTTCATATGCAAAGAGAAGATCCAAGCGGCGGCCCGGTTAAGAAGATAAGATTATCCGTCGCCTTGATCCCACTTGTTGCCATGGGGCTTCTTCTGGGTATCGGTTACGGGGTGTATAAAATCCGGCCTCAGGTCCTGCTCATCGGCGCCGCTTTCATCACCGGATGCTTGGGATTCCTGCTGCATTTTTCCTGGAAGGAAATGGAGGAGGGCATCGTGGACAGCATTCATAAAGCGATGCCCGCCATCTTGATCATGCTGTGTGTCGGCGTTTTGATCGGGTCCTGGATCGCCAGCGGAACCATCCCCATGATCATCTATTTCGGGCTGAAGCTTATTTCACCGAAATATTTTCTGGTAACCGCCTGCTTCGTCTGTTCTCTGACCTCCATCGCCACCGGAACATCCTGGGGGACTATCGGTACCCTGGGAGTCGCATTCATCGGAATCGCTCTCGGATTAGGCATCCCACTGGGACCGGCGGCCGGCGCCGTCGTCTCCGGAGCATATTTCGGAGATAAGATGTCGCCCTTCTCCGACGTCACCAACCTGGCTCCCGTGGCGGCCGGATCCAATCTCTTCGACCACATCAAGCACATGATGTGGTCGGCCGCTCCCGCCTGGATGACGGGGCTCGTGATCTACTTATTTGTCGGACTGAACATGAATACCGGCGCCGGCGAGGTTTCCTCCGAAAGCATGTTGATCATCATGCGAACTCTGAAAGACCATTTTTCTTTTCATTGGCTGCTGCTGCTGCCGATGATCATTGTTTTCTATTTCGCAGCCCATAAAAAACCGACAATCCCCGGTATGCTTCTTTCATCGCTGACGGCCGGAATTCTTGCCGTGCTTTTTCAGCATGCTACGATTCCCGAAATCGCCACCGCCCTCAACACCGGATATCAGGCGGACACAGGAGTCGCCCAAGTTGATCAGCTTATCTCACGAGGAGGCATGATGAGCATGATGGAGACCCAGTTGGTCGCCTTCACAGCGTTCAGCTTCGGCGGCATTATGCAGAAAACGGGCCTTCTGTCCACCATCTTGGACCGAGTGATGAAGTTTGCTGACAAGGTATCCACGATTGTCCTGACCACCATCACCGCATCCCTGGTGACGGCGCTGATCACCGGAAGCTCTTATCTCTCCATGATAATACCGGGGGAGCTTCTGGCTCCGGTATACAAGAAGAGAAAGCTGGCGGCGAAAAATCTTTCCAGGATCATCGAAGAAAGCGGAGCCATCATGGTACCGCTGATTCCCTGGAGCATGGCGGGGGTTTACATCACCGGGACCCTGGGGATATCCACATTTTCCTATCTTCCCTGGGCCTTTATGAATTATCTGTCGGTGATTATCCTGGCGGTTTTCGGTTTCACGAAATTCACAATGTCGTCGAGGATACAAGAGGATGAAACCCGGATCGGCAGCTGAACATCCTTCCCCGGCGGAGGGCGCCACTCGAATAATCCATCGTCGCCCGGTCTGAAAGACGACGGGACGTCATTCGTTTTTATCAATATCCGTTAAGACCCGGTCAAATTGCTCCTGTGCTTTTTTTCGCTTTTCCCGTTCCAGCTCGGCCGTCGCTTTAAACTTCTGAGAAAATTCCCGTTTCCGCTTTTTCTCGATCTGCAGCAAATCATCCAAAGATCCTTTTTGCTTTTTCCCTTTTTCAGATCGAACGACGGACCGGGTTTTTAGATCGATCCACAGGAGGCCCTGACACAAGGGACACTTGACCTCGAGGAGGTCCGCTTTTTCATCTGTTTTTTTCATTATAGGAAATTTAGCAGATATTTCCCTTCCCCGTCAACGTCAATTATCCTCAATCTCGTGGAGCCCAAAAAACAAACCGGGGTGAAAAACGAAAATATTCGCCGAAGGGCATCAAGAAGGCGGGATCCATCCTCAGCGATCAGATTCAACCGGTAGGCGGTAAGAGCAAGCTCCGCCGTTTTAAGACGGGGACATGGCTTATAAAGATCGGTGCTATTTTCGTTCTTCAATAGCATGCTTTTTAATAAGCTTGAACAAACCCTGTCGACTGAGTCCGATTTTCTGAGCCGTACGGGTTTTGTTATTGCCGAATCTGGCCAAAGCCTGCAGGATAAATCTTTTTTCG
Organism: uncultured Eubacteriales bacterium; assembly: GCA_964433135.1. Classification (GTDB taxonomy): domain Bacteria; phylum Acidobacteriota; class Aminicenantia; order Aminicenantales; family Aminicenantaceae; genus CAYSQW01. Next base: position 88,878 of record CAYSQW010000004.1, read on the forward strand.
AAATCCGCCTTGGCTCTGAAAAAATTATTGGCATCGCCGACCGGGATCACACCCCCTGGATTTATTCGAGGCGACAGGCTCTCTTCCTTGATCAAAGCTCCGTCGCCGTTGAGGATGAGACAACGCTGGACCTCATTCTGGAGTTCCCGGATATTGCCCGGCCATGAATAATGCAGAAGCAACTCCACTCCACTGGGAGTGAAATAGGAGCGGGGACGTCCCTGCTCCCGACAGTATATCTTCAAGAAATATTCCAAAAGAGGGATAACATCTTCCCGGCGGTCCCGTAAAGGCGGAATTTCGATGGTTACGATTTTAAGCCGGTAGTACAAATCCTCCCGGAATCTCTCCCGACGCATCTCCTCTTCCAGCTTTTTGTTCGTTGCACTGATGAAGCGGACGTCCACCTGCCTGGTTCGGGTTTCTCCCACCCTGCGAATTTCCCGATCCTGCAAGAACCGCAGAAGTTTGGCTTGGAGCGGCAAAGAGAGATCTCCAACTTCATCCAAGAACAAGGTCCCGCCGTCCGCCTCCTCCACCAATCCGGGCTTGTCACGCGTTGCTCCCGTAAAGGCTCCCCGAGCATAGCCGAAAAGCTCACTCTCGAGTAAATTTTCTGGAATCGCCCCACAGTTCAGCGCTACGAATCTTCCTGAACCGCGGCTTCCGCTATAATGGATATTCCGAGCCACCAACTCCTTTCCGGTGCCGCTTTCACCCCAAATAAAGACCGGAGTATCCTTGTTCTTCACCTTCTCGATCAGTCGATGCACATCCCTCATTATCCGACTGGTTCCAATGATCCGCGGCTGTGACGATTGACGGAAAGGATCGTGAGGAAGCGACCCGATTCGTTCCTCGCTTGCGGTCATTTCCAGAGAAGGCGATAGGATCCGCAGCAAATTAAGATCGGAAGATGAAAAAGGAGACCGTCCAAGCGGTCGCTCCAGATACACCAAGCCCCGATATGTCGATGGCATGTCGATGGGAAGGCAAAGTGAATGAGGAGCATTCAAGGGAGCTCCACTCGAAGCATCTCTATCCAACAGAGGCATGCGGGATTTTCGCACCAGGCCGATGATCCAAGCGGGGATGCCGCCCTCGTCTCCGTTTCGCTCCGGTAATTCTCTTTTCATAAGAGCTCGATTATGTTCATCCATGACTTGAAAAACCACTCGATCCGAAGCCAGAGAGTGCTTGATCACAGCCAACATCCTGTTCAGTAGATCCGTATTCTCCATCGCTTCTTTCCGCGTCGCGGGAATGAGGGATGGTGTGGTGTGTCGGTCCCGCGTTTATCGCTTCAGTAAAGATAACGCATGCGCATGAGCCATTTTCTCATGATCACACGGCTCTCTCCCCATCATCCTCCCGCGCCGAAGCTCCAAGAGAATAAATCACTGAGATATGAAGGAAGATGTTGGATCAAATCGAATCGGGGAGGAGCGGATGCCGGTTTTTTAGTCTATTTTACCTTTTTCGCGATGTCCCGATAGTCCGCATTCCATTTATGAACCTCACGAAAAAGCTTGCCGGCATTCTTATCATCTTTCAGGTCCTCATAGAGGATGGCTTTTTCGTATTTCAGGGCATAGGCCTGAGACGAATTCTCTTCGACGATAGCGATGGCCTCATCGAGCCACTGGATGGCCTCGTCATAAACTTTTTTTTCCCGATAGCAGTGACTGATGACACTGAAACACTCCAACCGGAGGTTCTCATCATGAGAGGCGAGTTTGCACTCCTCAATCGCCTCATCAAAAAGTCTCTGTTCCAGAAATGCGATCGCGAGGTCATAATGGCTCCGGTAGTCTTCTTTTTCCACTTTCTCATCAAGAGCTTTGCGAAATTCGGAGACAATGTCCGATAGAGCTTTTTCCACGATCGTGGTATCCCCGCGGATCTGATAATTGAATATCGCCTGGATGGCTTCCAGTTCCTCATCGATATTTTCAGAAAGATCAAAGTATTTCTTTTCTCCGGTCTGCAGGGTCATGAACGGGATGATATCCGTTTCCGCAAACAGATCCGCGGCGGTGAGCTTGTCGTCGGCCAGTCCGGCGTTTTCGCCGCCCATCAAATTCTCACCGGGCGGGACAAAATCATTTTTATGAATTTCCGTTTCCCTGCGCGCGACTTTCTCGACCCGGTTCTGGAGATCATTCATGTTCACCCGGGTCTCGACGCCGGCAAGCGTTTCGGCCTTTTGTATAACCCGTGGATCGTCGGGAAATCTCATGCGAAGATTCTCAAGAATACGCTTGGCGTTGCGGATGAGCCCCTGTTCCAAATGCAGATCAACTTTCAGAAGGCTTTCCTGTACGATATCCTCCGCCGTTTCTTGCGGGGAGGCTTCTTTTGGGGGGGCGGTTTTTTCAGCAATGCCCAGCTCTTTTCTGAGCTTCGCGGATTCTTCAACATATCGCTTGTTTTCCGGTGAAATCAGCAGGAGTGCATCCAGAATCGTCAGTACTTTTTCACGAAGCTTTCTTTGCCGATATTCCTCCAGAAGGACGCCATACACAATCTCCAGGTTTTTCTTTTGGTTTCTGGCCCGATAAATGGAAGCTAATTTTTCTATAGTGGGCAGATGGAGCTTCTTCGTCTCAAGGAGCAGACCCATCAATCCAATGGCCTTGTCTCCCTTTTGTTTGCGAAGGAGCGTATCTACCAGGGGATCGTACAACGCGAAAGCTTTATCGAGTTGATCCCTCTGGATAGCGATCTTTCCCAATTTAACCCGCGAATCGACATCATTGGGTTTGATGCCGAGAATCTTGTCAAATACCGCTTCAGCTTTTTCAGCGTCACCGTCTTCATAAAATAGATTTCCCTGGAGATGAAGTGCCTTGATATTGTTTGTGTCTTTTTCCAGAACTTCATCGATGAGGGATAATGCTTCTTGTTTTTTGTCCTGCAGCTTCAACAGCTCGATGAGGTTGGCCAATGTTCGCAGATGCGTATCCTTGATCTTCCGGGCTCGCAGGAGCAATGCTTCCGCGTCCTTGAGTTCATTCTTTCGAATCATATCTTCGGCAACGGCGTTCAATTCCTCCACGGCGGGCTCGATCTTTCCCTCTTCCGAATACAAATCCGCCAGTGTTAATCGTGCATCGCGGCTGCCTTGATCTATCTTGAGAAGCTTCTCAAAGATCAGGATCGCTTCCCGGTTCTTCTTTTCTTTTTTGAAACGTTTGGCGAGATTGAGGTATTCGGTTTTCGATTCGGATATAAAACCTTGATTATAGTAGAGATCAGCTAATTTCCTGGCGGTTTCGGTATCATCGGGATTAAGCCGAATGATTCGCTTATAGATCGCGATGGATTTGGAATTAAGACCCTTTTTTTCATACAGCTCGGCTATCTTCAGAAATTCCTTGGCGGCTTTGTCTTTTTGATTGGATTTGACATAGAGATCACCGATGATATTGCGGATCGGGATGTCCTGATCCCCGCCGTTCAGCAGCTTCTGGTATTCGGTTATCGCCTCGGAAAGTCTCCCTCGTTTGATGAGCTTCTCCGCTGCGCTTTCGATTTTTTCCTTATCGATTCTGGCTATCATTTCTTTTGATCGGATCCAAGATGAAAGGAACGGCGATGAAACGGCGTCGGGCCAAACCGCCGCAGGGCTTCATAATGAGCCCGGGTTCCATATCCTTTATTCCCGGCCAGCACATATTCCTGATAAAGGGTGTTGAATTGAACCATCATTTCATCTCTGTAAACCTTGGCGATGATTGAGGCGGCGGCTATCGTCGTGCTTTTTCGGTCTCCCTGAACGATACTCATCTGAGGATAATTTACATCATTCAGCCGGAAGCCGTCAACCAAAAGAAAATCCGGCGAGGGCATAAGATTGCATACCGCCCGGTGCATGGCGGATAGAGAGGCCTGGTAGATATTTTCCTTGTCTATCTCCGTGGAAGAGGCCAATCCGATCCCGATCCCCCGGGCGCCGGATGCGATCTCCGCGGCCAGCTTTTTTCTTTTCCGAGGGGATAAACGTTTGGAATCGTCGATCGCGCTCAACCATTCCGGCCCCCGGGCGCGGATATATTCGGCGGGGAAAATGACCGACGCGGCGACCACCGGGCCGAAAAGAGCCCCCCGGCCCACTTCATCCAGCCCCGCGATGAGCGAAAAACCTTCCAGCAGAACCTCGGATTCAATCCGAAAATCAGCCAACTTCGGTCCTCTATAACATCAAAGAATACAACGTAGGCTTTCTGCCTGATCTTTCTGAAATTCCCAGAGAGTCGGGTATCTACCTGGCTTCTTTCAAGCGTGCGGCTTTTCCACGCAGGCTGCGGAGAAAATAGAGTTTGGCTCTTCGAACTTTTCCGTGTCTTACCACTTCGATCTTTTTGATCATACGCGAATGTACGGGAAAGATTCGTTCGACACCGACACCGAAAGATATCTTCCGCACGGTAAAGGTTTCTCCCGAACCGGAGCCGCGCCGGGCGATGACGTCTCCCTTGAAAACCTGGATTCTTTCCTTCTCCGCTTCCCGGATGACAACGTCCACTTTAACGGTATCTCCGATGGTGAACTCCGGGATATCATCTTTCAGCTGTTTTTCATCGACTAAATCAATTATATTCATGGTTCTTTCCTTTCCCGGCCGGACATTTTTTCATACGGCTCCCGCCTTTCTGGGAATCCTTGCAGTCACTCCGCAGGAGATCCGGCCGCAAACGCCTGGTTTTTTCATGCGCCATCTTTTGTCTCCAGGCATCTATCTTTTTGTGGTCCCCGGAAAAAAGTATTTCCGGAACTTTCATTCCTCTGAAATCCCGCGGCCGCGTGTATTGAGGGTGCCCTAAAAGGCCTCCGCAAAAAGAATCCGTTCGGACCGAATCTTCGTTTCCCACAACGCGGGGGACGAAACGCGATACCGCGTCGACGATCAGCATCGCCGGAAGTTCCCCCCCGGTCAACACATAATCGCCCACGGAAATTTCATCCGTTGCTAAATATCCATTCACTCTTTCATCAACTCCTTCATAACGGCCGCATATCATGATGACTTGAGGAGACCGGGCCCACGTCTCCGCCAACCGGGAGTCAAATCTTCGTCCCTGAGGGGACAACAAAATCACCGGGGTTCCGGGAGCCCGTCGTATCGTTTCAACGGCTTTGAACAAAGGCTCAGGCTTGAGAACCATTCCCGGCTCCCCCCCGAACGGGCGGTCATCCACCTGTCGGTGCTTATCTTCGGTAAAGTCACGAAGGTTATGAACGTTGACTTCGATCAAGCCGATGTCAAGCGCCTTCTTCAGAACTCCACCGAAAAACACATCCCGAAACATGTCCGGGAATATTGTGATTATATCAAACCTCATTCAAGTCTAAAAGCCCTTCCGGGGGATCCACCCGGATCTTTCTCTTATTCAGATTGATCTCGCGGCAGATCTCTCGATTGAAAGGGATGAGGATTTCTTGTTCGTCCCTTTCGACCACCAAGATTTCATTTCCGGGATACTCAAGGATATCGGCGGCCGTGCCGATTTCCTTTCCTTCCAGGGTAACCACCGAACAGCCGATTATCTGATGGAGATAATACTCATCCTCCTCCAGCCGTCCGAACTCATCCTCCGGCAGGAAACACTCCAAACCCATGTATTCCTGCGCCTGGGATATCGAAGAAATTTCCTTGAATTTTACAATACACGTATTTTTATGGGAGCGTTGAGACTCGATCTCAAGTTCCTTGGAAATCCCCTTTTTTTTAAAAATTACCCGTGAAAAAAAAAAGCTTTCCGCAATCCCCCGTGAACAGCGCTAGCTTGAGTTCGCCTTTATTGCCTTGGCTCCCTAATACTTTTCCGATGCTGACTAATTTACTGTTTTTCAATGATTTCCAGATTAAATCTTCTTTTCAGCTTCATTCCGGCAGCACCGAGAATCACACGAATGGCTCGCGCCGTTCTCCCTTGTTTTCCAATCACTTTCCCGAGATCTTCCGGGGCAACTTTGAGCTCAAGAATCGAGGTTTGTTCTCCTTCAAGCTGCGACACCTGTACTTTTTCCGGATTGTCAACCAATGATTTGGCAATCAATTCAACGAGTTCTTTCACTGTAACCTCCTTTTTGTTGGTTAATTGGATTGCTTCTCTGACTTTGAAGCTTTATGTAAGAGAGATTGTACCGTTTCAGAAACTCGCGCTCCTTGACCCACCCAATAGTCGGCTTTTTCCTTATCGATTTTGATTTCGGGCGGATCCTGCAACGGATTATAATACCCGATAATATCCTTGGCTTTACTTTCTCTCGGCCTCCGCGAATCCGTTACGACAATGCGATAGAATGGCCTCTTTTTTGCTCCGAGTCTGGTCAGTCGAATTGATATCATTTTCTTCCACGCTCTTAATCTGGGATAAAGGGACATGATATAGTAAAAGGAAGCATAAGTCAACTGCTTCTAATGAGATAAAGGGAATGAAGAGAGAAGCTTCTGGAAAGTCGATTTCTTCATCATTCGCCTCATTTCAAAAAATTGCTTCAGAAGCTGGTTGACTTCCGAAACCGGCCGTCCGCTGCCCCGCGCGATGCGTTTTCTACGACTTCCGTCTATGATTTTGGGATTTTCCCGCTCGCCGGGCGTCATGGAATCGATAATGGCTTCGTAATAAGCCAGCTTTTTATCATCTATATTCATCTTGGAAATATTCTTGAACATTCCGCCGGAAGGAAGGGAGCTCATAATGGAGGAAAGAGATCCCATCTTCTTGATCTGTTCAAGCTGCTTCTTGAAATCCTGCAGTGAAAACTCCTGTTTTCGCAGCTTGCGGGTCATCTCTTCCGCTTCCTGGAGATCCGTTTCCCGCTCCGCTTTTTCAATCAAACTCAGGACGTCTCCCATCCCCATGATCCTGGAGGCCATGCGGTCCGGGTGAAAAAGTTCCAGATTATCCAACTTTTCTCCGGTTCCGATGAATTTTATCGATTTGCCGGTAACCGAGACGATCGACAACGCCGCTCCGCCCCGGGCATCCCCATCCAGTTTCGTTAGAATAACCGAGGTTAATCCGATTTTCTCCTCAAACAACTGAGCACTTTTTACGGCGTCCTGTCCGGTCATGGCATCACCCACATATATGATTTCATGCGGTTTCAACGTTTCCTTCACCATCCTCAGTTCCCGCATCAAATCTTCATCGATATGAAGCCGACCCGCCGTATCGACGATCAAAGGATCGTGTCCATGTGTACGGGCGTAGCGGAGCACTTCTTTGAGAGCCCGTTGGGGAGCCGCCGTTTGTTCCGGAGAAAGCTCGAAAAAAGCCTGCCCCAACTGCCGTGAGATTATCTTCAGCTGATCCTGTGCGGCCGGTCGTTTTACATCAAAAGAGACCGACAGTGGTTTCTTCCCTTGTGCAGCCACCAATTTAGCAAGTTTCCCGCAGGTTGTGGTTTTTCCCGAGCCCTGAAGTCCCACCAGCATGAACACTGAAAAAGGGGATCCGGAAAATTCGAGTTTCCGTGAAGTCTGCCCCAGGATATCCGCAAGTTCATCTCGTATGATTTTGATCACCTGCTGGGCGGGCGTCAAGCTTTGCAGGACTTTCTCATTCAAGGCTTTTTCTTTGATCTTTGCCTCAAATTCCTTTACCACGCGGTAGTTCACATCCGCTTCCAGAAAGGCCATGCGCATCATTTTCAGCGCTTCGCCCATATTTTTTTCGGATATCTTTCCTTCACCACGAAGGAATTTCACGACCGCCTGGAGACGACCCGACAATTGATCCAGCATCTATCGATGTCCTTGTTCTTTGATGAGATTGCGCGGATAAATCCACAAAAGGAGATAATACCCCAGAAAGTCGGAAAGTTCAAACCTCCTCCGGCGTCATTTGATCAGAAGCGAAGCCTTCTTGAGGCCAAGCATAACCTTGACATTTATTTTGATAACGTCTAATGTATACCTGCTTTTTCGTGAGCATCAAGGTAGGAACCGGAGAGAGGCTTTCACTGGGAGGACAGGCAGATGAAATCAAAAATTGATTACAAAGAACTCACCCGCCTCATTGAGCTTCTTGAAGAAAAGAACCTCTCGCATTTCGAACTCGAATATCAAGGGCTGCACATCTCAATCAGTCGGGGACATCCTCAATCGGCCGTTCAAATCGCCATGCCAGCACAACCGTTGGAGACGCCCTTGAAGCCGGAAGCTCCGGCACCGACGTCTCAAGCCAATCCCGAAGAGAACGACAATCTTCATTATGTCACTTCCCCGATGGTTGGGACGTTCTACAGAGCGCCCGATCCCTCGGCACCGCCTTTTGTAAAGATCGGCGAGCCGGCGATCAAGAATAAGACCCTCTGCATCATAGAAGCGATGAAACTGATGAATGAAGTGGAATCCGATGTCGATGGAACCGTGGAAAAAATTTTCATCAAAAACGGGAAACCCGTAGAATACGGCCAGAAGCTTTTTGCTATCAAGCCCAACTGAAGAATGCCTATGTTTTCAAAAATTCTTATTGCCAATCGTGGCGAAATCGCCCTTCGCATCATCAGATCCGCTCGGGAAATGGGAATCAAGACCGTAGCGGTATACTCGGAGCCGGATCGCACTTCACTGCATACCATACTGGCCGATGAAAAAATCTGCATCGGCCCCGGAAAAGCTTCCGAGAGTTATCTGAACATCCCGAATCTTCTCAGCGCGGCGAAAATAAGCCATGCCGAAGCCATACATCCCGGCTACGGTTTCCTTGCCGAGAACCCCCGTTTCGCCGAGATTTGCATGACCGAAGGATTCAATTTCATCGGCCCCCCGGCTGAAATCATAAGATTGATGGGAGACAAAGACAGGGCGCGTCAGGAGATGAAGAAAGCGAAGCTTCCGGTCATACCCGGCAGCGATACAATCATTGAAGACCTCGATGAAGCCGCGAAGGTAGCCCAAAAAATCGGCTATCCGATCATCTTCAAAGCCGCCTCCGGAGGAGGAGGCAAGGGGATGCGCATTGTCCGCACCAGAGCCCAACTGGAAGACCAATTTTCCATCGCGCAAAACGAAGCCAAAGCGGCCTTCGGTGATGCATCCCTGTATATCGAAAAATTCATCCAGGATGCCCATCATATCGAAATCCAGATTTTGGGAGATGCCAAAGGCAAGGTTTTGGCCTTGGTGGAAAGGGAGTGTTCCGTCCAGAGAAAACACCAGAAGGTTCTCGAAGAAACTCCCTCTCCTTTCCTTGATGAAAAACTCCGCCGGAAAATCATGAAAGCCGCCCAGGATGCCGCCCACACCATCGGTTATCAGAACGTAGGGACCTTTGAATTTCTGGTCGACCACCAGAAAAAGTTCTATTTCATGGAAGCCAATACAAGGATTCAAGTCGAACATCCCATCACGGAGATGATTTACGGAATCGACCTGATCAAAGAGCAGATCAAATTAGCCGCCGGCGAGGATCTCTCGGAGCTGGACGACATCAAGATGAAGGGCCACAGCATCGAATGCCGGATTAATGCCGAAGATTCCGAGACCTTTATCCCCTCCCCCGGAAAAATCGATTTCCTGGTTTTGCCGGGAGGACAGGGAATCCGCGTCGACTCGGCGGCATACGGAGGGTGGGACATTCCCTCCGATTATGACTCCATGATTGCCAAGATCGTGGCTTATGCGCCTACCCGACAGGAAGCGATCCGGAAGATTCAGGCGGCCATTGAAATGACAACGATCGTGGGCGTTAAAACCAATATCCCGCTTCATCTCGGCATCCTTGCCAATTCAGATTTCGTCAAAGGAAATTACACAATCCAGTTCATGGATGGATTTCTGGCAAAAACCCTCCCTCCGAAATCTTGATTAAAAGGGGATATCCGGATAAGGCATCTTAAGGTTGAAGCCTGATCTCAACGGAAAATTTTCCTTCGTTATCTCCGACAAGGTTCTCGTTAACACCCAGGAACAGATGTCCCGTCAGCGGCATTCTAACGGTATTTTCGGAACCTATATAAAAATATTCGACTAATTCGTTACGGATTTCCTCTCCGGTCTTTTCGTCTATCTCCAAAGAGATCAACTGAACGACACTGCCGATAAGAGCTCCGATATTCTTGTCGCGGATGGGCTGTTGAACCGTTCTGAGATCATATCCGTCCGGACCGCAGTATGCCATGGGGTTTCCACGCTGGAGCGAGATACCTCCCTCACTCCGGAATGTGAGTTCCTCTCCTTCACGAACATCCAATCCGGTATCCGTCCAGGCCGTCTCGCTGGCTACGCTGACCTGAATCCACCTTGCCTGATCGCCGACCCCGCGGTCGGCGTCTCCGAACACCGGAATCATCAAGCAAAGCATTCCGATTCCCCTGAAAAGTGTTCCGAACACTCCCAGCCCTTGGCTTTCAATCCGTTTCATTTTTCCGCCTCTGCACATGATCTCCCCGCCCCCTGCTCACACGACCGGATATCTCCCCCTCCGCAGGACATCTTCCATTTGATTGTGTATCACTCCGTTCGATGCCAGGGCTTCCGCGCCGAAAACGTCGAAGGGACCGTTTCGAAAATCCGTTATCCGCCCCCCGGCTTCCGATACGATCAACGACCCCGCCGCGACATCCCACGGATGAAGCTTCAATTCCCAAAATCCGTCAAAACGCCCGCAGGCGAGATAACACAAATCCAGAGCGGCCGAGCCACAGCGCCGGATCGCCTGAGCGCGAACCGCAAAATTCACAAAATGATCAAGATTGTTCACTTCGCTGTCCCTGATATCATAGGGAAATCCTGTAGCAAGCAGACTCTTTCCCAATTCCGCAGTGGATGACACACGAATTCGCTTCCCGTTCAAATAAGCTCCTTCTCCGCGGATTGCGGAAAATTCTTCTTCACGCATCGGATCATAAACGAGCCCCACCACGATATCCCGGCGGTACTCCAGAGCTATCGACACACAGTATATGGGAAATCCATGGGCGAAATTGGTGGTTCCGTCAATAGGATCGACGATCCAACGGAATTCACTCCCCTGTCTCAAGTCTTCGTCTTCTTCAGCCAAAATATCATGTTCCGGAAAACAAGCGGAAAGGTGACCGAGGATAATATTCTGGGACCGCTTATCGAAATTCGTCACCAAGTCGATGGGGCTTTTAAAACGAATATCCCGGGATTCTTCCCCGCTGCCGCGCAGCATCACTCCGGCCTCCTGCGCCGCCCGGCTCGCCGCCATTAGAAAATCTTCATAGTTCACAATTCATTTATATTAACAACTCTTGGTCCCGTAGGCAACCGCTTTCCCCCCCCTCACAAACCCGCCGACTTGCATGAGAATTCCTTCTTTCTCGGGAGGGCGTCTCGAGCGGAGTCCCGGTTCCCGCCCCTAAACCTTTTGCCTTTTACCCCGTAGTATAATATGATCTTCGTAATCCCGAGGAAAAAAATGAACGCACAAAAAAGTGGAAGCAAGAAAAAAGTCATCATCATTCTGGCCGGCATCATTTTTGTAGCCCTGATCGTGATCTTCAACCTTCAAGCGCAGAGAGAAAAAGCCATCAAGGTCACGATCGAAAAAGTGAAGACACAAGACCTGGCTTCCCTCGTTTCCGCTTCGGGCGAGGTCAAACCGAAAAAAAACGTCGAGATCAGCGCCCATGTCTCCGGCCGAATCGTCAAGATCGGCGTGGTTGAAGGGGAGCAGGTGAAAGCCGGAGATTTTCTGCTTAAATTGGATTCCATCCAGTATGAAGCGAACGCCGAGCGCGACCGCGCCTCCATCCGGTCCTTTCGCGCGGATCTTATCCGGGCGGAAGCCCAGCTGAAAAAAGATGAAAATTTTTACCTTCGCCAGCGAAAACTTTACGACGAAGAGTTGATCTCCCGGGGAGAGATGGAAGATGCCAACGCTCAGTACGATATCGCCAAGGCCAGCCATGAAGCGATCATGTATCAGATCAAACAAGCGGAAGCTTCTCTGCAAAGCACTCTGGACATGCTGAATAAAACCACATACCACTCCCCCATCGATGGGGTCATCACCAGCCTGAGAGTCGAAGAAGGCGAAATCGCCATGATCGGAACGATGAACAATCCTGGAACCGTTCTCATGACCATCGCGGATCTGTCCATCATGGAAGTGGAAGTCGAAGTGGACGAGACGGACGTCATCGGCTTGGAATTGGGACAGGAAGCCGATGTGCGCATCGATGCCCTTCCCGATCAGGTTATAAGGGGAAGTCTGACTGAGATCGGCAGCTCGGCACTGCAGAAAGTCACCACTTCCCAGGAATCAAAAGACTTTAAAGCCGTCATTACTCTGATCGAACCGCCGCAGAGCTTGAAGCCCGGGCTGTCCGCTTCCGCCGATATCATCACGGCCGAGAAAAAGGCCGTCACCGTCATTCCCATTTCCGCCATGATCATAAAGGAAGACGAAGACGACGAGGCTCAAGAAAATACCCCACGGGAAGGCGTCTATGTGGTTGAGGACAACCGAACGAAATTCCAACCGGTGGAAAAAGGGATTATGGGAGATCTGCTGATCGAGATCACATCCGGGCTGAAAGACGGGCAGGAGGTGGTATCCGGACCTTACAGCGCGCTTCGGATCCTCAAGGACGATGCTCTGATCAAGCGAGACAAATCCAAGGACGAAGAAAAATGAGCCTGAAAAACGGCAAGCTCATCTCCACAAAACAGCTCTGGAAGATCTACCGGCTGGGCTCTCTGGATGTGGAAGCGCTGAGAGGTGTCGATATAGACATCGCCCGCAACGAATTCGTTGCCATCATGGGACCTTCCGGTTCGGGAAAATCCACCCTCATGAACCTTATCGGATGCCTCGACACACCGACTCGCGGAGAGTACACCTTGAACGGAAAACGGGTCAGCTCGCTGACGGAGAACGAACTGGCGCACATCCGAAACAGCGAAATCGGATTCGTATTCCAAGTATTCAATCTGCTGCCCCGAGCCTCGGCGTTTCATAACGTCGAGCTCCCCATGATCTACAAAGGAGCCTCCAAACGCGAGCGGGATATCCGCACCCGCAACGCCTTGGAGATGGTTGAAATCGACCATCGGATGACTCATCGGCCCTCGGAACTCTCCGGAGGAGAAAGACAGCGCGTCGCCATCGCCCGGGCTCTGGTTAACGATCCCTCCATCTTGCTGGCGGACGAGCCAACGGGGAACCTCGACTCCAAGACCGGAAACGAAATTCTCAAATTATTCCAGAAAATACATGCCCAGGGAAATACGATCGTTATGGTGACTCACGATATGGATGTCGCTCAACTTGCCCAAAGAATCATCTTCGTGCGCGACGGTCAAATTGAAAGAGACGAAAGGAAAGGAGCCTAGACCATGAATTTTCTCCAACGGTTCTTCGGAATCTTTTTCAATCCAAAAGACACGTTCAAAGCTCTTTCGGAAAAACCCTTATGGCGGGATACATTGATCGTTCTACTACTTTTCGTCATTCTGTTTCAATTCGTGATCGCTCCTTACTCCCAGCAGGACAATCTCCAGATCATGAGGAACAATGTAAAAATGCGCGAACAGATGGGAGAACAGCAGTTCAACCGAATGCTCGATCGCATAGAGAATCCGAGCCCGACTTCCGTTCTCATCCGGACCGTAGTGTTGAATCCGTTGACTCTCTTGATCGGTTTTTTGTTGGCCTCCCTCATCCTATTCGGCATGTCCCGCATGGTTTCCACGGAGGGCAAATACATGCAGGTTTTTTCCGCTTATCTGCATGCCAATCTCATCGAAAAAATCCTCGGCTATTCCATCCGCCTGCTGCTGACGCTGGTTCGAAAATCTTTTCTACAAACCACAACCAGCATGGCGCTTTTCTTCCCGCGCCTTGAAATCACGTCCCCCGCTTTCGTGGTTTTGAGCCAGATCGATTTCTTTCAGCTGTGGATGTTCGGCGTCTTCGGCTATGCCCTCTCGTCGATATTCAAGATCAGCATCAAAAAGGCTCTCTTTATTTCCTTCCTTTTCTGGCTTTTAAAAGGAGCCGTCTACGTGGCCATCGGTCTGATCAGCTTACGGTATATGACTTAAATCTGAATCAGACGGATACGCAAGAACCCGAATTCTCCGGTTGTCGTAGGCATCCTCTATTCTTTGTGTTTTTCCGGAGAATACGATAAAGTATATCCATGGAAAAAATCTGGCTTCACGGCGACCTCAAAGAGATCCTTTTCTCCCAACTGCTAGGTCGGATCTGGCGGAACAACCGCTCCGGAAGCTTGAAAATCCGCCGCGGCGGAGAAGAGACCCATCTGGACTTTCATGAGGGAGATCTTGCCGTCACGATCGGTTCCCTCGACGCACAACCGTTTCTGGAAGCGCTTACCGAAGAGCTGATCTTGACCCCGACCGACGCCCGAACAATCCGAAACCAGATGAAAAAAACCCGGGGATCTCTCTTTGCATCTCTCATGGACTGTGGATTTCTGCCCCCCGAAGACATCTGGAAACACCTGGATCTCTTCACACGAACCCGAATCCATCGCATGTTTGAATGGTCTCAAGGGGAATATTTTTTCGACTCGGAGCACCCGCCTGAAGAATGTAATATCCTTTATCGCATTTCCTCTCCCGAATTGATACTTCAAGGAATGCGGTTTCCTTCTTCCTCTGAGCGTATCGACGGACTCCTCCCCCAGGAAAACCAAAAAATTCACATCAATCCCGAAGTTCCGGCCGACTCTATTCCCCTTTCCAGAGCGGAAGAATATCTTCTCCGCATCATCAGGGGACAAAAAACTTTAGAGGAAATTCTCCGAGTCAGCATTCTGGGTGAAAAAGAAAGCCGCAGGCGGCTCTCCGCCTTAATGGTACTCGGAATCATCGGGCTCTCTCAGTCCGGCAACTCAGGGACCGGCAATCAAGCGATCTCTCCGGTCGATCTGCAGAAGATCATGGAACGGTTCAACCAGAAATGCTCCGCCATCTATAAATATATCTCAAAAGAGATCGGTCCGGTCGCATCAAGCATCCTGGAAAAAGGCATTGAAGACACCCACCTTCATGAAACGTCCCTCTTTCGCAAAATTCATCTGAAACAGGACGGTCGAATCGAAAGTTCCGACATTCTTAAAGCCAGCGTTTCCTTGTCCGGTGAAACGACCAAAAGGGAATTCCTCGGGGGATTAAATGAAATACTGGTGGCGGAGATATTGGCGGTCAAGAAAACCCTGGGAAATGAGCACGAAGCCATCCTCGTCGAAACCTTGAAAAGGATCGAATGAACGAACTCAGGAAAAAACAGGTGCTGGCGCTATTGATCTTTCTCACCCTCTGCGTGATCTCCCTTCTGTGTAAAATTGGATTCTGAAGCCAAAATTTTTGCAATCATCTGCGGGCCGACAGGCGTTGGCAAAAGTGCGGTCAGCCTGGAGCTGGCGAAAACTTTTAAGGGAGAAATCATCAATTGCGATTCCATGCAGGTATACAAGGGATTCGATATCGGGACGGACAAACTCCTGCCTCCTTTTCAAAAGAACATCCCTCATCATCTGCTTGATATTGTCGAACCGGCAAATCAATTTACAGCCGCGGATTTTGTGGAACATGCCGTCGGTGCTCTCACCGAAATCCGGAAGCGCCGTCACCTCCCGATCATCGTAGGCGGAACCGGCCTCTATATCAAGGCTTTGGTGGAAGGCCTTTTCCCGGACGGCCGAACGCGCCCTGAGATCAGAGAGCGCCTGAATAACGAATACCGGAAACAGGGCGCTGCGGCGATGTGGAAAAGGCTTTCCATCGTCGACCTCGCATACGCGGAAAAGATCGGACGGAGCGACCGCGCACGAATCATTCGAGCTCTCGAAGTGTATGAAGCCACGGGCAAGCCTTTTTCCCACCATTTCAACTCCACGCATTCACGAGTTGAAGATTTCAAGATTTTAAAAATCGGATTAAGATTGGACAGGAACGTACTGGTGTCCCGGATTGAACATCGGGTCGACCGTATGTTCGCCCGCGGGCTCGTGGAAGAAATCCGTGGTCTTCTGAGCAGCGGCGTGGATGAATCGGCTCCCCCCTTTCGCGCCTTGGGCTATCAGCATGTGCTGCGGTACCTGCACGGAGAAATCAACCTGGAGACCGCCATCTCGGAAACGAAAAAAGACACGCGTCGATATGCGAAAAGACAAATGACATGGTTTCGTAAAATGGAGGGGATCCGGTGGTTCGATCCAAACCGCCTCTCCGACATAACGCAAACCATTCACCGGAATCTTAAATAAAATGGAAAACGCCGTTCTGGTTCACCTCGCCTCTTCCCCGGAGAAGGCGGCACTGGCTGAAGAGTCGCTCAGGGAGCTGAGAGGACTGGCGGCCGCCGCCGGAGCCGTCGTTGTCAAGGAAATCATTCAGGTCCGAACCCGTATCAGTCCCAAATATTTCATAGGCCCGGGCAAAGTCGCGGAGCTGAGGCGATTGAAAAAACAGCTCGGCGCGGAATTGTTCATATTCGACCATGACCTGACCCCGATCCAGCTTCGAAGCCTTGAGGATGAAATAAACCGTAAAATCGTCGATCGAAGCCAATTGATTCTTGATATCTTCGCTCAACGAGCACGCAGCCGGGAAGGGAAGCTCCAGGTCGAGCTCGCTCAGCTGAACTACCTGCTTCCCCGGCTTTTAGGGAAAGGCCGGATTCTATCACGTCTCGGGGGCGGAATCGGAACCCGGGGGCCGGGCGAAACCAAACTGGAAATCGATCGACGTCGTATCAAAGAAAAAATCACCCGGATTCGAAAGGAAATAAAAAGAATCCAGAAACGGCGTGCACAACAAAGACGGAGTCGGCAAAAAGGCCCGATTCCCATCGTTTCCCTGGTTGGGTACACCAATGCCGGAAAGTCGACGTTATTCAATGCGTTGGCCCGAGAGAAGATGCTGGCGACAGACCAGCTGTTCGCCACCCTCGATCCGGTTATCCGACGGGTTCATTTCAATGACGGGTCGTATTATTTTCTCAGTGATACGGTAGGTTTTATCCGAGAACTTCCGAAACAGTTGATCACTGCATTTCGAGCCACCCTGGAAGAAGTCAAGGAGTCTGACTGCATTTGCCACCTCGTCGACTTGACTTCTCCTTACTACGTTCATCAGATTGAGGCGGTCGAATCCATTCTCACAGAGCTGGGGACCACGGATATTCCCCGCATAAAAATTTACAATAAAGTGGACCTCCTGCCCGCGAAAGCCCGACTTCTCGCTAAAAACCAGACGGCCTCCGAATCACCGGTTCACATTTCCGCTATAACCGGAGAAGGGATTCCCCTTCTTAAAGAACGGCTCCGAAAGACCCTTTTTGGAAACCTTAAAACGGCAACACTGCGCATTCCAAAATCCGAAACGGACTTATTAAAATCTTTCCCTAATTGGTCAGTTGTGTTAAAAAGAAGGGAAGCCGATGAATATATTGAAGTTAAGATCATGGCCGATCCAAAATCGCTTTTGAATTATTTGCCTTACGTTAAAAGAGGAGAAAACCATTGGTAAAAAAAGCCTTCGGAATCCTGCTGATATCCACATGTTTCTTCTGGTCCTGCGCAACGGTCCGCCCTCCCTCTCCGATAGTCGCCATCGGCCCCCTGCCTCCAGACGTCATATCCGAGCTTTCCCTGAACGAACGCATCATGACGGAGGAAGCCTGGAAAAACCTGAGAGAGGGTCGAAGCGCCAAAGCCCTGAAAATTCTTGGACGTCTGAATCCCTCCAATCCTCTATCCTCAGCGGGATTTGGATATGCTTATTACCTTCTCTCGGACCTACCCGCTGCGGAAAAATATTTTCTTGCTTCGCTCGAGAGTCGCTCCGATCTGGCTCTCAGCCATTTCGGATTGGCTCAGATATATGAGGAGACCGGGCGTGAAGGAGAGGCTTTTGCGGAATATCGTAATGTTCTCAAGCAGGACCCGGAACATCCTACGGCTAAAATTCGGTACGAATTCATAAAGACGAAAAAAACCGGGGAAGCCTTGGAGAACGGACGTAAATATGAGCGTGTTGAAAACATGGAGGACGCGAAAGCGGCCTATCTGCAGGCGCTCTATTATTCCCCACGGTCAAATCCGGCGCATCTTGCTCTGGCCGACCTCTATATGAAAAGCGATCAACCGGAGCAATCCCTGATACACCTCAAAGCGGCCAGTGAAAACGCCCCGGAAGACGTGGATATCCAGAAGCGGTATGCCGCCGCGCTTTTCGACATGGAGAAAGACAAAACCAGCTATGAAATCTATGAAAAGCTGAACGAAAAAGAGCCCCGGAATCCGGAGATAAAAGAGAAGCTGCAACTGCTTCGTAACAGGTTGGGGATATTCGAACTGCCCAGCCAATATGGGGCTATCGCCAATACGGATTCCATCACCAAGGAAGATCTCGCCGCCCTTTTGGGAGTAAAATTCCAGGACCATCTGGAAGAACCTCAAGGAAAACCGGCCATAATCATAGACATCGCCACATCCTGGGCTTCAAGGTTCATTTTAAAAATGACGTCTCTCAATCTGATGGATGTCTATCCCAATCACACCTTCCAACCTGAAAAACCACTGACGCGGGCGGAGATGGCGGAAATCCTTGTTCGACTCATCAAGCGCCTCAACCGCCAGGGGGCAAAAATCATCCCCCAAATCCCAACGGATCAGATTCAAATCGTGGACATTTCTCCCGACAACTATTATCATGATCCCGTCGTCCAGATCATGTCATATGACATCATGACTCTGGCTCGAGATAATAGCTTCAAACCTGATATCCCCGTATCGGGACAACAAGCTATCCGTTGCCTGGATATCATTCTGGCATTAATCCGGTGACGATTTTCCGGGATAATCCCGTCGTCCCGATCCGGCGGGATGTACATACGGCGGATCGGTTGAAATTCAATCCAATTCGTTTACAACGGATTGAAAACCGGAACCATGGAAATCCAATGCTTTCGGGATAAATCACGCATCAGAAAGGAGGAGTATGAGATCATCCGCAAAAGAGCCGATATTCACGGTCCCCAATCTGTTGAGCTGTCTCCGTATTTTAATGGTTCCCGTATTCCTCACGGCGGTTTGGCACCATAAGAGCACAGCGGCCCTGATCATTTTTTTTGCTGCTTCGGTCTCCGATTTTCTGGATGGGCTTTTCGCTCGTGTCCTCGACCAACGAACCCGGCTAGGAAGGTTGTTGGATCCTGCAGGGGATAAGCTCCTCATGATCGCATCTTTCATCATTCTGTCTTACCCCTCTCTCAGCATACCCAACGCCATCCCCCGCTGGCTCACCTTCAGCGTCATCGGACGCGACTTCATCATCCTGGGGGGATCTCTAGTGCTCTTCCTTACCCGGGGACAAAAAGAATTCCCTCCTTGCTTTCTGGGGAAAGTCAGCACCTTCGGCCAGATGGGTGTTTTAGGGTTTGTACTCCTCTTCAACGTACTGCGGATATCTCCTTCGATCCTGCAATGGTTTTATTATCTTTGTCTGGCGGCCACCTTATCTTCCGCCGTCCAATATCTTTTCATCGGCGGCCGCATATTATCCCGTGGAAGCCTCCCTTCCGATCCCTCTCAAGCATGATCCCGGAAAAGCCGCCCGCTGGCGGGATCCATCCCCTTTATCCGACCGCTTCTCCACGAGAAGGGAAATACCCGCTCAATTCAAATAGGTCCGCGCACCGATGATCCGCCGCGTATAGTATCTTTTCAACAGTGAATCCACGCAAATTTTCCGATCCGTACCCGGCGCATGAATAAACTTCCCATCCCCGATATAAATCCCGACATGGGAAACCCGGTGATTCCCCGACGTGGCAAAAAAAATCAGATCCCCCGTACGCAGACGGTGCCATGAAATGGGTTTTCCCGCTTCAAATTGGGCACGCGAAGAACGCGGAAGATTCAATCCGTTGAGCCGGTAGACGGCCATGGTGAGGCCGCTGCAGTCAAAACCCTCTTCCGGCGTTTCCCCACCCCAGGCATAGGGAAGTCCCAGATAGCTGCGGGCCGCGGCTGCAAGATCGCGGCGCAGGGAACGTTCAGAGCTTCCGGACCGGACGACGTTATGGATATCTTCGGGACCGACCAGGTAATACTCCCTAACCATTCCGGAATCTAATAGCCTTTCCGCTTCCGCACGCGCCTCTTTCCGGGAGGGGAAATCCCCAAAGCGGACTTTGAACAATCCCGATTCATGACGAAAATAGAATGCCTCCCAACCCTTGCGATTCAATGCATGAACCAACCTGACGGCGTTCTCCACTTCAGCAAAAGCCCCTAATTGGATGGTAAAACCCAATCGCCGGACCCCGGACTCTAGATTCACCGGCGGCGAGGGGGGGGAAATCCGGGGGGGCCGCGCACAAGAAGAGATCAACAGCTGGCAAATCCCTACGGCAAACACAAAGCGAAATATTTTCATGCTGTTTTTCCGGGGAACCCGGGAAAAAGGACCGAATTCTCTCTTATCCGGAATCTCTTTTTGACTATAGAGAATCGATTCGCCTTTATCAAGCGAAAAGCGGAATCAAGAAGACACCCATGACCGCTTCCCCGGAAGGAGGATCCTTCCGGGAATGAATTCAACGGTCCCTCCCGAAATTGACGCGGCCTCAGATCCATGTTATAAGCTGATTGACATGTCTCTGATGAAACGACTTGCCCCGTGGAAAATCCTGGGCGTCCTGACCGGAGCCCTGGTATTCATCCTGAGCGCTCCGCCGGATTCCGTTTTTGCCGGAGTCATCTCCCAACTTACGCCCTATCAGAGCCCTCTGGGCACGACCATACGCAACCGCAGTCATGTCATTATCCATTACCGCATCAGCACCCACCGCAGCCATGCTCCCCCCCAGGAAAAGGTCCTTCACATCGGGGAGGTGGACGGGTATTCCAATTCCCGCCCTTTGGATATCACCTTTCAGCGAGGCAAAACCCTCATCACTTACCGACTGGAACCGGGAAGGCATTATTCTTTCCGGTATAATGCCGTGGGTGAGCTTGAATTGTTCGAGGGTTCCCACGGTCGGCCCGATGCCGTTGATTTGGCGCCATACGTCACAACCCCCGGGGAAGTGGTTATAAGAATGCTGGAAATGGCGGGAGTGAATGAAACAGATACGGTGTACGATCTGGGATGCGGTGACGGCCGAATCATCATTGAAGCGGCCCGCTCATTCGGCGCTCGGGGAGTGGGTATCGACATCGTACCCGAGAGGATTTCGGAATCCCGCGCCGCCGCACAGGCGGCCGGCGTGAGTGATCGGGTGGAATTCATCCAGGCGGATGCCACACAAGTCGACATTTCTTCCGCAACCGTCGTAACCGTATATTTGGTTCCTGAATCCATGGAGCTTCTCCGCCCCATTCTGGAATCGCGACTGAATCCCGACACCCGGATTATTTCCCATGGATATCCCATTCCGGATTGGGAGTCCAAGCTCACCGGGTACGCTGAAGTCGACCTGGGCAGCCAGGATGTACATCTTATATACGCATACCAACGCTGAAAGGCACGGAAATCCTCTTCTTCCAAGGAATCCTCAGGAAAGATTGAATGAAAAGAACCGTGGAGAGAGATGATCCGATGTCGTTTTCCGCATGCCGCCCACGGCGTAATTTGATCCGGTCCGCGAGGGAACCGATATTAAAAAAGATTATCTTTCCTGTCGACTCCGATCGAAGAATAAACGTCTTAACTTTATGATGAGATCAGATACCGATTCCACAAAACGGGAAGATCCGATCATCCGGCTGGCGCGCCAGGGAGATAGGGACGCTTTCCATCAGCTTTACCTTCGCTCATGCGAACAGGTATACCGCACGGTATTCCGCTACTCCGCAAGCCCTCAGGATGCCGAAGATATCATGCAGGAAACGTTTATCAAAGCCTTTCGCGGCATTTCACGATTCAAATCGAACAACAGCGCCGGATTCTCGGCTTGGATCAACCGCATCGGCATTCACTGCGCCATCGAATACCTGCGGCGAAACAAACGACGTCGCGTCCCCTTAACGATATCGTTTGCCGCTGCGCCGTTCGAGCCGCGGACCGACAACCCGCCTCCGGAAAAAGCCGCTCAGATCAGTATGACCATGTCACGATTGAAAAAGACGCTTGAGACGCTGTCTCCGCGACAGCGTGTTATATTCGATCTGCGTCATTCTCAGCAACAGGAGATCAAGGAAATCGCCGTCAACCTGAGATGTTCCGAAAGCACGGTGAAAACCCAGCTTTCACGGGCAAAAGCCAAGCTCCGAAAACAACTGGAGCCGCTATGGGAGGAGTCATGAACTGCAAGAACGCCAAGGAGATTATTCTTATGCGGATCTACGGCAAGCTTACGCCGGAAGAAGAAGCCTGGTGGGAATCTCACTTGAAAGAATGTCCTCGCTGCGCCCGAATAAACCGCAAGCTCCTTTCTCATCATGAAATTTTGAATGAGCGCACCGATATCCCGCTTCCGGATTGGGAACGATCCTGGAGAATCATTTCCTCCAGGACCTTCGACGCACCCCTTCCGGTTCGGAGAATTGTCCCGTCACTCAAATGGGCGATAGCCGCCGCTTCCCTCATCCTTGTCTTTCTCTTGGGATATATCATCGGCCGGCGATTCCTTCTCCCCCCCCCTACGGGCTTCTCCCCGCGCCCATACATATCATCGCAAGCTCCCCTGGAACGATACGCAGACTCGGTCGATTCCCTGCTGACCGGCTTCATCAACCGATCGGATATCCCCCAGCCCGAGGAGTTTTCCGCCGTCGAAGAACAGCTGGTCGGAGACATGTTGACTCAAACCCATTTGCTTAAAAGTTTCGCGCAGGAACACCGTATGACCCAACTCGAGGCCCTGCTCGACGACCTTGAATTCATCCTGTTGAATCTCGTTCATCTCCATCCCGAAGATCGAGAAACGGCACGGTTTCTGAACCGGATGATCCGGAAAAAAAACCTTCGTTTTCAGCTGAAGAATCTCGCTTCTCAAGAGATCGGCATCTAATCAGGAGAACGCCATGAAAATCTTTAAAAACATCTTTACCGCCGGAGGGATCTTCATCCTTTTGGCCGGCGGAATTCCCGCCGCCGGGAATTCCACCTCCCCGTATTCCGTGAAAGAAAGTCGTTTCGCTTCCACTTCTCCCGGCCGGCAGACACAAGAGATAAACGATTTCTTCAAAGCAAAAGCCGCTGTTTTCCAGAGAGAATGGAAAGCAGCCGTTTCCGAGCTTGAGTCTTACATCCGGAAATACCCAACCGGCAAAATGCATGCCGAAGCCTTGTTCTGGTTGGCCCGATGCCAAAACAACCTGTCATCCGAACAAAAAAAGCCCGAAGACATAATCTCTTCCAAAGAATCCGCTATATTGACCCTTGATCTGCTGCTCGCCGGACACCCCGGGAGCCCGTGGAAAAACGACGCCGCCGCTCTTCGGATTGAAATCGCGGGAGAACTCGCGCTTATCGGAAAATCGGAATACGGCCGTATCCTGGATGAAATCATCCGGGACCAAGCCGAGGGAGAATCCTCGCTCAAGATCGCCGCCCTCAACTCACTGCTCAAGCTGGATCCGGCCGCCGCCACCCGGCTGCTGAAAGATCTCACTCGCTCGGATCCGGATCCACGGGTCCGGAAAAACGGCATCCTGCTGCTCGGTCGAAATTACAACCGATCCATTCTCGATTTTCTCGAATCCATGGCGGTCGACGATTCGGATGAGGACGTACGCAACGAAGCCTCCTATTGGGCGGAACAGGTCCGGATTCGGCTCATCCCCGTCCATTTGAACTATTATGTGTTCACCGCCCGATTGAACGATCCTTTACAGCTCCGCCGCCTTCCTCAAAATAAAGTCGTCGGATTTCAACTGACCTCCCGGCAGACGGGAGACAGGAACGCGATCAAGCGGGAAATCAACCGTTTGTTCGAGACAAAGCTTTCCTGGCTTTCCACGCAAGCTGCTTCTCGGGAAGCGTTCCAGTCTCCCGGTCAAGATGCGCACATCTCGCACAACATCCACGACTTTCACATCCAGGTGCTCAGGGATACCTTGAAAAAGCGCCCGGATCGAATCGAAGGCCAGGTACTGGTCAAAGATCGGCTCACCGCAAAATCCCATTACGAACCCTTCGTCATCCGGGCCGGGCAGGACCGCCTGCTGGTTATGCGCCACGACGACAGGGTGGCTTTGGTCGTCCTTCAGTTTGAAGCCCGACAGAAATCCACATCGGACGCTCGAGAAACCGATTCGAAAACCCCGCCGGTTCGAACCGATCCATTTGAAATCCTCAATGAGATCTACGGCGAAAAGACCAAGCCGATCTATAACATCCGATTCTCCAATATGATGGGATGCGAGGTCTTATCCTCTTTGAATTCCTCCAGTGCGACCGATTTAAAAAGCGATCTGGTTGATTTTTCGCTGGCAAAAGCCGAGATCCCCGGAAACAAAGGGACCTGGGAGCTGACCGGCCACCTGCTGTTGCAAAGAAAAGAGAGGCGCTTCCTCGCCCGCATGGGAATCTTGATCGATCCGAGTGGGAACACGGCCGCCGTCGCCGACGAGATCCGGGTTCCAGTGGATGATCCCGCTTCATTTTCGTCTGAAGGCAGCCGGCTCGAAGACGTTCATGCTCTGGCACGGTTGCCTCGGATACAGACGGCGCCGGTATATCACACAACCTTCATCAATCAAGATAATGTCCGCATCCAGTCAACCAGAAATTCGTTCGACTTTCAAGAAATCGAAGCCGATTCCCTTGACTGCGGATCTGCCAAAGCCACGTTTTCGGTACCGGAAGGAGCGTGGATTCTGACCGGACATCTGATCTGGAACAAACGACGGAAAACCATCACAGGACGGAAAGCCAGATTGGTCGACCAAGACGACATGCTCATCGCTGAAAGCGAAACGATCACCATCCCTTTTGAACGTCCACAGGATTTCCAGGTCGAAAAAAAATAGCGATTCTTCCCGAAGCACACGAATTCACTTACGCGGACGAGAACTTTCCCCGGATTTATTAAAAAAGCTGAAAGGGGATCGTTTTCCCTTTCGCCTCATCCTTCCCATTGATTGGCATATAAATTGCTGGCATTAGAATCGATGACAATTTATAATAATGATTTAGGGGTTATCATGATCAGAAAAATCACAAGACTCGTGTTGGCAGCCGCCTTGACGGCGCCGACCATGGGATTCCGGAGCATGGATCAAGAGGTTGAGATCATCGATCAGCAAAAGCTTCTGAAAAGATATCAGGCTGCATACCGGAATTATGAAAAAGGGAAAAAAAACTTCGTTAAAGAAAAACTTCCCAAGGCCGAAGCGGAGCTTCTCCTCTGTATCGATAAGATGCCCGAACATGCCGGTGCACGCTTTTATTTGGCGAGGATCGCCTACCGTACCGAACGAATGATACAGGCTCTGGAATGGATTGAAGGAGCCAAACGAGACTATGCCATGAACGCCCGGTTGGAATTCTTGGTGGAACAACAGCGGCGCAAGGAACAGTTGGAGATGCGCCGCCAGGAAAAGCTGAACCGCTTGCGCTTCGTTGAATCTCAGACGATACGGGGATCGAGGGGAGAAGAAGAAAGCCAGCTGGGAAACGAGGCTGAACTCGCGAAAGCGGGCGAAGAGCTCTCCCGACTGGAGGAAGAGGCGGCCCGCCCTCCCGCGGTCGATCTGGAGATTCCGGCTGATTATCATTATGTTCACGGTAATATTCTGCTGAAACTGGAGAGGGTGCGTGAGGCCCAAGCTTTATATGAGGAAGCGATTAAAATCGACCCTCAACACGGAGAAGCATACAATAATCTGGCCGCGATCTTTTTCGCGGACCGGAAATACCAAAAAGCGCTTGAATATCTGGATAGGGCGGAAACCCTGGGCGCGTCGATCAAGCTGGAGTTCAGGCAGCGGCTGCTCAACGCCATGGAAAAATAGCGGCGAAATCGCTTGCCCGGCGTTAAAGCTCACGCCACCCTCCATTCGGACCGCGAACTGAGAGGCAAGATCCTCAATCCGGTTTGTCCCCTACCTGAAAGAACGTCCAAACATCCTTTCCAAGAAACGGAAAAAGGCGATCCCCTCCACGATCATCAGCTTCGTACCGCTTTATGCAGTGAAATCCTTTTATCCCGATTCTTTCGAATTCTCAAGTTCAGCACTTCCACGGATATGGAAAACGCCATGGAAAAATAGATATATCCCTTGGGGATATGAAGACCGAGCCCGTCACCCAGCAAAGAGACTCCAACCAAGATGAGGAAGCTCAAAGCCAGCATTTTAATGGTGGGATGATCATCAACAAAATCCCCTATGATACCGGCTGAAAGCATCATGATGCCCACCGCGATCATGATGGCCAGAACCATGACGGTGATGTGCTCAGCCAGGCCGATGGCGGTGATGACCGAATCCAGCGAAAACACGATATCCAAAACCGCGATCTGGATCAAAACGCCTAAAAATCCCGCCGCCTTATTTTTATGCGCTGTTTCGACTTTGCCCTCCAGAGCGACATGAATTTCGTGTGTGCTTTTCGCCAACAGAAAAAGCCCACCGGCGATCAATATCAGGTCCCGGCCGGAAATCTCATTCCCCATGAGAGCAAACAGGGGCGCCGTCAACGTCATGATCCAGGTCAAGGAAAGCAACAGCAATATCCGGCTTATCATCGCCAATCCGAGTCCCAGGATCCGCCCACGGTTCCTCTGACCGGCGGGAAGCCGCCCAACTAGTACGGAGATAAAGATGATGTTGTCGATACCGAGAACGATCTCCAGCGCCGTCAGTGTCGCCAGCGCGATCCAAGCCTGAGGATTCGAAATCCATTCCATGAGGTTGTCCTTTCCAACGAAATAAAATCGATTTCGGGATCCTGCCGATTTGAAAACGGCAACAGAATTCCCGAACTCTGCATACACCTTGCTTTACTCACGATAATTCTATATAAGAAATCCATCCCAATCAACGCACCGAATTCCAAATCAGGAGAAACTCTTTGCGAAAATGGCTCATGGGACTATTGGTAGTCGTGATTTTCTGGGCTCTGCTGCGCATGAGTGGAAAACGAGAAGCCGCCCCCTTCCGTATGTTGGGCGGACGTATCCGGAAAACGCTCTCCTTGCTGGCCTGGATCCTGCTGTCCGCTTATGTCGTGTCTTTCATCTACTGGCTGATTACCGCCGTATTCGGAAAATAAGCGCTCCGGTCGATGGATACGAGGCAAAACGACGGAGAGGAACGCCATACCGATATCCCGATTCAAGCGGGAGGAAACAGGGTTTTTTGAAAGCTCTGCTTCGTGAGAGAATAAACCCGGCTTTCATGGGGGGGGTCTCCTCTTTGGATGATTCCCTGATAACGCATCCCCAGACCTTCCGCAATATTATGGGAAGGAAAATTATATTTTCCGGTATAGGCCGCTACACGGTCAAGATTGAGCACCTGAAACGCATATCGCATCAGCCGGTGCATGAATTCCAGGGCATATCCTCTTCCCCACCTGGACCGGATGACCGTATAATAGCACTCCATCTCCCTTTTCCGAAACAAGGGGAAGAGGCCGCAGGAACCGACATAGAGCCGGGTTGCCTTCTCCTCTACCGCCAGGGAAAAAATAGGTTCGTTGCTTGCATAGGACGCGATCACGGAATCGAGCAGCGACATAGCTCCTTCCCGAGTTTTCTGTTCTTCGGAAAAATCAAGAAACCGGGTGGCTTCTTCATCCATCATGAAAGAGCAAAAGGATTCGGCGTCTTCAGGTATGAACGGCCGGATACGCAGGCGGGCCGTGAGAATATGATCAGGCAGTTTCATCCAGCAAGCTCCGTTAGTTATCATATCCTTTCCTTCCGTCAAGTCAAGAAAGAAGCTCCCGGCGAAAAGAGTTTCCGGGCAGGGGATCACGTTGAGAATCGAAAAGCCTCCCATCATCCCTTCCCCTTTAGAAGCCGGCCGACTATAATAACGGACAAGGAGAAAAGAACCATGATCGATTGGACGGCGATACGGAGGGATTTTCCCATTACGAAAGAACATGTCTATTTTCAAAGCGCGGCGATGTCGCCTCTCTCCAATCCGGTGTTTGAAAAAATCGTTGAAAATTACCGCCGTGTTCTGGAACAAGGCGACCTCTACTGGGAAGACGATCTGGCTGAGTACACCCGTCTCTGCGCCGAAACGGCGGAACTGATCAACGCTTCGCCGGACGACATCTGTTTTCTCCCCAACACCTCCACCGTCACTTCCGTTCTGGCGCTCAGTTTCAGCGACAGTCTCTCAACCCCTTTTAACATTGTAACCACGGCCGATGAATTTCCGGCATCCACCTTGGGATTCACACACAGGGGAATTCCTCTGCGTCCGGTCCGGCCGATTTCAGGACGTTATTCTCCGAAATCCATCCTTGCCGCCTGCGACGCGCAGACCCTGGCCGTTGTGGTGTCATACGTGCAATATGCGACCGGCTTCCGGCAAAACCTTATACGATTGGGAAGTGAACTCCGCCGTCGGGACATTCTTTTCATCGTCAACGCCACCCAGGCATTCCCATATTACCCCGTCGACGTCGCCTCCATGCACATCGACGCTTTTACCGCGTCACTCCATAAATGGGGTTTGACCGGACATATCGGCGCCCTGTTCTTCACCTCCCCTGAATTCAGGGAGCGTTTCCCCTCCCCCCTGGCGGGTTGGATGTCGGTGGATCCTGATGGAGGTGATCTGATTCGGGCGGCCGCAAGCCAAACCGTTCGCTTGAATAAAACCGCGTTCCGCTATCAATTGGGAACTTTCAATCTTCAGCCTCTGCTGGCTTTCCGGACATCTCTCCAATATCTGCGTTCCATCGGGTGGGAGAACATCCGGGAGCGGATCCGCTGTCTGACGGATTATCTCATCGAGGAACTGCACCTTCTCGGCATTTCCCCGGCTTCACCCACAACCGATCCGGAAGAAAGATCAGCGATCATCTCCTTCTCCTTGGGAGATCGCAGCGGGGAAGTGGTCAGAGAATTAGCCGCCAAGAAAATCCATGTATCCTACCGGGACGAGCGTATCCGGGTATCCGTCAATATATTCAACAACCGCGAAGATATCGACCGCTTGATTTCGGCGCTGAAACCGCAGAGTCGGGAACGCGATTGAACCGGGGATCCGCTTTATCTCCATAGACACGCAGAGCTTTGCTCAGCCGACTTGCGGATCGGATGCGTTCAACCTTTTCAACAGCCATACCATATTTTCTCCCAGAGTTCTCATGGTCTGCACCCCTTCCTCATCCCGCTCAAAGTCACCCCGATTCCGAGCCTGGGAAAGGTTCCAATATGAGGATCCGGGGACGATCATTTGATTGATGAGAAAAAAGTGATTGATGGAGTCGAAGACATGCAAAGCGCCGGCCCGGCGAACCGCTACGACGGCCGCGCCGACCTTGCGGCGGAGCAGGTGACCATTGGCCCGGGTTACATAACCTACACGATCGATCAAGGCTTTGGTTTCCGGAGTCAGATCGGCGAAATAGGTCGGGGATCCGATGATGATACCCTGCGCCGTTTTCATCCGCGCCACACATTCATTGATGATGTCATCGTCATGAATGCATTTTTCATTCCGGCGCTCATAGCACTCTCCACAGGCACGGCATCCTTGGATCAAGCGGCCGCCGATCTGGATAAGTTCGGTTTGGATTCCGGAGGAATTGAGAACCTTGAATACCTCCCGGATCATCTGCTCCGTATTCCCCCCTTTGCGAGGGCTCCCGTTGACTGCAATGACTTTCATGCGGCGTCTCCTTTCATCACCTTGATGAGGATGTGTATATCACAGGGGAAAGCCGATGGTCAATTCGCCCCCTTCCCCGTTCACTCTTCCCAGAAACCCGACTTCCCGTTGAGCCTCGACAGATAGGAGCATCCGATTTCAACCGGCATGGATGCGTTTCATCTCAAAAAATCACGGAGGTTTCTCTACGAAAAGCGCTGACGAACGCCGGAACATGAATCCGGAGAGATTCTCTATTCATATTTCAAGGCCTGAACCGGATCAGCGGAAGCCGCCCGCAGCGCACGGAAACCGACGCTGCAAAGGGCGAAGGCAAGCACCACTCCCACCGCCCCCAGGAATGTCAAAAGATCCGGATTGCGACGGTAAGCGAAATGCCGCAGCCATCGATTCATCAACAAGTAGGCAACCGGCCACGCCGCCACATTCGCCAGCAGCACCCATTTAGCAAATTCCCGGGTGAGCAGCCAGAGGATTCCTGAACGTGAAGACCCCAGGACCTTGCGAATACCGATCTCCTTCGTCCTTCGTTCGACCTCGTAAGAAGCCAGCCCGAACAGCCCCAAACCGGCGATGATCAAGCTGAGAACGGTAATGAGACCGGTGATTTTACCGAGACGAACTTCGGATTCATACAATCTTTCATACGACTCATCCCAGAAGCGAAAGGAGAACTCAGGCCCGGTCACCAGCCGGGACCAGACGCTTTTCAGTCTATCCAGGGAAGCGGTAATCCGTTCGGGATGAAGTCTGACCGCGAAATAATTGTATTGATCAGAATACGGGAACCAGGCCAGCGGCTGGATTTCATGATGAAGAGACGCGAAGTGAAAATCCTTCATAACGCCGATCACAGGCCCCTCTTCGACGATCCTTATCCGTTTTCCCAGGGGGGACGCCCACCCCATTTCTTTAACCGCAGCTTGATTCAGGATATAGGCATCGGCATCCTCGGCGGTATTCCGATGAAAGGCCCGTCCCTCAACCAGTTCGATCTGAAAGGTTTCCATAAAATCCCGGTCTCCCGAAATCCAATGGATCATGCCGTAAAAATTATCCGCGGCTCCTTCTTTCCAGTAATTTTGAAAGCCGATCTTTTCACCCGGCATGAAGTTCGTCCCGGTAACGGACAGAACGCCGCTCTGCTTGAGGAATTCCGCCTTGAGCGTGTCGAATTTCCCCAAAATCCCTTGATCGTCGATGGGGATCATCACAATCTGATCCTGATTGAATCCGAGAGTCCTCTGGCGCAGAAAATGGATTTGGTCGGCGATAGCGAAGGTGCTGACGATGAAAAGAGCGGCCGCGGAGAACTGAAGGAAAACCAGCGATTTTCTCAAAGAAGAGATATTAAGGCGCCGGTTGAAATTCCCGCGCAGAACTCCGCTCGGTTGAAATCTCGACACAAATAGGGCCGGATAAATCCCGGCGGCCAGCGCCGTGAAAAAAACCGCTCCGGATAGGAACACGGCCAAAGGAAAGACATCCCCTTGATTCAAGCTCAAGCTTTCCCCTGAATACCTGTTGAACACAGGCAAAAGGAGTTCGATCCACAGCAAGCCAAGAGGAACAGCCGTCAGGGACACGCTCGACGACTCCCCCAGAAACTGAACGACCAAGTCTCTCGGCCGGGCGCCCAGGACTTTGCGAACGGCCACCTCGCCCGACCGATTGATGTAGCGGGCCAGGGAGAGATTGATGGAGTTGAAGCAGGCCAGCAGCAGGATGAAAAAGGCAGCGGAGCCGAACAACAGCAGGGTCGAAACCCTGATACCGGGATCGATTTCTCCCGGCAGTCGTGTTCCCAGATGGATCCGGGTCAGCGGCTGAAAATCGAAATCCTGCCTTGTGACGTATCGGCTCTCGGCCCCGCGGTATTTTTCCACGAACTCGGGCATGGCCGAATCGAGCTCTTCGGGGGAAGCGTTTTCATGCAGCAGAACATAGGTGAAGTAGTTGGAAATACCCCATTCATCGGCATGAGCTTGATGATAAGGCAGAAAAGAACCCAGAAAATCAAAACGGAGGTGCGAATTGCCGGGGATGTCATGAAAGACTCCGGCGATCGTGTAATCGGTATCTTCATACAGCGTGACCGTCCGGCCCACGGGATCCGTTTCGGAGAAATATTTTTCCGCCGCCTTCCGCGAAATCAAGAGAGCCCTTGGATCCCGCAGGGCCCCGCTCCCATGCCCCCTGATCATAGGGAAAGAGAATATTTCAAATAATTCCGGATCGGAAAACGCTACATTTTCCAATAATCGCCTTCCCTCCCACGAGATTCTGACTTGACGCCGACAGAAACGGGTTGTCCGCTCAACCTGAGGAAAATCAGATTGGAGCGCGGGCCCCAAGCCGGCCGGCGTTTTCGCATACCGCTGTTCCCGACCCTCCGACCGCCACCGGCGTGTGACCCGGTAGATACGCTCCGCTTTTTCGTGAAAACGATCGAAACTCAGCTCATTCCGGACAAACAGGAAGAGAACGGCACAGCAGGCCAGGCCCAAGGACAACCCTGTAAGGATGATCATAGAATAGGTTTTGGTTCGAAACAGGTTCCTGTATGCCGATTTCACATAATTTTCAAACATGTCACCATCTCATTGAAACTGCAAATAACATGCCACATCCCATCCCCTGTTAATGCCGACCTGCGCCTTCCTTCTCGCCAGTTCATGTTCAAATCGGTGACACCACATGTCCGCTGGCGAACATGTTGCTCCCTCCCCCTGCATCATGACCGTTTCCCGGAACGCCCCGCTTTCGACAAAGGCCGGGGATCCCACGGTCCTGAACGGCGGAATCCGCAACCGATCCGTGCGATTTCACGTATAATGATAAGGGTAAAGAGAAGCTTTAGAGGATTGATCTCTACAGAAAGAAACAGAGTCCCTGTTTCATGAACGATTTTTTCTCGGAAGCCAAAAGGACGTGAAGAACGCAGCCGGATTCTATTGACTCCGAATAGAAAATTCATTATACATAACCATGTATATAGAAAAGGAAGAATCCAATGAAATGCCCCCAGTGTGACAACGACAATCCTTCCGATTCGCGATACTGCGGCATTTGCGGAACTCCATTATCAATCCCGGATACCCCCCGGGAACCCGCAACCCGCACCATCACGACGGCCCCGACCAAGCTCAAAAGGGGTTCGGTATTCGCCCACAGGTACGAAGTTATCGAAGAGCTGGGGAAAGGTGGAATGGGCCGCGTCTATCGGGTTTCGGATAAAACGCTCGGACAGGACATCGCTCTGAAAATCCTGAAACCCGAGATCGCCGACGATAAGACCACGATACAGAGATTTCGCAACGAGCTGTTATTGACGCGCCTGATATCACACCGAAACGTTTGCCGCATCTACGATCTCAGCGAAAGCGAAGGGGTGCAGTTCATTTCCATGGAATATGTATCGGGAGAGAACCTTAAGAATTCTCTTCGCATGATGGAGCGCTTAACCCTCGGAAAAACGATCGCCATAGCCAGACAGATATGCGAAGGGCTCGGCGAAGCCCATCGCCTGGGCGTCGTACACCGCGACATCAAACCGCAGAATATCATGATCGATCGCGAAGGCAACGTCCGGATCATGGATTTCGGAATCGCACGATCCCTAAAATCCGAAGGGATCACGGACAGGGGAATACGCATCGGAACTCCCGAGTACATGTCCCCAGAACAGGTGGAAGGGAAACCGGCCGATCAACGATCCGACATCTATTCACTGGGAATCGTTCTCTACGAACTCGTGTCGGGTAAAGTCCCGTTCTCCGGAGACACCCCCCTCAGCATCGCCCTCAAACACAAGACGGCGATTCCTGAAGACCCGGCCGTGTTAAATGCTGAAATCCCAGAGACGTTCAGCCGCCTGGTCCTCAAATGTCTGGAAAAGGATCCCGAGCATCGATTTCAGACTACCGAAGAACTGCTCGCGGCGATCATGGATGTTGAGAACGAGATCACAACTTCGGAAAGAGCGACCTCCCGCAGAAAAACCGATGTTTCCAGGACCGGCGTCCGCCGCCCGGTTTGGAAAAAGCTCGGAATTCCGGTTTTTATTTCGATAGCGGCCTTATGTGCGATGTTCTGGTTTTTTTTCCTGAAAGGCAAGCTCCTCTTCGCTCCCGAAAACCCGGTTTCCATCGCCGTAATCAGTTTTGTCAATCAAACCGGCGATTCTTCTTACGATTACCTCCAGGATGCCATCCCCAACCTCTTGATCACAAGTTTGGAGCAGTCGAAATACATCCACGTCACCACCTGGGAACGAATGCATGACGTCCTCAGACAGATGGGAGAGGAGCGGAGATCGAGTATTGATCAGGATCTGGGATTTGCGCTGTGCCGCCGGGAAGGCATCGAAGCTCTGGCCCTGGGAAGTATTTTCAAAGCAGGAAATACGTTCGCCACCGACGTTAACGTGATGAACGCCGCGACCAAAGCCCAAATCAAAAGCATCAGCACCCGAGGAGAAGGGGTGGAAAGCATTCTGAGATCCCAGATCGACGAAATAAGCCGTGAGATCGCGCGCGGGATCGGGCTGACCGAACGGAAGATCGCCGCCGGTGAAGTTCAGATCACTGAAGTCACCACGGCATCGATGGATGCGTACAATTATTTTCTCCGCGGGCGGGAAGATTATGAAAAATTCTACTTCACGGACGCGAAGCGATTTCTCGAGCGGGCGGTGGAGTTGGATCCCTCTTTTTATATGGCATATCTCTACTTGGCC
>CAYSQW010000005.1:0-117143 GCA_964433135.1 uncultured Eubacteriales bacterium
AAGACATTCGGATATCGCCAATTCTTTATCGGAGATATTCAAGGAAAATGAAATGGAAGCCGGGCGGACTGAAAACAAAGAAAAAATGAAAGAACTGCTGGCAGGGACTTCAACACCCATGATATCAGCAATCTATGCACAAACATTGTCGACTTTTATGCAGGATATCAAGGTTGATGAAAAGTTGACGTTCGAACAAGTCCCCCTGTTTAAGAATTATCGCTACATTCTTCTGAATTTACTGGCATGCGAAGACGATCCCGCACAATTCTCTTATATCCTGGATAAGATCGATGCCGAATGGAAACGCATATCCACCGAGCACGACTATGAATACTTGAGGTTTCTGTACGATACCGTTCAGAAAATAAGTAAGCGTTATCCTTCGAATTCACGCTTGGAAAAATCCACGGTGCGACTTATTCAAACCATTGAGGAATTCATTTTATCCGGAGAAGTCTCGCTTTTCTTCGAGTATTTCCTGCAGAAATTTGAAGCAAGCATGCTGGATGTTAATTGTTACTTGGAAAAAATATTTCAAGAGGGGAAAATCACTGCTTATATCCTGAAAGGCTTCTTTAAATTCTTCACCGAATATCTTTTTTATTTCAATCTCAATCTGGATCAAAAAAGCGGCGATTCAAGATTCCTTGAAAAGTTGACATCAAATCTGGCATTGATCGATTCCCCGATTTCGGTCATCACTCTGAAAAATATTTTTTCCCAAGGACAACCGCAGGTAAAACTTAAAGTATTGAAGGCCATGCAGAAGCTCACCGAGTACGATCCCAAATTTCTTTTCTCCGTCCTTAAAGGAAAGAACATGTCGTTGAAAGCAGAGGCCTTGGTCATCATAATGCGGGAAGAGAAATTTAGGCAAAAAGCCCTGGACGGCCTTTTGAAATTCGAATCGCCTTTCGGAATACGCAACCGCAGGCTTCATGAAAACATTAAGATTCTAGAAGAGAAAAATATGCGCTCGGCGGAAACCGCACTGATTCCGTTACGGATGCGAAAAGGGTTTTGGAATAGAAATATCAGGGCACGTGTAAACCGGGTTTTGGAGCACTGGCATGCGGGACAAAATTAAAACTTTTCTTGAATATTTGGTGTCCGCCGCCCAAGCTGCTAAATTGTATTCTCATGGTCATCCCCAACTCAACCAAACCATCGATTCAGCTTTCGCGGTACTGCGGGATATATTCAAGGAAAAGAACGAGTTGGTGATCGGTATCATCAATGATGAAGTCGCTTGCGGGAACGAGATCTTCTTCGATCTCAGCCATAAGATGAAATCCCTGGTTCGTGTTTTCAGGCAACACGATATAGAAAAAATCGGTTTTTTAAAACCACTGCGCCATGAGAACTTGAAGGATTTCGTATTCCTTCTGCTTACGCGGAGAAATGGAGATAACGACAGAAGCCCTATGAAATTGGAAGCTGTTCCCAATATTCGCTGGGGGAAAATCCAAGCTTTCGAAAATGAGGTAGCGACGAATGCGGATCATTCGAGCGATCTCGTAGATGTATATGAAAACACTTTGGGTTCCGTCGCCCTAACTTTCGATAATATTTTAAATGCGGAAGAAATCGATCTTCTGGATCTACGGTTCAATATCCTTAATGTGATGGAAAATTACTTCGGGAATCATCAGGAGCTTCTCAACCTGATATCCGTCAAACAAAAAGATATCAACACATTCGTTCACCTCCTTAACGTGAGCATCCTCTCCATGTATTTCTCATCAAAGTTGGGTTTTTCCCATGATGACATGCTGGACATCGGAATTTCCGCACTCTTCCATGATATCGGTAAAATTTCCATTTCCCGAAAGATCCTACAAAAAAAATCCATGCTCTCAGAAAATGAGTTCACCCGAATGAAGGATCATGCTTTGATCGGAGCCAAGATTCTTATCAGATATACCGATACATTGGGTGTTTTACCCGCCGTTGTCGCGCTGGAACATCATATCCGCCATGACTTGACGGGTTACCCCAAGCTTCAATACCCCCGTCAGCCAAATATCGCTTCATTGATCGTTTCGATTTGTGATGTTTATGATGCCTTGGCGCAGCGACGTACGTATAAAAAAGATTATCCTCCGAACCGTATTTACGAGATCATGCAGAGGGAGCGCGGCAAGCTTTTCGATCCGGATCTGATCGATCGTTTCTTCAGGATAATGGGGATATGGCCCATGGGCTGCATCGTCAAACTCAGCGATGGACGTATAGCCGTTGTCAGAAGACCCGAACCGGATGATATCCACGCTCCAGAAATACAGATATTGACACCGAACGGCCCTCAGGAAAGGATACGGCTTTCCCAAATAAAATGCCCTCTCACTATCGAATCCTCCCTGGATCCTTTCCGTGAAGGAAAGCAGTATCTTGAATACCTTGATATAAAAACCGAGGCGGAAGACGATCCCGCATCCATATAAGTGATCGGCCGATTCCGGATCGAATTTACATTCTGAGTAAGGAGCTGAATAGATGTCTTCAAATGTCCACATCAAAATTTCATTGGTTTTGGCCTTTTCTATGATCCTCGGGCTCTTCTGTTCCGGATGGAGGTGTGCTCCGTCGGCCGCCCCTCCCGAAAAATACCAGCAATCGGATTTGGTTCAGCCCTTAAAATGGTGGGAACAACTTCCTCGGCCGATCTATTCCAAACTGGAAAAGGTCAAGACCAGCCAAGATTGGTTCGAAGTCTATCAACTTACGGAAGGCACCTATGCCGTCTATGAGCCCTATCAGTTCGAAGAAGCGATCAGCTACATCGTTTTGGGTACCGAACGGGCCGCCGTTATCGATACCGGAACAGGCATCGGAGACCTCCGTCTGACAGCTGAAGAACTGACAGACCTTCCGTTGTTCGTCGTCAACACCCACACTCATTGGGATCATATAGGATGTAATTCTCAATTCGATGATATCGGCTGCTTCAATGATCCGGCCTGCATCGCCCGCCTTCAAAAAGGCGTGTCTCACGCCAAGCTCCAAAAAAGCCTGACCGCGGAATCGCTGACCCGCGCCCTCCCCGATTCCTTTGAACCGGAGACCTGGACAATCCCACCCATGGAACCGACCATCCTTTTTGAAGATGGAGATATCATCAACCTTGGAGGGCGCAACCTCGAAGTCATCCACACTCCGGGTCATTCATCGGGCTCAATCTGTCTGCTCGATTCCCAGCACCGCCTGCTTTTTTGTGGAGATGTTTTTTTCCCGGGCCCCCTCTACGCATATGAAGAAGAAGTCGACCTCGATCAGTATATGAGATCCATCGATCGAATGCGGAAACGCATGAAAGATTACGACATTCTCTGTGCAGGCCACAACGATCCGTGGGTGGAAGCCGAAATCCTTGATCGAGTCACCGCCGCTTTTCAGACGATCATGGAAAATAAGGGAGATTTTAGCGAAGACGGAAATCTGCGCCGCTATTTTTTCCAAGGCTTCGATATTCTTATCCGTAAGGATATGCTCCCTAAAATCTAAAGGATGATATTCCGCTCGTTGCGGG
The DNA here is from genome assembly GCA_964433135.1 of uncultured Eubacteriales bacterium. Taxonomy (GTDB): domain Bacteria; phylum Acidobacteriota; class Aminicenantia; order Aminicenantales; family Aminicenantaceae; genus CAYSQW01. The sequence goes on from CAYSQW010000005.1 coordinate 3,533, forward strand.
AGGCGGCATTCTTGATTGTAAATATTCTGAACAGTGTTACGCTTTTAAACACATCCATCCTTTTTTTCATTATCTTCCGACTGATTCAAGGGTAAAATATATGGTTTGCATGAACCATTCCCATCCAGAACAACCGTTTTTACCATCTGAAAGTTCTCAATTCCTCCCTTTGTTTTCATATTGAAAGATTGATGGGCGTTTATTATATTTAACATGGCACGATTATTGCATTTTATTTCAGCAATACTTTGATGAAGATGAAGAGGAGAAACCGATGGAGAAAAAACAAGTTTTCCTGCGCTGTGACAATTGCATCGGGATAACGCCCTGCAGGCTTTCGAAAAGCGGAAAATATTTCTGCAACTACTGCCGCCGTGAAGTTAAAACCACATCCCTCCGCTCCTGTTTCCAGATGAAGAACCATCTTAGAAGAGAAGCCAGACTCTCATCCCCCTAATTGTCGATTCCATATATCATTTCCTTCCTATACGGCTGGAGTCAGCCATTCTCTTCCGGACTAGAATCCGTTTGACCCGGAAGCAAACAACGGCGATAATGTCGATGAAACATCCATCAACGACGACCGGAAGGAGAACGACATGAGGTTCAGATGTCTGGTAACCGGAGGTGCGGGTTTTATCGGTTCCAATATCGTGAAACGACTGCTCGAGAACGGAAATTCGGTTCGGGTTATCGATAATCTTTCCACAGGAAAACGGGAGAATCTCGCTTCCATTCACTCCGATATCGATTTTATTGAAGACACCATCTGCAATCCGGACAGCATGCGCCGCGCCGCACGGAGAATCGATATCATTTTTCATCAAGCCGCGCTTCCTTCGGTCCCTCGCTCTATTGAAAATCCGGAGGCAAGCCACGCCAACAACATCACGGGAACCTTGAATGTGCTCCGGGCGGCTCACGCTCAGGGAGTCAAAAGAGTCATTTATGCGGCCTCTTCTTCCGCTTACGGCGATACGCCGACTCTTCCCAAAGTGGAAACAATGCCGCCAAATCCGCTGTCTCCTTATGCCGTCACGAAACTCGCCGGCGAATATTATTGTCAGGTTTTTTCTTCCGCGTACGCGCTGGAAACGATTTCACTTCGCTATTTCAATGTCTTTGGACCCCATCAGAATCCTGATTCACAATACGCCGCGGTGGTGCCGAAATTCATTCGGTCCTTGCTTAGCGATCAATCTCCTGTTATCTACGGCGACGGCGAACAAACCCGCGACTTCACTTACATCGATAATGTCGTGACCGCTAATATCATGGCATCCCGGGCTGAAAAGACCCAGGGCGAAGTCATCAACATAGCGACCGCTTCAAGGACTTCGGTCAACCGCCTTTTCAAACTCCTGCAAAACATCACGCAAACGAATATCCAGGCCCTGTACCAACCTCAGCGAGGAGGTGATGTCAAGCACTCACTGGCCGATATATCCCGCGCCGTCAAGCTAATCGGCTATCGGCCCGTCATAGAGCTCGAGACAGGCCTCAAACTCACTGTCGAATGGATGAGATCCTCTTCCCCCAAGAAATAGACCTGCGATCCCTTCTTACCGGATGATTTATAAAAAACGGATGCATCTATTTCAGGCCTTAAATCTTTTTTTCTGGAAAAACCATTACGCTTTTTATACAATAAATGACACAGGGAAAACAGCAAATGCTGTAAAGCAATCGTAGTTCCGGTATATCATTGGTTTCACGGTATTGACGGAGGCGAAGATGAAACGCAGACAGGCATTGATGACTCTCGGATGCGCGGCCTTGATAGCCCCCGGTTTTTTCACCTGTCGGAAAAGGAGACTGCATATGAAAAAAGAAATCGTCACCCCAAAAGCACCTCAGGCCATCGGACCTTATTCTCAAGGCATCATCGGCGGCGGATTGATTTTCGTATCCGGACAGATCGCCGTTGACCCGGCCACGGGCGACCTGATCACCGGAGATATCGAAGTTCAGACGCACAAGGTCCTGACCCATCTCAAAGCCGTTGTCGAGGCCGGAGGAAGCACCATGGATCATGTGGTCAAATGCACGGTATTTCTTAAAGACATGAACGATTTCAGCCGAATGAACGGCGTTTACAACGAATTTTTCCAGAAACCATATCCTGCACGAGCGGCCATCGAAGTGGCTCGCCTTCCCAAAGACGTCCTGGTCGAAATCGAAGCAATAGCCCTGGTTCCTTAAACATCAAACCGGAAGGCAGCGCTTTCAATCGGATGATCAACCATTTTGTCGGCAATACGAATCGATCGTGCCTGAGAAGGTTCGAGTGATGTCAAAAAATATCGTTGTGGTCGAAGATGAGGGGATCGTATCCATCGATATCCGAAATATGCTTACACGTATGGGGTATTCCATATCGGGGGTCGCCTTCTCCGGTTCGGAAGCCGTCACCATTGCGGAAAGCTCTCCCTGTGATTTGATCCTCATGGACATCGGCCTCAAAGGCGAATTGGATGGGATCGAAGCCGCCCGAAAAATCAGCAGGAAATTTTCTATTCCGATTATTTTTCTTACGGGATTTGCGGATAAAGATACGCTGGAAAGAGCCCAGGAAATAAATCCCAGCGGTTACATCCTAAAGCCTATCCAGGAAGATGAATTACAAAAAGCCATCGTCAAATCCTTTTCATAATAATAAACTCCTGGAAGGATTTCGTTCTCTTCTGTCTCCGCTCATGATGAGATAATCATGCCCCTCTATGAATATCTATGTCATAAATACGGGAACCGCGTCGAAATTCTGCTTTCTTTCGGAAGACGAACTTCTATTGAGTGCCCGGAATGCGGAAGTAAAAGCATCAAAAAATGCATTTCATCCTTCGGCATCGGGGGGTGAGCGGATCGTGGCGGTGCATCTGGCGGCTGCAGTGGATGTACAGCCGGAAACGGCAGCACATGCCGATAATACCGTTTTACCGGATCGAGAGTGAAATGCCGCGTTTCCCATGATTTTTCCGCCTTGAGTGATTTTTTAAAAGATGTTAAAGTGCTGAACTCAATCCCCGTTTCGCAGAAATAAGACAAAGAGAATATATCTTGGAAATTTTCGCCCGAGTGTTTCCCGTCACGTTCATGGGTGTGGCAAGAGTTTTTTTTATCATAATCGCCGCCGGAATCCTTGTGCGATTACGCATCATCACGCATGAGCATGTAAAAAGCCTCTCCATTGTGACCGTCAATATACTCCTTCCCTGCCTGGTTTATTCGAGCATCACAATCTCTTTCGATCCTCATTCCCTGTCCATCTGGTGGGTGCTGCCCGTCGCCGGAATCGTCATCGTCGGCTGCGGACTAGTGCTGGGATTCGTCTTTTTTCTTAAAGAACTACCCGAGAAGAAAAACATGCTGGCATTGACCTCCATCCCCAATGCGGTGTACTTAAGCCTTCCTCTCGGACAAGCTCTTTTTCCGGATCAGTTTGAAAAATTCGCGGCATACACATTTCTCTATTTTCTTGGGGTCAATCCTCTCCTTTGGAGTATAGGTAAATATCTAGCAACCTCAGGCAAAGGCGAAAAGATCAGCCTCAGGAGCATGATCACGCCCCCTTTTGTCGCTAACATTCTGGCCGTCTCTCTGGTATTCGCCGGATTCCATCATCATATTCCCATATTTTTCACCCAGCCGATCGAAATGATGGGGCAGGCGGCGGTTCCCCTGGCCAATTTCATTCTGGGTGCCGTTTTGGGAGGCATCACCCTTCGTTGGAAACCTTACTGGACGGACGTACTCCGCGCGGTTGGGATCAAGCTTATCGGTGTCCCCCTGATTGTCGTTTGCTTGCTCATACAGTTGGACCTGAAGACTTCCTATCCTCTCCTCGCCGTATTCCTGGTGATCCAGGGCGCTACCGCTCCGGCGACCAATCTTATCCTGCTTATACGAAAATATGGAGGCGAAGAAGAAAAAATCAGCAGCGTCATGCTGGCGGCCTACGCCTTGTGCATATTCACATTGCCGCTGTGGATATCGATCTGGCAAAGCATGGGATCGTAACGGCTGCGCGCAGCAATTTTATCAGATCAGCCAAACCGATGAAGTCTTTCATTCAACGTAATCTTATTTTTATTCCGCCAGTGCAAAATCCACGGCACTCCGAGCATGAATATCGGTTGTATCGAAAAGAGGAAGCGGACTGAAATCTTGTTTTATCAGGAGTGGGATTTCAGTGCAACCCAGGATTATTCCCTCAGCCCCCTCTTTACTGAGTCGTTCGATGATTTCGATGTATTTGTTCCGTGATTCTTCCGCGACCCTTCCCAGACAAAGCTCATTATAAATCACATCATGGACGAGCTGGCGATCGTTTAATCCGGGAACAACGACCTTGATTTGGTGTTTCTCTTCCAGCCGGGCCCTATAAAAGTCCTCTTCCATGGTGAAGCGGGTTCCCAACAAACCGACGGTTGTCAGACCTTGCTCCTTAACGGCCCCTGCCGTCGCATCAGCGATATGCAGAAGCGGAAGAGCCGCCCCCCTTTCCACTTCATCCGCCATCTTATGCATGGTATTCGTGCAAATGATGATGAAATCCGCTCCCCCCTTTTTCAGGCGGCATGCCGCATCCACCATCAACTCCGTCGCCATATCCCAATCTCCTTCGTGCTGCAGTTTCTCGATTTCATCAAAATCGACGGAATACATCAGGCTGCGGGCCGAATGAAGCCCCCCGAGTTTTTCCTTCACCGCCAGATTTATGATACGATAATATTCCAGGGATGATTCCCAACTCATTCCACCTATCATACCTATAACCTTCATCTCTATTCTCCTCTTGAAAGGCTCTGCCCTTATCAATCGGGCGCTCAGTCATCGCCTCCGAATCGATAAGAAATCAGATTCCAACTCCCGATGCCGAATCCACATCTTCCAGCCGTTGAATCACCACGCGTCAAGAGAGAGCGAAGTCAGCGGCGGCTTCGGCATGAATCCTCGTCGTATCCAGAAGAGGGACGGAGAAATCCCGCTCCCGTATCATCAGCGGGATTTCAGTGCAGCCCAGGATAATCCCCTGGGCGCCCTGCGTTACCATGCTCTCTATGATGTCGCGAAAAGGCACGCGGGCATCAGCAATAACCTCTTCCAGATTCCGATCGTCATACAGCAGTTCATGAAGAATGTGACGTTCGGTTTCAGCGGGAATGACGGTTTCTATGCCATGTTTTTCCTGAAGCCGAATCCGATAGAAATCATCCTCCATGGTAAAACGGGTTCCCATGAGCCCGACTTTTTCGATGTTCAGACGATGGATTTCATCCGCCGTGGCATCCGCGATGTGAAGCAGCGGAACATTGATACGCTTCTCCACTTCACCTGCAAGTTTATGCATGGTGTTGGTAGCGATCACGATGCAGTCCGCTCCGATGTTTTCCAGATTCATCGCCGCTTCTCTCAGTAAACGGCCCGCCTCATTCCAGTTCCCCCCGTGTTGGAGATGTTCAATCTCGGCAAAGTCGAACGAATACATTAAAATCCTGGCGGAGTGGAATCCTCCCATCCGTGTATGGATTTTCCGGTTTAGAATACGATAATACTCCAAAGATGATTCCCAACTCATTCCTCCAAGAATTCCAATGGACTTCATTTCCATCTCTCCTCATCATCATAGATAACCCGAACGGCACTCTGCAAGTGAAATATTCAACGACTATTTCACCCCGCCATGAAAATATCAGCCTCGTTCCCTCTGAAAAAGACTGACCGAAACGCCTTCGAAATTACTTCATAATATGAGATATCCGCGCGTCGAATCGTTGAGACACGAATACGGATTCCCCGAATCGAAATAGAGGTTGAGTCCTTATCTTAAATCGGTTAAATTGAATTGGCTGATGAATATATCAAGAAGCCGGAGCAAGGAGAGAGAATGAGAGCCTTCAACATAGCTGATGAAGTCCGCGCCGCCGAAGCCCGCATCCGCCCCCATATCAGGGAAACCCCTTTGGAGCCCTCTCCATATCTCAGCCGCATGGTCGGAGGGAATGTTTTCCTCAAGCTTGAAAACCTTCAGATCACGGGTTCTTTCAAACTTCGAGGAGCCATGAATAAATTCTTATCCCTAAAGCCCGAAGTCAGACGGCGCGGAATCATAACGGCGTCTTCGGGGAACCATGGAGCAGCATGCGTCTATCTGCTCAATAAATTCGACTGCCCGGGGACCATTTTCCTACCGGAAAACGCCGCTGAAGTAAAAATCCGCAGTCTTCGGCTCTATGATCCGGACCTGCAGTTCCACGGAACCGACTGCATACAGGCGGAAACCCAAGCCCGCCATACCGCCCGCAAGCTGGGGAAAACCTTTATATCACCCTACAACGATTACAAGGTCATCGCAGGACAGGGAACCATCGCGGTCGAAATACACAAATCACTGCCGCATGTCGATTGTGTCGTCGCGGCCGTGGGAGGGGGAGGTCTTATATCTGGAATATCGGGGTATTTAAAAGCTGAGCGTCCCGCCGTTCATATCATCGGCTGCCAACCTCGAAATTCATGCGTCATGTTTGAATCCGTTCGTGCCGGAAAGATTCTCGATCTCGAATCGCAGCCCTCGTTGTCAGACGCCACCGCCGGAGGTATTGAAAAAGGATCCGTCACTCTGGATATCTGCCGGCAATACGTGGATGATTTCATTCTTTTGAGCGAAGAGGAAATCCGAAACGGAATCCGCTCTGTTCTGGAGTATCACCACCTCTTGGTCGAAGGCGGAGCAGCCTTGACCGTTGCCGCTTTATCCAAAAGCCCCGGCCTTTTCCGGGACAAGACGACCGTCCTCGTTCTGAGCGGCGCCAGGATAAGTCTTTCCGCGTTGAAAACCATATTGAACTGACTCTTAGATAACGCTTATAAGATTGAAATAATTTCATATAAGGAGAAAATTCCATGACCGACATTTACAATCTCAGCCAAATAAAAAAAGCACTTGAGACCCTGGATCCGATCCAGGCGATCGAGAACGGATTCATTGCATATTCCCAGGGAAAAGCGGTTATTCCACCGGTCGGAGAGCTCATCTTCGATAATCCTCCCGGGGGCATGCATATCAAATACGGCAAAATCACCAACGATAAATACTTCGTCGTCAAGGTCGCCACCGGATTTCAAGAGAACCACCTGATCGACCTTCCGACCGGCACCGGTCTCATGTTGGTCTTCAAACAGGGGACCGGCGAACTGGCCGCTATCCTGCTGGACGAAGGACACCTGACCAACATACGAACCGCAGCCGCCGGCGCCGTCGTCGCGAAGTATCTGGCACCCGCAAATATCAGATGCATCGGGATTTTGGGAGCCGGCATTCAGGGCCGCCTTCAGCTTGAATATCTTCGCACCGTCACAGAATGCAAAGACGTGATGGCATGGGGTGTCAACCGGGAAGAGTTGATCCGGTATCAGCATGAAATGGAATCCGAGGGTTACAGGGTAAGAACAACGCTGCAACCGGAAGAGGTCGCCGACACTTGCAATATGATCATCACCGCCACTCCGGCCACATCTCCCCTCCTCGATGGCGATCATATCCGCAGCGGGACTCATATCACGGCCATGGGATCGGATACCCCCGACAAGCAGGAGTTGGACGCCTCGGTTCTGGCCAAAGCCGACATCATCGTTGCCGACAGCATCAGCCAATGCTTGCTGAGAGGAGAGATATTCAAAGCTCTCGGTGCCGGGAGCATTCAAAAAGAAGAACTGAGAGAACTCGGAAACGTGATCGCTGATCCCAACCTACGACGAACCGACGACGATCAGATCACGATCGCCGACCTGACCGGTGTCGCCATTCAAGACATACAGATCGCGGTCGCGGTATACGAGCGGCTGACTGAAGGGTGCTGATCCATGTCGTCTCTCCATGCTCCTCGCTCGGGGCTTCATTTCAAACCCTCCAACCCGCAGGATTGACTACGGCTTATCCGAGTAAAATCGACTGACGGCGGATACGATGGTATTCTGTTGTTCTGGGGTTAACTCCGCATAGATCGGAAGCGCCAGGACCTTGCGGCATGCATTCTCTGAAACCGGGAAATCTCCTTTCCCGTATCCAAGATGCGCGAAACATTTCTGAAGGTGAAGCGGGAGGGGGTAGTATATGGCGCTGGCGACCCCCTGCTCCCCCAAGTATCTCTGTAGACGGTCCCGTTCATCGGCTTCGATCACATACTGGTGATATATATGGTAGTTTTCAACCCCGACAGAGCGATATATGGGCTCAGGAGTTTTCACCCTCCCCCGAGCCGTCAGTCCGGATTCTTCGAATAAACGATCATAGCAAGCCGCATTTTCCCGCTTGGCTCTCTGCCAACGATCCAGATGACGCAGCTTTATCCGCAGGACCGCGGCCTGAATTGCATCCAACCTGAAATTTCCGCCCAGGATATCGTGATAATATCTATCATGGCCTCCGTGCACGCGAAGCAGCTTCAGTTTCGCGGCCAGCTCCTCATCTCCGGTCAGAACCATCCCTCCATCTCCAAATCCTCCTAAATTCTTGGAGGGAAAGAAAGAAAGCGTTCCCATTGTTCCAAAACCACAAGCCTTCCGGATTCCGTTCTCTCCCGGATATTCCGCACCCACCGCCTGGCAGGCATCCTCGATCACGAACAGATCGTATTTGCGGGCGATCCGCACGATCCGGGTCATGTCCGCGCACTGTCCATAGAGATGGATCGGAATAACGGCTTTGATTTTATCAAGATTATTTTGGGCGAATTCGGTCTCCAGCAGCTCTTCAAGTCGGTCGGGACATAAATTGTAAGTAACGGGATCGATGTCACAAAAAAGCGGCAGAGCACCTACCCTGGAGATGGCGCCGGCGGTGGCAAAAAAAGTAAACGGCGCGGTTACGACTAAATCACCCGGTCCCACCCCCAGCGTCATGAGGGAAATAATCAGCGCATCGGATCCGGAAGACACCCCGACACCGAAACGGACTCCACTGTATTCCGCAAGCTCCTTTTCCAAGGCTTCCACTTCGTCTCCCAGGATAAACATCTGAGATTCCATGATCTCATATATTTTTTGCTCGACCTCCCGCCGAAGACTCCGGTACTGCGCTTTTAAATCCAATAAGGGGATGTCCATTTTTTCTTTCCTTTGTTTATAAATAATCGAAAATCAATTAAATATTCAAGATGTCCGTCAAATCCGGCCCCCTTCGTTTTAAATCCGTGTAAATTCCCAGAGTCTTTCATGTTTACGACCTTCACTGAATTCTCTTCAACTTTTTCTTTTCGATAATCAACTTTCCTTGATAAGAAACATAATTCAAGAGGATAAGAACGCGGTCCTTATCCGTCAGATCCTTTTCGAATATGCCGCGCAGTCCTTTCATGGGACCTTCCATGACCTCGATTTCATCTCCCAAACCCGGCTCCTTCCCATATTTTTCCAGTTCTATATATCCGTTCACTTCCCGGGATTTGAGCTGTTCGATAACCTTTTCGGAAATCCGTATCGGGCCCTCGCGGTTTCCCACAACTTCTTTAACTCCACGCGTATAGCGTACGAGACGGTACTCTTCGGGGAATTCAAACCTAATGAAGGCATAACCTGCAAAAAATGGGAGGACGCGACCATCCCTCCGGTATTTGGGACTGTATATATCGATGCCTCCGGATAGGAATAGTCTTTCGACTTGTGATTCCTTTTTCGGCCTGGTGTTCAGGACATACCAGTGTTTCATTTCACCTTCAGAAGGTCAAATTCCCGGTAAACATCGGGTCTTCTGTCATTCATAAAAAATCTCCTGGCGGCGGATTGAGGAATCAATTTCAGATCACATTCCGCATGGAGAACGGCATCTTCATTTTCGGGCGCTTGCGCGATGATCCTTCCCTGGGGATCGACCACAAAAGATTCTCCGGCGAAATGGAGAGCGTCTTCTTTACCCACCCGGTTCACCAATGCGGCGAAATACCCGTTTTGAAAAGCGGCCACCCTCAGTTCGGCCTCAAAAAGACCGTCGGGCCACTCTCCCAGTGCGCCGGCTTGGGGGACGACAACAAGTTCAGCTCCCTGAAGCCCCAGGTTACGCATATATTCCGGAAAATGTCGATCATAACATATCGCCACGCCTACACGTCCGACCTGAGTGGAATAGACAAAATTCATGCGATCCCCGGGAGTATAATATCCCTTCTCATAAAAACCCAAACCGTCCATGACATGAACCATACGCGTTATTCCGAGGATCGTTCCGTCCCCATCGATGACCGGCGTTGCATCGAATGTTCTCTCTCCATCGCGTTCGAAAAGGTTCAAGACAACCACCACTCCGAACTCACGAGCCAACCCGGCAAAAACTTCCGTCGTGGGGCCGGGTATTGGCTCCGCCATGGCCAAGCTTTCAGACCGAGCAGGATTCTGAGGCCAGAAATAAGAAAGCCCCAATTCTGCGAAGGCGATAAGTTCCGCGCCTTTATCAACGGCCAAGCGGAACGCCCGCTTGGCTCGTTCCAGATTATCCTCGGAATTGCGGGTGGCATGCTGCTGTACGAGAGCGATTTTCATGTTCCGTCTCTCCTTCCGCTACTTGCTTTTATTGAATATCTGCAGGGCTTCTTCAGGCGAAGCGTTTTCATGAACGACGGCACGAACGGCTTTGATCATGGCAACGGGGTGGGGCGCCTGCCAAATATTTCTTCCCATATCGACTCCGCAAGCTCCCCTTCGAACCGCATCATGAGCGAGTCTGAAAGCGTCAAGCTCGGTTTCCAGCTTGGGTCCTCCTGCGATGACGACCGGGACCGGGCAGCTTTCCACGACTTTTTCGAAATCATCGCAATAGTACGTTTTAACGAATGCGGCGCCGATTTCCGCGGCTATCCGGCATGAGAGCGAAAGAAAACGCATATCCCGCTTTCCCAGCTCTTTCCCTACAGCCGTAACGGCAAGAACCGGAATCCCGAATTTCTCGGCTTCATCCACCAAACGCGCCAGGTTCATGAGCGTCTGGTGTTCATACTCCGATCCCGCGAAGATGGAAACCGCTACCGCCGATACATTCAACCGCAAGGCATCCTCTATGTTCGTGGTGATTCCTTCCCGGGACAAATCTTTTCCAACGATACTGCTGCCTCCGGAAACACGAAGAACGACGGGTGCCGACATCTCCGGTTTTATCGATGTTCTTAATCCGCCTCGAGTCAGCATCAAGGCGTCTGCATAATCCAGCAGCGGTTCGACCGTCACCCCGATATTTTCCAGTTTATGGGTCGGGCCTAAAAAATATCCGTGATCGACGGCCAACATAACCGTGTGTCCGGTTTCCGGTTGTATGATTCTCGATAACCTGTTTTGTTTCCCCCAGTCCATTATCTCCTCCCTTGACTGCTTGGATTCTGGTTTACGGCGTGATCATCACTTTGATGGATTCATGTGCTTTGGCAACCATTCGGAATCCCTCTCCCGTCTTTTCCAAAGGCAGGCGGTGTGTGATCATCTCTTCCACGCGAAACGACGACGTGCCGATCAGATTCAGCGCCAGCTGAGAATCCAAGGGCGCCGCTCCATACGACGTCGTCAGCGTGACGTCATTTCTAAAGAAAAACTCATTGATGGAAACCGGGAAAGACACGCCCTGATCGGTTGGCGCAAAAAACAAGATGGTCCCTCCCCTTTCCACTAACGACAAGGCCTGAGTCTGCGCCGATTCCGCTCCGGTGCACACCATCACGATATCGGCCAGCCGCCCCCGGTTAATGCTTCGTATCTCCTCGGGCAGGTCCGCATTCGCTGAAACAGCGGCATCGGCTCCGAAGTTTTCGGCGGCTTTTAAACGATAATCGGATACATCCACGGCCAGAATGCGAGATGCACCGAATGCCCTTGCGGTATGGATCATAAGGACCCCAGCTATCCCACTGCCTAAGACTACGACACTGTCTCCGGATTTAAAACGAGAATTCCGCAAAGCCCTCAGGATACAGCCGAGAGGCTCATGAAAAGTCGCGGCCTCATAGGAAATCGCCGACGGGATCTTGAATGTTCCTCTATCGACATTGATAGCTGGAAGGCGAATGAATTCCGCGAAGCCCCCCGGATCGAAATTCGTACTGCGAAGCGTATCACAGGCGGTATGATGACCGCTCAGGCAGTGCATGCAGGTATTGCAGGGCACATGGTGGGAAGCCACGATCCTGTCGCCTTTCTCGAATCCGGAAACATCAGGGCCCGTTTCCACCACCTCTCCCGACACCTCATGTCCCAGCACCAGAGGAGCCTTGTGCAGTCGATACCACTCGATAACATCACTCCCACAAATCCCGCTTGCACACACGCGCATCAAAATCTCCCTCCGTCCGATTCGAGGTGGGGGCATTTCCTCTATCCTGATGTCACGGTTGTTATAATATACGGCTGCTCGCATGATGATCATCCTTTCAAAAAATACAAGCCCCTTTTTATAAGCTCACCCCGAAAATGTCAAGGCATTTACAATCCTCCGGGCCTGTGGGTACCGCCTGTAACAGGGCGGCTCCGCCCTACGGAACGACATCGGTATATTTTGCCAGAAACGCTGAACGGTCGTAAACCTGCTGACAACTTATATCGTTGGCTATCATGGCCTCCGCTATCATCGGCAGATGCTCCAGCACGACCTTGACATGCAGGCGCATGAGTCTGCAGTATTGCCGGGTTCTTTCGATAGAGCCGCTGATCACCTGAACCGGACAGCGGCCTCCACAATAAGCATGCACACCGCAGCGCGCACAGCCCAGCTCGTCTTTATATTCAACCAAGCTGTTCAGATCAAAATCATTCAGTCTCAATTGTCCCCTCTCATCGAGGGTGCCCAGGGAATCGATATCCGCGAAATCTGCACACGGATAAACCTTTCCGGAGACGATATCGTAATTACGAAGAAGCTCCACCCCGCACGCCGTGTGTCCTCGCTCACGAGCCGTGAGAAGAAAAAGAACAAGTTCATTCAGATGACAGATGGGAAGCAGCCTTCCCTTGCCGAGCTGTTCCGTGTAAATGTGCAAAACGTATTTTAAATCGCTCATATAGGAGGAAACATAGCCGTAAAAATCCCGCATCGGATGGCATTCCTCCGCCCAATGCCAGAAAAAATGGTTGACGGTTCCCGCATCATAACAGCGCATGAACGCATCAAAGCAATTGCGCAGGGACTGATCTTCCCTAAGCGTCGACCAAAAAAGCACGTGCCCCCTGTAAAGTGACGAAATCGCTTCCAGGTTTCGCATGATGTTCTTAAAGTCGGTGCCTGTTCGCACCCGGTTGTGCTGACGTTCGTCTCCGTCGATCGATACGGAGTACAACCAGATATCACGCATGAACCCGGGAAATTTCCGGAACGCGGATTCCAGCATTTCTCCATTTGTATAAACCAGAAACCGGAATCTTTCGGCTTCCTCTCCGGATTTAAGTCTCTTCCAGTTTTCAACCATTTTTTCCAGGGCAAGGAAAGGTTCCCCCCCATAAAAACAAACCGTCACGTCTTCATCGGAATGGCGGTCCGACAGCTGCTTAATAATGGCCGTGTCTCGGATGGGATTGGTTTCCTGGCAGGTGACCAAAGCATTCCGAGGACGATCCGAACCCAATGTTACGGCGCTGTTGATACAGCCTTGGCATCGTGCATAGCAGCGGCCCGTAACCGTTAAATGCAGAATCAGGCTTTTGTCGCTTTCATTAAAGCCCTCTTTAAATTTCGGGTGGGAAACATGAGGCATGCGCACGGCATCATGTTCCGACATATTCTTCAATGCCCCCTTACCGTCATCCTTTACATTATTTCTTTTCCTACCGATAACCATCAATACCATCCTTCAGCTTTCGATGGAAACACGATATTTATTTTCTCATTCAGAAGAAATAGAAGAAATCGTATAACGCCTGCAAAGCAAGAGGCCCGGAATACATATCATTCGGGTTCACAAAGAGACGCTCCTCCGCCGAACCGAAGAGACTTCAGGACTCAAACTTGAATCTCATGGAAAAAACGGATTGAGATCCCGCCCCGATATTCTTTCGGTTCTCCTTCAAGAACATATTGTAGGGAGTGGATGTAAAATTATCAAGGATTCGATGAATTATCGACTTACCGATAGCGGATTTCAGGCGGTTGCAACCAAGGCTTTTTTCAGGGCTTTTCTCAGCTGACGTTCTTCAAAAGGTTTATATATATATCCTTCGGGCTCAGAGGCATTAACGCTATTCATCGTGTAGGGATCGCTATATGCAGTCAGGTATATTACGGGGATCTCCAGATCAGAACGTATGTGCTTAGCGGCCGTGATCCCGTTCATGGATCCACGCAGTTTGATATCCATCAAGACGACGTCCGGACGGTACCGTTTCGCCGTTCGAATGGATTCCTCACCGGAAGAAACGACCCGACATACTTCATATCCGAACTGCTTGAGAATGCCTTGCAGGTCCATGGCGATGATGGTTTCATCCTCTACGACCAAAACTCGAATCGTTTCCGATTTTTGAGCGGTATCCACCATCATTCCTTTCTTTCGATCCGACTCCATAACCAATTTCCTCTCATTCATTTTAGTCGCACATAGGAACGAAAAGTTGAAAAACGAATAAATCGTACCATTTCCTGCTCCGGAAAACGCCGTCGACCGATGAAAAAGGCCTTGAAACCAGCCGCACCCGAGATTATGATAATGTTCTTCGCCTAGGTGTAAAATCTATGAATGAATTTCAATGGCTCGATCTGCTTGTCGTAATGATCCTATCCGGAGCGGCATTCTTCAGATCTTTTTTAGGATTCGGCGACGCGGTTCTTGCCATGCCGCTGTTGACGTTGATCGTTGGCTTGAAAACCGCGTCGCCCACGATTGCGCTTGTCGCCACCACCATCGCCATCACTATCCTTTTGAAAAATTGGAGGCTGGCCGATCTCAAGGCGACTTTTCACCTCATCATCTCATCCTGCTTCGGAATTCCTCTCGGCATTCTCTTCCTCAAGCAGGGAGAAGAACCTCTTATGAAATCCATCCTGGGCGTCATCCTCATTCTCTATGGCCTCTACCGGGTTTTATCTCCCACCGACAAGAAGATAGGAAATTCTTCTCATTTGAGCTGCTTATTCGGTTTCATTGCCGGCATCATGGGTGGAGCCTTTAATACAAACGGACCTCCCGTCGTCATCTATGGAAACCTTCGAGGGTGGCCGCCGCGCCTTTTCCGTGCCACCCTTCAAGGCTACTTCCTGCCCACGGGATTTTTCATCGCTCTCGGACACGGCGTTTCCGGTCTTTGGACTCCTCCGGTTCTGCGTTATTACCTTATAGCCCTTCCCCTTGTATTTCTAGCGATATTCCTGGGCGGAAGGCTCAACTCCAACCTTCCGCAACATCGGTTCGACCGGCTGATCAACCTGATTCTCATATTTATGGGATGTCTTTTGTTGTGGGAAACGTTTCGATAACCCCATTTATTGATATCTCTATCCTTCGCTCCCCTGGATGTTTGAATCCAATCAAAAAAACTTCATTATCACTTGTCACATCATTTGAAAGGACTATACTGTTTTTGAGGCCGTTCATGAAGATCAAGATGTTTATTTTTCTCCTGCCGATGACATGTTTATCCCTTCTGCTGCCGGCCCAGGATCCACAAGCCAAGGACTCAGGGGCTTTCAGCTTCTACATTGAAAACGATATTTTCGCCGGCACCGATTATCTTTATACCAACGGCACTAAGATCATTTGGATATCTCCCGACATCACTCCTCCCTCCTATTCGTCCGGCCTTCCCCCCTGGTTGGAAAAAGCGGCCCTGACGCTCTCTCCGAAATGGAGCGCGCGGGCGAGCAGTGCTTTGACGCTCGCTATCGGTCAAAACATGTACACACCCCACAATATTGTTCGCACGGATCTCATAAAGAATGACCGCCCATATGCCGGAATATCCTATATGGAGATCGGATTTCAAGCGAAAACCCCGCGACGTCTCGACACTCTGACCTTCAGCTGGGGGATTGTTGGGCCGCATTCTTACGCCGAACAAATGCAGAAATTCATCCATTGGGCGACAGGAAGCACGGCGCCGAACGGATGGGAGAATCAGCTTCCCGACGAGTTGATTCTTGGAATCGCTTACGAAACCCGACGCAAATGGTGGATTTTAAATAACCCTCAAGGCTTCAGTTCCGACCTCATCACTACTGCGGGAACGGCGTTTGGAAACGCCCTGATCGACGGGGCGCTTCGCGCTGAATACCGATTCGGATGGAAACTCCCCCGGGATTTCGGAACCTCGCTCATCCGCCCGGGCGGAGAAGCCCTGCCTTTCCTTGAAACCTCTCCAAAGACTTCCAAACGCTGGGGCGTTTACGGTTTTATCGCTTTCGACACCAGGTTGGTCATACGGGATATCTTCCTGGATGGCAGTACTTTTCGGCCCAGCCACAGTATCGAACGCCATTTTTTCCTTGCCGATATGACGGCGGGGATCGGAATCACGGCCGGCCGCGTTAAGGTCAGCGCCATGTACGCATGGCTTTCGCGGCGATTTCCGGCCCAACCGAGATCACAGGTTTACGGTTCCATCAATCTTTTTTTTCTGTATTGATCCCCTCGCTTTCACATGAGGAGCGCAGTATCGACGCCGATATCAGCAGGTTTCATTCCTGGCCGGGGATTTTCTGCGTATCCGTGAAAATGTTCATCCGTTTGCTCATCCCCTCATCTCCACGAAATCGAATATCAAGCAATTGAAGAGCGGCGGCAAGTCGATATATCAGTCCGGTAGAGATCGGTTCAGGCCTCGTTCGAATCCTTAGGTTTCCGAGCATTTCTTCGCAGGCATGATACTGGAATCTTTCATATCCGTCAGCCCCACCTTAAGAACAAAACCCAATATCATAGACAGACTGAAAACGCAGAGCCCTGCGCCGATGAGAAACCCATAAAAAAGATTCATGATCCCCCCGGCCCCCAAAAGGACACACAGTCCCAATGCCGGCAGAGCACGTAGGAAACGATCTTCCCTCAAAAAATTCCTGGCGGGGACGCCGGTTCCTTTTTCCAGGGTGGGGATCAAAAAGCCCACGCCGAACCACAGTATAAAGTTTCCGATGGGAATCCCATCAAGGGACGGCCCCGTTTCGATTCTCCACTTCCAAAATCCCGCCACCGAACTGAAATGCCACTCGATAGCAAAATCGATCGACAGCATCAGGCCACCGCTGATCAAGCTTCTTTCAAAATATTTCCAAGAAAGAAATCGAACCTGGCGCTCTTTATTCATGAATTCAGGACGATCATTCAGATAATGGGAGATCGATCCCACCAGCAAGCTGAACAGCAGCCATATTGTCGGGACCAGCAAAGGAACACTCCCCAGACTGAGGGCATGAAGCTTAGCGTAATCATAATGATAATATCCACCGAGAAGTCCGGATCTTTGGGAGACATTCTCCACGAGCCACCCCAAAAACCAAATCACCATGCTGAAACCTATCCATTTATCCGGAGTTACATCCTCCATGAAACGAATGTAAACGAAGGTGAAAATAAATAAGAATCCTGACATCCCCAGAAGAAGCCCCGTTGATTCGGGTCTGTCGAACCTCCCCAAAAGCACGTAGGAGACAGCCGAACCGATGAAGAGCACGGCAAAGGCTCCGATTCCCCATGGATTATCAATAAGACGCTTGATTCGATTAAGCATTTGCCCTTTTACGAATAGAATAAAACACCAATCCCAATCCCACTCCGATAAGACAGATGGTCTGAGGTATCGACAAACTGCTCAAAGGCCCGTTTCCATGTATCAGATATCCGCGTCCCGGATCTCCGCGAAAGTATTCAACGCCGAAACGAATGAGACAGTTCAGGATAATATCCCATGCGATAACTTGGCCATCAAATTTTTTATGACGCAGTACATGAAGTAAAAATATCAAATTAAATAGATTCAATCCGGACTCATATAGTTGGGTGGGATGCACCGGCTCCGGAAGATGAGGGAACTGAACCGCCCATGGAAGAGACGAAGGACGACCGTAACAGCACCCCCCCATGAAACAGCCGATCCTTGCCAAGCTGAATCCCAGGACCGTCCCTACGGCGGCAATATCAGCGACCTTCCAGAGGGGCAAGCGGAAACGCTTCAAATACCAAATAGAAAAAAGAAATCCGGCAATAACGGATCCATGAAACGCCCCTCCCGAAAATGGGATTTGAAAAACTTCATGCGGCTTGTGGACATAATGGGATAGGTTCCCGAAAAGTTGAGCCCCCCAAAGATATATTCTCCCCCCCAGAATCGCAACCGATATACCAAAAAACAGAAAGGCGGCTATTTCCGTCACGGGCAGCTTTTGCTTTCTGGCAAGGACAAGGATCACAAAAACACTGGCTCCAAATCCCAGGAAGAGGAAGAATCCGTAACCGCTGATCGTTCGGGATCCGATAGAGAACAAATGAGGATTCATATCATCCGTTTCATATTTTTAGTTCTGATTTGATTCTTTCAATAAATCTCCTGAAACTCGATGTCGCCACGCGCCGAAGCTGTTCTGCTTATGCCAAAGCATTATATATTCAAAGCAATGATAATCCAAGTCTCAACAGCTCTCTCGAACGGACCGATCCTCACCGATTTTATAGTTCCTCATTTTGTCTCCATCCTCCAGCGGGGGGTTTAAAACAACCATATGTAAATTTATTTTACATGCATTCATTCCTGTCATGCGCTTGCCCCCACGCCCCTGCCAGAGCTACGGATTTTCAGTTTGGCATGATTCCTGCTGACGTTATAGCGTGCTCAATACTGTGATAAATATGGACAAGATCATGAACAAAAAATTTTTTTCTCTCCTCTGGATCCTGATCATTCTCCTCACCGCCGCCATGGAGTCTTCAGCATTCACTTCCAGAAAATCCCATTTGGATCCGATTTCAGAAGAATTCGTTTCCACCGCACGCTATCTGCTTACTCGAAAAGACAAGAAAACCCTCCTCCGCCTTGAACCAAAAGAAAGACATCTTTTCATACAGAAATTCTGGAAAGTGAGAGATCCCGATCCTTATACAGAAATCAATGAATTTAAAAAAGAATACCATAATCGGATCGCCGCGGCGAACAAGCTTTTTTATGAAGGCCCAACTCCCGGCTGGCTGCAGGACCGGGGCCGAATCTACATCTTGCTGGGCCCTCCTGACGAACGGATACGATATAACAACGGATTCACGAGAGATTTCGAGCGATGGAATTATTTCAGACGTCGTGAGATCGCTCCTCTAAGCCTGGTTTTCATCAACCACGAACTTTCCATCAACAGTCTTCGTCAACTATCTCGCATACAGAACGCCATGGTGATGTCTTCTCCGCAGCT
This sequence comes from uncultured Eubacteriales bacterium, assembly GCA_964433135.1. Taxonomy (GTDB): domain Bacteria; phylum Acidobacteriota; class Aminicenantia; order Aminicenantales; family Aminicenantaceae; genus CAYSQW01. The sequence continues at coordinate 22,884 of CAYSQW010000005.1, forward strand.
CGCTTCGAATCCCTCTTTCGATTTCTCCGCCAAAATTCATGCGCAATCGGAGGATTCATGCTTTCTTTCGATAGCAGTGCCGTATACCCACATCTGGATGTCGGAAAACGATGGCCGCATGGAGACCACTCTTTCTCTACTTATAAAACTGTATCGCGGTTCCGAAAAAGATGTCTGCTGGATTTTCAAACAAGATTATCCACTGACGGTCGAATCCGAAAGGTTCGAAGACTATGCCGATAAAGAATATCAAATCGATGTTCCGCTTCGGCTCGCCTCCGATCGCTATGTCATGGAGATTGAAATAAGCAACTCCACTGACGGGAAGAAAGCATGGAAGACATTGAAATATCGTCGCTGATGCAGCTGAGACCGGCGGATTCGGATTAACGATTCCCGCAGGGAATCCTTCTTGGCTCTTCCGGATTTTTCAGGCGGAACGGAAAACATATTATTTATTGAAGAAACGCTCCATCCGATCGAATGCCTTTTCGATGGTCGACTCCGGGACGCAGAACGACATGCGCACATGGCCTTCACCCTTGAAGGCGATTCCCGGAGTTGTTGAAACCCCTCCCTCCAGCAGCAAACTTCGAGCAAATGCCATGGAATCTTTTCCCTGTTCCGTTTCAACTTTCGGGAACATCAGGTAGGAGCCCTCGGGTTTCTGATAAGAAAAAACCTCGGGCATCCGGTCCAGGCGGCTGCACATCAAATCGCGTGTTTTCTGGTAATGTTGTCGATACTCCTTGACGCAGTCCTGAGAACCTCGCAGAGCTTCCAGCGCCGCATACTGAGAGACCACCGGCGCGCATATGCTGAGGGGAATATGGGTTTTACTGATCTGTAAGATCCAATCAGATACAGCATGGAGATATCCGATGCGCCAACCGGTCATGGCGTAGGTTTTGGTGAAAGTATAACAGCTGATAACCCGTTCCCTCATATCTTTCAATGAACCGATGCTGAAATGCCTTTTGCCGTCGAAGACGAAATATTCATAGGCTTCGTCGGTGATCACGACGAGATCATGTTTTTTTGCGATCTCGGCAATTCCCTTCAATTCCTCTTCACTGTAAACGGCTCCCGTAGGATTATTGGGGGAACTGAAGACAACGGCTTTGGTTCGATCCGTAACCGCGTGTTCCATACGATCGAGATCCAACCTGAAGCCGTTTTCCTCGATAGTCGGTACCAACACCGGAATTCCCGAAGCTAATTCCACCTGCCGGATATGTGTGGAATATGCGGGGACGGGAATCAACACTTCGTCCCCGGGATCGACAACCGCGATAATCGCGGCGGCCAAACCTTCGATCGCTCCGACTGTGATTAGTAATTCTGAAGGATCCGCGGCGATTCCATTATCCCGGTCCAGCTTTTTTACGATTTGCTCTCTCAGGTCAAACAACCCGCTCGACTCGGAATACCCTCCCGTTTTCCCCTCCTCGATGGCTCGTATCGCGGCGCGATTGATATGTTCAGGCGTTCCGGTGGTGGGTTTGGCCCACGACAGGAAAGCGACATCTTCCACCGTTTTCGATAGACGCGTCATTTCATGGATAGCGGACTTCGGATTATCGACGATCTTCTTTGAAACCAAATGATGGAGAGACACATTCAACTCCTCTTTTCAGACGTTATCAAACCATTTATGATACTCCAAAAGAAGACTGTATGGAAGAGCCGTGAAAGGCTTTTTCGTCGCTGATCGGCTTGCTGACGGGCGGGTACGAGTTATATAATGAAATCGCACATCACTGAAAGGAGCTGCCATGGAGTTTTCGGATCAAGTCGTATTGGTAACGGGGGCCTCCCGTGGAATCGGAAGAGCCGTCGCCCTGGCGTTTTCACAAAAGGGCGCCAGGGTTGCGGTTCATTATAATCGCAACAAGCAGGCCGCGGATGAAACTTTGAATTCACTTACAGGGGGACCGCACATGCTTATCCGCGCCGACGTCGCAGAGCCTGATGCGAACCGCACCATGATCGAGGACGTTGTCGGCGCCATGGGCCGCATCGATATCCTTGTGAATAATGCCGGGATCTACGAGGAACACCCCCCGAATCAGGTCAGCTTTGAAGAATGGCGGGACAGCTGGCGCCGGATCATCGATACCAACCTGATGGGCCCCGCGAATCTTTCCTACTGTGCCGCCCGCCATATGGTCGCCCAAGGGGGCGGCCGCATCATCAACATCACCTCCCGGGGGGCTTTCAGGGGAGAACCCGAGGCACCGGCATACGGCGCCAGCAAAGCCGGTCAGAATGCCCTGAGTCAATCCATGGCCAAGGCATTGGCCCCTGATAAGGTTTTTGTATACGCCGTGGCGCCGGGCTGGGTGGATACGGACATGGCCGAAGAATTCCTCGCCGGTCCTCAGGGGGATTCGATACGCGGACAGAGCCCGCTGGGCCGTGTGGCATCTCCGGAAGAAATCGCGACCGCGGTTGTTTTGCTCGCTTCCAAAGGAACGGATTTCATGACGGGCTGCATCCTGGACGTCAACGGCGCCTCTTACCTGCGCAGTTGATCCTTACCGTCTTCGTTCCGTAGGTTTTTCAGTTTGCCGACTTGTTTTTCCATGTCTTTTTGACCGGGATCGATCTCGAGCGATTTTTCCCATGCTACCAGAGCTTCCGGGATATTTCCCAGCTTGTAATAGCAAAGACCTATCGAATTGAGGATACGCAGATTGGTGCCGAAACGTTCCAGATGTTTTTTGTAGTATCGGACCGCAGCGGCGTACTCGCCTAACGCCTGACTGGAGTCTCCCATCAGCCCCAAGAACTGTTCACGTTCGAGGTCTTCGGCAAAGAGGGTGGCGATTTCCCTGACCTCGGAATATTTTTTTTGTTGAAAGAGCACCCTGCAGTAATCCATTGCGAAAACCGCTGACTGAGGATTCCGCCGATAAGCCTCTTCCAGCAGTCGATAAGCTCTCTGGGCCTCTCCGGTTTTCAGCCATTGATTTCCGATAATATTCGCATATGAAGGATCCGAGGAAGGCGCGAGCGGTACGGAAAGCAGCCAAGGCCGGGGCAGGTTCGGAGAATAGGAGACATAAAACATTTCGCTTTCCGAAAGCATGATCTTACGGGATGCATCCAAAAGCGAAATCCGGAGCTTGTAATGAGCGGGCGGAAGATCGGATAGGGTGAATTCTTCCAGGAAATTTTGCATGTCCGGATAATCCGCGACCGATTTCTCACGAGTGACGATAGGCTCATTGTCCCTGAGCAGAGAATAGGTTATCATGCCGGAGCCCAGTGCCCCCCCCTTCATTCCGTGTATCTGAAAGAAGGCGTACAACGTGTCGCTGCGGCCGAAATCATTGCGTGGTGAAGTGACGAGCTGTCTGCTGCCGAACAAAAAGGGTTTGTTTTTTTCTCCATATTGGGAATCGCTTTTCATACGGTTGGCCAAAAGGGGTGGCGTCATGACCAGATCATCCTCGGATGGGATCGTCAAGTCGGCTTCAATAGAAGTAAACTCCTTGGTTACAAAATTTTTCAAGAGAACGCTCAATTTGAAGTTTCCTTCTATAAGAGGAAAAACATCCTGAAAGCTGAAAAGCTTTTGCTGAATGTTCTCGAATTCACCGCGATCGAGCCTTATGGGGATCCTGCGGTCATATTGAAACACCATTTTCCCTGTCGAATCCGTGACGATGACGTTGGCATCCAATCGTGTATGATAGGTGTTTTGGTTTTGCTCGAAGGACAACCGGCTCGGTTCGATGGCATAATGCACATACGAGATTCCGGTTTCGTCACGACTGATAAACAGGGAAGCTTCATTCCCGATGTAATTCGCCGTATAATCGACTTCGATGATATCCTTGTATCTCAGAAGTTTTTCCGCATAGGCATCTTCGACGGCGCGGTGAGGCATAGTGGGAATCTGTTCTTCCAGAAGAATATCCGAAGCGATGGAAGGTCGGATCGCTCCATAGCTGTTTTCACCCGGAATCAAGGTGATCGAGGACTCCGCTACGGCCGGCTCTATCTTAAGAAGTTCTCTGAATGCTGAAACGTAATCATCCCGGTTTCCCATAAAATGGATCAGCAGCTCCTGGGGACCGAATCGTATGGGAGAGTACAATCGATATTCACCGATACCCTTATCCTTAAAATAGACGACATTAAACGTGTCGGGGAGGCCGAATTTGCTCATACCCTGATAATACCAGATGTTGGTCGGATACATTTCGGCATAACTTTCGTACCGTTCAATGGATTTGGGCTGACCTAAAATAATATACATCTTTCCCATATCCGTTCGCCAGCCGGGGCCGGGAGATTCTTTCCCGAAATTGGAATTCGCGTATTCCAACCGCTTGTAATGTTCGACTTTGAATTCATTCTCCGGAGTCGTGGGTATGGGATCTCTATGTTTCCAGAAAGCCTCGATAAAAAGATCCCTTTCTCTTTCCGATTCAAGCTGTAGAAAAACACTTTTTTCATTCGGCGTGATAATATAGACGACATCCCTCTGCAACCAGATCCGATGCCGTTCAGACAATTCCTTAAGCCGTATTCTTTGGGAAGATTGAAAATTCATGCCTAAAAGAGAAAGCATGGGGATGAAAATCAATAAGAAGACTAAATAATTTTTCTTTCTTTCCTTCATTGATTATATTATATATTAATCGATTGAGCTCATCAAGAAACTACAGGATCTGCCTGAGATCATGCCCTTTGACACAGTGTTCCATATTCCTGAATGCAATTGGACATGGAGCGATCACTTTTCCGAGCACCTGTATATATATCGTTTATTTTCTCGATGACTTCGCAGATTCCGGACAGCGTCCGGTTCAGACCGCCGGTATCCGCGTTCCCCAAATTTTCCGGGGAGAATCATTGCAGATCAAAAGGAGGGATTTTGAAAAAACTTTTTTCGGTATTGGTTTTAGGATTTCTCATGTCTTCGGGCCTGATCCAATCGGCTCCCGCCACACAGTCCGATACGCCATCTCCCGGTTTGAGATTTGAAATCTCTTATTCGGACGAAGTCGTGGAAAGAATCCGGGAATTCAAGCTTCAGGTTCCCGTTACGGGACGCGTTTATGCAATTATATCCCGCGATAACACAAGGGAGCCGCGCTTTCAAACCGGTTATACGGGAGTCCCGATCTGGGGGAAAAACGTCGATGCTTTAAAGCCGGGACAAGGCGCGATAATCGATGCGGGCGTTTTCGGTTATCCGTTGGAGAGCATCACGGACATCCCGGCGGGCGATTACTATGTTCAGGGCTACCTTAACATCTACACCGAGTTCAAACGGGCCGACGGGCACACTCTTTGGATGCACAACGACCAGTGGGAAGGGCAAAAATGGAATATTTCGCCCGGCAACATCGCCAGTGAAGTGATGAAAGTCCACATCGATCCGTCTGAGTCTCAGACCATCAAACTGACATGCAACCGGGTCAATCCTCCCGTTGAAATACCGCCCGACACCCCCTGGGTCAAGCGCATTAAATTTCAATCAAAAATCCTAACCGATTTTTGGGGGCAGCCGATTTATCTGGGAGCAACCATCCTGCTGCCGAAAGGCTATGACACGCACCCCGATGCGCACTATCCCGTCAATTATATACAGGGACACTTCTCCCTGGGATCCCCCCATGGATTCCGATCCGATCCGCCGGAAGGAGATGATCCCCGCGGAAGACAACGAAGCGGATATGAATTCTATAAATACTGGAATTCGGATGAATGCCCGCGCATGATCGCCGTCACATTCCAGCATCCCTGTCCCTATTATGACGATTCCTATGCCATAAACGGCCCCAACGTCGGTCCCTACGGCGACGCCATCATGAAGGAGCTGATAACCGCCGTTGAAGAAAAATTCCGCGTCATCCGCAAACCGTACGCACGGCTGCTATCCGGAGGTTCCACAGGGGGATGGGAGTCCTTTGCTCTCCAACTGTTCTACCCCGACTTTTTCGGAGGAACCTGGACCGGTTGTCCCGATCCTTTGGATTTCCGCCGCTTCCAGCTTCAAAATATCTATGAACAGCCGAATTTCTATTATACGGTTTATGAATGGATGAAAGTGGATATCCCCGAAACCCGATCGACGGATGGAGATATCGCCTTCCAGATGAAAGACCGCTGCCATTTCGAATTGGTGATCGGAGATAAAAACCGATCCGGGCTGCAGTGGGCGATTTGGAACGCCGTCTATACACCCGCCGGAGATGACGGCTATCCTCGTGACCTCTGGGACTGGATGACCGGCGAGATCGATCCCGCGGTTGCCGAAGAGTGGAAGAAATATGATCTCGGCCTTTATCTCAGAAAGAATTGGGACTGGTTGGGTCCCAAGCTGGTCGGCAAGCTTCACCTCTATGCGGGAGATATGGACAATGCCTACCTGAATCTCGGAGTCGTCCTGGTCGAAGAATTTCTCGAAAGCACGACCGATCCCTATTACGAAGGAGTCGTCAAATACGGAGATCGTGCCCCGCACTGCTGGATGCCCCGAGGAAGAGAACTCTTCACACTGTTCGAGGAACATCTTTTAAAATATACTCCCGAGGGAGAAAACACATCGCTCTGGCGCTATTGATTCTCTCGAAAAAAAATTTTCCAGAGAAACGCCGCTTTGATGTCCGGAGAACTTTTTCTTCATCTCATCGAAGCTAATATCTCAAGGAGGATCGAATTGAAGGCAAAGCAGCCCATTCATTTATTATGCTTGACACTTCTGTTGGCATCTCTTTTCGGGGGATGCGGGCCGTCCGGCCGAGAAAGCGGCCCGGACCGGTCGGATCTTAAATTTGCGATCACCTTCCCCAAAGAAATCACGCAGGCCGTATCGGAATTCAACCTGAAAGTTCCGATTACGGGTCGTGTTTTTGTCATCATCACCGATAACGACGAAAAGGAGCCCCGCCTCCAGACCGGTTTCGATCCGGCCTGGGGAATCCCGATCTACGGAAAGAACGTTGAAAATCTCAAACCCGGAGAAAAAGCGATCATCGACGATGATGTTTTCGGTTTTCCCTATGAGAACCTGCATGATCTTCCCCCGGGAGAGTATTTCATCCAGGGCATCATCAGCCTATACACCGAATTCAAACGCGCAGACGGCCACACGCTCTGGCTCCACAACGACCAATGGGAAGGGCAGAAATGGAATATCTCACCCGGCAATATTTACAGCGATGTGAAGAAAGTCCGGATCGATCCGGGAAAAGCTCAGACATTTGAATTGGAATGCGATCATGTGATTCCTCCGATCGAGGTTCCGCCGGACACCAAGTATGTTAAACGGATCAAGTTCCAAAGCGAAATCCTGAGCACTTTCTGGGGGCAACCCATGTATCTGGGCGCGACCATTTTGCTGCCGGAAGGGTATGATGATCACCCTGATGTCTATTACCCGGTGAACTACGGCCAAGGACATTTTTCTCTGCGCAATCCATTCGGTTTCCGGGAAGAACCTCCTGGAGAGGACGACACCCGGGGAAGACAAAAAAGCGGTTACGATTTTTATAAATACTGGACCTCGGAGGACTGCCCGCGGATGCTCGCCGTCACTTTTCAGCATCCCTGCCCCTATTACGATGACTCATACGCCGTAAATTCCCCCAATACCGGACCTTACGGCGATGCGATCATGCAGGAACTCATCCCCCGGCTTGAGGAGCGGTTCCGCATCATCCGCAAACCCTATGCACGCGTTCTCTCCGGCGGTTCCACAGGGGGATGGATCTCCTTCGCGCTTCAGGTTCTTCACCCCGATTTCTTTGGCGGAACCTGGTCGCTGTGCCCGGATCCATTGGATTTCCGATACTACGAACTTATCAATATCTATGAAGACGAAAACGCCTACTATCGGGAATACAATAAGATCAAAGCCGAACGGCCCGAAGCCCGCGGAACCGACGGACAGGTGCGGTACACGGTGAGAGACACCTATTATTACGAATGGACACTCGGTGACAAACACCGCGGCGGACGTCAGTGGGCTATCTGGGAAGCCGTTTATACGCCTATCGGAAAGGACGGCTATCCCCAACCGCTCTGGAACTGGTACACCGGTGAGATCGACCATGATGTGGCCGAAGCCTGGAAGAAGTATGACATGCGTCATTATCTCGAAACCAATTGGTCCTGGTTGGGTCCCAAACTCGTCGGCAAACTTCACGTTTATACCGGAGACATGGACACCTACTATCTTGATAACGCGGTCGTTCTGCTCGAAGATTTTCTGGAAAGCACCACCGATCCCTATTATGAAGGCGTCATTGCATACGGAGACCGGAAACCTCACTGCTGGGGCCCGCGCGGTCAGGAGATCCTGCGTTTGTTTTCCGAACACATCACCGCACATGCTCCGAGCGGAGAAAACCCCGAAAAATGGAAGTATTGAGTCGCGAACGGAAACATTGATGCATCGCGGAGCCTGAAGAATTCACAATGTAAATCGTACATAGTGGGCCGGAGGACCGCCCGGGTTTACTTTTTTACGTTTTCATCCTTGAGATACTGATCGAAGAAATCCAGCATATCCAGCAGCATCTGCCGCCGATTTTCCCGGCTCCGGACATAAAAGGGTTCCCCCGGATAGCCTTTATACCGGCTTACTTTATAGTGCCGTAAAAGCTCATCGGCGAAAAGCTTCGCCAGTTTGGAATTGGGGTATTTCCCTATGCCTTGCAAGACGAATGTGGGTGTGGTGACTTTATCGACGGAAGCCACCGGCGACAATCTTTTATACAGTTCATAATTCTCTTCTATGGGGCCGAATTCATAGTCCCAGAGTTTGACATGCCTCATCTCATCTTCATGGTAGGCTCGTACCCAATCCCCTTCCCCCGAGCATGCGATGGCGGCCTGAAACAGCCCGGGAGCACGCCCGACAACCGCCATCGTAAAATCACCGCCGTAGCTGGTCCCGGTCACTCCCATGTTCGCTTCATCCACATAGGATAAGGTTTTGAGATATTCAATACCCGCACGCACATCTTTGACATCGCACTCTCCCCAGCATCCATTGTTCATTTTCTCGAATTCTTTTCCATATCCGGAACTCCCCCTGATATTGGGAAGCAGCAGCACATATCCCCTCTGGGCGAAAAATTGGACGCTTTGCTGAAAGGTATCGCGAAACTGGCCGGTCGGCCCTCCGTGGATCCACATGATCCCGGGATATTTCTCTCCCGCCTTCATGTCCTTGGGCCGATAAAGGTAGGCGGAAATATCAAGCCCGTCCGCGCTTGGATAAATGATCTTTTCCGGAATCACAAGCGGCCGCCGCAGATTTCCCGCCCAATCCGAGCGTGTCAAGCGCCGGCTTTTTCCGCTGTCCACGGAAACCAGGTACAGATCGGCCGGTTCGACAGGGCTTTCATAAACATAACTGATGGATTTTCCATCAGGCGACCACTGCGGCCGGCTGCACACGCCCATTTTCGGCGAGACCAAGCTCTTCGGACGTCCTCCCGAAGCAGACGCCACCCTCAAGTGCTGGGTTCCGTTATCATTGGAGATATAGGCGATCCGCTTGCCGTCCGGAGACCAGGAAGCTTCACTCTGATCCGAGCCTTCCTCCACGACCGGCCGGGGTTCTCCTCCCTTCATCGGGATGATCCAATAATTGATCCATCCGCTTCGATGAGAACGGAATAAAACCATTCCGCCGTCGGGAGAAACCATCGGGTAGCCGAACGTTCGCCCCGCACCGTAATCAAAAAAGTCTTTTTCTTCCACGAGAAGACGTGCTTTTCCGCCTTCGGCGGCCATTATCATGACCTCATGATCCACCCATCTCTCATCAAGACGATCATACAGGATCCGCCCCCCGTCCGGAGTCCAGGACGGATAGACCTCATAGCGTGTATCCCATGTCATTCGAACCGTCTCTCCCCCCGGTACCGACACTTTCCAGATATCGAAGTTTCCGTACCGGTCCCCTGAAAACGCGACCCAGCGGCTGTCGGGAGACCAGCTGAGGGCGTTGATCCTTCCTCCCAGATCCGTCAGCTTGATATGCCCGCCGTTTTCCACCGACCATAACCACAGCTCAGGCGCTCCGCTCTTAGTGGAGACGTAACTGATCCAGGCTCCATCCGGCGACCAGCGAACAATATGGGACGACAGGAAATGCCCCGTGCCCCCAAGATCAATGGGGATCCTAAGAGGAAAGGATCCGTCGATCCCGACGGTGACAAGCTCGCCTTCGTTCAAGCTGGAGCTGAAAAGCAAGGTCTTGCCGTCAGGCGACCATTGAGGCGCTTCGCTCCCTCCAAGAACGGAACCGATCCGAAGCAGATCCTCCAGCGGCAGCGGCTTCTCTTCTTCCCCTTGAAATGAAATCAGTGAAATCGCAAAGATGCCGACAAGACACCCCCAGACGCATAAAAACCGACAAGCCCCTGTTTTCATACGTAAAATCATGCCCTCCTCCTTACCGATCCGATTTATTGAAAATGAAGCAATAAAAGATTTTCAGAAACCATTTGACAAGCCATATTTTTCCTTATAGCTTTGAAGAGAAGGAGTGAGATATATTATATTATAGCCTAGCCTTGAGCAAGTTTTTTCTCTCCTTCCTCGATTCATCCAATATTCATTAAATTTTCATACAGTATTTTGAGGTTCCATGAATCCGAGGATATTTACTTTTCACATCATTACTGATGGCGGCTTGAAGACCGCATCGTCTTTCCCGGCCCTTTAAAAACGGACAATATATTTCTGTGTATAAAGGAGGTGGTCGCTCAGCGATAATCACAAAATCGGTTTGGGAAGAGTGAGAAAATACCCGCAAAATGAGAATCAGCAAAAACCGGGGGTTTCACTCATAGGGCAGTGGAAACTTTAAAGGAGAGAAAACTTGAAAGGACTCAAATTTCTATTTATTGCTCTGATTTCCGTACTCCTCTGCGCAAGCTTCGGATTGGCTCAGGTCTCCTCGGGAAGGATTGTTGGGAAAGTTGTCGATCAAGACGCAAATCCGCTTCCCGGAGTCGCCATCGAAGCGACAAGCACCAACATGGTCGGGATGGAGTCCACGGTTACAGACAATGAGGGGGTCTATCGCTTCAACGGGCTTCCCCCTGGTCAATACGAGATCACCTATACTCTCAATTCATTCAAAACCGTCAGGAGGACGGAGATCGTCCTCGAGATCGAGCAGACACTGACGATCAACGTCTCCATGGAGATGGGGATTGAAGAGGAAGTCACGGTGGTTGCGGAAACACCTTTAATCGATCTAAAAAGCACATCGCAGGGAATGGTATTGGATAAAGAAGCCTTTACCGCGCTTCCCAAAGGACGCAACTATGATTCCCTCATGGATGTGATTGCCGGCACCGACCGCGATGAGGAATTTACCGGCGGTACATCCGTCGACGGCGCCAGCGGTCTGGAAAACGTATATTACATCGATGGGATGGACACCACCGACTCCCTTTTGGGACAGGCCGAACAGGATGCCGTTTTCGAGTTTGTCGAGGAAGTGCAGATCAAATCCAGCGGTTATCAGGCGGAATTTGGAGGATCTCTGGGCGGCGTCGTGAACGTGGTGACCCGCTCCGGCGGCAACAAGTTCAGCGGCGAGTTGATCGCCTATTACAGCGGCAGCTCGCTTACGGGCAAAGAAAGGGATACGCTGCGGTTGAATCCTTATGACGTGACACAAGCCGAATACGTCAATTATCAGGACCTGTACGGCAAGGACAAGGTGAACCGTGTCGAGGTGGGTTTCGGCCTCGGCGGATATCTCGTCAAGGACAAAGTTTGGTTTTTCGGATCCTTCCTGCCCGTTTTCCGCACTACGGAGAGACAGGTCGAATGGCTCGAAGGTTCGATCCCCTCCGGCACCTACAAAGAAAACCGAACCTGGTACAATTTCATGGGCAAGATTACCGCCCAGCCGTTCAGCGGGCTCCGGGTAGCCTTGACCGGGGTCAACAACTTTTCGAAATACAAGGGTGATCTTCCGGATAGAGACGGACAAGGCGATTCTTCTTTTCCGTGGTCGGATGCGGGTTTCGATTATCCCAATTACACCATGACCTTTACGGCGGACTGGACGTTGAACAGCAACCTGCTGGCCAGCGCCCGGGCCGGGTATTTTCGGACCAACATCACCAACCAGCAGGTCGTGGTCGACGAACCCCGTTACGTGTTCGGAATGACCTCGGATGAGACGAATGCCATCTACCCCGATCTGGTCGCCCAGTATCCGGACTATATCCGTACCGCCGGATTTGAAAATTATTCGCGCGACCTCGGACTCGAGGCGAAGAAGAAACTCTATATCAGAGCTTCGGGAAACCTCGATCTGACATACTATTTCAACCTGGGTGGTCAGCACGCGTTCAAGGCCGGATTCCAATTCGTACGTCTCACCGACGACCTCGACTACACCTATCCCTATGAGTATTTCCAATTCGGGTGGGGACAGGATTATTTTATCTACGGCGCCGAGGACGTCCTTTACAAGGGGAAATACGGGATGTACGCCGTAAGTGAAGTCGGCGAATACGGTGATTTCGGAAAAACCGTGACCGATCGCCTGGCCTTCTATATCCAAGACAGCTGGACCATAAAAGACCGGTTGACTCTGAATTTCGGCGTCAGGGCCGAAAAAGAGGAGATCCCGACTTTCACGGAACAGTGGCAGGATGACCCCTATGCCCGGGATTTTGAGTTTGTTTGGGATTTCTTCGACAAACTGGCCCCCCGTCTCGGCGCCATCTACGACGTATTCGGTGACGGCTCCACCAAGGTCTTCGGCAACTACGCCGTATATTACGACGTCATCAAGCTGCTGCTGTCCGAAAGCGCCTACGGCGCCATGGTCAGACGCTACAATTACTACACCTTGGACGATCCCAAATGGTGGACGTACGGGAAAGGCAATCTCCCGGGAACCTATGTCAACAGCATTTACGGATACCGTCCGTCCTTTGACGCCACCGACCCCAATATGAAGCCCATGGCTCAGAACGAAATCTCTCTGGGCATTGAAAGACAGCTGCTGCAGGATCTATCCATCTCCGCCCGTATCCTCAGAAAGAATCTATTGTACGCCATCGATGACCTCGGTATTTCAACCCCGGGCGGAACCTTCTGGTGGATCGCCAACCCGGGTTACGGCGTAACTCTGAGTGAAACCAACGGCGGTGAATTCCCCTCCCAATTCCCGGACACGCCCAAAGCAAAGCGGGAATATATCGCTCTCAATATCGTTGTCGAAAAGCGGTTGAGCAATAACTGGATGGGCGGCGCCTCATATACCCTGAGCCGGCTCAAAGGCAATTTCAGCGGATTGGCCAACACAGATTCCGGTCAGCTCTATCCCAACGAAATCAGCCTCTACGACCGGTGGTATCAATCGCGCGACCGCAATCTCGACCCGATCGACGGTCTTCTTGCGACGGACCGACCTCATTTCCTCAAGGTATACGGGAGCTACGTTTTTGATTTCGGCCTCACGATCGGATTCAACTCCATGGCTCGCAGCGGGAACCCGATCAGCAAACGGGTTTCGGCTCCCAGCGGATATTTCCCCGACGGCAGAGCCACTGAAGGGCGCACCCCTTTCATTTTCACCACCGATGTTTACGCGGCCTACAATCTGAAGCTCGCCGATAAGTACAGGATTCAGCTCAACTTGAATATCACGAACCTGACCGACTCCAAAACAGCCCGCAGGGTCAGAGAATACGTCAACCGGATCCGGATCAATGTCAGCGATGAAGAGAAACTGACCGGGAACTGGAACTATGAAGACGTTGATTACGTTCCCGATGCCCGCTACAAAATGGAATATGCTTTCATTGCTCCCATCGAAGCACGCATTGGCTTGAAATTCATCTTCTAATCGTATATTTATTGATCTGTTTCAATCGAGAAAGGACTTTTCCATTGAAGTGGAAGAGTTCTTTCTCTTCTTCCATAAAATTATGTGAGGAGCAAAATGACAAAAAAAATCTTTCCGTTTTTTCTGATTTTACTTTTATTCGCCATGGGCGCAACCCTGAGCGCCGCGCATGACACATCCGTTCACCCCAAGAAAACCGATCTTAAATTCCATATTTCCTATTCAAAAGATGTCCTTACCGAACTTGCGGACGACTACGATTTCAAGGCCCCGCTTACGGGACGCGCTTATGCCATCATCACCCGGACCGACGCCAGGGAGCCCCGGTTTCAGGTGGGAAGAGCGCGCGGTGTGCCCTTTTGGGGCACTCATTTCTCCAAGATGAAACCCGCGGAAAACGCCGTCATCGATGACGGAGTTTTCGGTTTCCCCCTCAAAAGCATCGCCGAAATCCCCGCCGGCGACTACTTCGTCCAGGGTTTCATCAATATTTACACCGAATTCAAACGTTCCGACGGGCATACGATCTGGATGCACATGGATCAATGGGAAGGCCAGAAATGGAACATTTCTCCCGGAAATCTTTTCAGCGACGTCAAAAAAGTCCATATCGATCCCTCCAAGGCCGAATCCATAGAAATCACCTGCAATCATGTGATCCCTCCGATAGAAGTGCCGCGCGACACCGAATACGTCAAACGGATCAAGTTCAAGAGCGAGCTTCTCTCCAAGTTCTGGGGGCATCCCATCTATCTCGGCGCCACGATTCTGCTCCCGGAAGGATATGAAGAACATCCCGACGTTTATTATCCGGTAAACTACATCCAGGGACATTTCTCCCTGCGTGCGCCCTACGGCTTCCGGACCACGCTTCCCGAAGGAGAAGACGCCCGGGGACGGGGGAAAAGCGGTTACGACTTCTACAAGTACTGGACGTCGGACGCATGTCCCCGTATGATCGCGGTCACTTTTCAGCACCCCTGCCCCTATTATGACGATTCCTATGCCGTAAATTCGGCCAATGTGGGCCCCTATGGAGACGCTCTCCTCGAGGAATTGATCCCGAAAGTCGAGGAGACCTTCCGCATCATCCGCAAACCCTATGCCCGGGTTCTATCCGGCGGCTCGACCGGAGGCTGGGAATCCTTCGCCCTTCAGGTTTTGCACCCCGATTTCTTCGGCGGAACATTTCCCTCCTGTCCGGATTCCCTGGATTTCAACTATTACCAGATCGTCAACATCTACGAACACAAAAACGCCTATTATGAAGAGTATGAATGGCTCAGGGTCGAAAGACCCGACGTTCGGCGCACCGACGGCAGTATTACCGAGATGATGAAAGACGAGAACCATTTCGAGCTGGTCGTCGGGGATAAGACCCGCGGCGGAGGCCAATTCGACATCTGGGAAGCGGTCTACAGCCCGGTGGGACCCGACGGGTACCCCCAGCCCATCTGGGACAAGATGACCGGTGAAATCGACAAGGAGGTCGCCCAGTACTGGAAAGAGAACTGGGACATGAATCAGTACCTGCAAAAAAACTGGTCTTGGCTGGGACCGAAGCTGGTGGGAAAACTCCACGTGTATGTCGGAGACATGGACGGCTACTACTTGAACAACGCCGTCGTCCTGCTGGAAGAATTTCTGGAAAGCACGACGGATCCCTATTACGCCGGCACCGTTAAATACGGCGATCGCCAGCCTCACTGCTGGGGACCCCGCGGAAAGGACGCGATCCAGCTTTTTTCGGATTACATCACCAAAGTCGCCCCGGAAGGAGAAAACACAAAAATCTGGAAATACTGAAACAAGACGGACGGTTGAAGACATACGACAACCATCTTCGCCGTCACGGATGGCCCCGAAGTCTCCTTTTACGACGCCGGCGGTACATCGGATGTCCGGTTCATATATGACGGCGGATTCTTTTCGCCTTTATACCCCGGCTCTAAAAGGAGACCTCGGTTCATCCATTCTTCCGTCTATTGCCGGAGCACGACAGGATTTGATCTCCTCCCGGGGATGCATTCGAAAAGGCCGCTGTCGTGAGCCCGAAAATGCATTTGGTTGCACGGCCCTCTTGTTATAAGGGAGTGGGAAATGAGGATTGAAAAAACCATCCGCAAGTATTTTTCGGCGGCCGTTATCCTCCTGATTACAGGGTGCGCCTGCAGTGTCGGAAAAAGCGGAGGCACCGCCGACGCGGCATCCAAGTTCAAATATGAGATCAGCTTTCCGGCGGAAGCGCACGCCGATTCGATCACGGGACGCATGTACCTGCTCATCTCGGATAAAGGCGACAAAGAGCCCCGAAAACAAACCGCGGTCTCCAACGCACATCCCACCGGAGGAGGATTGATATTCGGACAGAATTTCACCGCCCTTGAGCCGGGAAATCCGCTTCGTTTCCGGGATGCGGAGACCTACGGCTTTCCCATCGCGAATCTCTCGGGCATCACGCCGGGAGAATATTATATCCAGGGATTCATCAATATTTACACGGAATTCAAGCGTTCGGACGGGCACACCCTATGGATGCATAATGACCGCTGGGAAGGCCAGAAATGGCACCGTTCTCCGGGCAATCTCTACAGTGACGTCGTGAAAATCCGTATCGATCCCCGCAAGAAAGATGTCCTCCACCTGGAATGTAAAAACGTCATACCGGATATCGAAGTGCCCCCCGATACCGAGTGGGTAAAAAAAATCAAGTTCCAAAGCAAGATCCTCACGGAATTCTGGGGACAACCCATCTACCTGGGAGCCACGATCCTTCTCCCCAAGGACTATGCGAAAAATCCCGATGTGCATTACCCCGTCAATTACCTGCAGGGACATTTTTCCACCAAAGCCCCCTACGGTTTCACCCCGGAACCACCCGAACCTGATGACCCTCGCGGACGTCGGGGCTTCAATTTCTATAAATATTGGATATCGGAACAATGCCCCCGGATGATCTCCGTGACCTTTCAACATCCCTGTCCCTATTTCGACGACTCATATGCCGTGAACTCTCCCAACACCGGACCTTACGGCGATGCCATCATGCAGGAGTTGATCCCGAAGGTGGAAGAGACCTTCCGCATCATCCGCAAACCCTATGCCCGAGTGCTTTCCGGTGGCTCAACCGGAGGATGGGAATCTTTTGCACTTCAGGTTTTTCACCCGGATTTTTTCGGAGGCACCTGGTCCTCATGCCCGGATCCTCTCGATTTTCGCTATTATGAATTGATCAACATCTATGAGGACACGAATGCATACTACCGGGACGATACGGAATTGAGCGATCGGGATTACCAGGAAATAAACTGGTTGAAAACCGAACGACCCGAAGCACGGGAGACCGACGGGCAGATCCGCTACACCGTGCGGGACACATATTACTATGAATGGACGATCGGCGATAAAAACCGCTCCCAAGCCCAGTGGGCTATCTGGGAAGCCGCCTACGGACCGATCGGTGACGACGGCTATCCGAAACGCATCTGGGATTGGAAAACAGGGAAGATCGATCACGCGGTAGCCGAAGAATGGAAAAAATTCGATTTGCGGATTTATCTGGATAACAACTGGTCCTGGATCGGCCCCAAATTGAAGGGGAAGCTTCATATCTACTGCGGAGATATGGACAATTACTATCTCAACATGGCTGTGAAACATATGGAAAATTTTCTGGAGAGCACCACCGATCCTTACTATGACGGACTGGTGAGATACGGTGACGGGAAAGGCCACTGTTGGGGTCCCACGGCAACGGAAATATTCGAGCTTTTCGCGGCGCATATAACAAAAACCGCAACCCGCGGCGAAAACACATCCTCATGGAAATATTGATTCCTGACGATCCAAGCCGGCACGCGGCGGCAAAGCGGAGAAAAAGCTGAAAGAAGAGGAGGTTTCATTGAAGCATTCAAAGAATCTGACGGTTTTCCTTGCATTAATCCTGATCGTGCTGTTTTTTGCCCGATACGCGCAATCTCAAAATTCCACGGATTTCAAATTCGAAGTCACCTTCTCGAAAGATATCCACCCCGGCGATATCACCGGCAGGGTATTCGTTATCATCACGCGTCACAACGACATGGAGCCGCGCTATCAAGTCGTGCGCTGCACCGGCCCTCCCTTTTTCGGGAAAAACATAAACGCGTTAAAAGCCGGCCAGCCGGCCGTCGTCGATAAGGACACATTCGGGTATCCCCTTTCCGGCATCAAGGAAATCCCTCCCGGAAATTATTACGTTCAGGCCTGCATCAACCTCTACACCGAATTCAAACGCTCCGACGGGCACACGATCTGGCTTCATAACGATGAGTGGGAAGGGCAGAAATGGAACATCTCACCCGGCAACCTGTACAGTAAAGTTCAGGAAATCATGATCGATCCGAACCGATCTCAAACCGTCAAGCTGGTGTGCGACCAGGTGATCCCTCCCATCCCTACTCCGAGGGACACGGAATGGGTGAAACATGTCAAATTCAAAAGCACGCTGCTTTCCGAATTTTGGGGACATCCCATGTACATCGGAGCCACCGTTCTCCTGCCCAAAGGCTATGCGAACCATCCCGAAGTCAATTACCCCGTCAACTATGTCTGCGGTCATTTCAATTACGGAAACGCCATCGGCTACGATGCCGATACCCTGGTATACCGACCGGCGCATGGCTTTTCGGAAGCCGAGTTGAAAAAGGAAAGCCGGGGCTGGGACTTCACGCAATTTTGGAAATCCGATGAATGCCCGCGCATGATCGCCGCCGTCATCCAACTCCCCTGCCCTTATTTCGACACCTCCTACGGAGTGAATTCAGCCAATGTCGGACCTTACGGCGACGCGGTTATTCAAGAATTGATCCCTTATCTCGAGAAAAAGTTCCGGATCATCCCTCAGCCCTATGCCCGTGTGCTTTCCGGCGGATCGACCGGAGGACTGATGTCTTTCGCGCTGCAGGTGTTTCATCCCGATTTCTTCGGAGGAACATGGTCTTCCTGCCCGGACCCCCTGGATTTTCGCTACTACCAGATCGTCAACATCTATGAAGACAAGAACGCCTATTACCGGGAATACGAATGGCTGAAGGTCGAGCGCCCGGATAATCGGGCGACGGACGGAAGCATCCGTTACATGATGAAGGACGAAAACCATTACGAACTGGCCATCGGCGATAAAACCCGCGGCCAAGGGCAATGGTCAATCTGGGAAGCCATCTTCAGCCCAATCGGCGCAGACGGATACCCCCAGCCGATCTGGGACAAATTGACGGGAGAAATTGACCACAACGTCGCCGAATATTGGAGGGAAAACTACGATCTCCGGCATTTTCTCGAGAAGAGCTGGTCATGGATCGGCCCTAAACTGAAGGGAAAGCTTCACATCTACACCGGTGACATGGATGATTACTACCTTGACAATGCCGTGCTTCTGATGGAAGCCTTTCTCGAAGGGACCACGGATCCCTATTACGACGGGACGGTGGAATACGGAGACCGCAAGCCTCACTGCTGGGGACCTCGCGGCGCGGATCTCATTCGGCTTTTCAAAGCCCATATTGTAAAGAACGCTCCTGAGAACGCCGATCCGTCTCTCTGGAATTATTAGACCGCGGTTGGCCCTCGAAGTCCGGGGAAAACGCCTGCTTGAGCGGACAACCGGAAAACGTCATCCGGATCATGGAGATTTTTCCGCAAGGTCGCTTCACATATCGACTCCTTCGGATCCAAGGGCTCAACAATTTTTCATGGCTTGACGAATCCCTCATCATATAATATGAATAGAAACAATCATTCCCATGAAGGAGTTTCCGTATGAAGCATAACCTTCGTTTTCCGGTTTTCTTGTTTGTTCTCCTATTTCTGGGGACCTGGAGCTATCCGCAGGAAACCTTGGCTGTCAAATCAGGACGGCTCATCGACGGCATACATGACACCGTCCTTACGGATGCCGTTATTCTTATTGAAGGCAATACCATTTCCCGTATCGGCACGAATATCCCCATTCCCAAAGACGCTGCCGTCATTGATCTGAGCGACAAAACCGTTCTTCCCGGATTCATCGACGCTCACACCCACATCATGTCCCGTGGTGAAGGCGAATACGGACCGGAACTGTATAAAAATTCCATTGCCTTCCGCACGATAAGGGCCGTTTCCGCCGTACGCAAGGCGCTGTGGAACGGATTCACCGCCATGCGTGATGTCGAATCCGAGGGAACGATGTACGCCGATGCCGATGTCCGCAACGCCATCAACCAGGGAATCATCCCCGGTCCACGACTTTGGGTCTGTACCCGGGGACTCAGTTCCACCGGCCGCTACATGCCCTTCGGCTATTCCTGGGAACTCGACCTCCCCAAAGGCGTCGAGATCGTGGACGGGAAAGCGGAGTGCCTGAAAGCCGTTCGGACTCAGATCGCTAACGGCGCCGACTGGATAAAAATATACGCCGACTGGCCCACCACCATCGAAAAGGACGGATCTATCTCCGGAACCCCGAATTTCACACAAGAAGAAATGCATACCATCGTTTCGGAAGCCCACCGAATGGGCCGAAAGGCCGCGGCCCACGCCGTATCCCGCCAAGGCATCAAATCGGCTCTGGACGCCGGTATCGACAGTATCGAACACGGTGAAGGATTCGATGATGATCTGATCGCCCAGGCCGTCGCCCAAGGCGTGTACCTCTGCCCGACTCTAATGGTATTGGAACAGCATTACCAGCATCATCAAACAAAGCGTCTTAAAAAATTGCTGGCTATCCGTTATGTCAACACCACAAAAGCCCGGAAAGCCGGATTGAAGATTGTTTTAGGAACCGACGCCGGGTCTTTTCCCTGGTCGGTCAATCAGGCGATTGAATTCCAGCTGATGGTCGAAAAAATCGGTTTCAGTCCCATGGACGCCATCAAAGCCGGAACGTCAGGCGCGGCAGACCTCCTGGGACAGTCGCACCGGATCGGACATCTGGCCGAAGGGATGCTGGCTGATATCGTCGCCGTTCCCGGAGATCCGCTTGAAGACATCACGGTTCTTCAGAAAGTGATGTTCGTCATGAAGGACGGCCGGATCGTTCGACACGATCCCTGAAGGTCACGAAAATCATTCAGCCGTAATTTATTACGCAATCACTAAATCAACCGAATCCGTTCGTATCATGGGATTTTTTTATCCAATCCGAAGCCGAAACGGAAAGGACCGTCTTGGTGTTTCCACTCTCGGTCGTTCCCGAAACGGAGCGCCCGGAAACCGGCAGGAGGATTTCCCGGCTTGATCTCTTCATAGACGTCTTCTCCCCCCGTATCCAGAAAAACACCGACGGATCTCATCCCGAACGGATGAAACATCTGGCTTTCCCCTTCCCCAACACCGATCGGGGGCGGCGCATCTCCATAAGAGAGATCCAGACCATAGGGCCCTTCCCGCAGGCATTGGTAGGAGTCGTTTCCCTTTCGGTCCCAAAACAACGCCACGCTGTTGAGATCTGCCGATCCCGCGCACCGATTGCGGTGAACATACAGATCGTCTCCAACCTCATCTATAAAGATCCCAAGGGAACCATCTCTGGCATACCCCTGCAGCTGGGTTCGCACTTTGTCTTGATTGTCGTTGTTGTAGGAATCATTCCCCTTGAGATCATGAAGACAGCCGATCCCGCTGTGAGCGGCCGCGCCCAAGGCGTAGGACTCGCTCCGATAGATATCGTCCCCACCCCGGTCCAACAAGGATCCGAATCCCCACCAGTACCCTGCGCCCTGGCAGAAATCCCCTCCGTCATACAGATCATTTCCCTCGGCCTCCAGCAGAATCCCATATCCCCCCGCCAGGCTGTGTCCGTCGGTCGCATCGGCCCAGCGGCCGCTTCCCGATCCCTGGGCAAACGAATGCATCCCTCCATGGGATTGGGATGAAAGCTCCTCCGACAGTCGAGCATGATACGCATCGTTCCCGGAATAATCCAACAGCATACCCACTCCCGATGTCGAGCCGAAACCCTGGGATGCGCCGACGCAGTAATAAGCATCATTTCCCGATAAATCGATCAACATCCCCACGCCCACATGGGCGGCGCCCTGTGTCCACCGCCCCTTGCCTATATATCGGTCATCACCGGAGACATCCATGACCAGTCCCGTACCGAAAAATGCGCTCCCCAACCCGGACTCTCCGGAGACATAACGGTCATTCCCGCCGAGATCGAATACTGCGCCGATCCCGAAACACCCACAGCCCAATGAAACAGCTTCTCCTTGGGACTCGTATTCATCATCCCCCCCGCAGTCGATGATGATGCTGATCGGCCGGGACAGCGACCTGGGTGCGGCGTTCCTCTCTGTATAGGAGTCATCTCCACCAAGATCAATGATGAAGGCGTATTCTTTGTCGATACGGTCGTCGTTTCGCCCGAATACGGCGAATTTTCCATAGGCCGTATCAAATGTCAAGCTCTTGAAATCAAGTCCGATCTCCTGTCTTCCAAGACCGTAATCTTCTATTCCACGCTGTATTTCTTCCAATAAAATCCGGCTGGCACAGGACATATAATCCAAATCGATCCGATCGACGGCGTCAAAGACCGAACGGTCGTAAATTTCGCCTGATTCGGCCCAGGCTTTCCTGAAATCTTCATAGAGAAGCCATTGGGTATCCGAAACTCCCTCCCGTTTCAGATATTCTTTACCACCGAAGCCCCGCTTGAAGGCTTCATCCAAATAAGGCCGTGCTTCCGCCACCGCCGTCAGCACGGAAAGGACCAGACGCTTGACGGACAAAGGCAATTCGCGCCAAGCTTTTTCCGAGGCCGGGCTGATTTCTCCCATCATTCCACTTTCGTCCCTTTTTTTCAGAATCTTCCGAAGCAAACGATCCGCTTCCTCGGAATCATTCAGCGGCTCTCGTTTCGGATCCGCGCCCGGAAGCGGCGGCCCGAATCCTCCCGCGGAAGCCCCAAGCATCCTGTATGCCAGATGAACCGCCCGGACCGCATCCTCAGGTGAGGAAAGCAGCAAATCGCTCAGTCTGTGAATCAGAATCGGGACTGTTCGAATATCACCGAAGACATCAAGCAGAGCAGGAATAACATGATCAGGATTCAGGATATCACGATGGAATCGGGCATCAACCCCGAGAGGATCTTTTAAAAAACCGACTTCTTTACGTACATGGTTCCACAGCGCTTGGGGAAAATCCGGCTCCGGTTCCATATGCCGTTGCATATTCTCAGTTTCCTGAGTCTTCTGATTTGATATCCCTTCACCGTATCCTCCGATTAATCCCAGTAGTAAGCACAATATTCCAGCCATTTTTCGCATGGAACCTCCTCAGATTGTCAAATGGGTTCTAATACATGATGTCACCATGATCACGCCCTTCGGAAAGGCATCCCTTTCCAAGATCCACTCTTAACTCTTACGACCGGAATTGCGAATCCGTTTATCCTTTCTTTGCACAGGCTCGATTTTCCCGGATCCCACAGACGATTTCATATCCCGCTTTCACATGACTCCTATCATTGGCGGTCATTGACAGCGATTATCTCACAGGCTATCCTTATCAGGGATTTACGACCATGAATAACAGAGAAATCCAATCCCCGGAAAATCCTCATCGTGCCGAATATACCGCCCGCATCAACCGCGTCATCGATTATATTCAAACCCACTTGGAAGAGGAACTTTCTCTGGGATCGCTAGCCCGCATCGCCCATTTTTCACCGTATCACTTCCACCGAATATTCAGAGCCATGATGGGCGAAACCTTGAACCGCTTTATCCAGCGAATTCGGATCGAAAAAGCGGCCTGTGAACTGGTCCACAACCAAAATAAAACCATCACGGAGATCGCTCTTGAAAATGGTTTTTCAAGCTCATCCACCTTTGCCCGCGCTTTCAGAGAAAGGTACGGAATGAGCGCCAGCGCTTGGCGCTCAGGGGGATACAGCTGGGAACGCAAGGACGGCAAATCGAATAGCAATCCCAGCCAAACAAACAGCAATTCAAGAAAAGACTTCGAAATCGTATCCTTTTATAGTGATGGTGAATCATCATATCAAACATGGAGGATCACTATGAAGGACCAAATCCAGACTCAGGTCGACGTCAGGAACCTGCCGGAGATGCATGTCGCCTACATCCGTCATATCGGCCCCTATAAATCCGATGTCGCACTTTTCAAGAGACTTTTCAACGCCCTTTGGACATGGGCGGGGCCGAGAGGATTGCTGCGTTTTCCGGAAACAAAATGCCTTTCCGTTTATCATGACAATCCGGACATCACGGCAGAGGACAAGCTTCGGACCGACGTCTGCATCACTGTTCCACAAGATACCCCTGTTGACGGAAAAATCGGAAAGATGACCCTCCCCGCCGGCACTTACGCCGTCGGTCATTTCGAAATCGACGCGGACGGGGATGAAGCGGCATGGAATGTCATCTTCGGCGTCTGGCTGCCGGAAAGCGGCTATCAGCCGGCCGACGGCCCCTGCTTCGAGATGTGCTTGAACAATCCGGAGGAGCACCCCCAGGGAAAACATATTGTCGACATCTGTATTCCGGTCAAACCATTGTAGGCCGAACTCATCTCCTGCGCGGAGGCCGGCGGCGCACGCGTCTTCGCACGGCCCTTCGTACCCGGGGAGAGACCCGGGGGCTGTAACGGACGCGGTGAATGTTCCGGATGCGCGATGTACGGACCACTCGATATGAAGTTCTTCCTCTTAGAGGTGCTATCCGCGTGCGATATATGTTCACCCTGACGATCGGGCGGGGACGCCACCAGGTAGGATAATAACCGAAGCGAAAAGGAGAGCGATAAGGGCGGTATGCCGGGCCGTACAGCCGGAGTACGATCGGCCAGGTGCTGATGCGACCGGCGGAGGGATAGACGTAATAATCAGGCCCATAAAGCACTTCATTTCCATGCACCTGTAAATTAATCTCATCGTCATCGGCTTTTTCGATCTCGATGGCCGCTACATCCTGAAACTCGTTTTCCGCGATCGGGACCTGAAGCACGACCAGATGAGTGCCTTCGGCGGCCTCCTCGACCACACGGATATAATCGACATCGCCGTTCTCATCCAGATCGAGATTATTGATGCCGTTCTCAGGCTGGTTGAGAGATTGTTCAAATTCCTCCAGTCCTTCCGATTCCTTGAAAAGTTCGCAGACGGCCTGCAAATCCAAGCCTTCGGCTGCTTCGGTCAGCGGAGTGAGCGACACTGTTTCCTCCTGCGCTCGAACAAATCCAACGACACTCAAGCCCATCACGGTGACCAATAAAACCTTGAGTCCTTTGTTCACTATGACCTCCTTCAATGAGTTCACCGGATCGATGGCTCGGAAATGATCCCACCAGATCCATTCCTTTAGACCAAACCCAAGTTTTTTTCTTGGAAGCACGGCCTCTAGGAAGCGTGACGCCACCGGGTATTCTCTCATGAATATCATCTTTTTCGAACCAAGCGCAATCCTCTTTGGAGGTGAATAACAGGGTGAAATTCAAAACTTGCGACTGCGTTTGAAACGGATTTAATCTAGCCTTCCCAAAGCGCCACACGACCCTCAAGAGAACAGAAGAATAAAGTTTCAGGCATCCGAAGGTCATGCACTATCCTGACCGCAAACTCAACCCATATGGAATAGTTCGGCAAACATCAGCCCGGATTAGGGAACAGCCACTCGATACCTATCTGCTTCTCCCTCGGAATATTTTCGGCATTCTGAGCCATTCCAACATGGATCCCTGATGATTTGAGGGCATTTCGATCGGATTCGACATGGAATGAGATTGGGATGTCAAAGTGAGAAAAACGTCATCGAACTGGATCTCATCCTGACTCGATGCTGTCTGCGTGATCAATCCCAGCCTACCCTGTGCCGGTATATCGTCAATAGCGAGCATTCCCTGTAGCACTCCGTTGATAGAAAAGCGGAAATTTTTCCCGTTGGCTTCGACCTTGAGCGTATTCCAACCGGCGGCATTGACATCGTGTGTTCGCGTCCAATTTTTAATGGGGCTTACAGTGTGCTCGCCGAACGGGCTTCTTCCTTTATAGACGGCCCATGCTGATTCATGAGGCATTGCCAGAAAACAGAACCCGGATTCGAGATCATCCGGAACTCCGAACATGATTCCGACAACGGTAGGATAATATGCATTTGCCACCAATCCTTTTGCTTCAACTGTCCATGCGTTATCAATTTTACCCAGATTATAGTGGCTGATTTGAACCACCGGATGACTGCCTCCGCCCAGACATTTATAGACGCCGTCCTGAACGAACCAGCGTCCGTCCCCCTCTCCCTGGATCCAGAACTCCGCGGTATTGTCATTGAAATTTTCGGAAAAAGGACCCGCCGCCAGCACAACCTCGACTTCCAGAGTTTGATTCTTGGCTATAGTAACCGTTTGACTCCACTCCTGGCAACGATCCCTGGTTAGGGTCAGGGTGTGATTGCCAACCGGGATTCTACTGAGGTTTTTATTGCTCAATCCGCGGCTGATTCCATCCACGCAGATGAGAGCTCCGGCCGGTGTGGTCTCCACGCGAAGAGAACCGACATCCGAGATGGCAAACATAGAGCTTTCAGCGGAGACGGTCGAATCCGTCGAACACGATACCCGCACTTTATAACTTGAGCTATTGGCAAGTGTGGCGGGTACGGTCCAAGAATAGCTGCCGCTGTTTGATGCTCCGGCGACGATGGTTTGGATGACACTCCCGCCCCTCAGCAGTTCGATGGTGACTTCGTTCAAGGCAAATACTTCCGCATCGCTTTGAATTTGAGATCCACCGGTAGCTTGTGGAAAATGCTGTGCCCGGAGATTGTCACGTCGGATCGATGGGATTCCCGAAGTCGTGCTTTCCAATTCCGCTGTCGTCTCTCCCACGGTCATATGTGACCGCAGGGTTCTCCCTACCGACCGTCCCACTGTCCGCTGGCTCCGAAACCGATGATGCATGCGAAGGCGGTTCATGCGGCCGGCTGAACCATTCATGCCGGTTAATGGCGTGATTCCATAAGCTGTCATCGGATGGGCCTGGATCCCGGCGCTTCCGCTTGTGCTCCAGGTAATCGTCACGGAATCTCCGGCCGTCCATAGAGAATCCGCCCTCGGCTCGGTGATCACGAGTGTATGAGCTGAAAGCGATATCGTAATATTCGTCGTTTCTTTCTTGGCGACGGAAACCGTTCTTTCTGCCTCGACATATCCATCCTTGATCAACCGGACAGTATGCGATCCTTCATCCACTTCGGTAATCGTACAGTCGGTGAGCATCCCGGTGTCCGTTCCATCCAAAATAACTTTCGCCCCGGGAGGATTGGAAACGATCTGGATGCTTCCGGTCTTTTCGCCTCCGCTGAGCAACAGATAGGCCGCGACTCCTCCCACTACAACGGCTCCTCCGAGGATGTACAGAAGGGCTTTACTTTTCCCTGCGGCGGCTGGCCCGGCTTGAGACCTGACGGCCGGCGGTTCCATCCGCTTATACTCCTGACGATCTCCAGCCCGCTGTTGAATCCCTTCATCCCATCCGCCGTCTTCAATAAACCCGGCGGCGGGGCTGAATGATGTGTTAAAGATTAATAAAATAAACAGAAAAACACATAAACGCGCACAACACTTCGACTTGAATGATACCACATGCATGCTTGATTCCTCCTGGAAAATAGAGCCGATTTAATGATATTGAAATTGACATATTTTTTCCGTGATGTCAAGAAAGTTTGATGCTTTCATTAATATCCCTCTCAATCCCGCGCAACGACGGCTCGGCCCGAATCTCACCGATGATCGGGATCTTTCATCAAATTTTGCAGTGGATAGTCGATTTTGAAAGAAAGGTGGCGTTGTCTTTTAAAAAAGTTTTTGAAAACCGATCCCGGAGCCCAGCCACAATTCCACGAGACAAGTCAGAGTTTAAGGAATCAAACGTTGGAATTTTCAAGGCCGTTCAAAGACCGCCCTCATCGTCCCGACTGCCCGGGCGATCGAGACGCCCCGGCCGGGAAAATTTTTCGATTCCATTCGGGAACGGATACACGATGGTTATCGGTTTCTTCCCTTTAAGGGAGCTTAGGTCTCTTCGCGTTTCCAACGCGGAGAACGGCGGGCAGTGCTATTTCTCTGAGTCGGTTATGACTCACTGAGATTTTAATGTGAGATAGACGTCGTCGAAATAGATTTCATCCCGGTCCGTATCCGTTTCCGTGATCAGTCCTAATCTTCCCTGGGATGGAATATCATCGATGACCAGAGTTTTCTGAAGCGTCCCGTTGATATAGAATCGGAATGTTTTTCCGTCGGCTTCGACCTTGAGAGCATTCCAGCCGTCGATCTTGATATCATGCGACCGCGTCCAGACTTGAATCGGGCTAACGGAAGACGCGTCAAAGGGACTTCTCCCCTTAAAAACCGCCCATTCAGATTCACGGACCACAAAATAATACCCGGATCCCAAGTTATCCGGAATCCCGAAAATAACACCGTAGGCCAGGAACGGTTCACACGCCAATCCCACCTGCACTCTCGCGCCGTATGTCCACCGATTGTCGATCTTACCCAGATCATAGTGGCTGATTTGAGTGAGCGAGCGATCTGATTTTCCCATGCATGCATAAACGCTCTCCTGAGGATACCATCGTCCGTCTCCATCGCCTTTGATCCAATACTCGGCAGTATTGTCATTGAAGTTTTCTTTAAAAGCACCCGCCGCCAACACGGCCTCGATCTCCGTGGTTTGGTTCCTGACAACGGTGACCGTTTCGCTCCAATCCTGACAGCGATCCCGAGTCAGCTTCAGAATATGGGTTCCGACCGGGATCCGGTTGATCTTCTTTCCGCTCACGCCGCCTCGGACTCCATCCAGAGTGATGAGAGCTCCTTCAGGCTGCGATTCCACGCGTAAGGAACCGATCTCCGAGATAGTAAACGAAGCGCTTTCAGCGGTGATGATGGAATCCGTCGAACACGATACCCTCACTTTATAATTCGAGCCGTTGGTAAGCGAGGGCGGTACGGTCCAGGAATAGCTGCCGCTGTTGGAAACGCCGGCGGCAATGGTCTGGACAACGTTACTTCCCCGAAGCAACTCGATGGAAACCTCGTTCAAAGCTAGGATGCCGGCCTCCCCCTGGGTTTTCAATCCACCGGATGCTTGCGGGAAATGCTGCACCCGGAGATCGTCGCGCCGAAGCTGCGGAATCTCCGACCCCATGGTATCCGCCGCCTCGGCGGACCTTCCCGAAGCGACGGCGGACCTCAAGGTTCTTCCCGCCGATCGTCCCGCTGACCTCTCATTCCGATTCGCCGCAAAACGGTGCAAACGGAGACGGTTGATGCGGGCCGCGGATCCATTCATACCGGTTTGGGGTGTAATCCCATAAGCCGTCATAGGTCGTGTCTGTATTCCGACGCTCCCGGCCGTTGTCCAGGTAATTGCCAGCGTATCACCGGCGGTCCACAAGGTTGAAGCTTTCGGTTCGGAGATAGTGAGCGTATGCGCCGAAAGCGACATGCTGACATTCGTCGTTTCCTTCTTGGAGACGGAAACCGTTCTTTCTTCCTCTATATACCCATCTTTTATCAGCCGTATCGTATGCACCCCCTCATCCACTTCGGTTATCGTGCAGTCGGTAAACAGCCCGGTATCCGATCCATCAAAAAAGACTTGTGCTCCCGGGGGGCTGGAAACGATCTGGATATTGCCTGTCGTCTCGCCGCCGCTCAACAGCATATAGGCGGCGACGCCTCCAACCACCACGGCTCCTCCGACGATATAAAGGAGAGTTTTTCTTTTCGCTTTCGTGGATTTTCCAGCCTGGCTCCTCACGGTGGGAGTTTCCATCAACACTTGATCCGTGCGGTTTTCTGCTTGCTGAAACCATCCTTCGTCTCTACTTTCCTTCCTGGAAATTTCGTAGGCGGAGCCGAATGATGCGTGGAAAATCAATATGATGAAAATCGATATACAAAAACGCGCCAATTTTCTTGAATAAGGCAACATCCTGGACATGTTTCAATCCTCCTTGAAAAAAGTCGCCGAAAGTGATGATCCGTGAATCAGCACACCCATAATCTATTTATTTTATAGTTTTTATACAATCTATCAGATTTATATGTTATTGTCAAAACAGATCTTTGGGAAAAAACCTCCGATGAATTCAGGTAACCTTAGAAAAAGTCCTGGTAATCCTCAATGAAAAACTTCACCTGAACGGCGCGGTTGAAATCGATCTTCAATAAGAGGATGGACGAGGCGGTTCCCCCCTTCAAAATCGGAGTCAAAGCGAAACCGCGGCTATTGAATGGTTTTCCTTACAATTCATGTTCCCCCCAACCTCATCATCAGCTTTCGAAATTTAATCAGGGGGACCATAATCTTGGGCGCTGTATAACAAACAGGTTTTTTTCTGATGCAAACCTCCAGATGGTCAACCGCCCTTTCCACGCTCATCATGAAGGGTTTCACATCTCCCTTCGCCATTTTGGTGTCGACGAATCCGAACCGCAGCGTAGTGATATGAACACCTTCCGGCTTCAAGGCCAACGCCAAACTTCTCAGATAATTCGAGAATCCTGTCTTGGAGGCATGATAAGACGGAGCTTCCGCTGAAAGCAGCTCGTCTCCCAGGCTTGAGATGCCGATAAAATGCCCCCTCCCTCTCTCGACCATGGAAGGGATCACCCCCGCCGCGGTTCTTACCATGCCGGTCAGATTCACATCGAATATGTGAGGTTCCCCCCTCATGTCCTTCAGGTTCAACAGTTCACCGATACCCGCAAAGTAGATGCATAGATCCAACGATCCCTCCCGCACCCTTTTATC
The DNA here is from genome assembly GCA_964433135.1 of uncultured Eubacteriales bacterium. GTDB lineage: Bacteria > Acidobacteriota > Aminicenantia > Aminicenantales > Aminicenantaceae > CAYSQW01. Next base: position 53,561 of record CAYSQW010000005.1, read on the forward strand.
AATCAGATCCGGGTAAGTTCCGGCACTGACATCCTCTTTATAGTGATAATAAGAACCGTTCGCAATGGGCGATTCACTTCTTGAAATTCCGCATATTTGCCACCCTTCCTTCAAGAGCTTCCTCGTCGCCGCCAACCCTATACCATCGGAATTTCCTACCAACAGCGCTTTGGTTCCCACTGACAATTCTCCTTGAATCTAATATTTCATTACACGAGAGCCTGGTTATTTTCCTGAAGACTATTTGGATTTTTGCCGGGTGAACAGTAAACCCGACCATATCTCGTCGATAGAACAAACTTTGTAGTCGACCAATCCGGCGGCAAGTCCGACCTCCCGAACCTGCTGCTGCGTGATATCCGCTCCAAAACGAGATGCCCGCTTTGGCCACGCGATCCACAGCGCTCCGTGGACGGCAGAAGCAGCCCTCCGATTTATCCCGTTTTCCAGCTGCTCACGGGACCGTACAAACCAGATAAACAGATTACATGTACTGTCGGCCCTCCTGTGCAGCCGGGCTCCTTCCGGCAGCCTTCCCAATGTTCCCATAAAATCATTCGGTGCATCCATCAATCCCACGATCGATTTTGCATTAATGCCCAACTTCTCCGTCAGCGGTTTACCCGCATAAGCGGCGAACTGAGACGCGGGGACCGCCGGATCCTTCGGTGGATTATCTATGGCTGCCTTCAATGAATTTCCCGCATCATCCCATGATGTAAAGACGGCATCCGGAACCAATTCCTTGATCCGCGCCGCCTTCTCCGACGGGCCCCCGATGAAAACCATCGGGATGGTGCGGGTGGACTTACGTTTTCGAATAAGCAGCGCCAGGTCCCTGCCCTGAGAAGGCAGGCGGGACAGATCGATGACAACCACGGCCGGAGGATCTTTTCCCAGCTCCCGCAGGAAATTCGTGACGTCGGGCATCGCATAATCGACCTCATAGCCGAAAGCTTCGAATCGTCCGGCTTTCTCCTTCGCCTCGTTCGCGTTCCAGTGAACCAACCGCACGCGTTCCATTACGATCCTTTTACTTGAGATCAAGCAACAGCCGCCTTCTCTTGAAGCGAAATTCTCCTGCCCAAAGCTAAACGAGTTCCATCAAGCAAGGCCCTAAATGCATTTTGCGGAATTCATCCTCGGTCATCGAATTTCCGCTGAAAGAGGGGTATGTAACAAGACTCCAATCCTCCCTCAATATGTTACCAAAAATCCGTTTGTTAATACACTGAACGCAGCGTAAGAAAAACAAAGCACGGTGTCATTCACTCTTTCATGTCGTTTCAAAATACTATGATAATTCTTATTACCCGAGATTCTATACGCAGAAAGGCTGTTGCTGTTTAAGCCCGGAATAACGATGAAATATTTCTCGTCAATATAACGGAATTTCCGCAGCTTGACTCAGCCCCTATTCGGCCAGGCGCATTTGATACCCCGAATACGATCTGCTCATAACCATGCTGTTAGGCGGATAATCGAAGAAAAGCAGGATCTTGAACAGCGCAAAAGAGATTATTTCTAACCGCGGAGACGGCAATATTCAGATTGATCTCCCCCGTCGAGAAAAATCGTAAAATGAGTTCAATCGCTCAAAGAATCCAGCCGCATGCTTTTTCAAATAAACCTTTCATCGAGGGAATCGCACGTTGTTTTCCATCCGATTTTACCTAAGCACGTCACATTGCAATGCCGGGCATTACCGTTTATCGATATTGTTTTGCAGTGTTATATTCGATGTCGGTTATCTCGAGTTTCAACCATGTCCAATCGCCATCTTTCAATTTCCACGTGGCTTCCAATTCGACGGGGATTTTGATGCCGTTCATCACTTTGCTTTCATTCGCCGTTATGATCCACTCATGAAGTTCGGCATCGTCCCCACTTTCCATATATCGTTGGGCGCTGAACTTCATGAAATCTCCCGTCTCATCAAAATAAAACACGCCCGATCCCGTCGTCCCTTGGTAGGTCATAGAGGCTTTCGCCGATAAATCATCCATCTTCTCCCAGGATATATAAGGGCTGAGGGCCGCGGATGGAAACCAGACCATCTCACCCAGGTATCTTTGAAGGGTAGAAACGTCTATTTTTTCATTGCCGCGGCTGTTTACAACCGGAAACAGGGAGAGTAACTTAATCAATATTTCTCCTTTCCCCTCAAAAAACTTATCCCGGCCTGCGATCTTTACCAGCGGCATCATCTGCATATCGACCTTCCATATAAACGCCGGCGGATCAAGCGTAAAATACTGCTCCGCGCAAGCATCCGCCCATTTGGCCTGTTCCGGTTTCATCTTCATGAGAGCTTTCTGTTTTAATCGAACCGCATGAATGTCATCCTTTCCGATGAGACCGGAATTCGTTATCCACTTCTGAACCGGCGCCGGAAGATCCTTTACCACATCCGGCGTTACCCTAGAGTCAGCTTTGCTTGCTCCCAGAGAAAACATCTTATCGATATCTCGGCTTACATTTCGATCAAAAGCAAATCCGGCAAATGCGATGACGGACACGATCAGAATGACAAGGTTCGGAACGGTTCCGAATTTTGCATCCTGCCAAAAAATAATGACGAGGGTTTGAGAAATCAAAAGCCCGATGACCGCGGGAAGCCACCAAAATTGATTTTTCATCAAATACTGAATCACGGCCGCCATGAATAAGAGGAAAGTCAACAGCCAAATCAGCCCTAAGGATTTAGAGATAGGTTGAGTCAATTCCTTTATCTCATGAAAACCAAACGCTTTCACAAAACCCATAACGTGGACCAACCCGTGAAATCCAATGATTGCCCCAAATATTATCCTTGTCATCTTGCTCTTCCTTTATTTGGCTTCCAACTCATGATAAGAAAAATCATCCTCATCCGCCAGGCATATTGTAAAATTCATAGGATATAAATACGCGGGATCGAACCTCAATGGCTTTTCACATAGAACGACAACTTTCTCCTTCTCATCCCAGCTCATGAATGATTCAGGGGATACCGATAAATACTTTGTTGTACATATGCGGCATTTATATAATGATGGAGGAAAATTACTCTGAAAACATCAAGATCCAACCCCATGACTGATATGAAACATGTGGAAATGAATGCGGTTTCGGCTTTCCTTTTGCTTGTCACCCTTTGATTTAAAAGGAGGAAAGATAATGCGCATCCCCGGATTTGTATTATTCACCCTGATCCTCACGGCGTCGGTTTCTTGCCGAAAACCACCCGACCATGAATCGCTTCGCGCCGAAATCCTTGAAATGCATCGGGATTTCATACAAGCCCATCTCGATAAGGATGCGGATTTCATCGCGCGGCCGACGGCTCCGGACTATCTTTCCGTCTCGGAAGGGATCGTGCGGAATATCGACGCGAGCGAAATGAGACAGAGTCTCTCGGAATATCTCGACTCCACGGAATTCTCCGCATACAGCGATGTCGCGGAACCGATCATCGGTTTCTCCCGCGATGGGTCTCTTGCATGGTCCATCGTCCGCGTTCGCGTCGCCGGACAAAGGACACGGCTGGACGGAGCGGCTCAAGATTTCGACACGCTTTGGGCCTGGCTTACCCTTTATCGAAGAAACGGCGCTCAATGGATGCGCATCGCGGATGTCAGCACCAACCGCCCCTTTGATGAAAGTTCCTGAATTTCGAGACTTCAGGAGGAATTGAGAATTTTCTTTCTTTTACCGTAATATGGAAAAAACATGTAGGGGGGGGATTACACCCGCTGCTTTCGAGCCGCCTCGTAGCGGGCAATCATCGCTTCGGGACCCACGGCGGCGATCAGATTCCCGATCACATCCAGAGGAATGTCATCCAACTTTTTTAAAACGGAGGCAGGACTTTCCCATATCCGGCTTCTTGCCCGCTTTTCTGAAGCCTTCCTTCAATCGGGCTTCCTGTTCCGGATCCTGGTATACCCCCATCATATACAGCGAGAAATGGTTCTTCTGGGCGGCCAATGCGAGGTATCCGAGCGGCTGCCCATTGTAGGTGTTCGGATAGTCTTCCAGGGGGATCTCGCAGCTGATCATCCCCCAGTTCATGGCTTCCCTGTATCCCCGGGGCAGATGTTTCAATATGATTTTCCGGAGGCCGGAAACGACTTCCCGCCGATCGGGAGGAAGCTCTTCAAGATATCCGGCCACGGTTTGCGCCTGGCTTTTCACGATGATCATCTCCTATCGGGATGTTGTTTATCGAAAACCCGTCACGCCGACTCATCGGCATCCGGATTTCTTTTCCGGCCATCAAACCAGGTCTTTGTACGCGCCGCCGTCCCGGGTGATTTCAAAACGATAACAGCCGCTGCTCTCATTGCGCCCGGCATTCGTGAAACGGCATTTACCCAGCACCCGGGTTGACGCTGCATTCTCTGGATCCGTATGAGCGATGACCTTATCGACACGGCTATCCATGAAGGCATTGAAGGTCAGAGCCGCAGCGATTTCCGAGGCGTATCCCTGACACCGCCACAAGGGCATCACGGAAAAACCGATCTCGACCTCGCACTTCTCATGAGGCGGTCCGCAATACCCGCCGGCTCCGATCCCTATCATCGGAAGTCGAGGACTCACCCGATAGAGCGCATACCAGCTGTACCAGCCGGCCGCAGCCGCGCCTTCCTCACGTATGAGATTGAGGAAAAACTTCTGGGCATCCCGATCATATTCACCCGGCGGCCACCCGGCCTCCAAATCCGCATTTAAAAGCACCGCCAAGCGCTCGGGACTCTTTAATTCAGCCTCGAGATGTTCGCTGGTCGCAGCGATAAGATCCAGACGTTGGGTTGATAACCGGACAGATTCGAATCTACTCATCCTGTACCTGGTATACATCAAGATCAATGCAAAGTGAACGCATAGTGACAATAATAATCGATGAAATAGAACTTTCCTTCAGTAAACACGCTTTTTCTCATATTTTCCCGTGATCGCATAAGCTACCCGGTCCTCATGGTGACTTCATTTCCATTTAATCTGATTCTTGATTAAAATAAAGTATGGAAGCATCAGCAAGAACCGGAGTATAGACGAGACATGTGCCCCAATTCAATCCGTGAAAAATTCGGTGATGACTATTGGGCCGACGAACATACCTTTATCATGGGGATCGATCGTCGTTTCACCCTTCATATCGCCCGGCGTTTCAAGAGCCGGACCGTTTTAGAAACTTGCACGGGAGCCGGATTTACGACTCTGTCCCTCGCCGCTGTTTCAAAACATGTGATAACGGTGGAAATCGATCCGAATCACCAAAGACAGGCTGTCTATAACGTGGAAAAAGCAGGCCTCTCCGGCGGGGTGACATTTATCCGGGGGGATATTATGGATCCCCAATTATTGAATACTCTGCCCGCCGTGGAAACCGCCTTTATCGATCCTGACTGGGCGGTCACCGGCCCGGCTCATGTTTATCGCTTCAAGGATTCGAACACGCGACCGCCCGCTGATACCGTCCTCGACACGATACTCAAAATCACAAGGAATGTGGCTATCGTCCTACCGCCCGCATTGGATACTCATGAATTAAGCGGTCTCCCCGACCATGAGCGGGAAAAACTGTACTTGGGAGAACGCCACGAGCTGTATTGCCTTTATTTCGGGGAACTCATGACAGCTCCCGGCGAGACCGAGTTCCACGTTCCCCGGTAGCATCGCCATCGAATACGGCGCATCAGGAAGCTGTCCTTCTCCGGGCCGGCCCCACCATGATACTCCCATCAAAACCTTTTGGCTGGATTAAATCCCGGCGATCCAAATCCCCGGTCACTTAAACAACAGGGCCTTATTCAATTTCAATCTTCCTGTCCCACCCTGATTGGTTATTTCCAGGCTGATCGACTTAACGTCATCATCTTCCATCCTACCAAACAGATCATTCAAGTTCGCCGGAAAGGCTTTTTTATCATCAAATCCGCTGACGATGTCCCCGACCATAATGCCCGCTTCATCCGCCGGGGATCCTTCCCAGATTCCCTCCACAAAGATTTCATTGTCTTCCGACAGGTTGAGATTCAGTCCCAGCGAATATGGATTGTTCTCAAATCGAATAACCGGATTGGGAATCAACAGCATCTCATCCTGGGGATAGTTGATGATCATTTTGAACTGCGATAACAGATCCGTACCGATCAACGGCATCGAAAGCATGCGGGGAGGCTCTCCAAATATACATAAAGCATCCGTGATTTTAAAGTCTCCAAGCTCAAGAGATTTCAATCGCGTCAGGTAATTGAATCGGGGATCCGTCCCCGGCCATTTTATCATCAGGCCTTTCGAGCGCACGATGTCCGTTTCCCCGGGCTTTACATAATGTTCGAAATCCTTCAGGGGAATCACCAAAGGGTAAGGCTGCCCCGTGTCGATCATCCCCTCCATCTCCTTGCCGTCGGCCTTCAATTTGATGATAGGGGCGTTATTGACGCGATGGTTCCGAAAGCCGAAATAGATCCCGTTATCAGGAACATTCAGGGCTGCGGCATCGGTTGACAGCGTGAGGGTGCTCGTCTGAAAATCGAACGTCACCTTGAACCTTTCCAATAGATTCGATCCGATGATTCCATGGATGGGAGTGCCCAACCGCTTAAAAAGGCTGAAATCGAAGGTGGTGAAGCAGAAAACATTATCAATTTGATACCCTGACAAATCCAGAGTGGATATCTTGGCCATGGCGCCTCGTTGTTTGAGACCGAGTTCATCGGCGACCTTTTTATCCAGGAGAGCCACTCCTCCCGTATCGACAATAAAGCTGAACACACGCTCGAATCCGTCGATTCGCGCGGTAACCACGATATCATGCCCAATCATCTTAAAGGGAATTTTACCCACTGTGTTGTCCGCCGACGCTCCCAAACCGCAGCCTACCAATAACCATGAAACGAATAGCGTGAAAACGAATCTTTTCATCTTCTCCAACTCCTTCGAGTCCGGTTTTTATCGATGTCAACCGAGTCGTTCAAGAATAAATCAAGGCATGCTAAACCCTCTTCAGAAAATAATATCAAAATAAATCAACCAAAAACACATTTCAAAAAAAAGATTCCTCTATCCGGTTTGATTCCATTTTGTTCCCGGTTCGTGATCTTTCATTTTCTTTTCATAGGCTCACACGGCGCTCGACTGTATGAAACCAATCCTTTATCCTTAAAGCGAAGGCGCTATCGTCAATATTCGGGAAGTTAAAAAAAAGAAGGCATGAACAAAAAACATATCGATACGAAATCTTTCGGATCAGTGGTTATCGTCTGGATCGGATTTCATGGAAACCCCCTAATCGTTCGGGTGATACTATCGAATCCGGCGGAGGATGCTGAAGAAAAGGCTTCTTATCTCTTCCCCGAAGCCGTGAGCTCTTCCTGTGCTGAAATCGACGCGATCGGATCATCCATCCAGAGACTGCTTGCAGGTGATGACATCGAATTCTCACTCGACATCGCCGCTCTGAACAGGTGTTCGCCATTTCAGCGGTCGGTTCTGCTGGTCGAGCATAAGATCCCCCGCGGACACGTCAGCAGCTACGGTAATATCGCAAAACGTATCGGGAAACCGAAGGGAGCGCGAGCCGTGGGCACGGCTCTGGCGCACAACCCATTTCCCTTGATCATACCCTGCCACCGTGTTATCCGCTCGGACCGTAATCTGGGCGGATTCCAGGGCGGATTGCATATGAAACGGACTTTGCTTGAAAAGGAAGGCTTCACCTTCGATGAGGCGGGACGGATCATTTGTTATGGTTTTCACTACGAATAAACGATCCGATAATAAACATCCAATCGCCGGAAGATCCTTTCCGCGGCTCCTGGGGGAATTTTCGCTGAAGGAAGCGGAGTGCGGCTAAAAGATTATTTCCCATTTTGTTGTAAACCCATGTATGGATAACGCTCATTCCGACGGCTCCGATGATAAACACCGTCAGCGACATGTGATACTGTCCCGTAGCTTCAATGAAAAAGAGCGGCACATGCCAGCACCCCCAAATCAATCCCAAAATAATGCTGGCCGCGAACGGCCCCCATGTGCCAAGAAAGAATAATACCGTGAACGGTGCGAGGAGTTCGATCAGGTCTCCGGTTGCCAGAATACCCGGAAGCCAGATCAACCAGGTTATCCCAAAGGCAAGAATGAAAAACATCCATGGAAATTCAGAGGATTCATCTGTCTTTTTCATATAAGGAATCAATCCTTTTTGCCCAAGCACCTGTCCGATCCCTCCCATGACTTGTAGTTATCGCGCAACCCCCACGTTGGTTCGAGAGATGAAAACGGCAGGCCACCAATCCGCCCATGTCAGTGAGATAGCCGTCAGCAGATAGGCCGCCGGTGATTCGCTGATTCGTTTGCGAATATTATCGTTCATTCCAAATAACCCTTCATATCAAATCGACGGAGTTTCGTATTATGCTTTTTTCCTCAGCAAGTCTCAAGTTCAGGATGCCGCCTCGCCAGCTCCACGATCGACCCTCGCACAATGAATCCCAAAGCGAGACCGCTGCCTCGCACCAAAAGCAGGTGGTCTCCAGGTTTGATTCCGAAACACGCCAAGGTCTCAGGCGGCAGACTGAAACACTTCTCGCCCATTTTGACCCAACCGCATGTTTTCTTACCCCATTTTACGGCCGTCCCGGCGGGAATGGCATATCGGGCCAGATCAGGGCACCCCTCCAACAGCAGGGACATCGGGGAAGCCCTCAGAGACTCCGGTTTTGTCAGGCCGAACCCTCACGACGTCCTGCTGCCGGAAATGAGAAAAACGTTCTCATTCGTCTTCAGACGATATTCCGCAAAGGCTTCGGAAAATATTCTGATTCTTCCCCGGTCGTCCACCTTCGACCAGCCAAATACATGTTTGCCGCCTTTTACCAATTGAGGCATCGATTCTTTTCCGCTGGGATTATCATCTGTACTGAAATATCCCTGCCGTTCAAAGGCCCCGTTCTTTCTCTTATAACATCACAGCCTGGATAATGAACATATCATGGAAAAAACGGCAAGAGCAATAGACATAGCGCATCAGAAGCTTTTTTCTTTTTCAGCCTCCATGTGTTCGAGTTTTTTCAAGAGATTCATCTATCAACCGGGCACGGCTTTCCTTAAAGTCCACAAAATGCTAATATCAAAATAACATCCGATTCAAACATGTCTCAGTTTTAAAGCAGCGTTTTTTTGCCAGGCTCATCAAAACAGGAGGGGAACATGAGCACCGTTGCTATCATCGGATCCGGGATGGGAGGCTTGGTCGCCGGCAATTTGCTGACACAAAAAGGGCACTCGGTTGTCCTGTTCGAGGCCCACATGGCGCCCGGCGGCTATACGGCGGGTTTCTGGAAACACGGTTTTTATTTTGAAAGCGGCACCCTTTCATTCGAATCATCGGATATGGTGTTCGGAACCATGAAAGAGCTTGGACTCTATGATAAGATCTCTTTTACCAGACAGCACGACCGTTGGATTTTCGGAGAGTTGGATTGCAGCTCACAATCCTACACGGATTTCAAAAACGATCTTCATAAAGCTTTCCCGGCGGAAAACGAAAACCTGTCGAGATACTTCATGGAAGTCGATAGGATGGTCAATGCCATGCGCTCGATGCGCAAACCTGCGAATATCATCGAGGCCGCGGCTTTTCCTTTCAAAATCGTAAATCTCATCAGCCAGTTCAAAAAACATGGGAATACGACGGTACCGGAATTTACGGAAAGATACTTTGAAAAGGACACAGAGATTTTCCGCCTCCTCAAGGATATCGGATATCCCGATATGAGCGTTGCGATCCTCGGAGGCGCTTTCCTGTCTTTCCTTGAGGACTATTGGACCGTTGCCACGGGAATGCAGTCCTGGGCGGACATTCTCGCCGAAAACTTCACGGCCCTGGGCGGAGAGTTGAAGCTGAAAACGAAAATCGAAAGGATCATCACGAAGAACGGAACCGCCGTTGGCGTGAGCGGCGGCGGGAAAGACTATGCGGCCGACTATGTGATCTCCGCCGGCGATTATAAAAAGACATTCCTGAATCTGATTGATGACGGCGCTCTCATTCCCGAGACATTGAAGAAAAGAATCGAAAACGCCCCCGTATCCGAAGGCTTTTTCACGGTCTATCTCGGAGTAAACCTACCCCGGGAAAAGATGAAGGGATACCTCAAGATCCCGCATGTCACCTATTATGACAAGGATCATAAACCCGACATATATGATTCCGAGGATGAACGATATTTCGAGAAAGCATCGGTCATGTTTTATTCGCCCTCTCTCATCAACGCCGCACTGGCTCCGGAGGGAAAATCTTCGCTTATGCTGCAAGCCATGGTTCCCTACAGATGGATGAACAACTGGATTGCGGATGACCGGGAAGGTTACAGAAAATTGAAGAAAAAGGCCAAAGCAACCATGATCGAGAGAGCCTCCGCTCTGATTCCCGGTCTGACCGATCTCATCGAATATGAAGACGCCGCCACTCCCCTCACCTACGAAAGATATACGCAGAATACGGACGGAGCAAGTTCCGCTTGGAGTTGGAACCCAAATAAAAGTTTTTATAAAAACATTATGGGGACTCATATCAAAACACCCATAAAGAATCTCTACATCGGATCATGCTGGGCCTCTCAAATAGGAGGGGTTCCCGGTGCGATCGGCGCCGCCAAGGCATGCGCCAAAAAGATAAGATGAGCATACCGAATCGAAATATCATCGAGCGCTGGATCAAAGAAACGGATGACAAAGGCCGATATCCGGAAGACATACCCAATCTGAAATATATGTTTGAATGGTGGGGGGAGAAATGCGTTAATCCCGAATACGACATTTTTAAAACCGGAACCATGACTTGATTTTTTGTGCTCATTCGAATTCCATGATCTTGCCCATGATAAGAAACGCCTGAAGGGAAAATCTCATGACATCTCAAATCGACGCCGTCACGTCCGAAGTGATATTGAATGCCATGCTCTCGATCACGGAGGAAATGAACGTCGCTCTCATCCGCTCGGCGTATTCGACCAATATCAAGGAAAGAAAAGATTGTTCGTGCGCCCTCTTCGACGCCAAGGGAAAGCTGACCGCCCTCGCCGAGAATATCCCCATCCATCTGGGCTCCATGCAAGGCCTGATGAGCGAAATTTCCGCGCATAGGGACCGGTGGGATTTTCAACCGGGCGATATCGTCATCGCGAACGATCCTTATCTCGGAGGCGGATCGCATCTGCCGGATATCACGCTCGTCAAGCCGGTCTTCTTCCGGAACGAACTTGTCAATTTTGTGGCCGATATCGCCCACTGGACGGATGTCGGAGGCCGATCGCCGGGAGTGGGAACGGCCGGCGACTCCACCGAAATATACCAGGAAGGGCTCCGAATCCCGCCCATCAGGATTATGCGTCGAGGCGCCATCCACCAAGATGCTTATCAGCTTATCTTTGCCAACATGCGAGGGAGAAGAGAGCGGGAGGGCGATCTTCGCGCTCAGATCGCCGCATGCAATCTCGGCGAGACACGTCTGATCGAGCTCTATGAAGAATACGGGCGGCCGACCATCACCGCCTGCACCCGGAAAATATTCAAGTACAGTGAGCTCTGGCTGCGCAAGGCTCTGCTGGATGTTCCGCGCGGCGGATGCACCTTCGCGGATAGAATGGATGACGACGGTGTCACTGATAATCCCCGCTCCATCAAAGTCAAGGTCATGATCAGGCATGGGAAAAAATCCAGCATCCTGTTTGACTTCGCCGGCACATCCCCCCAGGCAGCCGGCGGCATCAACCTTGTGCATCAGGCCTTGTTGGCTACGGTGAATTACGCCGTAAAAGCCATCTTCGCTCCCGATGTTCCCATAAATGACGGATTCCAGATTCCGATAACCATCCGAGCTCCTAAAAAAAGCCTGGTCAATGCCGAAGCCCCGGCGGCCGTGGGCGGCAGAACGGACACCTGCCAGAGGGTCGTGGACGCCATCATGGGGGCTCTGGCTCAAATCATTCCCGATAAGATCACGGCAGCATCCAACGGCGCCACCACCGCCATCATATTCGCGGGAACCGAACAGCTCTCGCACTCGGATTTCGTCTATGTCGAAGCCCTCGGGGGCGGTCAGGGCGCCCGTCCGACAAAAGACGGGATGGACGGCGTACAGGTCCACATCACCAACACATCGAATCTACCCGTTGAAGCGTTGGAAATGGAATATCCTCTCCGTGTACTCCGTTACGGCCTGGTTCCGGATACGGGAGGTCCCGGCGAGTTCCGCGGCGGACTGGCCATTCGAAAAGACATCCAGGCCCTGGTCCCCCTGCGGTTTTCAGCTCATTCCGATCGACATCGCTTTTCCCCATGGGGCATAAGGGGGGGATATCCCGGTGAACGCGGCCGATTTCTTCTTCGTTCCGGTAAAAAACGCCGATTCATTCGTTCCAAAGTATCGGAAGTTCTCCTGCGCACGGGAGATGTTCTTCGTGCCCAAACCGCCGGGGGAGGCGGATTCGGTTCACCTCTTGACAGGGATCCCGAACATGTTTTGGCGGACTTTATACATGGGAAACTGAGCCGAGGCCACTGCCGAAAATATTACGGCGTGGTTCTGACGTCCACCGGAAAGCTTGACCATGGGGCCACAAGGAACTTAAGAGGGAAGATGAAAGCTGAAAGCCGGGACGTTTAAATCATGAGGATCGCGATCGACACGGGAGGGACATTCACCGACGTCGTGCTGTATGATCCTGTCGAAAAGATTTTCACGACGGCCAAGATTTCTTCCCATCCCATCCACCCGGAGATTCCCTTCATGGAAGGACTCAAAAATGTGCTGGCAGGCGCCCGCGGAGCGCTTACTGCCGGAGACGATATCGTTCACGGCACCACGATCGTCACCAATGCCCTGCTGGAAGGAAAAACGGCCCGGGTGGGACTGCTGGTGACCCGGGGATTCAGGGATCTGATGGAGATCGGCCGTCAGCATCGGCCTCATTTGTACAATCTGATGATTGACCGGAAGCCCCCCCTGGTTTCACGTGACGGCGTTCGTGAGGTCAAGGAAAGAGTCTCTTCCGAAAAAACGATCCTTCTCCCACTGGATGAAAAAGACGCGGAAAAACAAATCAGGGCCCTGAAAAGAAACGGCAGTCAGGTTCTGGCTATCGTCCTTCTTTTTTCCTTCCTCAATCCAAAGCATGAAAACCGGCTTGAAAAATTGGCTCAAAAATATTTCCCTAAAAATCACATCTTCCCCTCCAGCCGGCTCTCTCCTGAATTCCGTGAATTCGAACGCGCCTCAACAACCGTGGTCAGCGCCGCCGTGGCTCCCCGCGTCATCGATTATATCCGCTCTCTCGATAAATGCTTAAAGAAAACACGATCCGCCGCCGAAACCCTGAGGATCATGCACTCCGGAGGAGGGACGGTCCCTCCCGAAGAAGCGATGCGCGCTCCTCATACCCTTATCGAATCGGGTCCCGCCGCCGGCCTTATCGGTGCCTCCCACCTGGCAAAAAAAATGAGTCTCAACAAAGTCATTGCTTTTGATATGGGCGGGACGACGGCAAAGGCCGGCTTGATCCTGAACGGCGCGCTCCAATTTTCTCAGGAATACGAAGTCGGAGGAGAGTTTCATCATGCAGGACGGCAGAGAGGAAGCGGTTACCCGATCCGAGCCCCCATGATCGATGTCGTCGAATGCGGAGCGGGGGCCGGGAGCATCGCCTGGATCGATGAAGGCGGCCATCTCAAAGTCGGGCCGAAGAGCGCCGGGGCCGATCCGGGGCCCGCCTGCTATGGAAAAGGTGGTGAAAAGCCTACGGTGACCGATGCGCATGTTGTTTTGGGCCGAATCACGGCGGATTCATTTTTAGGCGGTGCAATGCCCCTCCATCCCCGATATTCCCGGGAAGCCATCATGGAAAGCGTCGGGCGCCCGCTGAATCTGTCTCTTGAGTCCGCGGCGCGGGGGATCCTATCCGTGGCGAATGCCGGCATGCTGCGTATCATCCGGCTCATTTCCGTTGCCCGCGGGTATGATCCTCGGGATTTTACCCTTATGGCCTGCGGCGGGGCCGGCCCCCTGCACGCCGTTGAGCTCGCAGAAAAGATGTCCATCCGGCATGTCGTCATCCCCCCGATGGCCGGACTCTTCTCCACCTTGGGACTTCTTTTCGCCGACACGAGTAAAGATTTTGTTAAAACCGCCATGCTCTCGCTTCACGCAAGAGCGCTTCTCAACAGACATCTGTTCCGTCTCACTCGACAGGCAGACACATGGTTCGAAAAGAACCATATTCCGATACGACAGCGTAAAATCGATTATTCCGCCGACCTTCGGTACATCAATCAGAATTATGAGCTGATCCTTCCTTTACCCGGACCGATCATCGGGAAAGAAGATCTGCCGGCTCTAAGCGATCGGTTTCATGCGATGCATGAAAAGACTTACGGTCACTGCGCTCCCGGAGAAAAGATCCAGGCCGTCAATCTCCGAGTACGCGCGACGAAAAAGAGTCCCAAACCGGATTGGCCCAAACGGACCGGCCCTATCCCCGATTCGAAATACGTCCTATTCTCGAAGCAGCCGGTTTATTTTACCGATAAAAAGTTTGAAAGCCGCATCTATGATCGATCCCGGATTCCCTCCGACCGTAAGCTCAAAGGCCCGGCCGTCATCCGGGAGAGGGAGTCGACGACGCTGGTGGGACCATCCTGGTCATTCCGGGTTGATGATCTTGACGAGCTTCACCTCTTTAAAGATTAGATCCTTGGCCTCTGTTTTTGTAAGTCCTCATACCTTTTCTCCCCTAAGCGTTTTTTCTGAGACTGGCGTTTTTCCAATCTCTCTCCATGATGCGCATGAAGGATTCTGAAAGAGTTATTGACGGGAGGAGCTCTCTTTTTATAGTATCTTGAATATCGCATGAAAAAGAGCAAATCCATCAAACAAGGAGGACTGACCCATGAAATCTAAAAAACCAGTCGTATTCTCTTTTATATTTGTCCTGTGTACGCTGCTGATCCTGCCGCTCGCGGCCCAGGACAGGATTCTCGAGTCTCTGAAATCGATCGCGGTCATCGAGCAGAAAGTGATGATGCCCATGCGCGACGGCATCAGGCTGGCGACGGATATCTACCGCCCGAAAACCGACAAGCCCGTTCCCGTCATCCTTTCCAAGACCCCTTATAACTTCAACTCCTGGGGTGATGGAAAATTGAATACGCGCAATTTCAGCCGGGCCTACGATGCCGTCAGACGCGGCTACGCCTATGTCGTGCAGAACGAGCGGGGAAGATATTTTTCGGAAGGGAAATGGCGGATATTGGGCGCGCCGAGAACGGACGGATACGACGCCATCCAATGGCTGGCGGGGCAATCCTGGTCCAACGGAAAGGTGGGATTGATCGGATGTTCCTCGTCAGCGGAATGGCAAATGGGTGTAGCGGCGCTGGATCCCCCGGGCTTGGCCGCCATGGTTCCCCAAGGATATGGTGCGGGGATAGGACGCGTGGGCGAATTTTTCGAGCAGGGCAACTTTTATCGCGGAGGCGTCCATCAGATGCTGATGACGGCTTGGTTATACGACTACGGTTTTGTCGAGGCCGGCCTGCGCAGACCGACCTTTCCGGAAGATATGTCCCAGGAAGAACTCATCCGCGTATCGAAATATTTCGATCTGGCGGCTGAGGTGCCGGAAGTGGACTGGTCGGAGCAGCTCCGGCATTTGCCTCTCATAGATATCGTCAATGACCTGGGAGGACCGAAAAGCTGCTTCGAGGAGATGATCAAGCGGAAACCGAATGATCCTGCTTGGTACACCGGCGGCTTATATCATGATGATATGGATTTCGGCGCCCCCGCCCTCTGGATGATTTCCTGGTATGACATTTCGATCAGCCCGAATCTCGCTCTGGTCGATCATGTCCGCCGCAGCGCCAAGGATCCGAAAATCGCGGATAATCAGTTCGTCGTCGTCGCTCCGGTTAATCACTGCGCTTTCAGACGTTCCGCCAAAGACACCGTCGTCGGCGAACGTCATGTCGGGGATGCGCGGTTCAACTACAACAAACTCATCTATGACTGGTTCGACTACTGGATGAAGGGGAAAGAAAACGGCGTCCTGGAGAAAACCCCGAAGGTTCAGTATTACACCATGGGACTCAACAAATGGCGGTCTTCCGACGTCTGGCCGCCGGCTGACGCGAAGATGACGACGTGGTACCTGACCAGCAAGGGTAACGCCAACAGTCTCTTCGGCGACGGCGGACTTTCCTTGAAAAAACCGGGAGCAAAGGACAATCCCGACGGTTTCACCTATGATCCCAACTACCCCGTACCCATGCACGGCGGTGGTTTTTGCTGCCTGGGACCTAAATACCAATCCGGATCCTTCGATCAGCGCCAGATGGAGACCCGGAATGACATCCTGGTTTACTCGACCGAGCCTTTGAAGGAAGGCGTGGAGGTCAGCGGGCCCGTCGAGATCACGCTCTATGTTTCCTCGGACGCCAAGGACACGGATTTTACGGTCAAACTGCTGGACGTTTATCCGGACGGCAGGGCCTATAACCTGTGTGAGACCATTCAGCGCGTGCGTTACCGTGAGGGATACGACACGGAGGTTTTCATGGAAAACGGCAAGGTCTACAAACTTCCCGTCAGCTCCATGTCGACCAGCAATTACTTCGAACCGGGACACCGCATCCGCATTGAGGTTTCGAGCAGCAACTTCCCCCGATTTGCGCGCAATCTCAATACCGGCGGCAACAACTATGATGAAACGGAATACGTAATCGCGCACAACAAGGTGCACCATTCAGTAAAATATCCTTCTCAGATCAGGTTGTCGGTAGTCACAGGAACAGATAAAAACTAATTGATAAGGCTTAGGGGGAGACCTGAATATCGGGCTCCCCCAGCCTGTTTTCGGCTCAACCCCATCGCTGCGGATCCAGTACGGATCCTCATCATGAAACCGTTCATTCCACTTCAGACATTCGTGTCCCGGAGATATTGATAGGATCCCTTCAGGCCTGCATCAGCAGGCTTTGAGGAGCTCTTGATTCGCCCTTGCTAAATTCTTTTCACTGGAAGAGGAAAACTTCTCGGTTCAATATATCCAGCTCTTCAAGTCAGCACCGGCTGGAGCCGTCTTAAGGATCCTTTCCGCAATCCTGGGAATAAACATCTGGTGATACCTCAGTCGTGAGATGGCGTTGGGGCGCGTATGATCCCCGTTCCAGCAGTGCTCGGCCCTGTCTCCATAGTCGACCTCTCCGTCATAATAGGGATCCTGCGTTCCCTCCAGGAATTCTTCCATCAGATAAACCGCATTGTTCAGGTAATAATTGTCCATATCACCGCAATAAATATGTATTTTCCCCTCGAGTTTTGGACCGAGTGTTTTCCAGTCTCGTTCGAGGATGTGGCGAAGATCATAATTCTCACGCCAATACTCCGCGACGGAATGGTCGATTTCACCGGTCATCTTGTCCCAGATGGGTTTGACGTAGCCATCGTCCCCGACGGGCCCGAATACGGCCTGCCAGATATCGAATTGGCCTCCGGAACGTCCTTTTGTTCCCAGAACAAGCTCCCTGTGATTCACTTCTTCCAGAGTGTTTTTCACTTCGCCTCGATAATTTCGACATTCCGGCCTCGGAGTGCGTTTCCATTGACTGTCGATATAGTAAGCATTTTTATGTTCATAGAGGTTTACAAGTTCATAGGCACGAAAATCAATCGGATCGGGGCAGCATGCATAACATCCGTTGTATTCATCCGGATAAAATATCTGGACGCCGATCGATTCCCAGCCTCCGGTTGACCCGCCATAAAGAGCCCGGGCCCAGCCTTCACCGATACCCCGGAATTTCTTTTCGATATAAGGGATCAATTCATAGGTTATCGCATCGCCGTAAGGACCGACATTGGCCGAATTCACCGCATAGGAATCATCATAATAAGGGTTTGCATGCTGGATATTTATGATGATCACTCTAGGAAAATCAGGCCCCGTCCACTCCTTGTAAAATTTGTAGGCATATTCCTGCTGAATTCTATTGTACCCTTCCAAATCGAACCGGGCGCTGTATACCGGAAGGAGATCCGGATCGGGAGGCGTTTCGCGAAAGCCGCCGAACGTATAGGGAAAATGACCATGGTCGACGATAAGCGGATAACGTGCTTGAGGATGCTCTTCAAAACCCTCCGGCAAAAGAATATTTGCGCCTATATACATCGGACGCCCCCAAAATTCCGAAAGCAGCTTGCTCAGGATTTTCACATGCTTGATGTATTTCGTCGTCTCCGGTTCCGGGATAGGAGGGATCTCCGTATCCAGAGCAACTCTAATTTTGGTTTCTTTATTTGGGTCGATCAGTATCTTTTCAGGCGTGCTGATGAGATTGCCCGGCGCCTTCTCCCAATGCTGTCCTTCACCCCGATCCATGGGCATTTTAACCGTGTGACCGTCGGCTCTATGAAAAGTCTCATAGCGGTGAAGAAGCCCCTGAACCCAATATTCACCTGGTGGAATCTCCGCAATACTTTTTAAGGGATAGCCGAAAACCGTCCCGTCAAACACAGCTTCTTCTCCCGGCTTCAGTCCATCGACCGTGATTCCAAACACCAATTGCGAGTCCGGGCCATCACTGGTCTGAAACCGGGGCTCATTGCCGCCGTCTGTAGAGATAAGCAGCAACATCCTTCCATCAAGAGCTTTCGCACACACATCTTCTTCGAAAAATACTCCAAAACGGAGCCGACAATCCAGGTTTTTTTCCTCCGATTTCCCTGTTGCCGGTACAAGCAGAACGATGATCAAAATCGAAAAGACGGTAAAAAACAACTTTTCCGCCGGAAGCACTTTAGTCATGATGACACCCTTTCATCCTCTAAATATATAGCCGTCGATGATGACTCAACCTCGGTTGTTCCGCAATCCGCAGATCTGAACAAATGCGGTTACCGGGCCCGGCTGATATATATCATATTAAATCAAACGATGGCAATTCCTCTTCTCACCGGACATATCGGATGAAACGGTGGACTATTCACCCGTTCCTCTTTAATTATCCGTTATCCATGATTCTGTACTTCACGACGGCGGGGATGCCGTCCTCATCATACTCCGCGATGAAGAGATGATTTCCACTAAAAACGAGGGGTAAATCTTCAAGTCCCTCAGGTTTAACGGTGTCGTGTATCGGGAGATAGAAGTGATCCACGTATTCCCCTTTAAAATTGAACACGTCGAAGAGAACACCCTTTCCTCGTTCAATGGTTGAGGTCATGACCCAGATGTATTCACCCAGGCTAAAAATCTGCTGGACATCGTTTACATATTCCACTGGGGAAACCAATTTTGAAACACCGGGTCGGACCTCGATCTGGCCGAACTTGTCACGCAAAGATTTGACCCGATGATACTTACGACCGAATTCCCTGACGACGCGATTGTGCGCGAGGTCGAACAGCTTCAATCGATAATGCTCGGTATGGCAGATGATTAAATGATCATCCCCGTAAGGAACCGCGGAAAAATTTGCGAGATGATCGGCGATAACGGCACGCCCGCCCAAACGTTTGGCATACCAACGTGTTGAAAACCGGGGGTTCGGTTCATCGACACCGCCTTCCTCTGAAACAAGGCCTAGATTCCATTCCACCTGCATGAAAGAAGGTTTTTCCGTCACCCTGTCGATCTTGGGGGATGAATACCGCCCCGTCACGTATCGGCCGTTGTGAACGGCGAACAGTTTGGCTATTCTACCCTCCGTACGAAATTCCCGGATCAAACCCCCGTCATGGGTCAGAATCACGAATTTATTGGGCTGAGGTTGAAGAACGACAAGGGCGTCTTCGGTAATGACATAACTGTTGATCCCTTCGAACTCTCCCGGCCCCTGCCCTTTTTTGAACAGGTTCTTTATAAACCGACCGTCCGGGGAAAATTTCAGAAACTGTTCATCATCGAGCATAAAGATGCAGCCGTCAGGCGCAATCCGGATTTTCCGGGGAGATTTGAAATAATAATCGCCGCCGCCGTCTTCGATCCGCATCACCTCTTCCAGGCTCAGGACACGTCCGGCCTTCCCCTTCTCGGCGCCCTGCATCTCATTCGCGGTTATGAAGCCGTATCCCCCCAATAGAATCAGAAAACAATGAAATACCCACCATTTACGCAAGGTCCCATCTCCTTATTCGTTTAATATTATATACAAAAGCATGCCCCGAATGGTTGCTCTTCCTTCCTTTTTTTCAGCCTCGAGGACTTCTTTTCCTGTGTTATGGAAAACAGCTGACATTCTTTTTCGGCGAATCGTATGAGTATGCCATCCAACCATTGCAGAATTGCGTTAGGTGTGATGCAATTTTTTTTATGAGAATCCTAGATGGGAAAAAAGTACGATCTAGTGTATCGTTATAAGAATGCAAGAGGGATATCTGTCGATCGGAATGAACGGAGGATAGGACATGAAGAAGCGATCTGATCCGGCCCGTGGTTTATTCAAATGGACATCCCTGAGTAGCGCTGCAGTTGTCATCGTACTGGCCCTTGGGTGCTCCCCCGGTCCTGCTCCTCAGCCGGATGAACAGGAGAATACCGCTCAGGATCGAACGGAAGTTTTCAGACGGATCGAAAAATTAGCCTCTATGGAAATGGAACGCTGGCGAGTCCCCGGCCTGGCGATCGGAATCGTCATGGATGGAAAATTCGTTTATGCACACGGATTTGGATATCGAGATCCCAATCTAGGACTCGAGGTAACGACTACAACGAACTTCAGCTTGGCCTCCATGACGAAGTCGTTTACAGCAATGGTGATCGGCCTGATGGTTGAGGACGGAATACTTGGGTGGGATACGCCTGTGCACGAGCACGCCCCGGAATTCATGTTGCCCGATCCCGGTCTTTCTTCCACGGTTACATTCCGTGACCTTCTCTCCCACCGCACGGGGCTGGCCGACAAAAATGAACTCTGGACATCCGGCGAGTACACCTCGGAAGAGATCCTCGAGCATATCGATGATATGGAAACCGTTGGTCAGCTGCGCCGCCATTTTGAGTACAATAATATCCTTTACATCGCATCAGCCGAACTGGTCGGGAAGCTGACCGGCACTCCATGGGATATCATTGCAGCACAACGCTTGCTCCATCCGATGGGAATGAGCAACACGGGATTCTCGGTGCAACAACTGCTCCGGTCCGATGAGTACTCCTTCAGCTTCTCAGAAGAAAACGGCGCCTATATTGCAAACGAGTTCCCTGGACCCGAACACAACGCATGGTATTTCACACGAGGGTCCGGATCGATGTACTCCAATGTCGAGGATATGGCCCGATGGATGGTGTTCCAGTTGAATGAGGGAAAATACGAGGGGAGCCAATTGGTCTCCGCATCGATTGTACGTGCAACGCATGAACCGCAAATAACGCTCGACAACCCGCCCTTCTATATCGACTATCCCTGTATCAACAGCCAGGCCTATGGAATGGGATGGTATTTGGACGAGTACCGAAGTCACCATCGTATTCATCACGGTGGAGCTTCAATGGGCTATTCCAATTACATCACGTTGTTCCCCGAGGATCGAATCGGCATAGTGATCCTATCCAATCGTCAGGTTTTGATGCCGGTTGAGCTGATGTACTATGCAAGTGATATCCTATTAGAACTGCCGCAGAAAGATTGGGCGTCACGCTTTGAAAAATACGTGCCCTCCAATTGACGGAAAATGCGCAAATCAGTGGTGATCGGTGACTCTCCCCTTGATGAGTTTGCAAAGTTTACTTCCCGATTTCTTCCAGCCCCCGGATAACATCCCGAAGATAACCGTTGAACTCCTCCGGACGTTCGAGCATGGGGTAATGTCCCGCGCCTTTCATGATCACCGCATCAAAATCCGGCACGACCTTCCGATTGGACTCCACCAGGGTGGGAAAAAGATCTCCATTGATCGCACGAATGGGGACTCCGGCCGATCGAAACGCAGCCGCGGCGTCATATCCGGCGAATCCTTCCATAATCCCGGAGACGACTTCCGGGGGCGAAAAAAGCATTCGGTTTAAGGCCCACTTACGAAGCTTCATTTCTTTTCCCTTGTGGAAAAGACTTTCCACCATTTCACGGCACGTGTTCCCAAAATCATCGCGGAACTGATCCGCCCGGGCCTTGGCTTCTTCGGGCGTGACCCCTTGGGTCGCATCATGCAGGGTGTCAACACCGACAACACCGATAACACGCTCTTTGAGCATACGGGCCGCCTCCAGCGCCACGGAGCCGCCAAGCGAGTTCCCGATTAAAACGATACGTTTCAAATCGAGGGCATCGGCTACCGCTTTGACATCCTCACCGAAAGCCTCCAGTGTCCAGGCGGAACGGTTTTGTCCCGAAGTACCATGACCAGCCAGATCCAATGCCACCACACGATGGTGCTTGGAAAATTTGGTCATTTGGTGTTCCCAAAAGCTGCGGTCGGCAAGTCCTCCGTGGATAAAAAGCAGCTCCGTTGTTCCATGACCTGAGCTTTCAAATGCGATTTCCACACCGTCAAACGACCGAACACGTTCCTCTTTGACGCTTTTCATAACCCCCTCCTCCTTTTAAAAAAACCTCAGCCCAGCTGAGATAGAGTATGCAGAATCAAGCGAGATATGCTCCTCGCCCCGAAATAAGGTATTAAGAATATTTTCCAGGTCCGTGAGGGAAAGATAAATAATGGGTGCCTATTTTCAAAAAAAACATCCATCTAACCGGGTTGATTCGAGAGCATGAAATCCAGCAAATAAAATTTAACGGAGAGTAACGATTTAAAGGCGAAATCACGATTCGTCTGAATGACAAAGCCGATATTTTCGGAGGGGACCAGGACGAGCACGTTTGTGGCACCCGCTGCGGCCCCTTCCATCTCGATAAGCTTACGTCCTTTATAGTCACTGATAAACCAACCGAATCCGAATGTCATAAAATTCGCATGCGGATTACACACGCTCCTAAAAAACTCCCCCACCATCATCTGAGGGGTGTGCATTTGATCGAGGACTTTTTCGCTCAGGATTGAAGAGCCTTTCCATGTCCCCTTATTCAAAAGGAAGCGGATCCATTTTGCCAGATCGGTAACATTCGTAACGAGGCCGGCAGCGGGAGCGAATAATGCATAGTCGCCCCATTTCCTGGGAACAGTCTCCCTGCCCTCCAGAATATGGGCAGCAGCAATATTGTTTGTGGAGCGAAAGGCTGAAGCGTTATCGGTAAACGTCTCCGTCATGCCAAGGGGATCAAGGATGGTTTCCTCTATTATTTGTTCCCAAGGCTTTTCATACAGGGTTTCGGCAATATATCCGGCTATGGTATACATAAGGTTAAAAGAAGTTTGAGCCGAACGAAAAGAATTCAATGATGATCGGTTTTGGAGGCGCCCGATCAATTCTTTGCGATCCGCTGCCTGAAGCGCATCACCATCTCTAATCCCTGACCGGACGGAAAGGATATCTCTTATCGTAAGATTTTCGGTAACATAATCATCTTGGAGTTTTAAATTCTCAATGTATTTTTTAACCGGATCATCCCATGCGACCCTGCCTTGGTCGACCAGCATTCCCATCAATGCCGCAGTGAACGTTTTCGTCAGCGAGGCGGCTTGAAAAAGCGTATGGGCATCAACAGATTCAGAGGTATCGAGTTCCCTTACACCGTATCCTTTTAAAAAAACCAGGGAATCATTCCTGACAACGGCGATCGCAAGACCCGGAAGCCGGTCTTCCTGCATCACCTTGATAATCCGTTCATCAAAATCTTCAGGAACGGCGTCCTGAGCCAGCCCTTTGAAAGAAACCGATATCAGCAAAAATAACAGAAGTGTTGAAAACTTTCTCATGAAAACCCCTTGATTAAAATCACTTTTGAATCCTTGCACTCTGTTGAATGTTTTCCGACAACCAGTCATACAAAGTCGGCAGGAACTTGGGAGCGAATTCCCGGGATGACCAGTCCGCGACAAAATAATGATCAGCTTCGGGAATGATTTTAATCTCATAATTTTTATTCCCGGCTTTTGCCAGGGCCGTGATAATGGGCTGGATGTGCGCATCGGGATGAACATCAAGGTCGTTTTCACCAAACATTAACAATGCAGGGATATTTAGTTTTTCATAATACGGGATCGGTTTCGCTTTCAATACCTCCAAGAAATAGTTCGTTTTGGCATATTCCAATATCCAGCCGTCGGAAGATCTACGGAAATAATCATCGAAATCCTCATATCTGCTTTTTCGGCTATCGGATAAGGTTTCAAATATCCTTTTTCTTTCAATTCTCATTTTCGATTCGACTTCAACGAAATCACCATGAGTCATCATGGCTTTGAAAAGCTGTTTGTGCAATCCAAGGGTCTGTTGAATATGATCTTGTTTCTCCCCCGCCTTCATCAGTTCCCGCCGTTTCCCATCTAAAAGCGTTTCAACGCCATCCAAACCGTATCCCGCCATGGTAGTCAGAAAGGCGACGTCTTTTGATTCAAAAGATGCTTTCAAGCAGGCATAGGCCCCGGCGCAATGACCGAGCAGTCCGATTCGGGAATGCATGATGTCATCTCTGGATTTCAAATATGCGATGGCGGAAAGGGCGTCATCCTTAAAATCGTCCAAATTGGATTCCAGGCTGTTTATCCCCGTAGACTCCCCCACTCCCCGATCATCAAAGCGCAGGACGGCGAATCCTCTTTGAGAGAGGTAAGCGGCGATCAGTTTGAAAGGTTTGAATCTTCCTATCTGTGCATCTCTGTTTCTATTCCCCCCCCCTGTAATTAAAACGATTACAGGCGCCGGCTGACCGGATACAGGAAGTGTCAAGGTTCCAGCAAGAGTGACTTCATTCGATGGAAAGGTGACCTTTTCCTCTAAATAATCATAAAACGAACTTTGGGATAACCCCGCGCTGGTAAAAAACACCAGACAAAGAAACATCACAATCAATCTGTGGGACATTCTCCCCTCCTTGCATGTCATCAGTATATAAGAGATGCCGTTAAGAACCAACATTCGATTTCATGAATATTTTTCGGCTCAGTCTTCCTCTACCAAACGTCCCTGCATGCTTTTTCACAACATACATTCCATTTCATAAAAAGAAACGAGTTCCGATAGATCTTCACCGGCGCAAAACTTCTCGAATCCCCGCTTTTTCTCAACCCCGAATTCCCCATCTTTCATTTTTTGGAGATAGCCTTTGACTTCAGGTATCGCTACGGTCCCGATTATCTTAAACCCGTGTTTGACGTAGGTGCGCAGCATCGGCGTGCACATTTCGGAGGACAGCCAGTAATTATTCCTGGTTGCCAAACATCTTACGCTTTTCCAGCCATTATTTTTTCCCCACTCGATAACGGCGGCGATAAGCTTGTGGCTGAGTCCCTGCCCCCGGTAATCCTCAAGCACGAAATAACATGTGATCCTGAGGTCCCGCTCCGCTTGATTTGCCAGCCGAGGAAATTTCATCTCGGCGATTTCTTGCGTTATGGCGTGATTCGGATCCTGACAACAGAATTTAAACCGATCGTATATGACCTGAGGGTAAAATCGGGCATGCGCAACAACGGACTCGCCATCCACGGCCAACATCGCGCATGATCCATAGGAATCGATCACCCTGGTGAGGAATTTCTTGTTTCGGTCCGATTGTTCCTTCGACAGCGAGCATTCCTCGTCGATGGTTGAAGGACGAAGCGCTCCGCTGTGAAGACAGCGGAACAACAGGAAATCTTTCTTCATAGGATGGATTTTCATTCCCCACCCCCTTATTAATACAAATATGGAACCATCCATAAGGCCCGAGTCATATTCGGTTCAGTTTAAGCTGTGGGCTGTCTGATAGATATTTTAAGATTTCTTTGCAATTTTTCCTAATGAAAAATATTTGATGCAGCCGGGCGGAGATATGTCGATTGAAATCAAGGCGCAGTCATTCCTCGCCCCCCCTAAATATGGTTGAAACGAATTTCATTTCCTTAAAATACGGCAGGTGAACTTTTTGATTTTTTGTTTCGGATGTTACGAATTTGAGAGTTTTTACTCGTGCATACAGATCCAAAAGGATAGAAAATAAATGGGGATGGAAAATCATTTCAAAGCTCTCGACAAAAAAAGGAACGGATTTGCCCTGCCCCTTAATCTTTGATAATGTGTTGGCAATCACTTTTTTATCAGAGCTCATGAAGGGATTCTTACTTACCAACCGACATCTCGTCTTTCGGGTACCGATTCTATCATGCGATAATCCATTCCCAGAAAATCCATTTTGGAACATGAAAAAGGCTAACCGATACTCATGATTTGTCTGGATAAAGACAGTTTTTATCTTTCATATCTTATTAAAATAAGGAGGAAAAGATGAGTTTGCTCTACCTGGTGATGGGTGTAGTATGGATATGGATGACTATCAAGGGATTTGTCGCTCTATTTACCGGAAAAATTCGGCACCTGAAACGCAGCATGCGCGGAAGGCCGGCACGTATCACCGGATTATGTCTGTTGATCCCTTTGCTTGTCGGTGTGCTCGCTTTGCTGGGTGAATCGATGGATTTGATCCCTGAGAGCGATAACATGCTGATGTATGCCGCATTCATGATCCTTTTGATGATTGTGGGTATTTGGGCTCCTCTTTTGTTGAAAAATTGGGAATCTTAAGCAGCAAAGCCAGATAAGCCATACATTAAGAAAAGGGAAAAATGAAAAACCGGCTGAAAATTTTCGGCATCATTGTCCTGGCGGCCGCCATTTTAAGTATGGCACAGGCGATTTCCCTTCTCTCCGTTTCCGATGCGGCGATCATATCCATGGCCAAAGCACAAGCTAAAGAAGAGAGGGATCAGGGATGGGATATGAGTATCTTCCATTCAAAAACGGACGCTGAGATCAATATGATGATCAACAGCCGTCATGATACCGTCATAGAAAATGTACGCAAAAACCATACCGGCGTGACCCCTTTGAAGCTGGGATTTGCCTGCCTGATCCTGGCGGCATCACTCCTTTTGTTGATCCGCAAAGAATATCCCCCCCCCTATTTCGTGATGGCGGTGGGAATCGTACAGCTGTTGGTGTTGCTATTGTCTTTCAGTTCCATCATCCGGGGGGAGATCTCGAAAATCCCCATAGCCCAGACGGCATTGGACATGACATGGCTTTTCTCTCTGGTCTTATCCGCCGGTGCATGCCTGGCATCATTCGTTCAATTGTCGGGACAAAACAAAAAGGATCCCCAACCGGGGACCTCCGCCTAAAAGTCGTAAATTTATTAAGACAAAATAATTTTGGATATGATAACCTTATTGCGGTAGATAAGAACGAGGAGATTGAGGACCATCACGAGGGATCGGATTCAGATTTGAATGATTCTCTGTCTTTTATCTCAGATCCAAGACAATTATCAAACATAATGAGAACGGGCGTTATCTTTCAGCCAATTCCGGGCTGTCGCAGATGATGCGAAGACAATGGAGTTCTAAACAAAAAGGAGAACGGAATGAAAGCAATCGTTCAGAACGATTACGGCTCTCCGGATGTTTGTGAACTCAGAGACATCGACAAACCCGTCGTCAAGGACGGCGATGTGCGCGTACGCGTTCACGCGGCCGGTCTCAACGCGGGTGACGTCTTCTCCATGAGAGGTGATCCATGGGCCAGTCGACTTTCCGTCGGGTTTCCCAAACCGAAGAACCATGTTCCCGGCTGGGATCTGGCGGGACACGTCGAAAGGGTGGGAAAGAACGTGACGCGGTTTCAACCGGGAGACGAAGTTTTCGGCTCATGCCGCGGCGCCTGTGCCGAGTATGCCTGTGCGGCGGAAGAAGAGCTCACGATAAAATCGGACGACATTACATTCGAGCAGTCCGCGGCCGTTCCCACAGCCGGCGTTACCGCACTCCAGGGGCTTCGCGATTATGGAAAGGCCGGAGCGGGCCATAAGGTTCTGATCAACGGGGCATCGGGGGACATGGGGACCGCTCTGCTCGAACACAGAGGAAACGGCGGCAAGAGGGTTCTCGTTACCGGCGTATAGCCCGATTCTCTGAACAACAATAAAGCCCGGATATCTATCCTGCGGTTAAAGCCATGAGGCGTCCTCAATAAAGCTTTCCGTCAGCGACATTTTCCGCTCCTCAGGGAGCCAAGAGGATTGGACAGCCGAAAGCACCAGACTGCGGATATCATTGCGCGAGAATCCGCATTCATTCACGAGCCGACGGTACTCCTCCGCCAGCGTTATGCCGAACATCTTGGGATCATCGGTGTTCACGCTTACGATCAGCCCCCGTTTGAAATAGTCCCGGACAGGATGTTCCGCGATCGAAGCGGCTGATCCTGTAAGGATATTGGACGTGGGGCACAACTCAAGCGGAATCGCATGTTTCTCAATATAGTCAAGGAGCTCAGGATCTTCTTGAGCCCGGGTGGCGTGACCGATCCTGTCGACATGAAGATGCCGGATTGCATCCCAGACGCTCCGGGGACCGACGGCTTCCCCCGCATGAGCCGTCGTATGGAAGCCCATCCTCCGGGCTTCCTCATAAAGCCGTGAGAAAAACGCCGGCGGGTATCGATGTTCAGACCCGCCGATTCCGATACCGATGACGCCGGCGCTCTTGACCTCTTCCAGCTTTTTGAGTGTCGCCATCTCTGAGGCAGGGCCATAATCCCGGACGAGGTCCGCGATGAGAGCGATCTCGATTTGCGACACTTTTGACAATCCGGACCTGACGGCTTGAGCGATTTTTTGCACCTCGATCCCCTGCCCTATAAAAAGCGACGGCGAGAAAAACAGCTCCGCGTAGCGAATATTCTGCCCCGCCATATCCCTGGCCGTCAGCTCGGCAACATGAGAGAAATCTTCATACTCGCGCAAGAACTGATTTTTCCACGTCCAGGCTTCCAGGAAACCGGAGAAGTCCCTGTATTTAAAACGCTTCCCGATCGCGGCGAGGTCGGGAACGGAAGGATCTCCTCCATATTTCCGAACCAGTTCGAAGAGAGCTTCATGAGGGATGGCGCCTTCGAGGTGAACGTGCAGCTCGACCTTCGGCAGTTTGTTATACCACGTTGTTTCGATCTTGATCTCCTCGTATCCGATACCGAATCCAGACGCCGCACCCATAACCGCCGGAAACACTCATAGATAAAACGGGTTCACTTGTCAGCCGAACGTGAGGGCCGCAGACTTTTTATATAGACAAAAAGCAATATGGCGCTGATCAACGCCAGGATCATAAATATCAGGGCGATGGAAGCATCTTCGTTTATGCCGCGGGCTTTGGCCGTCAGCACCATGGCCGCGAGGGCGAGCGTAAGGATGATGATGAATACAAGGGCCGTGGGAGCCAGGATGTATCCCAAACGGCGCTTTTTCATCAATAGGATCGCAGTCAGGAACAGTCCGGGCAGGGCAATGCCGATATCCAGGACATGTACGGGGTTGACCTGCAGATTTTGATCGCTGACTCCTGAGGGAATCGTATTACCGAGGACGGCGGGAAGGATGTCTTTCAACCACAACAGGTAGAACATGCCAGCCACCAGGATCAGAAAATATCCCACCCACCGAGTGGGAGTTTTTTCGCTGAACCAGCCCTCGACTTCGAATTTAAAAAGATCACACATAACCAGGATAAAGGTGTAGAGGGAAAGCCCCAGTGTGATGGTGTAGCAGAGAAACATCCGATTGAAGTGGATCCCGAAACTGTAGATGATGAATGAATAAAGGATATAGAACAACGTCCCCGCGAAAACGAACCGGGCTATCCGGTTCTGTCTGTGAACAAAAGCCAGAGAGACAAGCAGCAGCGGTACGACCAGAAAAAGATCCACCAGGTCCTGACCGGCCCCCTGGGCCGCCAAAGAGGCGGTCTCCCGGGCATAGGTGCCGGATACAAAGGCCCCGTTGAAGGAAACAACCGCCAGCGCAACAGCCAGTAGGAAAGTGAGGATAGTGATTGGCTTCAGGTTTTCGCTGTTCATGAAAACACCTCAATTTTTTCCAAAAAATATCAATTAATTAAAGCTTAAAAATATTTTTTTCATTTCTATTATTATTTTAAGCGAGCTTTGTCAATTCCGACATGCGGATCTTTGATCTGAAAGATGGGATGGATTCGAACCTCCCGCGGCACACTCCTCTATTTCGCCATCACTCCCTTAATCCCCTTGGTATACTCCGACCTCTCCGAATCCAACACCAGATATCCGTCTTTCTCGCTCAGCCAGACCTCCGTCAACAAATAGTCCGTAACATACTCCGTATAGGACGGCTTGAAATTGGCCACCATATCGAATATGAGCTGAGGCGTCTCGATCGCAGGGTTTGGTTCGTTCAGCTGCTTGATGATGGTTATCGAAATCTCTATTCCCCCCGCCTCTCTCCGAAGGGTGATTTTTCCGTCTTCTTCCCGTACCGCCTCATAATTCCCGGGCGGATAGGTTTTGCCTTCCGCTTCGAATTTGAACGGGATTTTAAATTCAGCTTGGGAATAGGCGAAGACGCTCATCAAGAATATTTGAAACACAACAAAAATACCGACCGATATCATCATACGCTTCATGTGAATCCTCCATCGCCGAATTTGAGATTCAAACCGAATAGGGACCGCTCCCCGTAGAACCGGAGAAAGAAGCCTGCGTCGTCGGCACTCCGTTTTTGATCGCGTCTTCCATGGCCGCTATAAAGGTGTCGATCTCCTCGAGAGTCGTATAGACATTGGGCGATACCCTTATCGCCTGATAATCGAAACGCGCGTTAGGCGGAACACCCCCTACCAGCGGGACCACGACGATTCTGTACTTATCCATCAGGAAGCGGGCAAGATCCCTGACATCGATGCCTTCTATACAGCAGGCCGAGACCCCCCACAGCTGCGGAGGCTCGCTCGTGTTCGACAGGACCTTGAATTCCGGATACTTTTTAAGCGCATCGATATACCTCATGCTGAGATAGCGCATGCGAGCCGCTTTACGCTCAGCCCCGATCGCCTGATGAAAGGCCAGCGCTTCACCGAGCGCCGCCCTGATGGCCCAGGGATGCGTGCCTATCGACTCAAATTTTCGGACATCATTCACCTGCCTGGCGGGCGCCGCCTGAAGCGGCCAGAATTTCGGGATGCTGTCCTTGCGAACATACAGGCAGCCGTTGCCGATCGGCGCCAACAGCCACTTGTGAAGGCTCACTCCATAGGCGTCGCATTCGAGATCCCTCAGTTTGAAAGGAAAGTGTCCCAGGGCATGCGCGCCGTCGACGATCGTGATGATGCCCTTTGATCGCGCCAACTCGGCCAGCCGTTTTACCGGAAACATCTGGGCCGTCAGGTTTGTTACATGACAAAAATGAAACACTTTTGTTCTTGGGGTTATGGCGCTTTCGAACCGCTGATAAAGATCATCTTGGGTGGTCGGGACAGGAAACTGTAGGCGGGTCACTTTGATCCCGTCCCGTCGTCTGCGCTGATCCCATGTCGTCAGCATGCGCGGATAGTCCTGTTCGGTCGTGATCACCTCATCACCCGCTTCTAAATCGATTCCATTTTGTACGATCTGCAGCGACTCGCTGGCGCCGCGCGTCAGAGCCAGCTCTTCCGGATCGCATCCGAATTCCGCCGCCATGCGCCGCCGTATCGTTTGGATGTTCGCCTGGACCATGCGCTGGTAGTGAACCGGCAGCATGTTGATGATCTCCATATAACGCCAAACGGATTCGAGTACGACTCTGGGCGAAGGACAGGTAAATCCGTTATTGAGGTTTATCAGCGTACGATCCAGCTTAAAGCCCAGTTTGATTTCTCGCCAGTAGAATTCATCTTTAGCGACATCCTCGGGTGTCCGGTTTGCGACAGATTGCGAAGCGGCCTCGATACTTTTGAGGCCGCCGGCCTTTGCCGCAACGGCAGTGGCTCCGAAAGCCGCGCTTTTGCGCAAGAATGCCCGTCGATCCAATGTTTCCGTGTTCATTACAGACCTCGCTTATTGGATTTTTTGATCCTCATTTTGGAATGCCATGTTTTCCAAATAGAACCGATTTTGCCTTCTTTTTGCTTATGTTTGAATGATTTAAATCTATCATGCCATTTCATGCTTTTCAACCGATTATTCCAACCTCCAGTAAGACTTTTTTCATCATATCAACACCCTTTCCTCTATCTGAGTCGTTGACCTCGGCGTTCCGGATGTGGTAATTTATTTCAAAATGCTTAGGGATAGTATGCGGGGAAAATGGGTAAAGGTTTGTCTCAAGCACGAAAAAGGAAATATTTATCTGTTACGCATTCCAAGAGATCTTTCCTGGCATTCAGCGTGCTTTTCAAATTAAAGGAGAAGTATATGAGTTACGAAGACAAGCTTCAAAATGTCACGGTGCTCGGCGCCGCCGGAAAAATGGGTTCCGGCATCCTGTTGCTCACGGCGACGGAAATGGCGGATCTCAGCCTCAAACCCGAGAACAAAGGAAGAACGTTTACGGTCAACGCCATGGATGTCAGCCAGGAAGCACTGGCTGGACTGCTTCAATACGTCCGGGCGCAGGCGCGTAAGATCGCCGAAAAAAAGACCGTGGCGCTTCGCAAGATGTATGCAGACCGGACCGACCTCGTCGAAAACTTTGATGTGATCGACCAGTATATTTACGACGTCACCTCAAAAATTCGCCCCATCACCCGGCTGGAACCCGCCTACGAATCCACCCTCATTTTCGAAGCGGTCAGCGAGAATCCTGAGCTCAAAATCAAGATCTTCTCGGAGATCGAAAAAAACAGCAATCAAAAACCGTGGTTCTTCAGCAACACGTCTTCCATCCCCATCCTCCATCTTGACGAGAAATCGAATCTGGCGGGACGTATCCTCGGATTCCATTTCTATAATCCTCCCGTTGTCCAGAAGCTTGTCGAACTTATCACAAATGATAAAACGGATAAGAATGCCATAGATTTCGCCCTCACCTA
Source organism: uncultured Eubacteriales bacterium (assembly GCA_964433135.1). Taxonomy (GTDB): domain Bacteria; phylum Acidobacteriota; class Aminicenantia; order Aminicenantales; family Aminicenantaceae; genus CAYSQW01. The sequence continues at coordinate 86,523 of CAYSQW010000005.1, forward strand.
TGCTAAAAAACTAAGAAAAATCATCGTGCCGTCCAATGATTTCGCTGGCTTCATCGGGAACGGGCACTTCATGCGCGACGCCCTGCACGCCATGGGAGAGGTGGAGCGTCTCACATCAGAAATGCCTTTCGTCGAAGCGGTCTACACGATGAATAAGATCAGTCAGGATTTTCTTATTCGTCCCATGGGAATCTTCCAGCTCATCGATTATGTCGGCATCGACGTCTGTCAGTACATCATGCAGGTTATGAATCCCCATGTCGCGGACGAAGAGATCCACAGCCCGCTCCTCGACAAAATGATGGAAATCGGAATCAAAGGCGGTCAGAATCCCAACGGTTCCCAGAAAGACGGCTTTCTCAAGTATGAAAAAGGACGTCCCGCAGCCGTATTCGATACTACGACTCAAACATATCTTCCCATCGCTGATTTTCAGGAAAAAGCGGACGCCCGCATCGGCGCCGCCCCTCCATCCGTCGTCCCCTGGAAACGGATTATCGGGAATCCCGAAAAGAATTCCGTTCTGGAACAATATTTCAAGGACCTGACCGGTCTCGATACACCCGGGGGGAAGCTGGCACGCGCCTATGGAGAACGCTCCAAGGCGATCGGGAAAAAATTGGTCGCCGACGGCGTGGCCCACAACGAGGACGATGTCAACACCGTGCTCCTCACCGGCTTCTTCCACGCTTACGGCCCCATCAACAACTATTTTGATTGAAAAGGAGTCACTATGAGCAAACCACGTAAAAAGGTTTTTATGTGTGCCGGATACAACACCATCTCCCTGGGAACAGGCCGTAAGGAATTCCACCCGAAGAAACCCCGGCCCGGGCTTGAACACTACATCAAGGAAGCGGGTCAGGGAACCCTGAGCCAGATCGGCGGCGGCGCCAACGTGGATGAAAGCGTTATCGGAAATTTCATGGCCCCCCGCTTCAACAAACAGGCCAACCTGCCCGGATTCGCCCCCATGATCGATCCCGCTCTTCTGTGGAAACCCGCCATGAGTGTTGAGGGGGCCTGCTGTTCGGGCGCGCTGGCTCTTATGGCCGGAATCAAATCCGTCCTTGCGGATACGGCCGAAGTCTGTCTGGCCGTCGGCGTCGAAGTACAGAATACGGTCAAGGCCATCTACGGAGCCGATATATTGGCGGGAGCGGGATGGTACCAGGAACGGAAACAGGGTCACGCCTATTTTTTTCCTGGAAAGTTCAGCGATCGGGCGGGTGCCTACTATGAAAAATACGGTCGTGACAAGGCCAGAAAAGGGATGGCCCGCTGGTTCCGGAACGCCGTAGAGAACGCCCGCCTTTGCCCGACGGCGCAGGAATACCACAACAAGGTGGCCGATCTCGAATCTCTTGCATTGACCGAACCCAATCCCCGTGTTTTTGTCGATAACCTCAATGTTTTCGACTGCTCCAAGGTATCCGATGCCGGTTCCGCCATCGCCATCGTCTCCGAAGAGGGGCTGAATCGATGCGGCATCAAACCGGCCGAAGCGGTTGAAGTCATCGCCTGGGGACAGACCGAATACGACCTCACCAAAGCTCCGGAAGATCTCACCGTTCTCGAAACCACAAAACGCGCGGCCGCCATCGCTCTGGAATCGGCCGGAATCACACCAAATGATTTGGGTACGGTGGAAACCCATGACTGCTTCACCATCGCCGGCATTCTGGCGACGGAAGCCATCGGATTCGCCTCTCCCGGTGAAGGAGCGGATTTCGTCGCCGGCGGCAATACGGCCCGGGATGGACATATCCCCTTCAACACCACCGGCGGGCTTATCGGATGGGGCCATCCCACGGGAGGAACCGGCGTCCATCAAGCCGTCACCCTATGGGAACAGCTCACAGGACGCGCGGGCGACGCCCAGATCACGATTGCCGCGGACCGGCCCTACGGCCTCTCCATCAACATGGGCGGGGATGACAAAACCGTCGTGGCCATTGTCTATAAGAGGGGTGAATGAGCGCCCCCTATATTCCGAGGAGTTGAAGACAGTCGGAAAAAATCCTATTCTTTAATATGGATAAAACATGAGGTTCAGCTTTTGCCTACGGCTAAAGCTTTTACCACTGCTTTGACCTTGAGTCCCAAAGCCATCGCTCAGCCTTATCGATGCACTTCTTTTATTTTGACGCCTTATATTCTTTTTTAGTATAAAATTGACAAGGGTAAAAAAATCATTTCAGTCAAAGCTTTTTTTAAGAGGAGGAGTTCATGAAATTCAGGGGATTTACGGTTGTCTTGCTCTGCATATTCATTCTCATCATGACCACCAGCAGCTGTGCTCCTGGAAACACGAGATTTGATGAGAAACCGGCGGGCTTTTGGGCCGGATTATGGCACGGTCTCATTTGTGTTATCACGTTCATCATCAGCTTGTTCTCCAAGAGCGTGGAAATGTACGAATTGAACAACAGCGGCGGGTGGTACGATTTCGGATTTTTACTCGGAGCCGTTATTGCATTGGGCGGAAGCAGCGGGACTTCGTGCAAAAGGAAAAAGAAAAAGAGCGCTCGGGAAAAAGAATGGAGTGAAATCGCTGAAAAAGTGGAGGAAAAGGTCCGTAAAGGGATAAAAAATTGGGTTGATGAAGAGGAAGAGAAACGTGACGACTGGGAAGAAATCGGAAAGGAAGTCGAGGAGAAAATCAAGCGCGAGCTCCGTAAATGGGCGGAAAAATAAACCGCAACCCCTGAAACATCCCTCTTTGCCCCCAACAGAGAATCATGCCTGCAGACCGGCTGACATATCGCATAATCATTATTATCGCTAGATATTCCTATGCCAAGAGATAAACACTGAAATAGAATTATCAGCCCCGATATTTTATTCAAAGTTTAATCCATTCAATAAAGCATCACTACAAACAAAATGAATTAAAGCGAATTTTTCAAGTCGGTTCACTCTCTATTCTGCTCTTCCCCCTTCGAATCCCGATTACTGTGATTTCAGGGATTTTTGACGCAGCCGTCAGATCTCCCCCGCAGTCTCCCCGTTCTCTTTTTCCGTGTTTTGCAATCCCCACATGCGTCCCAGCAACCTTTTCCCCCTACCTTCGTCTAATTATACTGAATAGCAGTAAAATTGATAAAAAGGCGGTTTTCATGAAAGAACTCACCAAAACCGAAGAGATCCTGCTGCTTTCGATCTGGCGGCTTGAAGGCGATGCTTACGGAGTTAAAATCCGTCAACATGTTTCAGAAGTAACCCACAAGCAATTCACCTATGGAAATCTTTACAGCGCGCTCAAACAGTTGGCCGAGAAAAATTATATCGAAAAATGGCCGGGAGAAACCGTCCCCCAGCGCAGGGGTCGGCGCCGAATCTATTACCACCTGACGGCCGAAGGCATGAAAGCGTTGAAACAAGCCAGGGAGATGAACGTATCGCTCTGGAAAAATATTCCCGAATATGCCTTCGATAAGAAATAGGAATGCATGAAAAGAACCAGAGAAGCGCCTCCGTCGCCGGCAAGCCGAATGCTGAAATTGATCTCCGAATATGACGATCATTTTACCGTCGACGGTGATTTCGATGAGGAACATCATGATATCGTCCGGGAAAGAGGAACCGCTTCCGCCCGGCTCTGGTATTGGAATCAGTTTGTACGTTCCTTACCGTATATCATAAAAAACCGAATCTACTGGGAGTTTGTCATGTTAAAGAATTATGTGAAGATCACACTGCGCCACCTCGGGCGCTATAAGGCCTACTCATTCATCAATATCTCCGGACTCGCCATCGGGATGGCCTGCTGCATGCTGATTTTGCTTTGGGTGCAGGATGAACTGAGCTATGATAAATTTCATGAAAAAGCGGACGATATCTACCGTCTGACGACGGCGACACCGAACAGCGTCTGGGCGTCAAGCCCCTGGGCGCTCATGCCGACCTTGAAGCAAAATTTTCCCGAGATCATAAAAGGGACCTGGTATGGGGAGACCATCCGGCCGGTCAAATATCATGGGAAAGCCATCAATGAACAATGCGTTCTGATGAGTCCGGATTTTTTCGAAATGTTCAGTTTCTCTTTCATCAGATGAGATCCCGAAACGGCATTCGCCGACTTGAATTCCGTGGTTGTCACCGAAAGAGCGGTCCAAAGAAATCGCCGTAAGGAAGGTTATGGGCGCATCCGCCGTCAAGATCGTGGAAGCTCTATCCAAGGAGTTTCTCATCCTGGTCGGGATCGCCAATATCATAGCCTGGCCGCTGGCGTACGTGTTGATGAATCATTGGATCCGGAGCTATGCCTATCATGCCCGAATCCAGACATGGATATTCATCGTTGCGGGAATCACGGCGTTTGCGATCGCTCTGTTCACGGTTATCTTCCATTCCATTAAAGCCGCTTCAAAAAACCCGGTGGAATCTTTGAAGTATGAATAGGCCGACACCTCCAGCCGACGTTCAAGGCCGAAAGACGGCTTGCTTTTCATGTTGTTCGAAAACATTTTCTTCCAGCCGTCGAAAAGAACAGACAATGTTAACAGGAACTCTGTCGCCGCTTCTTTTATCAATAGGATAGCCGACTCCCCCCATAACCCGGGGATTCTGAGCTATTGTCGAATCGTGCTGTTTTTCTAGTCTTTGACCTGGACGTTTTCGATGTGATAGGTTTTACTCAGCATGTTAAAGGGTGGTAATTACATAAAATTAAATCTTTTTCACATCATTCCATGCCGTCCGTCGATAAGTCACAAGGCGGCATGAATCATGAGGATTTTGATAGGATAAGGAGGAGAAATGTTGTCCGGAAAAAAAGCGTGCCTCGTTGTTTGTTTAATTCTGTTGGCAGGCCAGATCACCTATGTATCCGCGGTCGTAGGGCAAAAAGAGGAGACTCTCCCGCTCATGTCGGCCCGGAATACCCTACGCATCAATTCAGTGGGAAGCCCGGCGCTGTCGCCGGACGGGAAATGGGTGCTCTATACCCTGAGCGAACGGGATATGGAGGATAATGACTTGAAAAGGACCACCCATATCTGGCGGATCGCCGTGGACGGAACGCAAGCCAGACAGATGACTTGGGGAAAAGAAAGCTGTTCCTCTCCCCTGTGGACTCCCGACGGATCCAAACTGGCGTTCCTCAGCTCACGGGGGGAAGCCCCGGATAAGAAAGAAGAAACGGGAAAACAGGTATTCTTCATGCACGCGGACGGAGGAGAAGCATGGCAGGTGACGGAACACAAGAGCGGCATAAACTCCTTTGACATATCTCCTGGGGGAGAGCGCCTGCTCTTTTTGGCTGCAGATCCGCTCAGTGAGGAGCAAGAGAAAAAGAAAAAAATAAAAGACGACGCCGTTGAAGTGGACAAAGAGTTCCGCATGACGCATCTCTGGGTATTTGATATCAAAAAGCGCGAGGAAAAGCGCTTAACATCCGGGGCATTCACCGTCTCCGATCCCCGGTGGTCGCCGGATGGGGGAAAAATCGCCATCGTGACCAGACCCAATCCCAAGGTGGATGGGAGCTGGAACTCGGATATCCACATTGTAGATGCGGGAACGGGAGAGGTCCGAAAGCTTTATGAAAATCCCGGGCCGGATTCCGGTCCTCGCTGGTCCCCCGACGGAAAGAGGATAGCCTTTGCATCCCACCCCTATGGCGGCACCTCCACCTGGTACCGAAAGCTCTACCTGATCGCTTCGGAAGGCGGAGAGCCCCGTGTCCTGCTTAAAGACTTCGACAGGGATTTGGGAGACCTCATCTGGGCCCCGGACGGAAAGAATATCTTCTGGGGAACCGGGGATAAAACGACCAGCGGCCTCTTTTCGGTGGATATAGAGACCGGACAGGTGGATGCCCACGATCCCCCCAGAGGTTCAAACAGCCAGTGGCGCTTGGGAAAAGACGGGACGAGATGGATCTGGATTCACTCGAATCCCGTTCAGCCCGGTGAGCTCTACACCATGGATCATGACCGGATAAAAGCGGTCGCCCTGACGGACGCCAACTCCTGGATCCGCAGGGAGAAAATCCGGTTCGGGAAGGCAAAGACAATACGGTGGAAAAACTCGGATGGCCAGTGGATCGAAGGCGTGCTGACGCTGCCTGTGGACTACCGGGAGGGAAAGCTTTATCCGCTTATTCTCAATCCCCACGGAGGACCGAGCGGTGCAAGGATAGAAGGCTTCAGCGCCTCCAACCAATTCTTCGCCTCCAACGGTTTCATGGTGCTTCAGCCGAACTTCAGAGGAAGCTCCAATTATGGACAGGATTTCCTGAATTCCAATCGGAATCAGTGGGGCTTCCGTGACTACGACGACTGCATGACGGGGGTGGATTACTGCATTTCAGAGGGATGGGCGAATCCGGACAAACTCATCTGCTACGGCTGGAGCTACGGGGGCTACATGAGCTTCTGGATCGCCACCCAGACCGACCGGTTCAAGGCGGTTTCTCCCGGAGCGGGCCTGCCCGACCTCTACAGCATGTACAGCACCACGGATATCCCCGGCTACCTGGGATGGTTTTTCGGGACGCCCTGGGATAACGAGGATACGTACCGGAAACACTCCCCTATTCGGTACGTCAAGCAGGTGACGAGCCCCATTCTCATTCTCCACGGCGGCAACGACGCCAGGGTGCCGTATTCCCAGGCTGTCGAGTTTTATCAGGCGCTGCGTGATTTGGACAAGGATGTGACCTTTGTCCGCTATCCAAGGGAGGGACACGGCATTTCGGAGCCCCGGCATCAGCTGGACCGCATGCGCCGCTATCTCCGCTTTTTCACCAAACATACCGGCCTCGAGCCGGTTACGGAAAAGGAAGAGAGTTCATTGGAGGAATCGAAGAAATAGCTTTCCCCGCTTGCGGCGGTGAAAAGTGGTCACAAAGGCCTTCCCTTTGGAGACTATTGGACGGATTATGGATTCTCTCGAAGTGGATTTTCAAGAAACATTTAAAAAGGGATTGGTAGCGGGGGCCGGATTTGAACCGGCGACCTCCGGGTTATGAGCCCGACGAGCTACCAGACTGCTCTACCCCGCAGCACCGTCGCTTATTATAGCATCAAGGCGCGAATTGTCAACGCCGATTTCCCGCTTTACCGATATTTTTCGCTAACTCCATTGAAAACAGCATAATATCTATCTCTCCGTTCCTTCATGCGTCACAAATCGCTCCATCACTTATCATCCGTTCAAAGCGAAGCACTTTTTTCTTCGCCCGAACGCATATTGTATTCTCAACCTCCCGGGAGTAAAATAATTTTTAAGAAATAATTCTTGACATCGCCTAAATTCAGTAAATATAATGAAAAACTCAAAATGGCTCATATCCTTTTTTTCCTATTGGCGATTCTCTGCATTGGAGCGATTGCGGGATTCATCCTTTCCAGGAACCAAGCTTACAGCGCACTTTTCGTCATTCTGGCATTCGTGTGCACGGCCGGGCTTTTCGCCATGGCCGACGCTCCCTTCGTCGCCGTCGTCCAGATCATCATTTATGCGGGCGCCATCATGGTTCTGTTTATTTTCGTCATCATGATGATCGATATCAAAAAGGGTCTCTCTCCGGAAAAGAAACGCTGGATCACCGCCGCCTCCGTCGTCTTGGGGCTCATTCTGTTGCTTGAACTCCTTTTCGCGGTAAAAAAACTTCCGGTCGGCGCGACCGCAGACTCTTTGGGAACTCCTTCCCGGCTGGGTGAAGTTCTTTTCACCAAATACCTCTATCCCTTCGAAATCACATCCGTTTTGATTATCGCCGCTCTGGTCGGAGCCATGGTTCTTATGAAAAAGCAGGAAAACGAATGATACCGACACATTATTACTTCGTCCTCAGTATCATCCTTTTTTTCCTGGGCATCGTCGCTTTTTTTGTAAAAAAGGATCTGGTCACCATGTTTTTGGCGGTCGAGGTCATGCTCAATGCCGCAAATCTCGCCCTCGTCGCCTTCGCTCGCAGCGCCGCCGACGTAGACGGACAGATCATCATCTTTTTCATCATTACGGTTGCCGCCGCCGAAGCGGCTATCGGCTTGGCCATCATCCTGCATATCTATAGACGGAAAAAAACCATCAAGACCGAGGATATCAATTTATTGAAAGGATAAAATGACGGAGTTTTTCTGGCTCGTTCCCTTCATCCCGGGCATCAGTGCTCTTCTTCTCATCATTTTCGGCCGAAAGCTGTCCCGTAAACTCATCGGGATTCAGGCCGCCGCAGCCGTTCTCGCCAGTTTCATCCTGTCTTTTCTGTCTTTCCTCGGTATGCGGCAGGCTGGTTCTGAAAACTTCCCCCTGATCAAAAACCTTTTCACCTGGATCAAATCCGGCGGTTTCAGGGCGGATATGGCCCTGCGCCTCGATCCCCTTTCCGCCGTAATGATCCTGGTCGTAAGCGGGGTCGGCTTCCTGATCCACGTCTATTCCATCGGCTACATGAAAGAAGACCGCTGCTACGCGCGCTTCTTCGCCCATTTGAATCTTTTCACTTTCGCCATGCTGATCCTGGTCATGGCCGACAACCTCGTTCTGATGTTCGTGGGCTGGGAAGGTGTGGGACTCTGTTCCTATCTGCTCATCGGTTTCTGGTTTGAAAAACCCACCGCTGCGTCCGCGGGCAAGAAAGCGTTCATCGTCAACCGCATCGGAGACGCAGGATTTCTGCTGGGTTTGCTGTTCATTCTGATCCACATCGGCAGTCCTCAATTCAGCGCCATCAACCAGGCCGTCACAGGAGGCGCCCTGTCTTCACAGACAGCCACATTGATCGCCCTGCTGCTTTTCGTGGGGGCGGTTGGAAAATCCGCCCAGCTCCCGCTTTATATCTGGCTGCCGGATGCCATGGAAGGCCCCACACCGGTCAGTGCCCTGATCCACGCCGCCACCATGGTTACCGCCGGTGTTTACATGGTCGCCCGTATGAGCGCTCTTTACGCTCTCTCGGGAACCGCGGCCGGAGTGGTCGCTCTTGTCGGCGCTTTGACGGCGATCTTCGCCGCCACCATGGCGCTCACACAGAACGACATCAAGCGGGTGCTGGCCTATTCCACCATATCCCAGATCGGCTACATGTTCATCGGCTGCGGCGTGGGCGCCTATGCCGCCGGCATGTTTCATCTGTATACCCATGCCTTTTTCAAGAGCCTGCTGTTCCTGGCAGCGGGAAGCGTCATGCATGCCCTGTCCGGAGAACTCGACATGCGAAAAATGGGAGGGCTTCGGAAATACCTTCCTCTCACCTACCCCACGTTTCTCATCGGCGCGATCGCCATAGCGGGCGTTCCATTCCTGTCGGGATTTTTCTCAAAAGACGCCATCCTTACCAGTGCTTTCGCCCAAGGCCGTTATGTAATATGGATACTGGGAATCGCAGGCGCCGTGATGACGGCCTTCTACATGTTCCGTTTGATATTTCTGACTTTCCACGGGCAGGAAAGGCTGGAGTCCAAGGCCAAGAAACATCTGCATGAATCTCCGTCGGTAATGACCGTTCCCTTAATCGCCCTGGCCTTTTTCTCGGTAACGGCGGGCTACGTAGGTCTGCCGGCGGTATTCGGCCGCAACCTGGATTGGTTCGGCGCTTTTCTTGCGCCCGTTACCGCTGCAGGACATGCGGTTCATATAAGCCTGGGAATGGAATGGATGCTGATCCTGATTTCGGTTATCGCCGCTCTGTTGGGGATATTGATCGCCTACATGTTCTATATCCGCAACCCGCAAATCCCTCACAGATTGGTAGCATTGTTTCCCTGGGCTTACCGACTGTTGGTCAACAAGTATTATGTCGATGAAATATACGATACGATCATCGTCAATCCGATGGTCAAGGGATCCGAGTTGGTTTATGATCGGTTCGACCTCAAGGTGATAGACGGCGCCGTCAACGGAACCGCCTCTTCGGCCGGATGGTTGGGACATCTTCTGAGCCGTCTGCATACGGGATTGATTAAGGATTACGCTCTGGTATTCCTGTTGGGAGCCGTGATCCTGCTGGGACTTCTTTTATTTTAGAATAAAATGAATATACCGATATTGAGCATCGTCACGTTTTTGCCTTTGGCGGCGACCGTGCTGTTTGTCTTCATCCCTCGGAAGATGACGTCGCTGTTGAAGATCCTGGCACTGAGTTTCGCCCTGCTGGCGTTTATCCTCTCTCTGCTGCTGTTCTTCAACTTCGATGACGCCGCCGCCGGCCCACAGTTCGTCGAACAGAAGGCCTGGCTTGGATACGGGCTCGACTACCATCTGGGAATCGACGGCATCAGCCTTTTCCTGATCCTGCTCACCACATTTCTAATGCCGCTGGCTCTGCTCGCTTCCTGGTCGGCGGTCAAGGATAATGTGAAGGAGTACCTTATCTTCATGCTGCTTCTCGAGACCGGGATCATCGGCGTATTCGCCGCTTTGAATCTATTCCTCTTCTATGTTTTCTGGGAAGTCATGCTGATTCCGATGTATTTCCTGATCGGTATCTGGGGAGGCAAGCGGCGGGTATACGCCACCATGAAGTTCGTGCTTTTCACCATGCTGGGAAGCCTTCTCATGCTGGTCGCCATCTTCTTCCTTCACTCCATCTACTTCAAGGCCGCGGGCGTTTATTCGCTCAATATCTTCGACCTGCATAAAATGATCCTCAATCCCCAGATCCAGATGTGGCTGTTTGCGGCCTTTGCCTTGGCATTCGCCATCAAAGTCCCGATGTTTCCCTTTCATACATGGCTTCCCGATGCGCACGTCCAAGCGCCGACCGCCGGATCCGTGATTCTGGCTGCGGTATTGTTGAAGATGGGGGCTTACGGTTTCCTCCGTTTCGCGCTGCCGCTGTTCCCCGATGCAGCACAAAAGTTCCTTCCTTGGCTGGGGATCTTGGCATTGATCGGTATCATTTACGGCGGATTGATGGCGTTGATCCAAAAAGACATTAAAAGCCTTGTGGCATATTCCAGCATCAGCCATATGGGACTGATCATGCTGGCCGTTTTCGCGCTTAATTTCGAAGCACTCGAAGGAGCCATCTACCAGATGCTCAATCACGGGTTGAGCACCGGAGCCCTGTTCCTCTGCGTCGGCATTCTGTACGAACGGTCCCACACCCGTCTGATCAAAGATTACGGCGGGGTCAGCAGGAAGATGCCCGTGTTCGCGGCCCTCTTCATGGTCTGTATGCTGTCGTCTGTGGGACTTCCCGGATTGAACGGATTCGTCGGCGAAATCCTCTGCCTGTTCGGTATTTTCCAGTCGAACCATCTTTTTGCCATCCTGGCCGTTTCGACGATTATCCTGGCCGCCGCTTATCTGCTCTGGATGTATCAACGGGTTATGCACGGCCCGATCACAAACGATAAGGTCAGGTCTTTGGCGCCTATCCGCAAGCGCGAACTGGCTTACCTGCTTCCTATCATCGTCATGATGTTCTGGATGGGGATCTTTCCCCAAACCTTCCTGCGAAAAATGGACACATCGGTCACGAATCTCCTCGATCAGATTCACCGCAAACAAGCTGTTTTCGCTCAAAGAGATATCCGAAAAACCGAGCTGATGGACTCCGTTTCGGAGAGATCCTTGGAAAAGGACATCCTGAACGAGCAGGAGGTGGGTCATGACTGACATAACGGCCCTGCTTCCGCTTTCGATCCCTTTGGCCGGAGCACTGACCACCATGCTGCTGGAAGTTTTTCTCAAGCGGAGAGACAAGAGCTACCTGGCTTACCTTTCTATCATTTTCCTGCTCGGGAATATCCTGATGAGCTTTCGCTGCTGGGGAAAAGATTACACATATTTCGGCCGGATGCTTCATTGGGACAATCCTTCTCTCGTGTTTTCCATGCTTTTGAACCTGGCGGTTGTTTTCGTTGTGCTGATCTCCATAAGTTATATATCAAGGCAGGGGGCCAATCACGGCGAATTCTACTCTCTCCTTTTATTCGCCTTAACCGGGGCTCTGATCATGGTCAGCACCGCCGATCTGCTGGTCATCTTTCTCGGCCTTGAGGTTCTGTCTATATCCAGTTATGCTTTGGCCGGGATAAAGAGGAGTGACGATCGATCTTCAGAAGCGGCGGTCAAATACTTCCTCCTCGGGAGTTTCGCGGCGGCCTTCCTGATCTACGGCATCGCCCTGCTTTACGGCGCTTTTCATGCCACCGGGTTGCAGCAAATCCTTCATGATTTTCAGTCCGCTTCCGGGCCGCCTTGGATGGCGCTTTTGGGCTTGGGATTCGTTTTGATCGGCTTCGGATTCAAGATCGCCCTGATACCGTTTCACATGTGGACCCCCGATGTCTATCAGGGCGCTCCCACACCTGTTACGGCCTTTTTCTCCGTAGTTCCCAAAGCCGTGGGATTCGCCGTGCTGCTGCGGTTTTTTCGGCCGGATTGGCCTGCCCTGCTCGAGTCACCGATCATCGTCGGAATCCTCACGGGCCTTGCTGTTCTGACCATGGTTGGCGGAAACCTGCTGGCTCTTCGCCAGACGGATGTCAAACGCATCCTGGCTTATTCCAGTATCGCCCACGCAGGCTATCTTTTGGTGGCGATAATCGCCCGGGATGCCGCCTCCCTGATGTTCTACCTTATCGTTTATCTTTTCATGAACGTGGGTGCGTTCTCCGCGGTCATCGTCATGAGCCGAGACGGACACGAGTACACGGAATTGGAAGACTACGCCGGGATTGGATTCCGTTACCCCTGGCTGGGAGCCTGTTTCGCGGTGTTCCTCTTTTCTTTAGCCGGATTCCCGCCTACCGGTGGATTCTTGGCGAAATTCTATGTCTTTGCAGCCGGAGTACGCGAAGGACTCATCCCCCTGGTCGTAATCGCGGTGTTGGCCAGCCTCATTTCCGTTTATTATTATCTCCGGATCATCGTCGTCATGTATATGCGTCCCCCTTCGCCGAACCTCGTCATAAATCTCAAGAACCAGGCGCTTTTTCTGGTGCTTTTCCTCTGTCTATACGGAGTTCTGCGTATGGGATTGTTTCCTGGAAATATCCTGCTCTTCATCAAGCAGGCGGTTCTTTCCATCGCGGCATTCTAACCGCCTGCACGATACTCAAGCCTCTTACGGAACAGGATCCTCTGTTGGACTCACTCCCGAGTCAAATCTGACACGAAGCTCATCGGATATCTTCATCCTCGCTCGGCACATCATCTTCTTCATCATCCGCATCCCCGTAGAGAATGCGAAGTTTGGCATCGATCAACTCGTCATGTCTCAAACGCAAAAGCTTTGCCAACACGTGCACAAAATGATCTTCATATTTATCCAGCTTGTCGTCGGCATAGATGATTTTCCAGGCCGATTCGATGATCTTGATTTTCTCCTCGCGGGAATATTTTTGATTGATCAGGTTGGTGAATTCCCACAGATCGACGCTTTCTTCTCTTTTTTCACCGGCGATCCGCATCATAGCCTCCAGCGCTTCCTCCGGGATGGAAAACTCATTTTGGAGGATCGCCTTTGTGGTATCCTCCTCCACACTGCTGAATTCGAAATCCGACTTGGCGATTTCGAGCAGGATAACGCAGGTGGCGATGTGCGTTCTGTCGAATTTTTCAGGTTCGGCGGGAGAAGGCTCACTTAAAAGGCTGTTCAGTAATTTTTCCTTCCAACTGGGCATTTCAGATACTCTCCTCACGGGACGAACCGGAATGTCCCGATTGACTTCTATATATGACAATCCATCATAATCCGTAGCGAACCCCTCGTCAACAAGTTGCCCATTTCATAACTCGTTCCTATCCATGATTGATTCAGCCCACTCATTACTCCCCCCTCACCATATGCTTGATATCCCGGCCCCGTAAGTTTAGAATAAAAGATAAATAAGCTTATAAGAGGTGAATGATGAAAAGAACTGTGATTCTTTTGGTTATGATGGCGCTTATGCTGTCTATCCACTGTACAAAAGGAGAACAAGCCAAAACCGGCGATGAAGCGGAATTTCAATATTTCGTGGAACAATTCGCCGATATCAAGATCGGGCGCTTTCAGATTCCCGGTTTCGATGAGCTGGCTCCCAAACAAAAAGAAATGCTGTATTATCTCTACGAAGCGGCCCTGTGCGGCAGGGATCTCTTTTACGACCAGAATTACAAATACAATCTGAAGATCCGCCGCACCCTGGATGCAATCGCCTCCGGCTATACCGGGGATCAAGAGAGCGCTGAATATCATGATTTCATGACCTACGCGAAACGGATCTGGTTTTCAAACGGGATCCATCATCATTATTCCACGGATAAGATCCTGCCCGAGTTTTCCCGTGAATATTTCGAAGAATTGATCAGGAATACCGCGGAAGCCGACTTGCCCATGGAGGAGGGAGAGGATATCGAGGAGTTTATCGCCACGCTTAGGCCGCTTATTTTCGATCCTTCGATCGCCCCCAAACGCGTCAGCACGGACAGCACAGGAGACCTCATACGGGATTCGGCAAATAATTATTATGAGAACGTTTCACAAAGAGAAGTAGAGCGGTTTTATGCCGCCATGATCGACCGATCGGACCCCACCCCGATCTCTTACGGACTCAATTCCAAGCTGATAAAGGAAAACGGTAAAATAAGGGAAAAGGTCTGGAAGGTCGGCGGCATGTACGATCCGGCGATCAAAAAGGTCGTCTACTGGCTGGAGAAAGCCGCCTCGGTGGCTGAGAATGAGACACAGAAAAAAGCCCTCGATCTCCTGATCGCCTATTACCGAAGCGGCGACCTGAGAGATTGGGATGCTTACAGCATCGCCTGGACGCAGGATACGGACTCACGCATCGACGTCGTCAACGGCTTCATCGAAACCTACGGAGATCCCCTCAGCCACCGCGCAAGTTGGGAATCCGTGGTTTCCTTCCGCGATGAAGTCGCCACGCGACGAGCTAAAACCATCAGCGACAATGCCCAGTGGTTTGAAGACAACTCTCCTATCGCGGATGAACACAAGCGAGAGAGCGTCAAAGGCGTATCCGCCAAAGTCATTACGGTGGTCGCCCTGGGCGGCGACACGTCCCCGAATCCTCCCATCGGCATCAACCTTCCCAATCCCACTTGGATCCGCAAACAGCACGGCTCCAAATCGGTGACTCTCGGCAACGTCACCTTCGCCTATGGAAAAGTGGCGGAAGGCGCGGGTACGCTGGAAGAGTTCGCCTACTCCTCCGAAGAGATCGAACGCGCCAAGAAATACGGTGACCTGGCCGGAAATCTGCATACGGATATGCATGAAGTCATCGGTCATGCTTCCGGACAAATCAATCCCGGCGTAGGCCCTCCCCGGGAAACCTTGAAAAACTATGCCGCCGCCATCGAGGAAACCAGGGCCGACCTGGTTGCTCTCTACTACATGATGGACGAAAAGCTGATCGAGATGGGCGTTGTCCCCTCCCTCGAAGTGGGAAAAGCCGACTACGACGCAAGCATCCGCAACGGCATGATCGGACAGCTGACCCGGATCAAGCTCGGCGACGATATCGAACAGGCCCATATGCGTAACCGTCAGTTAAACGCACATTGGGCTTATGAGCTCGGGAAAGCCGACAACGTCATCGAAAAAAAGACCCGCGACGGCAAGACATTTTACGTCGTTAACGACTATCAGAAACTCCGCACCATCTTCGGGACCATGCTCAAGGAAATCCAGCGCATCACCTCGGAAGGCGATTTCGACGCCGCCAAGAACCTCATCGAAACGTATGCCGTTAAGATCGATCCGGAACTTCACAAAGAGGTCCTGGACCGCTTCGAGAAACTGAACATCGCTCCCTACAGCGGATTCATTGTCCCTCAGCTGGTTCCCGTCATGGAGGGAGACGCCATCGTCGACGTCAAGGTTGAGTACCCAATGGATTTCACGCAGCAGATGCTTTTCTTCGGAAGGGAATATTCATTTTTGCCCAACGAAAACTGACCCGGGAGAAAGACAAGCGGTCGTTAAACGAGGCCGTTCTCACGAATGGGCTTATTCTCGAGGATTCGCCCCGGGCTGAAAATGGAAAGGTCGAGAGAAAACGATTTCCCTAAGATCAGCTCCGTGAGATACCGCCCTACGGCAGGAGCCTGCTGGAGGCCGTGCCCTGAGAATCCATTGGCCAGATAAAAACCTTTGAGTTCCGGCCACTCGCCCAGGATGGCATTGCCGTCCAGCCGATTGACCGCGTAGAGTCCGCCCCACCCCCGTATGAGCTTGAGGGTGTCGAAAGCGGGAACAAACTTCGCCAATTCGGGCCACAAGATTTCATAAAAGCGTTTGGAATCCCATTTGAAATCGAATCCGACAGGATCGTCGGACATGGAGCGTCCCAAAAGAATGGTTCCCCCCGTCTCGGTGCGAAAATACAAACCCGAGGGAAGAACCGTGAGCGGCAGCGGCTCTTTCGGCTTCACCGCCGTATCCAGTGCAAAAACCTGACGTTTCACCGGCTCAATGGGAAGCGCGACCCCGGCGGTGGCGGCCACCTCCGCGGCCCAGGCGCCGGCGCAGTTGACCACGATCGGAGCATGCATACAATCTCCCGATCCGATTTCCACCCCGATGGCCGAATCCCCATCTTGCAGCACGCGAACCACCCGGTCCGTTCGGTATTCGACTCCCCGGGATCGAGCCCCCGCTCGATAATTCATGAGCATGGCATACGCATCACAGTACCCGTCCCGAAGACCGAAAGTCCCCCCCTCCAGCCCATCCATAGCATAGAGCGGATAACGCCCTTGGGTCTTCTCAGGAGACCACCATTCTATCCCGCCGCCCAGGTAATTCTGCAGAACCATGGCCTCCCTGGCGGAATACAGACCGGCGGTATCAATGAGGAACAGATTGCCTTCCCGTCTAAATCCGATATCCCACCGATCCTCTTTCGTTATCTCTTTCTGAATGCTTTCGAGAACCTCTAAGGCATACAGCGAAGCTTGAATGTTTTCCTTCAGGCTGAACTGCACCCTGATATTTGCCAGGGACAAAGTGGTGGATGCTCTTTCATAGGTCGGATCGGGCTCCAAGACGACAATGCGCAGGGATGGGTCGGAACGGCACAAGGCGCAAGCCGCCGTACTGCCCACGATGCCCCCCCCGATGATGACGATATCGAATTTTTGTGCCATCTATTGTTTTCGCTGAATAAGAAAGATGACCGGAGCAGGCCGTAAGCCGAATTTTGTCTCCGCCGTTTCCGGCGGCGGTGGTTATTTCTCTAGCCCGCCGGTTGCCCGGCGGATCAAGCGACCTACCCGCCCCTTGAGACGGGCCGCCTCATGCGGGGCCAATTTGGTCTTGCACCGGATGGGGTTTGCCGTGCGGCCGATGTCACCATCGGTCCGGTGAGCTCTTACCTCACCTTTTCACCCTTACTCCGAAGAAAGGCTTGGACGCCGGTCCTTCAGGGCGGTGTGTTTTCTGTGGCACTTTCCTCCAATCGCTCGGAGTCGCCGTTAGCGACCATCCTGCCCGGTGGAGTTCGGACTTTCCTCCCCTCCCTCCCGTTTCCGGGAGGAAGCAGCAACCACCTCACCTACTCCAGTCTTTATCTTTATACCATATTGTTCCATTTTTTTGTAAAGATTGCTTCGCGGAGTATCGATCGCACGCGCTGTTTGAGATATATTCCAGTCGTTTTCTTCCAATTTCGACAGGATGAATTCTTTTTCGGCGATCTCACGAAATTCCTTAAGCTTCTGGATATTTTGCATGACGGGAAGGGAGGCTTTGTCATTCCCGGTCAAATGCTTAGCCACATCTTTTTTTTGGATGACATCGCTTTCCGACATGATAAGCAGCCGTTCGATGACGTTTTTCAGTTCTCTTACATTTCCTTTCCAAGGATACGCTATCATCGTCTGAATCGCCTCGTCGGAAAATCGTTTTCGCTTGAAATTGCTCTCATTGACGAAGTAATCGCAAAAATAATCAACCAGCAGAGGGATATCCTCTTTTTTTTCCCGTAAAGAAGGGGACGTGATGGGAACCACATTCAGCCGAAAAAAAAGGTCTTCACGGAAGTTCCCATCGGCAATTTCCTGTTTGAGGTCCTTATTGGTGGCGGCGATCACGCGCACATCGACGGTATCGATTCTGGCGGATCCGACCTTCTGAACTTCTCCTTCCTCAAGCACCCGCAGCACCTTGGCCTGGGTTTTCAAACTCATATCGGCTATCTCATCCAGAAATATGGATCCGCCGTCAGCCAACTCGAATTTTCCCAGTTTTTTTTCGGTGGCTCCGGTAAAAGCGCCCTTCATGTGTCCGAATAATTCGCTTTCGATCAATTCTTCCGGAATCGCCGCGCAGTTCACCTGAACGAAAGGCTCTTTGCTCCGCAGGCTTCTCTGATGGATGGCCCGCGCGATCAGTTCCTTTCCGGTTCCGCTTTCTCCGTATATGATAACCGTCGCCTGCGTCGGCGCGGCCTTTTTTATGTCTTCCCACAGCGTGGTCATCAAAGGATGACCGCCTATGAGCTCATAGCTTTTCGCTGCTTTCCTGCTGAATTCCACACAAGCGCGACGCAGTTTCTTCTGGCTGAGTGCATTTCGGATGCTCAACAGAACCCGTTCTCGATGCAGCGGCTTCTCAATGAAATCGTAAGCTCCCAACTTTGTGGCTTCCACCGCGGTTTTTACAGTCCCATGCCCGGAGACCATAATCACTTCTGGAGTATACGGCCGTTTCTTGATCTCGGCCAGCACATCCAAACCGTCTCGTCCGGGAAGCTGAATGTCCAGCATGACCAAATCCAATCCGACGATGTCTTCCACGGCATCCAGGGCTTCTTCACCGCTGGAAGCCTCCAAGATGGAATACCCCTCATATTCGAGAATCATCTTCAGGGAACGCCGGATATTCTCTTCGTCATCCACCACCAGGATTTTTGCTTTTCTTTGTTTACTCATTCGACTTACGCCTCGCTTTCAGTTCCCCAAAAAAGGGGCGATGTGCATGCCCCATGCCGCTTATCAACGATACAATCAAAATGATATAACAGGTGGATTCAAATGGCAACCGGACAGATATTTTTGGCGCTTCGAACACCGATCCCACCACCTTCAATCGCTTTTTCCGTCTGGAAACGAGGCGAGAACCTTCGAATCCGGTTGTCACGATCCGCTGTTTCATGTAAACTGAATACACCGTGTGGAAACCCTTCCTTCTCATTTTTTTGATGATTCTCATCGGGACATTCGGCTTTCATTTTATTGAGGATATGGCCCCCCTGGATGCCTTCTACATGACGATCATCACGATCTTTACGGTAGGATACCGGGAAGTCCAACCCCTATCCCCGGCCGGTCAGATATTCACCATATTCGTCATCCTGGGTGGAGTGGGCACGGTTTTATATGCGTTCACAAAAATTGCCGAGATTATATTCGGGGGGGGACTACAGTCCTTTCTGCGGAGAAAACGAATGGAAAAACGCTTGCGAAACATCAAGGATCATTACATTATCTGCGGCCACGGACGCACGGGCCGTACGGTGCATGAACGGCTTCTGGAAGAAGGAGTCGCGTTCGTCGCCATCGACAACAGCGAGGACAAGCTTGAATGCCTGAAGGACAACCCTGACTGTCTTTTCATAAAGGGAGACGCCACCCAAGAGGAAGTGCTTTTGGCCGCAGGGATCAAGCGCGCCAAGGGACTGGCCGCGCTCCTGAGTACGGATGCAGACAATCTTTATCTGTCCTTCACCGCAAAACTGCTCGTGCCGTCGCTTTTCATCCTGGCCAAAGCCACTGAAGAAGCCGCGGAAAAAAAGCTGCTTCAGATCGGAGCCAACCGCATCGTCAGCCCGTATCGGTTCTCTGCCCTGAAGATCGCTCAAGGACTTCTGCGTCCGACCGTCGTCGATTTTATCGACCTGATCATCCGGCGCAAGGAGCTGTCGCTTTCCATGGAAGAATTCATCGTCAATAAAGATTCCGTGCTCAAGGATCGAAGCCTCGCCGAAAGCGACATCCGCCGACAAGCCAACGTCATCGTGGTCGCCAATAAAAAACGCGGGGCCGATATCGTGTTCAATCCCGCGTCCAGCATGAAAATCGAAGTGGGAGACTCTCTTCTGGTTTTGGGAGACACGCATGCCATGCAGTTATTCGAAAATTCGTTCATCAAGGGAGCTGGATGATGCGTGCCCGGTTTTGGTTCATGGCATTTATCCTCCCGGCTTTATTCTTCTCGAGTGCCTTGGCGGCTCCCCCTGAAGACTCTCCGACTAAATATTTTTCCCTGGATAACGGCCTGCGCGTTTATCTCCTGGAAAAGCACTCGGTCCCTCTGGTTCACTTCGCTTTCGGCTTCAACTGCGGTTCCAAAGACGAAACGGAAGAGACCAGCGGACTGGTCCATCTCCTTGAACACATGCTGCTCTTCGGGGGCACCGAAGACCGCAGCGGAGATGAAATCGGACGCGAGATTAGATCTCACGGCGGATATTTCAATGGGCATACCGACCGCGATCTCTCGGTTTTCGTCATGACCGTTCCCGCGGATTCCGTCGATTTCGCCTTGAATGACCAAAAAAGCAGGTTGTTCACACTTCCGATAAATCAAGCCGCGCTGGATAAGGAAAAAGAAGTGATTCTGGAAGAGCTGATGCAGATAAAGGACGATCCGCTCCGCTACGCTTCGGCTCGAGTATATCAGAACCTTTTCAAAGGACACGTCTACGAAAAGCCGATTTACGGCCGGGAGGAAGTGATTCGAAACGCCGACACCGCCCAGATTAGCGATTTTCACAAACGTTTTTTCGTTCCCGCCAACTGCGCGCTGGGCATCGTCGGCGACTTCATGATTCCCGAGATGGAAAAAAAGGTCCGAGAATACCTGGGGACATTGGAATCCCGGGAACTTTCTCTTCCCGAACACGACGCGGCGATACCCCTAAAATCACCTGTCGAAGAAAAGGAAAGCATGGACGTGACACGCGCTTATATGGTTATCGGCATCACGGCTCCCGATTACAATCACGCCGATCAGTATGCCGCCGACCTGCTGACCGAAGTGTTGGGCCGCGGCATCAATCCCATGCTCAACCATCCTCTGCTGGAAAGACGGATTCATGTAAGCAACCTCTCCATGAGCTACGGGGCTCATCGCTTCGGAGGCGCATTCCTTATCCGATTGACCATGGAGCCCAAAAACATCTCCGCAGCCCGCCGTGAAATCCTCAAATACCTTAAAACGTCGCAAAACCTAAAATTTTCCGTCAAAGATCACTTCGGCGATGCCCAGCTTCGAGCCATGGATTTCATGGAAAGCGCCCGCAGCCGGATTCTTTTTCGCAGTCACCGCTCTCAGGAATACGGCGCGCTGATGGCGGAATCAATCGCCCGCCATCTTCTCCTTACCGACGAGTCCGAACGCCCCGATTACATCAAACGCATTCAGGCTCTCACTTCGAGCGGCCTTAGAAAAACCGCCGCCCGCTATCTGAGCAAACCCCATTTTTCCATCGTTTCCATCGTCCCGAATAAAGAGGATTAACATGAAAAAATCAACCTTCACAGGACTGATGGGTTTGATTCTGCTTCTTCTGCTCGCCCGCTTCGTTGGCGCTGTTGACACCGACTCATCTCCGCGGCGTGTCTTGCTTGACAACGGACTGACCTTGATCCTAGAGCAGGACGATACCGCGGCCATCACATTCCTTCAAATCCTGATCCGGGGAGGAAAACGCATTGAACCCGAAGAGCTGGAAGGTTTGGCTTATCTAACGACCCGGCTTACCCTGGAAATTCCCGATCAGACCTCTTTGCAGCAGATCATGGACCAAGCGACAAGTATGCGCATGGACTGCCGTTCCGATTTTTCCTTTATCAATATAGGGTGCCTGACAGCTAACCTCGAGGACACCCTGAAATTGATCACAAAGATCATTTTCGATCCTCTCATCTCGGGTCCCCGCATAAGCGGGCGCAAGGAACAGATGACCGGCTACCGCCGGCTTGAAGAGGATGACGCCCCCCGCTTCGCTCACAACACGGCCCGCCGACTGCTCTTTCCGGGTACCCCCTATGCCGGCTCGATCTACGGTTCCGAAGAATCATTGAAACGAATCAAGGCCAGGGACATCAAATCTTTTTTTGGCAAAGTCTTTACCGGCGGCAACATGATCATCGCCGGATCGTCCGACTTGAGCACAGGAGATCTGGAATCCCTGCTGCGAAGCTATTTCGAACGGACGCCTCAGGGAGACGCGCTCCAGTTATCCGAAATCAACGAGACGTCTCCGAAGGAAAAATATCATTTTATCGTTAAAGACGCCGAACAGGCACTCGTTGAAATCGCCTTCCCGCTTCCTCCGCTGACCCGTGATAACTTCTGTCGGACAGCTCTGCTGGAAGATTACCTGGGACAGGGAGTCGCTTCCCGCCTCTGGCCGCTTCGAAGCCGTGAAAAGCTGGCGTATAACGTCGCTTCCCGAGCAACGCAAATGGAAGCGGGGGGCCTGCTGGAAGCTTTTCTTGAAACTGAAAATGAAAAAAGGGAACGCGCATTCGACGCCTTGAAACGGATTCTTGAATCGCTGTATCAAGAAGGCATGACGTTGGAAGACCTTGATATGACCAAACGACACACGAAGGCTTCTTTTCTCAGGGAAAACGAACCCAGGGAAAACCGCACCTTCAATTATGCGGCGTTTGAAGCCTCAGGTCTGGGATACGAGTTCGTCGGCGACTTCCTTCATGGAATCGAATCCGTATCCCTGGAAGAAATGAACATGGCTATCCGTGAGATCATGGATCCCGAAAAAGCCGTCACGATCGTAATAGGAACGGAGACCGCTACTCCTTCCCGGTAGCCGCCTCCACATCTTCAACGGTTTTGGGGATTGATTTTCCCAGAACGTGATATCCGCTTTCGGTCACAAGGACGTCGTCCTCGATCCGAACCCCTCCGAAATCCCTGTACTCGTTCACGCGGTCATAATCGATGAATTCTCTATGTTTGTTCTCCGCAATCCATTTATCGATCAAGGCGGGAATAAAATAGATTCCGGGTTCCGCAGTCAAGACGAAACCCGGCTGCAGCTCTTTTGCCAGCCGAAGGTAAGCCAAGCCGAATTGGTCGCTGCGATCGATGTCCTCATCATAGCCGACATAATTTTCACCCAGATCCTCCATGTCATGCACATCCAATCCGATCTGATGCCCCAAGCCGTGAGGAAAGAACATTCCGTGGGCTCCGGCTTCGACCGCGGCATCGATATCGCCTTTCATCAGACCGAGATCTTTCAAGCCAGAAGCGATGATTTTGCTTGATTTCAGATGGATGTCCCGGTAAAGGACACCGGGTTTGACGGCTTCGATCGCACGGACCTGAGCCTCCAGGACCAACGAATAAATATCTTTCTGTTTCGGGGAAAAGAATCCCGAGACCGGAAACGTGCGGGTGATGTCCGAGGCATATCCAAGCGGAGATTCAACGCCCGAATCGCAAACGATCAGGCGGCCTTCCAAAAGTTTATTCCCATGGTAGTGATTGTGAAGTATCTGCCCGTTGATGGAGAGGATGGTGGGAAATGCCATATGGGCTCCTTTTTCGAGAGCGATCCCTTCCATGCGGCCGACGATTTCCTGCTCGTAGATCCCGGGACGGGTCATATTCATGGCGGCCGCATAGGTTTCGTAAGTGACGGCATGCGCCCATTCCATCTCCGCGATCTCGGCTTCGTTTTTTACCGATCTCTGTTCGACTACGGCCTTTACCAATGCTTCCGAGATGTAATTTTTAATCCGCTCGGGTTGGAGCCCCAAAAGACGGCTCAGTTTTAGAAGCGAATCGGCGCGGTAAGGAGGAAGAAAATGAATCTTACGCCCCTGGCCGACGGCGACGCGGAGAACCGCTTCCAGATCACCGGCGGGAGCCGTATGCGTAACGCCCACTTTCAGACCGCGGTCCTTGAGCAGCGGCTGGGTTCCCATCCAGATGATATCTTCCACTTCGACATCGTTTCCATAAAGGATGTCCCGGTCATCGTCAACATCGATCACACCGGCCAGCCCGGGGGAATCCAGGCCGAAGAAATAAAGGAACGAACTGTCCTGGCGGAAATGGTAGGGATTGGCCGGATAATTCATCGGGCTTTCCTCATTTCCCAAAAACAGGATCACACCGCTCCCGACCTGTTTCTTGAGATTTTGTCTTCTTTGGGAATAAGTCTGTGTATCAAGCATCTTCCTCTCCTTCACGACTTAATCAATAATAAAGTCTTTACTCACGCTTATTGGTATATCAAGTCCCATCCTCAAAATCAATAGCGGCATCCCATAGGATCCATTTCATCCCATTTTAATCCGGACCAAACGGAAATGATCGGCAAATCAAAACACCCCGTGTTCGGTGCGGCGGATGATCTCATCCTGCAGATCCGGCCCGAGGTCGATGAAGTAGTCGCTGTAGCCCGCCACCCGAACGATCAAATCCCGGTACTGTTCCGGGTGGCTCTTCGCGTCTTTCAACTGCGCCGCATCCACCACGTTGAATTGGATATGATGTCCGTCCAGGCGGAAATAGGCTCGGATCAGATGTGCAAGTTTGCGTCTCCCCTCATCATCGGCCAGCAGCTGCGGAGTGAACTTCTGATTGAGCAGAGTGCCTCCGGTGCGGATGTGGTCCATTTTCGAAGCCGACTTGATGACGGCGGTAGGCCCCAGGCGATCGGCGCCCTGCACGGGCGATATCCCTTCGGACAGCGGAGTCCCCGCTTTCCTCCCGTCGGGGGTGGCGCCCATAACCCGGCCGAAATAGACGTGACAGGTCGTGGGCAGCATGTTGATGCGATAATGCCCCCCTTTGGTGTTGGGACGGCCGTTGACGGCCTCATAGTAAGCGTCGAAAACCTCCCGCATGAGGGAGTCGGCATAGTCATCATCGTTGCCATATTTTGGGGTCTTGTTGAGAAATCGCTGACGGAATGATTCGTCTCCGGAAAAATCATCATCCAGGATCCGAACGACCTCGCCGAGGCTCATCTTCTTCCGGTCGAAAACGTGAAACTTGAGCGATGACAGCGAATCCGTGATGGTGCCGATACCGACGCCCTGGATATAGGACGTGTTGTAGCGGGCGCCGCCGTCATGATAATCCTTTCCCGTCGCGATGCAGTCGCTGATCACGAGTGACATAAAAGGAGAGGGCAGGATTTCCGCGTACAGCCGCTCGATCACATTGCTTCCCTCGATCTTGATGTCGATAAAATGGCGGAGCTGTTTTTCGAATGCCGTGAACAGCTCCGCGAAGGATGTGAAGGATTCGATCTTCCCGGTCTTCAAACCGATCTCTTTTCCGGTCCGGGGATCGATTCCGTTGTGAAGGGTGATTTCCAGAACCTTGGGCAGGTTGAAATACCCGGTCAGATTGTAATTCTCCTTGCCGAAAGCCCCGGTCTCCACGCACCCGCTCGCTCCTCCATCTCGGGCGTCCTCAATGGATTTTCCCTGGCGTATCAATTCCTTAATGATGGCGTCGGTGTTGAAGACCGAAGGCTGACCGAACCCGGTCTTGATTATTTTCAGAGCACGCAGGATGAATTTTTCAGGGGTTTGCTTGCTGATCTGAACCATGGAGCTTGGCTGTAAAATCCGCATTTCCTCGATCACATCCAGGATCATATAAGATAGTTCATTGACCCCGTCGGAGCCGTCCGATTTCACGCCTCCGGTGTTGATCAACGCAAAATCCGTATAAGTGTTGCTTTCTTCCGCCGTGACCCCGACTTTGGGCGGAGCGGGCTGATTATTGAACTTAATCCAGAAGGCCTGCAGTAGTTCGTGGGCCTTTTCCTGCGTGAGCGTCCCTTCATCGATCCCCTTTTGATAGAAGGGATACAAGTGCTGATCCAACCGGCCGGGATTGAAGGCGTCCCAGGTGGTGTATTCGATGATAACGCCGAGGTGGACAAACCAGTAATACTGCAGCGCCTCCTGGAAGTCCCGCGGGGCATGCGCCGGAACCCGGCGGCAGACATCCGCGATACGAAGCAGTTCCTCACATCTCTGAGAATCTGTTTCACCCTTCGCCAGCTGCTCTGCCCTTTCGGCATACCGTTCCGCGAACCGGATGAGCGCATCGGCGCAGATCGTCATGGCTTTCAGCTCTTCCCGCTTGGCATAGGCTTCCGTATCGTTCAGAAAATCAAGGCCGCGTATGGAAGCTTCGATGTCCTTCTTGAAATCCAGGAACCCTTTTCGATAGATCTTTCCGTCAAGCACGGTATGTCCCGGGGCTCGCTGCTCCATGAATTCCGTAAACACGCCGGCATCGAAGGCATCCTTCCATTCTTCGGATACGACGGTAAATATCCGATCCCGTATGGAACGTCCTTTCCAATATGGGATGATATCACTGCGGTAGAAAGCGACGATCTCGTCATCCACCGCAAAAGGGATCTTTTCTCTTGAATCGAGGAACCGCAGGTCATCCACGCTGTGGGCGCAGATTTCCGGATACGTCGGCGTCGCCTTGGGAGCAGGGCCCCTTTCACCGACGATAAGCTCGCCGTCGTTGATGCAAATCTCTTTGTTTTCGAGAATATATTGAAACGCCAAGGCTCTTCTCACGGGATTGGATACCCGCCCGCAGACATCGCTTTTATAAAATTCTGTAACCAGTCGGGCGCGCTCCGGACTGATGGACGGCCGGGCTTCCAGGCTCTGCTTTCTCAGTCTCTCGATGCGTTCGTTCATCCTTATCCTCCCGTTTTAACCGAACAGTCCAGACCGGAAAACAGTTGTGTGATCTCTTCCATACGCAAAGCCGAAGGGGGCTTAAAGGTATGCGGCTTTTTGTCCCGACCTAATCTTCGATATTTTTCCAGCCCTCCTTCGTGGAAAGGCAGCAGATTCACCTGCCGGATTCCCTCGAGGGAGCGAATAAATGCAACCGCGGCGTCGATATTTTCGTCGTCGTCGTTGATCCCCGCAATCAGAGGAACGCGAACGGCCACCGGCGCCCGCTCAGCTGAAAATCGACTCATGTTCTCCAATATCCGCCTGTTCGAAACGCCCGTGTAGTCCACGTGAGCAGCATCATCCATGAGTTTGAGATCAAACAGAAAAAGATCCGTGTATTCCCGTAAGGCATCAAGATGGGAAAACGGCACGTGACCGCAGGTGTCAATCGTCACATGATAGCCGCGTTGTTTGAGTTCTTTTGAAAACTCCAGAACGAAGGGGAACTGCGCCAGCGGCTCACCGCCGGAAAGCGTCACGCCGCCTCCGGATTCTTCATAAAAGACCGCATCCTTCTCCACTTCCCGAAGCAGTTCATCCATTGTTCTATAGACGCCCACCATGGAAAGGGCGTCGAACACGCAGGTCTCCACGCATGTTCCGCAGAGCCGGCAGGCGGCACGGTCAAGCTGAATAAAGCCTCCCCTTTTGGAAAGCGCCTGCTCCGGACAAGCCAACAAGCAGTCGCCGCAGTCGGCATCGCAGCGCGACGGCCTCAGAAAGATCTCGGGCTCTCCCCCGATGCTTTCGGGATTATGACACCAGCGGCATTGCAGCGGACAACCCTTGAAAAAGATTGTAGTGCGGATACCGGGCCCGTCGTGGACGGCGTAGCGCTTGATATCGAATACGAGGCCTTTTTCCAATTATTTCTCCCCGATTTCATTGATACTCCGCGCCTGGCGGTAGTACTCCCGGATATATTTTTCCTGAACTTTGTACGACCAGTGGACATCACGGATATATTGAGCCGAATCCTCGCCCCGGCCCCTCTCTATTAAATCGACCAGCAGTTGATGCTCACCAATCGAGGCTTCCTCCCATTTTTTTACGAAACCCTGCTGACGCGGGAAATCATACAGCCGTTTTTTGTGATTTTCCACTACTCGGATAAGACTTTCGTTGCCGTCGATTTCGAGATAGACACGATGGAACGCTAGATTAAACCGATAATAGGCGCTGAAATCATCTTCAGCGATCGCGGCTCTCATTCGATCGTTTAATTCCTGCATTTTTCGTACGTGTGCGATTTTGAGAAATGGGAACGCCGCGGCCAGAGCCGCGCTTTCCAGGGCACCTATGATCTCATAGGAGTTTTTGATATCCTTCAGTTCGAGACCGTTGACCCGGACACCGCTGCGCGGCATGATGGTGACGAATCCCTCCATCTCCAGCTGCAGCAGCGCGTCTCTAAGCGGCGTTCGGCTTATCCCAAGGACCTTGCTGGTACTTTCCGTGTTGATGACCATCCCCGGCCGCAGCTCTCCTTTCTGCATCTGCTGGCGGAGATACTCATAGACCTGCTCTTTCAGTGATTTAAGATTGAGAATACTTTTCGCCGTCATAAAAACCCCCTGATGTGTAATGTATCACATGTTACCCTTTTGATTCAATAAAAATGATAATAATGATGCGCATCTTCAAAACAAAGGCTTGAAAACAATGCTGCCGAAAATGTATAAAGAGCTGAACGGCAGGAAGTCGAGTGGCTCCGCTGTATCGGGAGCGATTTCACTCCAAAGGTCTGGGATATATCGAAATTCAAGGAGGACAAATCTTGAGAATTAAAGCTTATATTTCCATGATTATCTTATTTGCCATGATATTTTTTGCACCCTCGGCGGTTTTGGGGGATCCACCCACAAAACGGCCATGGACTGCGGAGGATGTTTTTCGTTTGAAAAACTTGGGAAATCTCCAAGTTTCCCCTGACGGCAGGCTTCTATATTTCATCCTTTCAGAGAAAAGTCTGGAAGCGGACCGCGGTTATTCGAGTCTTTGGGTGATGCCCACAGACGGCGGGAAGGCAAAACCTCTTACTGATATCAAGGGATCCCTTTCCAGCCCGAGATTATCACCCGACGGCAAATATATCGCATTTTTTTCAACAGTGGGAGGCTCGCTGAATTTATGCGTCATGAATGCGGATGGTTCCAATAAACGTGCGCTGGCGGAATTGGAAAAATCCAATGCCTATCTTGGGATGAGGGGAAACGAGCTCTGCTGGTCGCCGGACGGAAAGACACTGGCCTACAACGCGGCCGGCCCCAGGCACTATAAAAACGATCCATCCCCCGGCAAGTTCCCCTCCGGAAACGATGTCATGGTAGTGGACAGACTGCTATTCAAGACGTTTTATTATTATTCCGACCTGAGAAGGACCCACGTTTGGCTCATATCGAATAAAGGGGGTGATCCCCGCCGAATATCTTCCGGAGACTATGACTATCATTCGATTTCCTTTTCTCCGGATGGAAAATGGATCGCCTGCGTTTCGAATCAAACCGGTAAGGATGATTTCAATTCCAATAACGACATCTGCCTTCTTTCCACCGAAGGCAAGGAGATGAAGCGGATCAGCAACACCATCGGCCCGGAGTATACCCCCAAATGGTCCCCTGACGGAGACAGCATTCTTTTCCTCGGCAGAAACCGCGATCATCGCAGCAAGGAAAGTGACGCCGAACTTTATAAAGTGTGTATCATGCCGAAAACTGGCGGCAATCCGGTGAACCTTACGGCCCCTCTGGATCGCTGGAGCATGTCACCGGAATGGGCGTATGACGGAAAGAAAATCTATTTCACCGCCCAGAATCATGGACGTGTTGGGCTCTATACGGCTCCCAGAGAAGGACGTAAGGTAGACTGTATCTTTGAGGAGAACGGGCAGGTGAATGCTTTTTGCCTGGGTATAAATGGTGATATTTTCTTTGTTTATACGGATTTCACCCATCCTCCTGAAATATTCAGCATCAGGGAAACCAAGTCTACCGTGAATCTGAAAAAGCAGCAGCTTACAAAATTCCATAAGGAATTCGTCAATCAAGTCGAGATCGTTGAAAGTGAATCCTTTTCTTTTCCGAGTTTTGACGGGACTTTGATCGAAGGCTGGCTGATGAAACCCGCGGCTTTCCAAAAAGGAACCCGCTACCCCCTGATCCATGCCGTACATGGAGGCCCTCACGGCCAATACGGCTGCAGTCTTCCCAGAACGGCGATGTTTCAATACCTGGCGGCCAAGGGTTACGCCGTGATGTTCATGAACTACAGGGGGAGCTCCGGCCGCGGGCAGGAATTTTCCGACCTCATTGTCGGAGATCTCTGCGGCGGCGAATATAAAGATCTCATGCTGGGGCTGGATTATGTCTTGGATAATTTTCAATTCCTCGATAAAGAACGTTTAGGATTAACCGGTGGAAGCTACGGCGGATACCTGAGCAATTGGATCATCACGCATACCGACCGCTATAAGGCCGCGATTCCGGTGGCATCGATAAGCCATGTTCTCACGGATTGGAGCACGGATGCCAACTCCCTCTGGTTTGAAAGCGACGGCGGATTCATGCCCATCGATGATTTCGAGAAAGCTTGGGAATGGTCCCCTATCAAATACATAAAAAATTGCAAGACACCAACCCTATTTGTCCATGGAGCCTGGGATTTCTGCTGCAACATCAACCAGGCTGAATTGATGTTTACCGCTTTAAAAAAACTGGGGGTGGAAACCGTCCTGGCTATTTATCCCAATGAAGGCCATGGCGTTCGAAGATATCCCAGCCACGTTCTCGACTATTACCAGAGAGTCCTGGCTTGGTTCGACAAGTATTTAAATTAGGTGGGGGGGGGATTCTCCCCACCCCATTCTTGCCTACTAACCCCACCCTGGCATTCAGGAAAAAACCATACTCAGGGCCCTGAACGCTCCTGGATGAGCCACGG
>CAYSQW010000006.1:0-117061 GCA_964433135.1 uncultured Eubacteriales bacterium
TGGTATGGTGGATGCGGGTTCCGTAATCCAGGGGATCCTGGATCCATTGAAAACTGGGTATGCCCACATAATCCAGAGCGCCGTGATCTGATCCGAAAGATGAACGGGTGACGACTTCGGTCATCCCGAGATCGTGGAAAGGCTTGATCCACTCCTTGAATATCGGAAGCAGCTGTACATTATCCTGCAGCCGGATGCCGCGGATGCGCCCGGATCCGTTATCGTAGTTGTAGTAGGCGGAGATTTTCGCGTGCTCGGGCTTGAGCTTCATGGTCGTATGGTCGCCGAAGTGATTGTAGACATACGCCTTTGAGCCCACCCAGCCTTTTTCTTCCGCGCTCCACAGCACAACCCGGATGGTGCGCCGCGGCTTCACGCCCAGTTTTTTGAGGATGCGGACCGCTTCCATAGAAACGGCGCAGCCGGCGGCGTTATCGGCCGCTCCGGTGCCCGGGCTCCAGGAATCGATGTGGCCTCCCAGCATCACGATCTCGTCCTTTTTATCGGTTCCCGGTATCTCAGCCACGACGTTGTATCCGTGCAGATCCTCGTCATAGAATTTCGTGCGGATCTCCACTTCCATCTCGGCGGGTTCCTTGTAGGTTTCGATGATGCGATGGATGCGGTTGTAGTGTTCGGCTGCCAGGATGATCTCCGGCAGGGGGCGGGCCCGTTCGGGAAAGCGCGCCTGGCGGATGCCGGCGGCGAGTACGGTCCCGTAATCGCGGGTCCGGTTGGCGCTCGGACTCACCAGGACGCCGATCTCTTCGGAGCGGAAAAAGTCTTCCATATCGTCGATCAATCCCCTGACATAGTCGCCCCGTCCCGTCCGTGAAACCCGGAGCGGGTATTCTTTCTGCTCCGCAAGTGTCTTTTCGTCATGACGTCGGGCGTCAGCGGTAAAATAGGTCGGGGTTTTGCGCGGGGGGACGTAAAGCACGATCTTGCCCTTGAGTTTCCCCTTGTACTTGGCGAAGTCCGCCTTGGATTTGATATCCACGTAAACGGGCTGTCCCTTGATATTGCCGTTGGTGCTCGATCCCCATTCGATAGAGATGCCGATCAGCTGCTGGTAATGGGGTTTTAAAAGGTGCGCCGAAACATAGTGCGGCGCCCAACCGACGCCGAAGTTCTCATAGGGCTCCAGCTTGGCGTTTTTCAATCCCCATTCGGCCATCTTCGCCGCCGCCCATTTGTTGGCCCGGTCGATAGCGGGCGATCCGGTGGGCCGGGGGCCTATCACATCGGACAGGTAGCCGACCAGCCACATGACCTGGGAATGCTGGATGCCTTCGTGCCGGATCTTGGACACCATGTTCCAATCAACCGGCTCTTGTGACCAGAGTGCTCCGGAGAGCAGAAAAATCACCGCCATAACAACGGCGGCGGCCATTCGCTTTTTCATATGAACCTCCTTTTTGAATCACCGTATGCTGATATCCCGGTCTAAACCGGGATGCGATTGCTTACGGTCCTGGATTCGCATCGCTTTCAAAATATCTGAATCCGCTCGAGGCCCCGCAACGATAAGGACCGGAAATGAGTTGATGAAAGAGGACGGAACGGCGTCCCTGCGGCTTGCGAACGGTTTTATTTTGAATGCGATCCGACACACTCCTTTTTTACTGAAAATGGGTGTTTATTGCAAAACATTTTATATTATATATCTCAAGAAAGATTTTGAAAACGGAAGCGATTTCGGCGGGATGAATGTGTTTTTTTATGGCTGTTCCCCTGTTACCGGGCCTGATGATCCGCATGGAGCGCATGCTGAATCCTCTCGGAAGCGTGCTTCCCGGAATTCGGGCCTTGAGTTCTCGGGTTGCAGAGACTATCGATATTAGGTATTATGATCGATTATAGGATGGATGAAATGAAACGAAAAGCTCTCACCATAATCATATTCTTGTTTGTTTTGTCGCTGGTGCCGGTGTCGGCGGCTCAAAAGAAATTGAAGACAAAAAACCTTCCTCCAGCTTATCGAGAATGGATCGAGGAGGAAGTGGTCTATATCATCACCCAGAAGGAGAAAGAAGTTTTTCTCCAACTGCAGAGCGACAAAGAGCGAAATATCTTCATTGAGGCTTTCTGGAAGCAGCGCGACCCCACGCCCAACACGCCTAATAATGAATTTAAAACCGAGCACTATAAACGTATCCGCTATGCCAACAACTGGTTCGGACGGCAGTCTCCTTCCCCGGGATGGCGTACGGACATGGGGCGCATCCATATCACTCTGGGAGAGCCCAAGAGCATCGATCGATTCGAGAACATGTCCGAAGTCTATCCTCTTATCATCTGGTTCTATGAAGGCTTGTCGGATATGGGACTCCCCAACGCTTTCAG
The DNA here is from genome assembly GCA_964433135.1 of uncultured Eubacteriales bacterium. Lineage (GTDB taxonomy): Bacteria > Acidobacteriota > Aminicenantia > Aminicenantales > Aminicenantaceae > CAYSQW01. The sequence goes on from CAYSQW010000006.1 coordinate 2,347, forward strand.
CGTCGTCTTTTTCAAAAAAGACGGGGTGGGCGAGTACAGGTTGTATTCTCCTTTGCAGTACGGTCCTCAGAGACTCATGGTGAATTACATGGGGGATCCCAGCGATTATGTGTCCGCCTACAGAACCCTGATGAATATCGAACCTGATATCGCCAATGTCTCCTTGACCCTTATCACCCAGGAAAAAACGCTTGTTCCGCGTCCTTCCATGGCATCGGAGATCCTGATTACGAATAGAATCCCCGCCGCTCCGATGTAAAAGGTGAAAGACACCTATGCCGAAAAGCTGCTTCGATACAAGGATGTGATCGAAGTCGATTATTCTTCTAATTATATGGACAATGACGCCTGTGTCGATGTCCTCCAGGATAAACAGGGCCAATTTTTCGTTCATTACCTGATCGAGCCCAGCAAATTCTCCGTTGAGCCCTATGAAAATAAGTTTCATGCCAATATCGAAGTAAACGGAAATGTAATGGACATGGAAAACAGAATCGTCTACCAGTTCGAACGGCGGATCCCGATCGAGTTCAACCGGGGACAGATCGAACAGATTTCCGATAAATTGTTCAGTTTCCAGGACCTGTTTCCCCTGATCTCCGGGAATTACCGCATGAGCGTGATCCTGAAAAACTCGGTTTCAAAAGAGTTTACGTCGATCGAAGCCGACGTCAATATCCCCGAGCCCTCCTCGCTCCAAATGAGTTCGTTGGTTTTGGCGAACCGGGTGTCGGAAAATTCCCGCTATACCGGTCAAAATAAAGCCTACCTGATAGGTTCCCGCCAACTGGTCCCTTCGCCGCGGAATGATTTTGTCAGAACCGACACGCTTTATCTGTATTTTCAGATATTCGGTTTGACCGAGAGCCTGAAGCAAAACGGGAAGCTGCGGTATATCCTGGAGCGGGAACAGACGGAGATCCCGGTTTTTACCAAAAACATCTCGGAATATGCTTCCGACGGGGAGTTTTATGAAGAAATCTCCCTCGCTGAATATTCTCCCGCCAATTATAAGCTGAAAGTGTCCGTTCTGGATGGGGAGGGGAAGGAAATCCTGGTGGAACAGGATCACTTTTTTGTCTCGCATTTTCCCTCTTTGCCGCGTGCCTGGACGATGGGGATCCCCATGGCGCCTTCTTCCGACCCGATGTATTCCAACATCCTTGGAAAGCAGTATTGGCAGATAAAAAAATTCGATAAGGGTGCCGCATTATTGGAAACCGCGCACCGCAGCGATCCCAATTCAGCACTCTATGCCTTGGATTACAGCCGTGTTCTGTTGGAAAAAAAGCAATATTTGGACATCAAAGAGATCGCTCAGCCGTTTCTCCAGGATGACCGCAGGTTCGATTTTCTCATGATCATGGGGCAGGCCAGTCAAGCCCTGGGCGAGTATGCGGAGGCGATTCCTTTCTATAAGGAATACTTGGATCATTTCGGCACCAATATCAGCGTGCTCAATAACATCGGGACCTGCTACCATACTCTCGGGAATGCGGAAGAAGCCTTGATCGCGTGGGAAAAGTCGTTGGAAATAGAGCCTAAACAAGAGGATATCCGCCGAAAGGTCGATATGCTCAAATAAGATAACATGAAAATCATCCTTCTTGTTCTCAATACGGACAAAATTCGATATAATGCAATTTTCTAATTGTGGAGGCATATCAAAAATGGTCACAAAAAAAAGCATTAAGTTCTTTCTCTTCTGTCTGACATTTCTTCTTTCTTCCACCCTGGTTCTGGCTCAGGCCGGAAGAGGACGGGCACGTATCGGCGGAACCGTGTTGGATGAGAACGGAGCCCCCATTCAGGGTGCCAAGATCACGGTGATCTTTCAACAGGATAAAAGCATCAAGAGAGATGCGCAAACGAATAAAAAAGGGGAGTGGGGTATCATTTCCTTGGGATCCGGAAACTGGAGGGTGCTCGTTTCCGCGGATGGTTTCGAAGCCGCACAGCGGGTCGTGGATGTCCGTCAGCTGGATAGGAATCCTCCGGTTGATTTTACCTTGAAAAAAGGGATCGAGATCAGTCCCCTCATTCAAGATGAAGCTTCCCTCGCCGTTCTGGACGAAGGCAATAAACTCTTCAATGAGCAGGATTATGACGGGGCGATCCGTGTCTATAAGGAATTTCTGCTGAAGAACCCCAAGGCTTTTCAGGTTCATCTCAGTATCGGCGACGGCTACAATAAAAAGGGTGATCTGGACGCCGCGATCAATGAATTCGACATATTACTCGAAACGGCCGAAACCGACCCGGATTTTCCAAAGGAAGTATTAGCCAAGGCGCTGGCGGGAAAAGGCGAAGCCTTTCTGAAAAAAGGAGAGGTCGAAGAAGCCCAGAATCTTTTCAAGCAGTCCATCGAAACATATTCGGGAAATGAAGTTCTGGCATATAACGTCGGTGAGATCTATTTCGGAAATCAAAAACTGGATGAGGCGTTGGAATACTTTTCACTCGCGGCGGAAATCAATGAGGATTATGCCCCGGCATATTTAAAATTAGGCTATGTCTACCTGAATAAAAATGAACAGGGATTGGCCAAGGAAAATTTCAACCGCTTTCTGTCTCTGACGCCGGATGCCCCGGAAGCCGCCACGGTAAAGAGTATCCTCGATTATCTGAATTAAGAGGGAAAGCGGAAATAAAGCCGTCTGTCGCGATAGCAAACGACATTCACGTATTCGAAAACAAAAATCCAAACCGGTTTTTTATCGAGATGCACAAACCGGTTTTAAGATTTCTGTCCCGTGAAAGTGAAATACTGAACCAGAAAAGGGTAATTGCGATCGAAATCCCAGTGGACATCCATCAGCAGCTTCTTGATCGCGGTTTTGTCCCGTTTTTGGAAGAGGGAGACGAGTTGTGCATGGTCTTTCAACAGCAGCTCTTCCCATTCCGGGATGTGAAACGGCGTGCGGGGAAAATTCCAAAGACGTTCCTTCAACTGGTTTACGATGTCGGATAGGATTTTGTTGTCATAGAGTCTGATATGAAAATCGTGCAGCTGCGTGTTCCAGTCGACGTACTGGTCGAAGTCCCCCCGCTTGTAGGTGGCCAGCATTTTGTGGTAGATATCTTCCATTTCGGATAAGTCGTCATCCGAGAGGATATCCACCGCCCTTTCGGCCGCCATGGCTTCAAGCGCCCCTATCACTTCGAACATATCGCGGATTTCCTTGTCGCTCAGTTTTCGGACGCGAATACTTTTCCGGGGGATGATCTCAATGAATCCTTCGGATTCGAGTTCGATCAAAGCCTCTCGGATAGGTGTGCGGCTGATGTTCAAAGTGTCGCAAAGTTCCTTTTCTTCGATCCGGTCTCCGGGGACCAGCTGGCCCTGTTCCATCTGTTGTTTCAGATAATTTTTCACACAGGCCTTCAAAGAACGGTAAGCAATCGGGTTGTTTTTTATTTCTCGCTCCTTTTTCCCCTTCCATATTAATAAGACAATTCCCCTTTTGTCAATAATGATCTTGCTTCCCTCTAGGAAACAAGAGGGAGGAAGGCGGCTGCTTTGGGACAGACGCCTTCTCTCCCGGATTGAACGCTAACCGGCATTCCGTATCCGGCGGCGACGAATCGTGCTATTTGATCAGGAAAAACCTGGTTTGATGACCGTCGATAAACCGGCAGCCCTCTTTGGTGAATACGGCGTCCTCTTCAAAGCCGATCCGGACATCCTGATTTCCCCATTCCGGAACCGTGGATGTGCTGCTCAATTCTATCGAATACGTCGTGTCGTAGTAGAGAGGATATTCCATCTCTATACGGATGCCTTCGGGTGCCGTTTCCACCGGACGGGCATCCAGCTGGCATCCCGCGGCATGACCGTGATTCCCGACCGGATGCGTGTAGATCAGCGGGCGGAGTCCCTCATCCGAGGCTTTCTTCATGGCGATTTCGGTGATTTCGTTCCCGGAGCGTCCGTATTTGAATTCATTCATGAAGATCTCCGCGACCCGGTTGGCTCGATCCAGCGCTTTCTTGATTCCGGCGGGGACTTCTTCCTCACCGATACGGCACACATAAGCCTGCCACTGCATGTCCGTACATAAACCAAGGTATTTGATTCCGACATCGCAGTGGAGCAGATCGCCCCGGCGGATGACCTTGTTCTTATCCGGATATTTCGAGGCCTCCTGTTTGGAACGCTGAATGGAAATGGACGGTTGGAACCAGGTGTCCAAACGGAGCTCGCGGAATTTATCCCTGATCCACCAGACGACCTCATCGGTCGTGGTGATGTCGGGAGTGATGACGCGGTTGGAATAAAACTCGGCGATGATGTCATGCGCGATCCCGCAGATGTGGCGGTATACGCTCAATTCCTGCGGGCTGCGTGTTTCCAGCCAACCGATACATAGATTTTCGGCGGAGACGATGCGTTTGGACAGCTTCGGACCGAGGGCGGTTTCCAGCTTCTCTTTCAGGCTGGCGGTCAATCCGTCCCCGAACCTTGAAGTGGAGGAAACGTTGACGGCGATCTTTTCGGGATCGATCTTTCTGATGACTTCGGCCAGGCTTTCGAACTGTTTTTGTTTTTTGTTTTTCCAGGTGCCTTCGTACCAGCCCTTCATCCCGTAGTAGCTGCCGCTCAGCCGTTTGACGCCTTCTTTCTCTCCGGCGTCGTGAAAGATCAGAATAGAGGTCCGGCGCGCGGCCATGGTCGGTTCGGGAACCATGCTCATGTAGACCGGATCTTCGTTGTATTCCCGATTGATGACCAGCCAGAGGTCGATGTTTTCCCGGCGCATCAGCTTGGGTATGATGTTGTCCAAGCGCCAGCGCAGCCAATCGTTCATGACTTCAGCCCTCTCCCGTTCCGGCAGGATGTGATGGCTGTCCTGGACGTCGGCGACGCCCGGATTCTGCGCGACCGCCCATCCCGCCGTCAGCAGAAGGACCGTTAGAACAGAGAGTGCCGTGATGGATCTTTTCGGAATCATTCCGTATTCTCCTTTTCTAAAAGATTTGACTTTTTTCGCAATATAATGAATATATTATATATCAAAAATGAGGACGACTGACAACGCAATTGTATACGTGAGAAATATATATGACAATTTCTCGCTGTGCGTTCACCGTCCTACCAAAACCAATCCAAGGAGTTTAGAATGCGTTCAAAACGAGCTGTCGGGATTTGTATGCTCATCGTTTGCGTCATTTTGGTGCAATCCCTGGCTTTTGCACAGAGGTCTGGATACAGCAAGGAGGAATTCGCCCGTCGAAGGGCCGCGCTCATGGAGCAGGTGCCGGATGGCTTGATCATCCTATTCGGCGATCCATTCGTTCCTCCCGGTCAGCATTTTCGCCAGGACAACGACTTTTACTATTTCACGGGGATCGAAGACTGCAATGCCATGGTGGTGATGACGCCCAAAAATAAAGCATCCTACCTTTTCCTGCCGGCTCAAACCCCTCGGGAAATGATGATCGACGGCGCCAACCTGCTGCAGGATCCGCAGGCGAAGGAAAAGACGGGATTTACGGACATTTATTCCGCAACCTACCTGGATGAGTTCATTGCGCGCCATGCGGTCAGAAACGGGCTGGTTTTTCACATGCGTCTTGTCCCGCGGGACGTCGTCGACAACGCGCGCTGGGAAACCCGGATTTTCATAGGGCGAAAAAATCGAAATCATTACAACGACCAGATCTCGCTGGACAACTACCGGATCCTGAAACTCCGCGAACGCTATCCGGCGGTCGAATTCAAGGATATCACCACGTATATCGACAACATGCGTGTGATCAAAAGCGCGGAAGAGATCGAGATCCTTCGAAGGATCGGGAAAGCCTCCGCCGAAGGCGTTGTGCAGGCGATGCTGGCGTCGCACCCCGGCGCCTATGAGTATGAGGTCGAAGCGGCGGCGATGAGCGTCATCCTGAATAAGGGCGCCCGCAATTTCGCGTATCCGCCGATCGTGGGATCCGGTCCGAATTCTTGTGTCTGGCATTACGACGAAAACAGCCGGCAGATGAAGGACGGAGATATCCTGCTTATCGATTTCGGCGGAGAGTTGGATTATATGTGTATGGATATCAGCCGGACTTGGCCCATCAACGGAAAATTCACTCCCGAACAGAAAGAAGTCTACACCATCTGCCTGGAAGTCCTTAAAGCCTGTCTCGAATCCTACCGCCCGGGAATCACCACCGCGGACGTGCAGCGGCATGTCGCGGAAGTGATGAAGAAAAAAGGACTCGACCAGAGAGGGCAGAGAGGGGGGATCGGTCACTATGTGGGCATGGCGACCCATGACGTGGGGCCCCACGGCGTCCCGCTCGAGGAAGGGATGGTATTCGCCATCGAGCCCGGATTGTATTATCCCGAAAAGGAATTGGGGGTTCGGATCGAGGATACGGTTTTGATCACCAAGGATGGCTGCGAGATCCTGAGCCGGGATGTCCCCAAGGAGATCGATGAGATCGAGAAGCTCATGAAAACGAGGAAGGTTAAATGAAGAAAATTATTGGATTCTTGGTCCTGACGGCATTGGCGCTGACATTCGCGTGCGCTCCGCCGCCGGCGGACAAAGCGGATGTTTCGTTCCGGCCCATTCGCGAGAGGGCGGAAATCATTTCAAAGCTCAACACCGATCGCGTCAACCGCCTCCTGCTGCCCACCATGCGCAGGCACGGGATCGACTGTTGGGTCATCATGTCGCGGGAATTCAACAAGGATTTCGTACAGACCTACATAGAAGACACAATAGAAAACAAACCGGGCGGTCACCGCAACGCCTATATCTTCTACGATGACGGATCGGATACCGTACGTCGGGTGGCGCTCGGCACCCATCTTCCCCATTACAGCAAACTCTGGGATAAATCCGTTTCTTACCACAGGGGAGAGGGGGAGAACGGTCCTTCGCTGGCTCCCATCCTCAAGGAGACGATCGAAAAGATCAATCCCAAGAAGATCGCCGTCAACCAGTCGCGCACCATCCCCATGTGCGATGGTCTTACGGTTGAAATGAAAAAATTCCTGGTGGAATCCATCGGTCCGAAATACGCCGCCCGTTTGGTCTCGGCGGAACCTTTGATCGTGGATTTTTTGGATACCCGAATGCCGGAGGAACGGGAATATTTCCGGGAAGCGGCGGAGCTTTCAAAATATCTGCATCAGGACATCCTCAGCAGTGATCTGATCACTCCCGGGGAAACCACGATCGGCGATCTTCGATGGCATCTCCTCAATCGTATGGATGAGCTCCATCTGACTACTTGGTATTTCAACGGCCTGCGCGTTATCCGCGAAGGAGAAGCTGAAAGATTGGATGCCGAATCAACGGTTATTCAGCCGGGGGATCTCATCAATAACGATATCGGTGTCATCTATATGAATTTTCATACCGATTTCAAAGGGACCGGGTATGTCCTCAAGCCCGGAGAAAACGAAGTTCCCGCCGGGCTCAAACAGGCGTTCGCCAACTCGCTCAGGGTTCAGGACGCCATCTTCCAGGTTTCCCGGCCGGGGGATATCGGACACACCATCGTGGCTGAGGCGGAGAACCTGTGCCGTGAATGGGGGATCGAGGGAGTGGTCTACTGTCATTCCACCGGTGTCCCCGGGCATGGGATCGGATCTTCCATGTGCAAGAACTGGCCGGATCGCTACGGAGTAAGGCCGACTTTTCCGCTGCGCCTGGGCGCTTATTACGCGATCGAATCCCACGCGTTCAGCGTCATCCCGGAATGGGGCGGCCAAAAGATTTCCATCCCCACCGAGGAAGACGCCTATCTGACTGAAGACGGTTTCGTTTATTCGGTTCCGCGGCAGGAGGAGATCTGGCTGATTCGCTAGGCAAAATAGAGTTTAAGGAATCATATCGGGAGGGCGGTCATCCCACCGCCCTCCCGTTTTTTTTCGCTCGGTTGGAATGAATCGAACGGAGACGCATTCACCCATCCGTTGCGATTCGTTCCGCGATTACCCGTATCCGGTCTTGCCGCGAAAGATTATGGGATGGTTTCTATTCCTTACGGGCTCTTTTTATGGGTTCTTTCCCGTAACCGACGGCATCCAGCCAAGACTTGGGATATCCGACACGTCGGTACTCGCCGCCGACGTTGACCAGTCCGTCCGAATATTTAACGATCAGATGATCCGCAAGACCCCACCAGTTGTCGACGATGGTTTGGGCCGTAACGTTGGAATAGCGGGTGAGATAATTCCGGCAGGCCTCCGGATCGTCGGCATATAATTTCAATGCGGTCGCCTCGACGGCGGGTTGAAGTTGAAAAAGTTCTCCTTCGAGTTCGGATTGAAGCTTACGAATGTCTTCGATCATGTACATGTATTTGAGGTCCGCCCAATTGCCCACGAAATTGAAAGCCCACCAGGCCGCGGCCCGGTCATACTCATCCTTGCGGCCGGTTTGAAAACATTTCGGAACCGTGGTGACGCCGCAGTAGAAGGGCACATAGCACGTGGTTTTCGGATCATCTTCTCCAAACCAGATCAGGCCGCCGATCCAATCCGGGAGCCAATCCCTTGATTGGGAGACGAACGAATAGGAACATTTATTGTATGCGATGGGCCGCTCCCAACCGAGGAAACCTTTTTTGAGGGTTCCCTGGGAAACGTTGTAGCGGTTGGGCGTCTTGAAAGGGCCGGCCGCAAGGCCCCGGCTCATGTCGAAGGGAGTATCCTGGTAGTAATCGCGGTGCAGGGTCATCAGAGTTTTTACTGAGACCTTTTTCTCCGGTTTGACGGAAAAAGGGTATCCGGTTTCACACCAGGGATCGAGATTCATTCCCGGCGCCAGAGTGCTCAGAACACGCCACTCCCGGCGGCGGGTGTACATCAGATACCCCATGTCGTACGGTGAGTAGGCTTCGTTGAAAATGAAGGGGCGCTCGGAATCGGGATCGTACCATCCCATCTCAACGGCGACTTGGATTACATTATCAGAAGCCATGAAATCGTCTGTATTCTTGAGGTCGATCGCTCCGATCCGGCTGTGGTTGGCGCTGACGGAAACCTCCCCGTCGGGAACGCGGCGGGCGGCCCATACGGCTCCTGTTTCCAACGGCCCCGCACCGAAGATCTCGAACACCCAGGCTTCCTTGGGATCGCAGACCGTCAGACATTCGCCGCCGTCGCTGTAGCCGTAGCGGACAGCCAACTCCCCCATGATCTCGATTGCCTGGCGGGCCGTGGCGGCTCGCTCCAGCGCAACGCGTTCCAGCGCCATGATATCGAAAAAGCCTTCCGAGTTGTAAAGCTCCCGGCGTCCTCCGATGGTGGTTTCTCCGATGGCAACCTGCTTTTCATTCATGAACGGGTAGGCGATATCGAAGCGGCTGAAGGTGGTTGATACTTCCGGGATCTCACCGGATCGGATGGCGGCTTTCATTTCCGCCCCCAAGCCTCCGCCCTTGAAGACAGGCCGCATCTCTCCTGCAGGGCGGCTTTTGCCCGGAACCACGTTCAGACGTATCTCATAGGGCCCGTCACAGGAATGGGTGGTCATGACGGAGCCGTCGACCGACGCCCCCCGGCTGACCACGATCGAAGTGCAGCTGTAGGTGTTCAGGTCGTTTATGTCGTCCTGGATGTCCGCCGGAATTCGGGCTTCCGCGGCTAAAAATAATCCCAGAAAAAGCATGCAGATCAGGCCCGGTCCCAACCGTCTTTTTGAATGCATAGGTTTGACTCCTTAAGTGGTTTCCCCGTTGACATGGGGTGAAATTCTTTTTATCCTAACATGTTGATGTGAATATATTGTATATCATAAATAATCGCATAAAGGGAAGAAAAGGGAATCATAATTGCTTGCAGTGTCCCTAAGGAATCGGGCGCTGATTGGAGGAACCATGTCTCATTCCATGATTTCAATGCGCGTGTCGGGAGCGGCGCTGCTGATTTTGCTGACGGCCGGTATGCTTTCCGGACAGGTGATGACTCGTGACGAGGAGCAATGGGCCTGGCAGTTGAAAGTGGACATCGTCAAAGAGAAAATAGACCGTTTTTTGCTGCCCGCCATGCGATCGAACAACATCGATATGTGGATCGTGATGAGCCGCGAGAACAATCTCGATCCCATCATCGCGGATATCGGAGGAGGGATCGGAGGACATCGAAACGCCTATCTTTTCATGGATGATGGATCGGATCGGGTCAAAAGGATCGTGATCGGCACCCATTTGGGAGACATCATCCAGACGCGGATCTACGATGATGTCATCGTCTATGGGAAAGAGGGGTTGAAGCCCTACCTCCGGAAGGCCGTGCACGATTTTGATCCGCGCCGCATCGGAATCAATACTTCCCGGACGATCCCCATGTGCGATGGATTGACGGTGGAGATGAAAAAATATCTAGAAGATGCGATCGGCCCGGTTTATACCGACAGGCTCGTATCCGCTGAAAAGCTGGTGGTCTCTTTTCGAGTCCACCGTTTGGAGCGCGAGGTGGAGCTGATGCGAAAGTCCTTCGAGATCGCCAAGCGCATCCATCATGAGGTGCTCTCGAACGAAGTGATCCGACCGGGGATTACGACCGGAGAGGACCTGTACTGGGCTTATCGGGAAAAACTGCGGAAATACAATGTCGAGCCGGGATGGCCCGGCGCCTGTCCTTTCGGCGTTCCCGTTGAAAAAGGCGAGCTTCTGCTGTCTGAAATCGTCATTGAGCCCGGCGATTTCATCGATGTGAATTTCGGGGTGAAGTATATGGGGTACTGTTCCGACGTCAATCGGCAGGCCTACGTCCTGAAACCGGGAGAGACGGAGCCTCCAAAGCCCATCCGTGATTTTTTCGAGTTCAGCTTGAAATTCGCCAGGGAGCTCAAGAAAAACATGGTGCCTGGGGAAAGAGCGCTCGATATCCACACCAAAACCATGCGGTTTCTTCAGGATTCCGGGTATGACGGTTGGGTGGGCGCCCATACCATCGGGGATACCGTGCACTGCATCGGGCCGCTCCTTTATCCGGATTATCCGGAACGTTACGGAGAACGCGTGAACCTGCGTCTGGATCCCGTCATGCTTTTTGCCGTGGAAATGGGGATATCCAAAGAAATCCCGTCGATGGGCCGCTCCCTCAGCTTGACTCGTCAGGATGATGCCGTTCTTCGCGCGGACGGCGTGGAATACCTCTCCCCCCCGCAGACGGAATTGATCTTGATCAAGCCGATCCCGTGAAGTCCGATCCGGGGAAACGCCCGGTTTGGAAGCGGCGTTTGGCGTCAAGGCGGATTCTGTGATATAAGGAAAAATCGTCGCCCGTGTTTTATCGGGGAAGGAGGAAAAAGAAATATGAGCAAAAAGTTGATTTCCCTGCTTGTGGTGATCGGATTATGCGCCGTGAGTGGAGGTGCCCAGGATCTGGCGCTGAAAGGCGGCACGGTAATCACTGTTTCCAAGGGAGAAATCCCGAAGGGTACGGTCGTTATTCAGAAAGGAAGGATCACGGCCGTCGGCAGTGATGTCGCTATTCCAAGCGGAGTCAAGGTGATCGATGTATCCGGGAAGTATGTCATGCCGGGTCTGATCGATAGTCATTCTCACATCGCTCTGGCCGATATCAATGAAGCCACGGATCCGGTGACTCCTCAGATTTGGATGTGGGAAGCTCTGGAGCCTGATTCCGATGCGATCCGAAAAACCCTCGCCGGAGGCGTGACGACCATTAAGACCATGCACGGCAGCGCCAATGTTATCGGCGGCGTCAATGTGACGATCAAACTGAAGTATGGCGCGCCGGTGGAGGAGATGATGGTGCAGGGTGTCCGGCAGCAGCTGAAGATGGCGTTGGGGGAAAATCCCAAGCGTGTTTACGGAAGCAAAGGCCGCAGTCCTTCCACGCGGATGGGAAACGCCCATTCCGCTCGAAAAGCCTTTATCGAAGCTCAGGAATATAAAGCCAAATGGGATAAATATGAGAAAGAAAGATCGGAGGGCAAGAAAGACCTGACGCCTCCGAAAAAGGATCTCAAGCTGGAAACGCTGAAGATGGTGCTGGAAAAGAAAATCAGCGTGGATTGTCATACCTACCGTGCCGACGAAATCGTCTGGATCATTAATTTCTGCCGGGAATTCGGTATCGATCTGCTGCAGCTGAGCCACTGCGTGGACGGCTACAAGGTAGCTGACGTGATAGCGGAAGCCGGGGTCAGTTTCGGGGGCTGGGTCGATTGGTGGGGCTTCAAGGAGGAATCTTATGACGGGTGCCCGTTCGGATTCACCATCATGAATGATGCGGGAGTGAACATCGTCATTAATTCCGACAGTGCGGATGAAGGCAGATACCTGTACATGAATGCGGCAAAAGTTCTCAAGTATAATGAACTTACCCAGAATGAAGTTCTGAAGATGATCACGCTGAACGCCGCCGTATCTTTGGAAATGGAAGACCGGGTGGGAAGCCTGGATGTCGGGAAGGACGGCGATATCGCCGTTTTCGACAAACATCCCTTGGATTCGACAACGAAGTGCGTCATGACGATCATCGAGGGAAGAGTCTATTTCGATCATGCCGAGGAAAGCGTTACGGTCGAAGGAGGTGCGCAATGAAAAAACATGCGGTTTGGGGATTCATCCTGTTCCTCCTGACGGCCGGTGTGATTTTTTCTCAGGGAACGATATTGATAAAGAACGGGACGGTGGTGACCGTTTCAGGCTCTTCCCTGCGGAACGGATGCGTGCTGATACGGGACGGCAAGATCGCCGATGTCGGAAAAGACATCTCCGCTCCCGCCGGAGCGCGGATCATCGATGCCGGAGGAGGTTTCATCTACCCGGGAATGATCGCCCCGTTTACGGCTCTCGGATTGACCGGTTATCCCGGCGCGGGGAACGACACGAATGAAACCGGGACGTCCACTCCCCATATGGATCCGTTCGATGCTTTCAATCCCGAGGACGAATGCATCGAGGTGGCGCGGATAGACGGGATCACGACCGCCCTGACCGTCAGCGGTTCCCGCAACGCCCTCAGCGGAGGGGCGCTGGTTATGAACCTCAAGGGCGATCTGGCCGACGATATGGTGATGAAAAAGCATGCGGCCATGGTGTTCAATATGGGTGCTAAAGTCAGTGGGAAATACCCTTCCACACTGCCCGGCGTGAATGCTCTTATCCGGGACAAATTGAACCAGGCCCGACGTTATGCGGATCGGACGAGCCGATCCTTGAAAAAAGATAAGAATGCGGAGCCGATCGCGCGCAGCTTGGAAATGGAGGCCCTGATCCCGGTTCTGGAGAAAAAGATTCCGGCGATCTTCGTCACGATGAATGAAGTCACCATTCGCGGCGCCCTGCGCATCATCGATGAATACGATCTTAAGGGGATTCTTTTCGCAAACGGCGGGATCCTTAAATATGCGGATCGGTTGGCGGCTGAAAAAATACCGGTCATCTGGTCCGGAACGATGACGATTCCCCGGCGGTGGGAAGCTTACGACCTCAATTATCACACGGCCGCGGTCCTGCAGAAAAAGGGGGTTCTCTTCGCTTTCAACGAATCGGCGGGCGGTCCCGGAAGCCGCAACGTGCGGCGGCAGCCCGTTCCCGCCGCGATGTCCGTTGCTCACGGATTATCGGAAGATGCCGCCGTCAAGGCGCTGACGATCAATCCGGCCCGTATCCTGGGAATATCGGACAGGGTCGGATCGCTGGAAAAAGGCAAAGCGGCTGACATTTTCATTTGCAGCGGGAATATTCTCCAACTCAGTTCCAAAGTGACGGCCGTCATCATCAATGGGAAAGAGATTCCCATGACCAGCGTGCAAACCCGGCTCAGGGACAAATTCGCGCCCTTGGTTCGTGAGCGCCGCGCTCGAAAATAGTAGGGCCGAGGTCTATTGGATCTCCGCCAAAAGAGCCTTGATTTCTTCTTGGTCCGGATTGATCTCGAGTGATTTTTCCCAGACGCGCCGGGCGAGCGACACCTCGTTGAGATCGTAATAGCATCGGCCGATATCGTTGAGGATCTCGATCATGTCCCCTTTATGGCTGAGGGCTTTCTGGTAATAGGAAACGGCTTCCTCCAGTCTGTTCATGGCCTGCAGGCATTTGCCGAGATAGAAATACAGGGCATAATTGGCCGATCCTTGCTCAGCGAAGGGAAGCAGCATCTGATATGCGGATTCCACCTCGCGGTTGACGAGCAGCACCCGAGCGTAGCGCAGCGCGTAATCGAGGGAGAAGGGCTTGCGGGCATACGCTCTCCCCAATTCCCGTCTTGCATTGGGGATGTCGCCCTTATTCAGAAACTGGTTGCCGAGAAGATAGGAATAAACCGGATCTTCCCGTGGGGGATTCGTTTGGACGACGATCCAGGGTTCGGGACCGAAACGTGAGGTGACGGTCAGGGTTTCGCTGGCGGTGAGGAGCTGCTTCCTTTCCGCGTCGCGCAGATAGACCGTAAGCCTGTATGTCCCGGGTGAAAGCGCACTCAGGTCGAATTCATGAAGGAATCCGTCCCTTCCCCCGTTTGCCCCGACAGGCTCGCTCTCGCGATGGGCGATCCGATTGCCGCGGGAGATGACGTATTCCAGGATTCCGTCGTCGAGCGCCTCCTTTTCCATTCCGAAGATTTGAAAGTAGAGATAGAGGGTCTCCATCCTCCCGAATCGGTTTTTCAACTGGGGATAGAGCTGCAGATCGCCGATCTGGTAGGCTTTGCATACGTCGGCATATGGAGATTCGGTGTTGATCTTGTTGGCGAGGATCAGAGGGCTGATCATCCGGATCCCCGGCCGGGGAACGATCAATTCGTTCTCATAAGAGGTGAATTCCTTGGTGACCGTGTTTTCCAGCAGTAGATGGAAGGTATAAACTCCCGGGATCATGGGAAAGGAGTCATGCAGATTGAAAGGCCTTTCTCCTATGGTTTCCAGCTGCTTTTTCTTCAGCTCGATGGGAAAATCGCGGGAGTGCTGAAAAATCGTTTCATCTTCGTTATCCGTTACCCTGACACTCATCTTGATATTGGTGAAGTATTTCTCTTTGTAACGGTCTATGGAGATGAATTCCGGCTGAACGGCATAATTGACGAAGAACAATCCGGATCGGTCCCTGAGAACCTGAAGTTGGGTCCGACTGGGGATATGATTTACGGAATAGCTCACTTCCACGACGGCTTTGTGTTCAAGGAAATCGTAGGCATAATCGTCACGGATCGACTTTTGAGGAGCTGCTTCCACTTCTCCGATCAATACCGAGGAAGTGAGGCGTGTGCTCGGATCGCCTTTTCCCATGAAATTGGAGAGGGCCGCATCGGCCAGTTCATCCAGCAGGCTGTCCCGCAGGAGCTGCAGAGCGGTGCGGTCTCTTATGTCCATGAGGGAATTCAGCTGATCTTGGCGTCTGACGGGAGCGTCCTTGGAGATGTCCGCCCCCTCGTCAACGCCTACGGTGCGCAGCGAAACGATTTGTCGGGTGCTGACGACTTGTCCGGAATCGGCCATCGGGACCAGACTTTTGGGGCCGTCGATGAGAGGGGAGTACAGTTCGAATTCCCCCACGCCTCCCCGCTGGAAAAAAAGAAGTCGGAACTGAGGCGGCTGGCCGATGCGCGGATTGCCTTGGTAATACCAGACAATAATGGGGTGGGTATCCCGATTATTCAAATATGTTTGGATCTGTTGGGGCTCGCCGAGGATGATGTAAAAGCGCCCGCGGTCGGTACTCCATCCTTCAACCGGCGTGCCTTTTCCGAAATGATGATTGGCGTATCGGATCCTTCGGTAATGTTCGTCTTTGAACTCGTTGGTCGGCGTCCCCGGCGTTGGATCACGCTGTTTCCAAAATTCCTCGATGAAAAGGTCCCGTTCGCGGTCGTTTTCCAGACGCTTGAAGACCTTGCTTTCGTTGTGGGTGATGATGTAGATGACCTCTTCCCGCAACCATTTCTTATATTTTGGAGGAAGCTTCGATGCTTGGGCATGCAGTTGATAGCCGAAAGTGAAAGACAGCAGCAGCCCCGCCGCGAGCCTAATGAATGCGTTCATGAAAATGCTCCTTTTTGCCGAAAGGACTGAACTGCAAATATCATGCCAATCATCCCTCCGAAGATAAGAGCGGTTTGAGGTGCACCGGCGTCGCGGCTTATCCGCGGCGGGGACGTCTCCTCCTCTTATCAATTTAATCGGCATGGCAAAGGCTGTCAAATGTCGGGAAGAGGCGGGGAGTCCGGTTTACCGGGAGGGTAAAACTGTAATCATGTTTTACAGAATTTATGAACGTCTGATGAATCTTCTTCGGACTTTTGGTCGGATTGACGTTTTTACGAATTGACGATATCATACCCATCATAAGGAAGTGAGATGATGTTTGAAGCGACAACCATTGTATGTATCCGTCACAAAAACAAAGTGGCCATCGCCGGAGACGGTCAAGTGACTTACGGCGATACTGTTTTAAAGCAAAAGGCCAGCAAACTCCGGCGTCTTTATAAAGGCGCCGTGGTGGCAGGTTTCTCCGGCGCCACCTCCGATGCGTTCGCGCTGTTTTCGCGCTTCGAAGGCAAATTGGAAGAATTTCGCGGAAACCTGCGCCGGGCGGCGATCGAGTTGGCACAGGATTGGAGGCTTGATCGGGCTCTGCGCCGACTGGAAGCGCTGCTGATCGTCGCCGACAAGGAAAATGCGTTCCTCATATCGGGGACCGGTGATGTCGTCGAACCGGATGATGGGATCATCGCTATCGGGTCCGGAGGGGCCTTTGCCTTGGCCGCGGCCCGGGCTCTGGTCAAATATTCCCGGCTTTCGGCTAAAGATGCCGCCGTGGAAGCATTGAAAATCAGCGCGGATATCTGTATTTACACGAATCAGCACATCTCGGTGGAGGAACTGTAAATGGCCATTTCACTGCCTGAATCCTTGGAAAATCCCGTACTGAGTCCAAAAGAGATCGAACTTACGCCGCGCGAGATCGTGGCGGAGTTGGATAAATACATCGTCGGTCAGCAGGAAGCCAAAAAAGCGGTCGCGATCGCACTGCGCAATCGTTTTCGGCGCCGCAAGCTCCCGGCGGAACTGGCGGATGAGATCGCGCCCAAGAACATTTTGATGATCGGGCCCACCGGAGTGGGGAAGACCGAGATCTCCCGGAGACTGGCCAAATTGACGGCATCGCCTTTTCTCAAGATAGAAGCGAGCAAGTTTACCGAAGTGGGATATGTCGGCCGGGACGTGGAGTCCATGATCCGGGATCTGGTTCGGATGTCGGTGGATATGGTTAAATCCGATAAGATTCTCGAGGTGAGGGAAAAGGCGCAGCGTCATGTCGAGGAGCGTTTGCTGGACATCCTGCTCCCGCCGCCGAAGAGAGTCCCGGCGGCGGAGCCCGAACCGGACATCGCTCAGTTTCAAAAGACACGGGAAAAATTCCGGTTGCAGCTTCGCAACGGGCAGCTGGATGAACGTTTGGTCGAAATCGATGTCAAAGAAAAAATGGCTTCGCCGTTCGAAATCTTCTCCAATGCCGGTGTTGAGGAAATCGGCATCCATATCCAGGAGCTTCTACCGGGGTTCGGAGGAGGAAAATCCAAACGGAGAAAGGTCAAAATCAGCGAAGCTCGGGAATACCTGTTGGAGGAAGAAGAAAAAAGGCTTGTCGATATGGATCAGGTTTCCCGTCTTGCGGTGGAAAAAGTCGAACATTCCGGGATCATTTTCCTTGATGAGGTGGATAAGATATCCGGCCGGGAATCCGGACAGGGCCCTGAGGTGAGCCGGGAGGGAGTGCAGAGGGATTTGCTGCCCATCATCGAGGGGACAACGGTCAATACACGATACGGATTGGTTCGAACGGATCATATCCTTTTCATCGGAGCCGGGGCCTTTCATGTATCCAAACCTTCGGATTTGATTCCTGAACTGCAGGGACGTTTCCCCATCCGGGTGGAGCTGACTTCGCTGGGAAAAGAAGATTTCATCAAGATCCTGACGGAGCCGGAGAATGCCTTGATCAAACAATATATCGCACTCATGGGTACGGAAGGCATCCGGGTTAAATTTACCGAAGACTCGATTGACGAGATCTCCGGAATCGCGGAAAAAGTCAATGACATCAATGAGAATATCGGTGCGCGGCGTCTGCACACGATCATGGAAAAAGTGATGGAGGAAATCTCGTTTGCGGCACCTGAAATGAAAAAGAAAAGGATTTCCATCGATAGAAAATACGTACATAAGCAACTGACGGATATCATTGAAGACGAGGACCTCAGCCGGTTTATTCTTTGATGCGAAAAAAAAAGGCGCTGTTCCTGCTTGGGATTCTGGCCGGATTGTGTTTCGGATGCGGGAAAAAGGGGCCTATCGTTCCGCCGGTTCTCAAACTCCCCCGGAAAGTGCAGGATTTTATAGCTCTTCAGCAGGGAGCCCGCATCATTCTCAGCTGGAAAAATCCGACGGCATATACCGATGGAAGCCCGCTGGAAGCCATAGCGGGAATCGAGATCTGGCTCGTCGACGTGGATCTTCCCGGCGCGGTTCCGATAACGGCGGGTGATTTTCCCTCTCGCGCCGCCCGGCTGCAATTGCTGGAAACCGAGGAATTCGTAGGGATCCCGGATGAGACGTCTCCTGATAAGGGAAACCACTCCTTTCCCATCGAGATCAAGCCATCGGATTTTGGCGCCAAACGCTTTACCTTCGGAATAAGGGTATTGACCGGCAGGCGGAGGACGTCGGCTTTTTCAGATCCGGTCTCGGTGGAACCGAGGCTCATTTCCCGGGCGCCTGGAAATATGCGGGCCCGGATCCATGCGGATCGGATCGAGTTGGAATGGGATGCGCCGGAAAAAAATATCGACGACTCGACGCCCGCGATCGTCAAGGGGTATTTCGTCTATCGCACAGTTCCTGAGGGGAATCCCATACGCATGAATGAAGCGCCCCTTGATGCGCCGAGGTTGGAAGACCGGGATATTGTCTTCGGGCGTTCCTATGTGTATACGGTCAGAGCAACGGCCGTTGATGTTCCTCCCTTTGCGGAAAGCGATCCCGCTCCCGAGATACGCGTCGATGTCAAGGATATTTTCCCTCCGCAACCGCCTCGGGGCGTTATCGCCATCGTGGGAAGGGATTTCGTCGCCCTCAGTTGGGAGGCCAACCGGGAGAGAGACTTGATGGGTTACCGGGTGTGGAGAAAATGTGGGGGAGAACAAGAGCTCGCCCCCCTGGAAAACGAGCCGGTTCCCGAAAATGCGTATACCGACCGAACGGTTACCGCGGTTTCGGATTGTGTCTACGCCGTAACGGCCGTCGATCAGGAAGGAAATGAAAGTCGGACTTCCAATGAGGTTCACGTTCATATGGAAGGAGACGCAAATGAGACTTTATCGTTTTAAACAGGGGAAAAAAGCGGTTTACGGTGTTTTACGGGAAGAACGTCTCCAAGTCGTCAGCGGGTCGATTTTCCGGAGCATTCGAGAAACCGGGGAATCGATTCCCATAGGAGACGTTCGTCTTCTTCCTCCGGTCGTTCCATCGAAGATCGTCGCCGTGGGGCGCAATTATAAAGATCATGCGGCTGAGATGGGGAATCCGCTTCCTGTGGAACCTCTGCTCTTTATGAAACCGCCTTCCGCGGTTATCGGTCCCGAAGATGTCATCGTCTATCCCGGGATGGCGAAACGGGTGGATTTTGAAGGGGAATTGGCCGTTGTCATCCGGAAAACGACGGCCGGACTGAAAGATGACGATCCGGTCGAGGACAACATCCTGGGATATACGATCTGCAATGATGTAACGGCTCGGGATCTTCAGAAAAAAGACGGCCAGTTCACGCGGGCCAAGGGATTCGATACGTTCGCTCCTCTCGGTCCGTGCATCAGTACGGATATCGATCCGGGCCGTCTGCATTTGAAGAGCTTTCTGAACGGAAAGCTTCGCCAATCCGCCGGCACGAAAAACCTCATTTTTTCGATCCCTTTCTTGGTGCGTTTCATTTCACGCATCATGACTCTCGTTCCCGGAGACGTCATCAGCACCGGAACACCGGCGGGAGTCGGTCCCATGTCGCCGGGAGACCGCATCGATATTCAGATCGAAGGCATCGGGGTCCTTTCGAATCGGCTCATGAAGGTCCGCTGAGCACCGGATTCGGTATGAGGACAAAAAGCATTAGACTTTTTCCGCCGCATATATTTTAATGATGGAGAAGACTACGCCCCTAGGGCTTTTGGGAGGATAGAATGAAAATTTTCTTGGATACGGCGAATCTCGATCAGATCGCGGAAGCAGCCAGCTGGGGGATCCTGGACGGAGTAACGACCAATCCAAGCCTTATCGCCAAGGAAAAACGTAATTTTAAAGAGCTTATCAGCGAGATCTCCCGGATCGTTCCCGGTCCCATCAGTGCGGAATGCGTGTCGATGAAAGCCGAGGACATGATTCCGGAAGCGCGGGAATTAGCCAAAATCGCGGAGAATATCGTCATCAAGATCCCCATCGGGATCGAAGGATTGAAGGCGATCAAGGCACTTTCCGAAGAGGGGGTCAACGTCAATACAACGCTTATCTTTTCTTCCAGCCAAGCCATCATGGCCGCCAAGGCAGGAGCCCGCTATGTCAGTCCATTCGTCGGCCGTTTGGACGACATCTCACATGACGGTCTCGAACTCGTCGAGCAGATCGTTACTGTTTTCAATAACTACGAATACGAAACCGAAGTGATTGTCGCCAGCATCCGGCATCCCCTGCATTTCGTGGAATCGGCCATGATGGGAGCCGATATCGCGACCTTGCCCTTTTCCGCTCTGGAAAAGCTGGTCAAACACCCTTTGACGGATATCGGGATAGAACGATTCCTGCAGGATTGGGAAAAAGTCAAAAACCTGTAAATATCAAGGACCATGTCCGCGCCGAAAAACATGAAGGAACTGAGCCGCAGGCAGGCGGAAGCCGAAGCCGGCGGAGGCAAGGACAGGGTCGCGAAACAACACAATTCCGGAAAGCTGACCGCCCGTGAAAGGATCACGCTGCTTCTCGATGAGAACTCTTTTCATGAAATGGACAAACTTGTGGTTCACCAGTGCCACGATTTCGGCATGGGAAGAAAGAAAATTCCAGGTGACGGTGTGGTTACGGGATACGGCACGATCGACGGCCGGACCGTTTTCATCTTCGCGCAGGATTTCACGGTTTTCGGCGGTTCACTGAGTGCCTCCAACGCTCAAAAGATCTGCAAGATCATGGACATGGCTCTCAAGGCCGGATCCCCCTTGATCGGATTGAATGATTCCGGTGGAGCCCGCATTCAGGAAGGCGTCGCCAGTCTTGCGGGATATGCGGATATTTTCCTGCGCAACGTGCTGGCGTCCGGCGTCATTCCCCAAATCTCCGCCATTATGGGTCCCTGTGCGGGGGGAGCCGTATATTCGCCCGCCATCACGGATTTCATCATCATGACCAAGCGGATCAGCAACATGTTCATCACCGGACCGGATGTGATCAAGGCCGTTACCCACGAGGAGGTCAGCAAGGAGGAGCTGGGAGGAGCCGAAACACACAATACGTTAAGCGGCGTGGCGCATTTCGCCGCCGAGAATGAGGAGCAGACATTCGCGTTGATCCGTGAGCTTTTTTCCTTCATACCGGAAAACAACCTGGAAGATCCCCCGGAAAAGGAAAACGGTGATCCTCCCGACCGCATCAGCGAAAAGTTAAACCACATCATCCCGGAAGATCCCAATCAACCCTATGATATCCGTCATGTTATTCGTGAAGTCTTGGACGATCATTATTTTTTCGAGGTCCAGGAGCATTTCGCTAAGAATATCGTCGTCGGATTCGGCCGCCTGGCCGGAAAGTCCGTGGCGATCGTCGCCAACCAGCCCGATTATCTTGCAGGTGTGTTGGATATCGACTGCTCCGATAAAGGAGCCCGGTTTATCAGATTCTGCGATGCTTTCAATATCCCCCTGATCACTTTTGAAGACGTTCCCGGCTTCCTCCCGGGAGTGGCGCAGGAGCACGGAGGGATCATCCGGCACGGCGCCAAAATCCTGTATGCATTCGCGGAGGCTACGGTTCCCAAGGTCACCATCATCACACGGAAAGCTTATGGAGGCGCCTATTGTGTGATGGCTTCGAAACATATCCGCGCCGATGTCAACTATGCCTATCCCACGGCGGAAATTGCCGTTATGGGGCCGGAGGGCGCCGTGCGCATCGTCTATAAGCGCGAGTTGGAAGAAGCCGGTGATCCCGGGGACCTGAGCCGGAAGAAGATCGAAGAATTCAGGAAAAAATTCGCCAATCCTTTTATCGCCTGTGAAAAAGGGTATCTGGATGGCGTCATCGAGCCCCAAAATACGCGACAGCATCTGATCGCCGCTCTGAAAATGCTGGAGAACAAGCGGGATAAAAACCCCCCTAAAAAGCACGGGAACATCCCTCTCTAAACAGCGGGTAAGGAAGATCGCGTCCGTCGTGCCTTCGGCGGAACCGGACGCGGAGAAAAAATATGAGGAAGGCGTTCAAGAAGATATTGATTGCCAACCGCGGTGAAATCGCCGTCCGTGTCATCCGGGCCTGCCGCGAGATGGGTATTATTCCCGCCGTCGTCTATTCCGAGGCGGACCGAAAAGCCCTGCATGTGCGCTTGGCGGGAGAGGGTTATTACATCGGAGATGCCGCTCCGGCCGAGAGCTACCTGAATATCGATAAAATTATCCATGCCGCAAAAGAGTGCGGGGCCGATGCCGTTCATCCCGGTTATGGATTTCTGGCTGAAGACCCCCGCTTCGTACACAGGTGCGAAGCAGAGGGCTTGGCGTTCATCGGACCTCCGTCCTCCGCCATGGAGGCCATGAGCCGAAAAACGGCTTCCCGCAGGATCATGAAAGACGCGGGCGTCCCCATCATCCCCGGTACTTTAAAACCGCTGAAGGATATAAGATCCCTGCAAGAAAAAGCAGAGGAAATCGGTTACCCGCTGCTGCTCAAAGCCGCGGCCGGAGGAGGAGGGAAGGGCCTGAGGTTGGTTCGGGATCCCGAAAACCTGAAGTCCGCTTTTCGAATGGCCCGTTCCGAAGCCCTTTCGAGTTTCGGTGACGGCGCGGTTTACATGGAAAGATACATCGAAGAACCCCACCATATAGAGATTCAGATCTTGGCGGATCGTTTTGGGAATTGCGTCTGGTTGGGAGAACGGGAATGTTCGGTCCAGCGTCGCTATCAGAAGGTCATGGAAGAAGCTCCATCTCCCTTTCTTGATGAAGGCACCCGGGCCGAGATGGGGCGTGTCGCCGTAAGAGCGGCGCGTGCCGTGGGATATCGGAATGCCGGAACCATCGAGTTCGTGGTGGACAAGAACCGAAATTTCTATTTTCTGGAAATGAATACGCGTCTGCAGGTGGAGCATCCGGTCACGGAGATGGTGACCGGCATCGATCTGGTTCAAAATCAGATAAGGATCGCAGAAGGACGCCGCTTGACATTTTCTCAGCGGGATATAAAAGTCACCGGTGCTTCGATACAATGCCGGATATATGCTGAAGATCCCTATAACGATTTCCTGCCTTCCCCCGGGAAAATCCTATATCTGCGATCGCCCGCCGGCGGCCCGGGATTGCGGTATGACAATGGCACCTACCAGGGATATGATGTCCCTCTGGAATATGACCCGCTTCTATCCAAACTTATTTCCTGGGGAGCGACGCGGGAGGAAGCGATGAAGCGGATGCTGCGGGCATTGTCTGAGTACCATGTCTATGGGATCAAGACCACGATTCCCTTTTTCAAGCGGATCCTTCACCATCCCACGTTCATCCGGGGCGATTACAACACGCATTTCATCGCGCATTTGGAGAAAGAAGAGGAATCGCTCGATCCCGAGGAACAAGCCGCCGCGCTGATTGCGGCAGCGATCAGATGTTATCGGGAAGGACGGGCGGCGTTCGCTTCCGGAACCGGAAAGCGGTTCAGCAGATGGAAGCACACCGGGCGGAAGGACGCATTATCTTGAAGGAAGCTCTATGAAGACCTCATTCTGGCATCGCGACCGTGAATTCAAACTGAGTTTGCATGAAAAGGCTCCCCATAGACTGGGCATAATTCTGGACCGGAAGTCTTATGACGTGGACGTCGAATTTATCAATCATGAAGAGATGCTGCTGAAAATCAACGGAAAGGTGTTCGACGTCATCATCAACACCGATTCGACGACCTACAACACCTGGATCAATGGGAGATGTTACCGGATCCGGAAGAAAACCGCGCTGGAAATGCTGGGAGGACAGCCGTCGGATGATCGGTTGATGAATGTCAAGACATCCATGCCGGGAAGGATCATCAAGATCCTTGCCAAATCGGGAGAATCGGTTCAAGAGGGAGATGCGGTACTGATCCTGGAAGCGATGAAGATGCAGAACGAGATCAAGTCGCCAAAAACCGGAAAGGTCGGGAATATCCTTCCGAAGCAGGGGGATTCCGTAGAGGCCGGATCGCTTCTCTTCACCATCGATTAAAACTCTTTCGGGAGGGGCCGTTGCGGGCCGGATCCTGAAATCTTTTCCGTTCCATTCCTTCGGTCCGAATTTCCGCCGACCGCTCTTCCCGGTCTTCCCGCGGCGTGATGAGTTCAAATTTTCCCGGAAACATGCTATATATATACTGAATTATTCACGGGCCGAGATCGCCGCGGGCGTGAGGCGCGGGAGGTGGAGCCGCGGTCTTCTACGGCGGATTTCCCGCGACGATGCGGATGTCTTGGATTCGGCCCGTCCCTAGGTAAAACAATGGCGATCAATATGAAATGGGGAGGAACATTAACTTCTCAGCGACTATTTTCAGAGGAGTCTTTCGTTTTCCTGAAAATGAAAGAAGAAGTATGTCATCGCTGTTTTTTTATGAATAGGTCAGGATAGATTATGCCATGAATGCATATCGGTCGTATCGGTTCATTTTTCTCCGGGAGATTTCGTGTCGCTTAAATACTGGTCACTTATAAGACGTTTTCACAAGAAGATCACCCGGGCGGCAAGTGTTGTCGGGATCGTGCTTCTGCTGTATCTGGCGGGAGTGATCGTAAAAAGCTTGTTCCTGCATCAAGTCAAAACCCGTATCCGGAGCAGTTTCGATTACAACGAGCTGCATTTAACCCCTTTTCCCCCGACGCTGATCATGTATGAGGTCCGTTCCCTCTCCGCATCCCCTTTCATCGCCGCAGACAAGGTGTCGATCTCGATCTCTTTCCGCTCGCTTTTTTCACGGGAAAAGCCCATCGATGTTCTGATCGATCGTCCCGTTCTCAGAATCTATTCTCCCGCTACGGGAGAAAGCCGGTCCGGCCTGTCGACGGCGCTGCCGTTCGCGGTATCGAAAATCCTGATCCGCGAGGGGAATCTGTTTTATTGGGGGGAGAAGCTCCGCGTTCAATCCCGCGGCGTCAACATCCTGATCCGGCCCCGGAAGGAAGAAATCGATCTGAGGCTGGTTTCGGAAGAAAACACTTTCGCGATGGCGGATCGCGAAGATGTATTGAAAGGGCGCCTCAGCCTGCGGCTGCACGGCAATGATTCCGGGATCAATCTGGACCGCCTGCGCTGGAAGGGCTCTCAGGGATTCATTAAGGCCGAAGGCGTCGTTCTGAACCTATCCGACCCCGAAGTTCAGATCAGGACGCGGTTTCGGTTCCAACCCGATCCCATTCTGGGACTCCTCGACGTCCCTTTTGAATGGGGGGGGAGAGCGGAAGGCCGCGGTATGCTGGTCCGGCGCAATGGGCGGATCGATTTCCGGACGGATATCTCGCACAAAAATCTGATACTGAATCAGATACCCGTTGGAAAAGTGGACGGCGTGCTTGAAGTGGCGGGAGCCGGAGGGGCGGAGATGGAATTTTCCATCAGGAACCGGGGGCGTCCGGTTGAGCGGGTCCGCATTTCCGTTAACAGGAAAAAAGTGGAAGGCTCGGTGCGGGGAGTCCATCTGGATGCGGTCATCAATGCCGTCCCCTTGCCTTGGCCGGTGGCGTCACCGGCATGGGGAACCTTTCAGGTCGATGAAAAAAGGCTCTCCGTCAAAGCCGAATTCCGGGATGATTTAGAATATTCCGTTCCGGGAAGATTTCCTTTCAGGGGTGAAGTGGAACTGGATTGGGACGGGGATAAAGAGATCCATTTTTCTTCTCGAAACCTGGACTCGAGCTTTTCCCGGCTCGATCTACGGGGACATCTGCGCGTGGAACGGGACATGGATATCGTTATCGCCGGCGATGTCAAGGACGCGGCCCAAGCCCGCGAGTTTACGTCACTGGCATTGGGTAAGCCGTTCCGGTTTCCGGAAATACGCGGAAAGGGGCGGACGGATATTCATATATTCGGAGATTCCATCAATCCTCAGATAAAAGCCGGGTTGGATGTCTCTCCGGGTGGATTCGACACCCTGAACGCGGAGCGGGTTCAAGGAGAAGTCGAACTCATCGGCAACGATTTTTTTGGGCGGTTTACCGTGGAAGATCCGCTTTTCCAGGGGAAGGTCGGTCTGTTTACTAATCTTGAAGAAACCCGGGTAGCCCTTCAAGTGGAAAAAGGGAGGGTGGAGACGATCCTGCCGGCTTTCGATATCCGGATCCCTTTCGAGGGAGAGGCCGAAGGAAGTTTCGAGTTTGAACAGAAAGGTCTCTCGATCCAATTCAAAGGCAATTTTTCCGGCGCGCGCATGAATTTATCCGGGCAGTTGCTTACGGATGTAAAAGGCAAAATCGTATGGGCGGAACCCGGAGGCATCCTGGAATTTCCCGAGTTGGCTTTCGGCTGGCATGACGGCCGTCTCGAGGGAAAGCTCTCATTCAGATTCCCGGAGGAGATGTTCGATATCTCCCTCAAGGCCCGCAATATCGATCTCTCTCTCATGAAGAAGGGAGCACGGGGATTACTGGAGTTTCTCGCGGAAGGTCAGGGACGTTTCGGGGATGATGTCGTTTCCGGAAGCTATCATATCGAAAAATTTCAATTCGAACCGTTTCAGGAAAGCGATGTGGAAGGGAGACTGGAGTTGAGCTTACCTAAAAACGTGCTTCGCTGCGGACTCACAGGTCGCTTTCTTCCGGGAGACAATGAACTGGAAATGACGCTGGATATTCCTCTGGATGAAAATTCCTGGAATGGGGAAGTGCGCGGTTCCTTTTCAAATCCGGACCTGATCTTTCCCTGGAAGGGTGTTCAGGGAAAGATCAATTACTTGGGTGAGATCAACGGTTCGCCCAGCGCCCCTCATATCAAAGGAGCGATCGATTTCAGCGGCCCGCTGCTCCCGATTCCACGGTTTGCCCATGCGGTTCGCGACTACCGCGGTTTGATCTTTGTCGATGACGGCCGGTTTTCCCTGCGCTCGTTTCAGGGAAAGCTCGGAGGGGGGGATGTGCAGGGGACGGGAGCGCTGTTCGTCGGTCGAGAAGGCGTTGAAGATATCAATATCCGTGCCGAAGGAAAGAATTTACTGTTATCGCCTCTGGAGCGGACGTTGGTTCTCGCCGACGCCGATTTAATCCTCATTAAAGAAGAGGAGCGTTTCGAGCTCGGCGGGGACGTTCAATTGCGGAGACTGCTGTTCCGCCGAGAATTTACGGAGAAATTCGCTTTTTCATCCAATCCTTACTACAGCACGGAGAGAGCGCCGAGCCTATTTGACGACCTTTCCCTGAATATCCGCGTCATTGGAGAGGATAATGTGTGGATAGAGAACTCATGGGGCAGGATTCGGGGTGCGGTGGATTTGACTCTGGCCGGCGGTATCCGGTCGCCCGTCGTTCTGGGAGACATCGAGGCCCGGGAAGGGGAGGTCTATTTCCAGGATAGGGATTTCAAGGTGATCTCAGGGAAACTCAGCTTTTTCAATCCTCTTGCGGTGGAACCCTATATCAGCTTCAAAGGAGAAACCTACGTAAAGGATTACCGGGTTACGTTTTCTCTGGACGGATTTGTCAACAGTCTTTCTCCGGAATTCGCCTCCTCGCCGCCGTTGCCGCCGGAAGATGTCCTGGCGCTGTTGGCTTTGGGGGACGCCTTCCGAAGGACGTACCATTATGATCGAAGCATCGGGCAGAGTACGGCTTCGCTGTTGTCCTTCCAGCTCTCGGAAGAGGCGCAGAAAAGAGCGGAAAAGCTGTTCAGCATCGACAGCATACGCATCGATCCCTTTATCCTGGGCTCATCGGCGGAAATGACGGCGCGCTTGACGGTGGGGAAGAAAATATCCCGGAATTTTTTCATTTTGTATTCCACGAATTTAGGAACACAGCGTGCGGAGATCACGCGGCTGGAGTGGGAACTGACGAATGATCTGTCGATCGTCGGAACCCGGAATGAAATGGGACGGATCAGTTTTGATGTTAAAATTCACAAACGTTTCTGACGAGGCGGCGGCAAGAACGCTGAGTCTGCTGCTCTGTGCCCTGATGTGCATGGGGGGAGCGGTTCGGGCGCAGGAGATGAGCACGGAGACGTCCATCTCGCAGATCTCGGTCGTGATCAACGGAGAGCCGGCCCCCGCGGAAACGTTGAGCCGGTTGGTCGATCTCCAAGCGGGAGATCCCTTTTCGCTTCAGCTCGTGAGTCGGGTTATCCGTCAGATCTACCAAACCGGACTGTACTCCGATGTGCAGGTGCTTCGGGAAGGGGAAAAGGAGATCAAGCTCTTTTTTCTGCTCACGAAAAGACTTATCGTGCGGAAGATCGATTTTCTGAGTACTCAGGATATTCCCAGGCAGAAGCTGCGGGAGGGGATGCACGCGCTGAGAAAGGGAGGGCCGTACATGGAATCCCGACTGGAAAGGGCCCGAGATGAGCTCACCGTTCTTCTGGATCGGGAAGGATATTTTGATTCCGAAATCGAGAGCTCGGTTCAAAAGGACTCTCTGGGCGAATTGGTCGATGTCCGGTTCAAGGTGCGTTTGTCTCCCCGTTATTCGATCGAGAAGATCACGTTCTCAGGAAGCCCGGTCTTGGATGATGCCGTCCTGCGCAGAAAGATGAATTTGAAAGAGAAAGGTGAATTCGTACCGGAAATCCTGGATGCCGACCTGGCCCGGCTTAAAGAGATGTTCGGAGAACTCGGATATCGGCGCGTGGAGGTCAATATCCTCAATCGGCTGTTCGATCCTCAAACCCGAAATGTTTCGCTGGAACTGGAGATTCTGCCCCATGAAAAGATCGAAATCATCGTCACCGGGGCCGAAGTTCCGCTCACACTGCTCCAGCCGATCTGGGAAGTCGATATCTTCGAGGAATGGGGCTTGACGGAGGGAGAAGCGAAAATCATCGAGTATCTGCGGGAAAAGGGATATCTGTTTTCTTCGGTAAGCGCGCGGATCGAACGGGAAGAAGAACGGCTTCGGGTCATCTACGATGTGACGCCCGGGGAACGCTTCAAAATCCAGGATATAGAATTCAAGGGGTTGCGCCATTTTACCCCGGATGCAATCCGAAACGAGCTGGAGGTTCAGAAGAAAATCCCCATTCTCGCCGGCATCGATGGGGCCAGGATATTCAAACTGCCGAGGGAGATCGAATTTCTTTATCGCACCCGGGGTTTCCCGGAAACCCAGGTGGACCTTAATTTCGAGAAGACCGGCGGCAGAGTCAAACCGGTTCTCTTTGTGAAGGAAGGGAGACAAGAGATGATCCGGGAAATCGAAGTCAGAGGGAACATGCTGTTCAGCCGGGAGGAAGTTCTGGGCCGGTTGAGCTCGACTCCCGGCGGGCCGTTCTATGAGCCTGATATCCGTAAAGACATCGACAAGCTGCTCAATTTTTATAGAAATCAGGGGGTTCGGGGAACGGAAGCCGCAGCTGAAGTGGAACAGGAAGGGGAAAACGACTATTCCGTGAAGTTTAAAATCCAGGAGGGCCGGAGGATCAGGATCGCCCACATCGTGATCAGCGGAAACAACGTCACGCGCCAAGCCGTCCTGGAGAGAGAACTTCGGGTGCGGGAGGGTGATTACGCGAAGCTTGACTTGATTCAGGAGACCAAACGGCGGATAGAAAGACTGGGGATGTTTTCCGAAGTCAAGATCGAAGAAATTTCCCTGAATCCCGATGAGGCGAACCTGTTGATTCGAGTTCAAGAAGGCGAGAGAAATTACGCCGGCCTTGGTGTAGGCCTGGAGACCAAATCCGAACCGCGGTCGTTCGCCGTTTGGAACAGTGTGATCCTGCCGCGGGGGACCGCGGAGTTCATCCACAGCAATCTATTCGGCAGCGCGGCTCAGATCAGCCTTGTCGGACAGATCAGCTTGGGCGAGAAGCGCGCCGTGATCTCCTGGGAACAGCCTTATTTCTTCGGCATCCCCATGCAGACGTTTCTCAACGGCTGGGTGGAACGGGAAGCCCGCACCAGTTACAGCTTCGACCGGCGCGGCATCAGCTTTTCCTCGATTCGGCCTCTTTCCCAAAAAGAAAACATGATCCTGGTTCCGGCGCTGAGGTTTGCGAAGACGACCCTGTATGAACTTTATACGCCCGAATCCGAAGTCGACCGGCAGCATTTCCCCTTCTCCGCGACCTCTATCTCAGGAAGTTTTATCTGGGATAAACGGGATGATCCTTTCAATCCTGAGGAGAATTTCTTTTTAAGTTCGGTTCTGGAATGGGCCTACCCGCTTTTTAAATCGGAGTCCGATTATCTGAAAACGTTTACTAAATTTCAGCACTATCTTCCGTTGGCTCAGGACGTTTCGTTCAATTCCACGATAAGACTGGGATTGGGGCGGGGGCGGATGCCGATCCACGAACGCTTTTTCGGAGGCGGGAGTAACTCGTTTCGGGGCGTTCGGTTTGACGAATTGGGACCGAAAGATCCGGACTCTTCCAATCCCGTGGGCGGTAAAGCGCTGCTTCTGTTCAATTTTGAATTGACGTTTCCCGTGATCACCGCATTCAAAAACTTGCGGGCCGTGGTTTTTTACGATAAGGGAAATGTCTTTTCCAAGCGGCGGCAGGTCAGCTGGTCGGGTCTTCAGGATGCCCTGGGATTCGGAGTCCGTTATCGCACTCCGCTGGGGCCTGTTCGTCTGGAAGTCGGATGGAACCTGGATGCACCGGAAGGCGAACGTGAACCGCTGGCTTTCATCACGATCGGAAACGTGTTTTAAAATGGAAAAGATGCGAGAGATAACCGGGATTTTCTGCTTTCTTCTCTTTGCGGTTATGGGGAGCGGTCAGCTGGTGGACCGTATCGTCGCCGTGGTGAATGAAGAAATCATCACCCTGACGGACCTCAGGATCGCCGGTGCCTTCGGTTTGGGCTTCGCGATTCCCGGTGAGAAGGCGGAGCTTTCCAGGCGGGATCTGTTGAACCGCATGATCGACCGGAAACTGGTGGCACAGCAGGCGCCGGAGGATATGCTGATTGAAGAAGAAGACATTCGGGCCCGGAAGATGGAGATCGAAAAGGAGATGGGAGCGCCCCCTTATAAAGATGCGTTGAAGCGTTTTGGAATGGAGGCTGCCGATCTGGACGGCTTTATTCGGGAAGAGATCGTCTGCCGGAGAATCGTAAACCGAAGGTTCAGCCGGGGAGCCGTCATCAGCCTGGAGGATATTGAGGCGTACTATCAAAATCAATACCTGCCCGCTCAACGGGAATCCGGAAAGGATCTCCGGCCGCTGACGGAAATATTGAATGAAATTGAAGAGGCTCTGAAAAGGAAACGCATCGAAAAACAGCTTCAGGAATGGTTGGGAGATCTCAAAGAGAAATCGGATATACGCATCCATGAAGAACGATAAGTCCGGCTGACTTGCTGGAGACCCATATTCAAGGAGTCAAGATAATGAAAATCGGATACCTCTTTCCCGGTCAGGGATCACAGGCTGTCGGAATGGGACGGGATTTCCATCGAAATTCAGATACCGCGCGCCGGATGTTTGCCCGGGCGGACGATGCCCTGGGATATAAACTTTCCCAGCTCTGTTTTGAAGGACCGGAAGAAGAACTGAAGCTGACGCGGCATACCCAACCGGCCTTGCTGACCGTCAGTACGATCGCCTTTATGCTGGCAGAACACGAACCCGATGCGGCGGCCGGCCATAGTCTGGGCGAATATTCCGCCCTCGTCGCCGCGGGCTCATTAAATTTCGAAAATGCCGTTCTGCTTGTCGCCAAGCGCGGCCGCTACATGCAGGAAGCGGTTCCCGTAGGGAAGGGCGCCATGGCGGCACTGCTGGGTACGGACATTGAAAAGGTCGAAGAAGCGTTGTCTCATGTTACCGAGGGCGTCGTGCAGATCGCGAATTGGAACAGCCGACAGCAGATCGTCATAGCGGGCGCAAAGCGGGCGGTGGAAGCCGCTGTCGAGCGGATTGATCCGCCGCGCAAAGTTTTTCTCCCCGTCAGCGCACCCTTCCACTGTGAACTGATGAAGAGTGCCCAAGAAAAATTGAGCGTTGATTTAAACGCGGTCGAATTCAAGGATCCGAAATTTCCCGTCATCAGCAATGTGAGCGCGGAAGTGCTTCGCGGCGGGGATGAGGCTCGGGAAGCTCTGCGTCTTCAGGTGACGGCCCCGGTGCGGTGGTACGAGTCCATGCTCCGCATGCGGGAAGAGGGACTCGATCTGCTTGTCGAGATGGGATCCGGAAAGGTGCTTGCCGGTTTGCTCAAACGCATTGCGCGGGGATGGGAACCGCGGCCTACTGTCATGAACGCGGATACGATGGAGAATCTGGATCGGTTCCGGGAAGTATTATCGGAGGAATAAGGGGGCGTCGCGCTCCCGGAAAGTCAGGCTGAAGTATGGGGCTCGTTTTCCGACAGCACCTTGGGGCCGTATTTGACGAAATAAAACAGACCGGAGGCGAGGGCGGTGCCGATGACCACCCAGAGTCCGATCCGGGCCAGGATATAAAAGCCTCCCAGGATACGTTCTCCGAGGATCAATATCCCGATGGTAACGGCCTGCGAGTCCATCTTGATTTTTCCCCAGACCGAAGCGGCGGTGCGGATGCCGCGGGAAGCCGCGATGCTTCGCAATCCGGTTACCGCGAATTCACGGGCAAGGATAACGATAACCATCCAGGCCGGCACTTTTCCCAACTCCACCATGCAGATAAACATGGACGCGGTGAGAAGTTTGTCCGCCAGAGGATCGATCAACTCTCCGAACACGGTGATCTGGTTCCAGCGGCGAGCCAGGAATCCGTCGAGGGTGTCGGTCAGAGCGGTGAAAATGAAAAGAGCCAGCAGCAGGACCTCGTTGCCTTCGTAGCTGGTCAGCAGCAGGATCACGATCAGCGGGATCAGGCAGATTCTGAAAAGGGTCAGTGCGTTCGGCAAGTTTAACATGAAATCACCTGGAGAGATATACATCACCCATCGGCATTTGTCAATTCAACGGTGGAGAGATTCCGCATTATATGAGTTCTCGAAAACGAAGGGCCGCCAGTGTTCCCACAAGGAGAACAAAACTGAGGGTGAGAACGGAGCGGGACATGAAGATGCCGTAGAGCTCTCGGCCCAGAAAATCATAGAGCGTCAGGGCGATCAGCCCGAAATTCGCCGCCAGGACAACACGCCAAGGCCGGGAATAACTGCGAAAAAACCCCACGATCAGCTGAAGCGCGGGAAGCGACATAAGGAAGGTGTACGCCCATCCCAGGGGGGATACCAGAGGGATGGCCATCAGCAGCATGGCGATTTCCGCCGCGGCGGCCGGGGGACGATTTCCGCCTTTTAGGATCATCAGGAGAATCAATATCCCCAGCAGGAAGACGGCGGCTGCCGCGGCAAAAAGGGCCGTGGTTTCATGAGGGATCCATTTCATGAAGAAAGCGACCAGCGAAACATTGTCTCTCGTCGTCAGCAGCGTGGGGGTTGACCGGGAAAATGTGGATACCCACTCCTCGATGACGATGAGGTTCCCGTGCCAGCCGTAATAAAGGGCGGGAGCGGCAAGGGCCAGCAGCACCGCCGCCGCGCCGGAAGAAAGGGACTTCCATTTTCGTTTGACGAGATAATACGGCAAAAAAATCAAGGCATATGGTTTGAGGATCACGGCCAAACCCCATAAAAGGCCGGCTTGAACTTCTCTGCGGGGACGGTGGGTCACGGTCCAGGACATCATGATCAGAACCCACGTAACCAGAACATTGATCTGACCCAGGTCCAGCTCCCGAAGGAAGAATCGCAGCAGGATAATGGGCGGCAGCCAAAGCGCCGCATTGCGGGAATCGATGTTCCGAGGCAGCAGTCGATACGAGATCCGGATGAGCAGGCCCGCGGCGCAGAGGAGCAGCAGGAACCATACGGCCTTGGCCGCCTTCAGGGGAAGCAGAGACAGAGGAAGGTAAAGGAACGCGGCCGCCGGCATATATTTGAACTGATAATGACCGTCCGCGGATCGGTAGAGCGTTTCAGCAAGCCGAAGCCGTTTTCCGGCCTGATAATTGACTTCGAAATCAACCATGTCGCGATGGACCCTTAAGACGAAGACCGCGGCCGCCAGAACGATACAGGCGATGATGATGAGGATCGAGTATTTTTTCATGGCATCAGAAGATAAGATAACATACAAACAGGGAAAAGGCCCACACCTGTTTTATCCCTGTTTCAGGTCTCGATGGAGCGGGAGGAAGAATCCCGTCCGGAGTCAAGGGGCGGTTCCGCCAAACGCTTGAAAAATGGGGTGGGCGCGGGTATAGTGAAGACACGACCATGACTAAAAACAACTCCGCAACTCCCATGATGAAGCAGTATTTCGACATCAAGAACAAGTACCGGGATGCCCTTCTGTTCTATCGGATGGGGGATTTCTATGAGATGTTTTATGAGGATGCCAAGGTCGCCTCCTCTGTCCTGGAAATCGCGCTGACATCGCGTCAGAAAATCCCGATGTGCGGTGTTCCCTATCATGCCGCCGATACGTATTTGGCCAAGCTGCTCAAACGCGGATTCCGCGTAGCGGTCTGTGAACAGGTGGAAGATCCCAAAAAAGCCAAGGGAGTGGTCAAGCGGGATGTGGTCAAGGTTTTGACCCCGGGGACGGCCGTCGAGTTGGAGCGGGGAGAGTCGAAAGAAGGAACCTTTGTCGCCAGCTTGATCCTTCAAGGGGAAGACTGGGGTTTGGCTCTCGTCGATCTGGCTTCGGGACGCATGCAGACGGCGCAGAGCGATGCCGATTTTCCGCGCAGCCTCAACGACGAGATATTCAGGGCGGCGCCCAAGGAAATCATCTTTCCCGAAGAGCAGGCCGAATCGGCGCGCACGGTGCTTTCCCGCAATGGATTGAATGCCGTTTTGCAGTCTCCACAGGAAGATTGGAT
Organism: uncultured Eubacteriales bacterium; assembly: GCA_964433135.1. Lineage (GTDB taxonomy): Bacteria > Acidobacteriota > Aminicenantia > Aminicenantales > Aminicenantaceae > CAYSQW01. Next base: position 37,583 of record CAYSQW010000006.1, read on the forward strand.
TTTCGATTTCAGCCAATCACGAAGCTTATTGCAGGATCATTTCCAGGTGTCTTCCCTGTCGGGCTTTGGGCTGGCCGAGAAGCCGTTGGCCGTGGCCGCCGCCGGAGCCCTGCTGTTTTATCTGAAAAAACTACGCAAGGATTCTTTGACTCTGATCCGCGGCGTTTCCTTCGTGGGTTCGAGAGAATTCATGGTGCTGGACGCCACCACGATCAAGAACCTGGAATTGGTGCGCAATCTCAGGGACGGCCGTCTCAACGGTTCCTTTTTGGATGTCATCGATTTCACGGGGACGGCGATGGGGGGGCGGCTGTTGAGAAACTGGCTGCTGCATCCGCTGCTGGACTGCGATCGGATCCGAAGTCGGCAGGATGCGGTCGCCGAGCTTCTGGAGCGGGTGATCGAGCGCCGTGAACTGAGTGAAAAACTTCGTGGGATTTTCGACCTGGAACGTTTATCGGGAAAGATATCCTTGGGCGTGGCCAATGCCAAGGATCTGGTGGCGTTGAAGAAATCCCTGGTTCCGCTTCCTGAGATCCGGACCTTGGTGGGATCCCTGCAGTCGTTTCCGCTTCGGGAAATGCATTCCCGTTGGGACAGCGCCGAGGATCTGGTCGACATGATCGAGTCGGCGCTTTTGGATGAACCGGCGTTCCTGCTGACCGAGGGAGGAATCATCAAATCGGGCTACCGCGCCGAACTCGATGAACTGCGGGATATCAGTCGATCGGGAAAAGGATTCATTTCCCAGATGGAACAGAAGGAGCGGACGCGAACGGGAATATCATCGCTTAAAATCCGGCATAATAAGGTTTTCGGATATTATATCGACGTGACCAAACCCAATCTTCATTTGGTACCCGATGATTATATCCGAAAACAGACCCTGGTGAATTCCGAACGCTTCATCACCCCCGAACTGAAGGAATATGAGAATAAGGTGCTTCATGCGGAGGAACGCATCGGGAAGATCGAATACGATCTTTTCATCGAACTGCGCAACCGGCTGGCTGATCAGCTTCCAAGGCTGCAGACGATTGCGGCGGTGGTTGCTCGGATGGATGTGCTGTGTTCGCTGGCGGAATTGGCTTCGCAAAGAAATTATGTGCGTCCGCTTGTCAACGACGGAGATGAGATCGTTATCGAAGCGGGCCGACATCCGGTGATCGAGGTTTTGAACGAGGAACCGTTTATTCCCAATGACACGTTCCTCGACAGGGAGACGGATCAGATCCTGATTATTACGGGGCCGAACATGGGCGGAAAATCGACCTACCTCCGGCAGGTGGCTTTGATATGCATTCTGGCACAGATGGGGTCTTTCGTGCCTGCGAAAAAAGCCGACATCGGATTGGCGGACCGGATATTCACCCGTATCGGAGCTATGGATTTCTTGAGCGTGGGACAGTCGACATTTATGGTGGAGATGCTGGAAACCTCCAATATCCTCCATAACGCCACCGAACGCAGCCTCCTGCTGCTGGACGAGGTGGGTCGAGGGACCAGCACGTTCGACGGCCTGAGCCTTGCCTGGGCGATTGCGGAATATCTTCACGAAAATGAAGCCGTTCGCGCGAAAACCCTCTTCGCCACCCATTATCACGAACTGACCGAACTGTCTCTCACCCTCAACCGTATCCGGAATTACCATGTGACGGTCAAGGAGTGGAAAGACGAGATCGTTTTTTTACGCAAGATCGTGAAAGGACCTTCCGACCAGAGTTACGGCATCCATGTCGCCAAACTGGCCGGTATCCCGCCGGCCGTCATCAACCGTGCCCGGGAGATACTATTCAACCTGGAGAAAAAAGAATTGGATGGGTCCGGCCGTCCTAAAATCGCTTATACCGAAAACCTTCCCCGGGATGAGAACCAATACCTTCTGTTCCTGGCGGATCGCCGGCGGGAAAAACAGGCGGCCGTTCTGGAACGGATCGAAGATATCGAGATGAATGAACTGACGCCGATGGAAGCGATGAATGTCCTGGCGGAATTGCAGAAGAAGCTGAAAGACGAGTCGTGAATCCAGCATGGTCAAGAGGATGTTCTTCCCGGGGAGACGTCATCATGCCCATAGGGAACCGATGCCCCCAGGTCTCCTTTGGCGGTTCCATGTTTTTAACCTGAAACGGCATTCATGCTATTATAGAAAAAGACATTCACATTAGGAGCCGGCCATGCAATGGAATAAATTCACACTCATGTCTCAGGAAGCTTTCCAGGCATCCAAAACCAAAGCCGAGGAATTCGGACATCAGGAAATCACGCCCGAACACCTGCTGCTTGCGTTCCTCGATCAGGAAGAGAATATTGTCAATGCCCTGCTGGCCAGGATCGGGGTGAACACCTCGCAGCTGCGGCATGAATTGAACGGTATGCTGTCTAAAAAACCCAAGGTGCGGGGCAATGGAGAGACGTCTCTCTCTCCCGGATTGAAGCGGTTGCTGTCTATGGCGGAGAAGGAAGCCTCCAAGCTCAAGGATGAATACATCTCCACGGAACACCTGCTTTTAGCCCTGGTCAAGGAAGGAAACAGCGATGCCGCCGAACTCCTGAGTCGTTTGGGCGTAAATGAGGATGCGGTGCTGCAGGTTCTGATGGGGGTCCGCGGGAACCAGAGGATCACGGACCCTCATCCCGAAGGGAAGTACCAGGTCCTGGAACGCTATGCCCGCGACATCACGGCTTTGGCAAGGGAAGGCAAACTGGATCCGGTTATCGGACGTGAAGATGAGATCCGTCGTGTTATTCAGGTGCTTTCCCGCAGGACCAAGAACAATCCGGTTCTCATCGGAGAAGCCGGAGTGGGAAAAACCGCCATCGTGGAGGGATTGGCGCAGCGAATCGCGAATGGCGATATTCCGCTGTCCCTCGAAGGCAAACGGTTGATTTCGCTCGATATCGGATCCTTGATCGCGGGAGCGAAATTTCGTGGGGAGTTCGAAGAAAGGCTGAAAGCGATCCTGAAGGAAGTCAAGGAATCGGAAGGGGAGGTTATTCTCTTTATCGATGAGCTCCATACCATAATCGGCGCCGGCGCCGCCGAGGGCGCGCTGGACGCTTCGAATATGCTGAAGCCTCCGCTGGCGCGCGGGGAACTCCGCTGTGTGGGCGCCACCACTCTCAACGAATATCAGAAACACATCGAGCGCGATGCCGCGCTCGAAAGAAGGTTTCAGCAGGTTTATGTCGGCGAACCGTCGGTGGAGGATACCATCTCCATCATGCGGGGCCTGAAAGAGAAATATGAGGTTCATCACGGCGTAAGGATTAAGGATGCGGCTCTGGTTGCGGCGGCGACGCTTTCCAACCGCTACATAAGCGATCGTTTTCTCCCGGATAAAGCCATCGATCTGATCGATGAGGCCGCTTCCCATATCCGGATCGAGATCGACAGCATGCCGGAGGAGATCGATGAGTTGGAGCGGCGTATTATTCAGGTGGAGATCGAGCGGCAGGCCTTGAAAAAGGAAAAGGATAAGACCGCCAAGGAAAAACTGGGACGTCTGGACCGCGAACTGGCCGAATTAAAGGAAAAGAGCGGCGGATTGAAGGCGCATTGGCGGCGGGAAAAGGAGTTGATCGAAAACGTCAAGCGGCTGAAGGCCGAGCTCGATGCCTTGAAGATTGAGGAGAAGAGCGCGGAACGGCGCGGCGATTTGGAGAAAGTTGCGGAAATACGATACGGCCGTTTGATCGAGAACCAAAAGAAATTGGAGGAGACGAGCAGCCGTCTGAAAGAGATCCAGGAACGAAACAAAATGCTCAAGGAGGAAGTCGAGGAAGAGGATGTTGCTCAGATCGTGTCCAAATGGACGGGGATTCCGGTGTCCCGGATGCTTCAGGGGGAAATGGAAAAGCTCATCAAAATGGAGGCGAATCTGGCCAAACGGGTCAAAGGCCAGGATCATGCCCTCAAGGCGGTTGCCGATACCATACGCCGGGCGCGAGCGGGAATACAGGATGCCTCCCGGCCCGTGGGCTCGTTTATTTTTCTGGGGCCGACCGGAGTAGGGAAAACCGAACTGGTCCGTACATTGGCGATGTTCCTTTTCAATGAAGAAAAAGCCATGGTGCGGATCGATATGTCCGAGTATATGGAAAAGCATGCCGTCTCGCGCCTGATCGGAGCTCCTCCCGGATATGTGGGATACGAAGAAGGAGGACAGCTCACCGAAGCCGTCAAGCGTCGCCCCTATTCCATCGTGCTTTTGGATGAGATCGAAAAGGCGCATCCGGACGTCTTCAATGTTCTTCTGCAGATCCTTGATGACGGGCGGCTTACGGATGGAAAGGGCCGGACCATCGATTTTAAAAACACCATCGTGATCATGACGTCCAATCTGGGCAGCCAGGTCATAAAAGAACTCAGCCAAGATTTCGACGTGATGAAGGCGAAAGTGGAAGAGATCATCGAGAAACACTTCCGACCGGAATTTCTCAACCGTGTTGACGAGATCGTGATTTTCAAAGTGCTCTCACGCGAAGTGATCTTTGAGATTCTAGACCTGCAGATCGAGGACCTGAGAATGCGTCTGGCGGAGCGGAAACTGGATATTGAGATAAATCCCGCGGCCAGGGAACGCCTTGTGGAAAGGGGATATGATCCCGTTTATGGTGCTCGACCGCTCAATCGCGTCCTTCAGCAGGATATCCAGAATGAGCTGGCTCTCAAGATTTTGGACGGGGAATATCACGAGGGGGATACGGTCTTGATCGATGTCGATAAAGAAAACGAATATGTTTTCAGCCTGAAGGACGTGTCCCAAAAATCGAAGGCCTGATGCCGGGCAGGGGACGGCAAAGGCCTCCGTCGAACCGGCAGGTCTCGGGTTCAATTTTTTTTAAAAACGGATTATAATGTACCAGAGATTTTCATGGGGGTAAATATCCTGATAATCATGTATGAAGAAAGGAGGATTCGATGAGAATCATAAGAAGAATTCTGGTTTGTGGGGCGGCCTTGCTCTGTTTGAGCGGTTTTGTCCTGGCCAACGGATTCAACCTCAACGGACTCGGTTCGCGGGCCGTGGCCATGGGGGGGGCCTTCGTGGGGCTGGCGGATGATTTCAGCGCCGTCTATTGGAATCCCGCTGGAATTGCCTTCTTCAAGGAGAAAACCGTCGGTCTCTATGGATTCGATGTCGTTCCCAAGCAGACATACACGTTGAGTCTCGGGAATGCGGGATTGGTTGACGCCGAAACAGAGAGCAAACACTATCTTGGAGGTCTGGCGACATATATCCACCCCGTGAACGAAAACCTGGTCGTGGGCATCGGGATTTTCACCCCGAGCGGTCTGGGCGCGGAGTGGAACGGCGTCGATTTCGCTCTTCTATCCGGGGGAAACGCCACCCTCGATTGGCGAAGCCAGGTCGGGGTGGTGAGTTTCTCGCCCGTTCTCGCCTATAAGATCAATGACAAAATCGCCGTGGGCGTGAGCCTCAACATCAATTACGGCATGTTCGATCTGGCGAAGTGGGCGGGGGCCAAGGCTCAGGATATCCCGATTCCGCCTTACTCGCTGCTTCTCGATCTCGGGCAGGAAGATGTCTCCATGAAAGGTTGGGGATACGGTGCCGGCATCGGGGTTCTGGTTAAGCCGAGCGATACGTTCAGCGCGGGACTCAGCATCAAAACACCTTATACGGTCAAATTAAACGGTGATGCCGAGATCTCGGGGTTCACAGGATTGGGATTGAATGCGACATCCGAGATCGATGCCGATCTGACTTTCCCGCTGTGGGTGGCGGGCGGTATCGCCGCCAAACCGATCGAGGGGCTGACCCTCAGCGCCGATCTCCAGTGGACGCAGTGGTCCAAAGTTGACGTCGTTAAGCTGAATTTCACGGACCCAGTCTGGACGAACCTGCTGGGGGAATCGGGAGATGATGAAATTCCCTTTCGGTGGAAGGATGCCATGCAGATCCGGATCGGTGCCGAATACATGCTTCCGAACGGTCTGGCGATCCGGGGCGGTTACTACAACGATCCCTCCCCGACGCCCGATAAAACCATGAACGTTCTGCTGCCCAGCTATGATTTCAATGCGATTACGCTCGGTGTCGGATACGGGGTGAACGGACTCAGATTCGATGCGGGGGTGGAATTCCTGATGGCCAAGGAACGGGATATAGACCTGACGAAGACCCTCATCGATCCGGAATGGGATTCCGCCGTACCCGGAATATACAACATGAATATCATCGTTCCTGCTCTATCCCTCAGTTACAGCTTCTGATTCGCGGGCGGCGTTGCAGCGCCCTTCCGGGGATTTGCCTTATCTTTTCGTGTCGGGTATCATGAAAGCCGCTTGTCCATAGGGGAAAAGAGCGGATTCCGTCCGTTGTTCAATCCCCGCTCCGGAATTAAGTAGAAAAGGAGACCGCCATGGTCAGAAAAGCCGTTATCCCGGCCGCAGGTTTCGGAACCCGATTCCTTCCGGCCACGAAAGCCCAACCCAAAGAGATGCTGACGCTCGTCGATAAGCCGTTGATCCAGTACGGCGTGGAAGAAGCGGTCGGCGGCGGTATTGAACGGATAGCCGTTATCACCAGCCGGGGAAAAGAGACCATGGCCGATCATTTCGATCAAAGCCCGGAACTGGAGCATTTCCTGGAAGCGAAAGGGAAAACCGCCATGCTGGAGGAGGTTCGTCGCATCTCGAGGCTGGCCGAGTTCTGCTTCATTCGACAAAAGCAAGCTTTAGGATTGGGACATGCCATCGGTACGGCTGAGGCCTTCGTAGGTGCGGAGCCGTTTGCCGTGCTGCTCCCTGATGACATATTCGATTGTGCCGTGCCCTGCGTGCGTCAGCTTTTGGATGTCCATCGGGAATACGGGGCTTCGGTGATCGTCCTCGGCCGAGTGGATGAAGAGGGGACCAAAAAGTACGGGATTATCAAGCCCCGGCAGGTGGCGGACCGTGTATTCCGGATAGAGGACATGATCGAAAAGCCCGGTCCGGAAAAGGCTTTCTCCGACCTGGGGATTCTCGGCCGCTATGTTTTCACTCCGGAGATCTTCACCGCTATCCGTGAGACCCCCGCCGATCATCGCGGCGAGATACAGATCACCGACGCGATTCGACGTCTGATGAAGACTCAAGCCGTCTACGGTTACCTCTTTGAAGGTCATCGTTATGATGCCGGTGATAAGTGGGGTTTTCTGGAAGCCACGCTCAACCTCGCCGCAAAGCGGCCTGAATTTTCAGAAAAGCTGCAGAACCATTTGAAATCACGATCTTTCTGAAGCGGCGACATTCCCTTCGGATGGATCTTATCTGTAATCATATCAACTCCTTAATCCGGAATCGAGAAAGGAGTTCCGCGCGAAATGAAATATTTTGAATTTTTTTAAAAAATAACTGGCGGAATTGTTTTTTTTCGAGTACAATCGCTCATTCATTTTATAATATTCGGAGAGTTCAATGCCTAATGAGCAAGAGGCTTCATATCGCGTACATCTTAAGCAGTATGGTCTCCACCCTGATTGTCTCACCTGTCAGAATGTGGAGAGCTGTCCTCATCCACAGTACAAGGCGCCGGGATTGATTCGTTTTGTTTGCGCGGACAGAGTCGCCGTGCGGAAAACGACGCGTGCCGCACGTCACGCCGCTGCTTAAAATCGCTTCAGGGAACCAGAAAAAGACACCGACCGTTTCGGACGACCGCTTTCATTCCGTCCGAAATTCGAGGGAGATCTGTGCTTGGAAGGATTTTCCCCTGAATCGATTCGGATCAGATCTTGCGGGCGGCGAATCCCAATCCCAACGACTCGAGCTTATCGACGGTCGGTTTCGTCGTTTGCGGATCCCAGCTCCGTTCTCGGTAATAGTCGTTCATCATCCGTTCAAACTCGTCACGCTTGAGCACCGCTCCTTTTTTCGGCCCTTCGCTGAGCGGCTCATTGAAGAAACGTTCCGGTATCCGGTCGTCTCGCAGACGGAAGCCTTCACGGTAATTGAAGCATTTTTCCAGGTTGTATATGCGTTCGCCGGTCAGAAGATACTTTTTTTCGTTCCACTCCCATCCGGTGATCGCGCTCAATAACTCCGTGATGCCGTTCTTGCCGAATCCTCCGCTGGCGAAACGGCAGTATCCCGTCGAATCGAGTGCGGCATACTGGTTCTGCGAGCGGGGATTGTGGCCGTTGAGGTGACAAGCGCCTCGATTGCAGGAAACATAGCACAAGACCTGGGTTTTGCGCGAATGCGCGTTCCAGGCCGCGTATTCCTGCCCCTTGGAATGGATGGCGAAAGATCCGGAATCGGCTCCGATCGCATCCGTGAGAGCTCGTACTCCCCGGGAGGCGAGATCTCCCACGCCGTCGCGGGCGGCGATCTTATCGACCATTTTAAGCACGGATCCCACGTCTCCCCATTTGAGGTCGATTCCGTCCAGGAAGGTCGTGTCGATGTATCCTTTCTCATGGGCCTCCATGAGAAAGCCCAGCACGTTGCCGACCGATATCTGATCCAATCCGAGATCGTCGACATCCGCGATGGCGCGCATAAGGCCGCCCATGTCGTCGATCAAAAGGTTGGCGCCCAGCATGGTGCCGGTTTCGTACTCGGGTCCGTCGTGATAAGTCCCCGCATACGGGCCGGAACGCACCGCTCCGGTTTTATGGCAGGCCAGCGGACAGCAGAAACAGGCCGTATCTCTGACCCAAAGAGTCTGTTCGGCCGCTACCCCGCCGATCTTGTCGATACCGCGGAATGTGCCTTCCCGGTAGTTCCTGACCGCCTGGGTTCCGTTGTCGCTGGAGGAAATGAGCGCTGAAGCCGTGCCGTAACGCCGCCAGTTGGCCAGCCCGGAATATTTTTTGAATGAGGTGCGGACGTCTTCCAGGGCGGTCAGGAAGCGCTTGTGATCGGCGACGGGAGGTGTCTGGCTGCCTTTGATCGCGACGGCCTTGAGGCGTTTCGATCCCATGACGCATCCCGCCCCACCGCGGCCGGCTCCGCGAGCGGAGGTGTGCAGGATGGCCGAGTACCGCACGCCGTTTTCGCCGGCCGGACCGATGTAGCAGGTCTCAAACCGGTGGTCCCCCAACTCCTTCATGATGGCGCGATCGAAAGCATCTGTTTTCATCCCCCAATATTTCTTCGCATCCCTGATCTCCACCTTTTCGTCTTCGATGAAAAGGTAAACCGGAGAGGAGGCGCGCCCGGTGATGATGATCCCGTCGTATCCGGCGAAACGGATTTCGGGTCCCAGGAAACCGCCGAAGTTGGAATAGGTTATGGTCGAAGCGTGCCGATGCTTTGAGGAGATCGGGGATGTGGTCGGGGATTTGGTTACGAAGCAGGTTCGGGAGGCCGAGGGAATCGGGAATCCGCAGAACGGACCGGGCAGGATCATCAACGGATTCCGTGGAGAAAGGGGATCGAGGCCCGGATGGGATATCCTGTCCCAGAGAAGCTTGGCTCCGAGTCCCCGGCCGCCGAGAAAGTCGTGCGCGTTTTCCGGAGGCAGGGGGATGCGCTTGATCTCGCCGCTGCTGAGATTGACGTCTAGAAGAATGCCGTAATATCCGTTTCGTTTATCCGTCATCGCTTCCTCCTACCGTTGATGATACCATAAGGCCGTGAGCTGCCGGGCGATCTCCTCCGGCGGTAATGCATAGTGCTGTCCCTTGAGACCGCCCTTGATGTAAGAGAGGGCGCCGAAAGGGCAGTATTTCACGCAGACCGGATCTCCCTCGCACAGGTTGCAGATCCCCGTGGGTTTCCCGCTGCCCGGATCGAGCAGGATGGCTCCCACTCGTTTGTCCCGGCAGGCGCGGGCGCATGACCCGCAGGCGATGCAGCGGTCGGGGTCGTTTTTGACCGCCTGGGTTTTTTCGTCGCGGTAGAGAGCCCGATGCCCCGTTTCCGGGTGGGGATCGACCGGACATGCGGCGATACAGGGAGCGTCTTCGCACATCACGCAGCGGTTGGGAATGTCAACCGGCGGATTGAAGTAAGCCACCCGGACGTTTGACAGTGCGGGGTTGCCCAATCCCCAAAGTTCTTCGCCATCGAGATTCACCCGATGGTTATTTTGGGCGCAGACCGTTTCGCACGTCCTGCAGCCGGTGCATTTGTTGAAGTCGACGACGATCATGGAATACGTCGGTCGGCCCTGGGCGTCGACCCGGCGAATCAGCCAGCCGCCGAAAGCCAGCGATCCCGCTCCCATGCCCACCATTTTGAGGAAATCACGTCGGTTGGGCCGCCATGGCATGCCGGTGAAAGCGGAAGAAGTCTCCTCGATATGGCCCCGATCAGGGGTGTTTTCTGATGTCATATGCCCTCCTCTTTTTCCCTTACAATTTATCTCCGGATGATGAAAGAAGGCAAGAACATTGTGAACTTTTTTCCGATTTCGGTTTTTTCCCGTGGATATTGAGAATGCTTCACCCCCTTTTCGACTTCCTCCGATCCTCCCGAGATGCGTAAAGAGACCCTAAACAAAGGATCGATTTCAATGATTTTTCGGGGGAAAAAGGGGAGTGGCGAGGGACGGAATCGAACCGCCGACGCAGAGATTTTCAGTCTCTCGCTCTACCGACTGAGCTACCTCGCCGTGTGATGGGCGTTTTATGATCTATAATAAAGACTGGTTGATCAGGCCGGGAAATGTTCTCCGCCCATCACGCTCTCTCCCGGCGTGTCCGCTTATGTCTCTACCGTTGCTTTTCATTCAAGGATTTTAGTCATTTGTACTGTTTTGTCAACTCTTATTTGGGGGCGATTGATATTTTTCACATGTTCGACCCGGGATGAGGCTTATGTGTCCGATGTTCAGTCAGGGAGATTTGAAAGGATCAGGGAAGTTCGGAATCCTTATTCCCGTATCCGCGCTTTTTCGTGAACCGGGGGAAGGGCTCCGTGCGCAACTGTTAAATTGAAATAGGGCATGGGTTGTGCTATTCTTTGATATGGAGGAATAACTTTATGCAAGAAAATGAGTTAAAGAAACTTCTGCTCACGGAAAATAAGGATTTCCAGGAAGTTTATGAGCTCCACCGGAAGCATGAAGAAGAATTGGAGAATATCCGCCGTAAATCCTATTTGACCGAATCGGATAAACTTCGGGAAAAAGAATTAAAAAAGATAAAGCTGAAGCTGAAAGACAAGATGTACCATATGATGGCGAAATACAAAAAGTCTTTCTCTAAATAGACGATCAACCGGCCTTTCAATCATGAAACCTGTAGGTAAATTGAAGATCGCTCTCGTAGGCGCGGATTCATTCCGCGGCAAAGAGCTTAAAATCGTTTTTAACCAGAAAAACTTTCCCCTGACCAGTATGGATTTTTATGATCCCGATATTAAGGAATCCTACAGCAAGCTGACTCAGTTTCAGGGCGAGCCCAAAGTCGTCGAGCCGTTCAAGGCCGATTCCTTGGAAGGGAGGGACCTGGCTTTTCTGGCCACGTCCCGCGGACGCAGCCGAAGGATTGCCGCCTATGCCGAGAAAGCCGGGTGCCGTGTCATCGATCTGAGCGAAGCGTTCAACCGGAACCGGAAAGTTCCGCTGGCGGTTTCCGGTGTAAACGAATCGGCCGTATTGGCGGAACAGCCCGGTTTGATCGCGAATCCTCACCCCGTCACCATCATCCTGGCTCATCTGCTGCATGCGATTCGGGAAGGCTTCGGCTTCAAACGGGGACTGGCCGTGGTCATGCAGCCGGCTTCGGCCTTCGCTGAGGCCGGAGTCGAAGAACTGGCGGGGCAGAGCGTCGAGCTGCTTAACGGCTCCTCGCTCTCCATGAAAACGTTCAAGGCTCAGGTCGCCTTCAATCTCCTTCCGCAGACGGAGACGCTGGATAAGAACGGTTTCTCTCCAAAGGAAAAACAAATCGTATCGGAATTGAAACGTGTTCTTGGAATCAAAGATCTCGGTTTTTCACTGTCATTGGTACAGGCTCCGGTTTTTCATGGCTACTCCCTGATGGTTTATTTCGAAATCGAACGGGATGCGGAAGCGGCGGAGCTGGAAGCCCGGCTGCGCGGATCGCGCTTTTTTCAAATCGCGGCCCCCAGTGTTTCCTATCCCGCTTCTTCGGTTGCGGCGGCCGGGCAGGACCGGATTTTCGTCGGGCAGATAAAGCGGGAAAAGGCGTTTTCAAACGGATTCTGGATATGGCTGGCCGCGGATAATCTCACACGCGGGTCGGCCCTGAATGCTTTCGAGATCGCCGAGGCCATCGCTTTTTCCGGCGGAGCGAAGCGATGAAGGATGTTTTTCGCCTGTTGAAACTGACGCTTCGGGAAAAGAATCGACTGGCCCTTTTTTTTATCTCCACCCTGTTCGTTTCCGCCTTCACTTATCTGTTCGTCAATCTGATCCAGCCCATCCTGGATCGGATGTTCCACCTGTCTCCAGGTGTCTCCGTTCCGGATAAAACACGTTTGATGGATTGGATTTTTCAGCATTTTCATATTACCGATGAACAGTACGTCTCTTTTATCCCGATAGTGCTGGTGATCGTCATTTTCGGAAAAGGCATGTTTACATTCCTCTCTTCGTTTATTATGAAATCCATCGGTCACAAGGCCGTGCGAAAGCTGAGGAACGATCTTTTTGAGCACTTGCTCTATCAACCGACACAATATTACGACCATGTCGCCACCGGTGATATCATGTCGCGCGTGACCAGCGATGTAGACAAGATCCAGCAGGCGGTTTCCGGCAGCATGGGCGATCTGATCCAGGAAGTTTTCATCCTGATCGCTTTGTTGATCTATATTTTTATTACGGATTGGCGTCTGGCTCTCGTGTCTTTTATCGTGGCTCCTCTGGCTGCCGTTCCGCTGGCGGTTTTCAGCAAACAGCTTAAAAAAAAGGGTAGGCGGAACCAGATCAAGATGGCCGAAATCTACAGCCTTCTCTTCGAAACCATCACCGGCAACAAGATCGTCAAGGCTTTCACCATGGAAAGGTTCGAACTGAAGAAGTTCTTCAAGGCCACTAAAAAATATTTTAAAACCAGTATCGATTTAGCCTTTATCGGAAGCCTGTCCTCTCCGTTTATGGAATTTCTGGGCGGGGTTGTGGGGGCCTTCATCCTCTTTGTGGGATCCACCCGCATTGCCCAAGGTTACATCAGTCCGGGTGACTTCGGATCTTTCGTCGCCGCCATCTTTTATTCCTATACTCCCATCAAGCGGTTGAGTCGGGCGAATAATGTTATCCAGCAGGGGATCGCCAGCCATGAGCGGATTCAGGAAATCCTGCAGGAAAAATCCCAGATCGAAGAGTATGCGCGCGACCACGTGCTCCCCCCCGTGAAAGGGCATGTGCAATTCGAAAGGATCACATTCGGCTATAACCATTCGCAACCCGTACTCCACGATATCAACTTCGAGGTCCTGCCCACGGAAAGCATCGCATTCGTGGGGCTGAGCGGCTCGGGCAAAACCACCGTCATCAACCTGCTCTCTCGTTTCTATAATCCCGATTCCGGCCGAATCCTGATCGACGGGCATGATATCAGCGAAGTGAATCTTTCTTCGCTCAGGTCGCAGATCGGGCTGGTAACTCAGGAACTGATCTTGTTCAACGACAGCATCCGCAATAACATCGCCTACGGTTTGGAAGATATCCCCCAGGAAGAGGTGGAAGCGGCGGCCCGCATCGCCGAAGCCCACGACTTCATCCGACGGATGCCGGCGGCTTATGACACTCCGATCGGCGAAGGAGGGCTTCTGATTTCCAGCGGTCAACGGCAGCGTCTTTCCATCGCCCGGGCGGTGTTGAAGGATCCTCCCATATTGATCCTGGATGAAGCCACTTCCGCGCTGGACTCGGAATCGGAGCGCTTGATACAGATCGCGCTGGATCGAGTCATGAAGAATCGTTCCACTTTTATTATCGCTCACCGGCTGTCAACGATCAGGAATGCCGATAAGATCATCGTCATCGACAAAGGGAAAATCGTCGAGTCCGGCACTCACCGTCAGCTGTGCCGCCGCGATGGGATCTATAAGAAATTGTATGCATTGCAGTTCCCGGACGAGAAGGAAATCCTGACATGATAAAGAGCATGACCGGCTATGCCGTGCGCGAATTCACATCCAAGACCCTGCATGTGCGGATCAGCATCCGGACGCAGAACCATCGCTTCATCGATTGGAGCTTTCGTGGAAATCAGGTGCGAACGATCGAGGATCGGCTTCGTGCCGTCGGGCAGAAGAAACTTCATCGCGGAAGGGTGGACGTCACTCTCGATCTGAATTTTCTCGATCCTGAGCACTGGTCGGTCAGGATCAATGATGCTTTGTTGGAGACGCTTCTTGAGTCGATGGAGAAGATCTCGGTGCGTTTGCAGCGGGAAATGGCGCTTTCGGCCAAAGACCTTTTCAATATTCCTCATGTGATCGAGCTGTCGAAAAAGGATTTTGATCAGCGGGAGATCGAATTCATGAAACGATGTTTTTCCCGGACGCTCGATGATGTGATCAAAGCCCGCGTTCGTGAGGGCCGCGAGTTGAAGCGGGATCTCCGTCTTCATGCTCAGAAGCTCAGGGAAGCGGTGTCGCGACTGGAAAAATTGGCGGGAAACCAGCCGAAGGTTATCCGGGAGAAACTGCGGGAGAGGCTTAAGGAATTGGATCGGGAAGCCGACGATAATCCGGAGCGCTATCTTGAGGAGGCCGCCTACTTGGCCCAACGGTATGATCTGGCTGAAGAAGTCTCCCGTCTGAAAAGTCATCTGGCCTATGTGCGGGAACTCCTCTCTGAAAAGAACAAGGAACCGGTCGGGAAAAAGCTGGATTTCATCGCACAGGAGCTTCAGCGGGAAGCCAATACCATAAGCTCGAAATCGCAGGACATCGCGATCACGAAAGAGAGTCTGGAATTGAAGAGTGAGATCGAAAGCATTCGCCAGCAGGCTCAAAATATCGAATGAATCCGTAGATGAACCGGCGAAGAAAACGGATCGGGGGAGTTGAATGAACCAGGATTCATTTTTGTGACAATGCGTTTGTGATACTATAAACAGCGAGGTCAGGAATATGTTGTTTGTGATAACGGGACCTTCCGGAAGCGGAAAATCCACGCTTGTCCGAGGGGTGATCAAGGAGTTGGAAAATATCGATTTTTCAATCTCCCTCACCACTCGGAAAAAGAGATCGGATGAAAAAGAAGGCGCGGATTATTATTTCGTTTCCGAGGAGCGTTTCAAGCAGTTGATACAGGAAAAGATGCTCATGGAATGGACCGTTATCCATGGCCATTATTACGGAACGGCAAAACGTGAAATCGAAAAGAAAGGGATCCGGAACGACCTCATCCTCGATATCGATGTCAACGGGGCCAAACAGACCAAGGCCAAGGCGAAAAAGGCCGTTTTTATTTTCATCCTGCCTCCCGTCTTCCGGGAATTGAAGCTCAGGCTGGAAAAACGGGGAGAGGAAAGCGCCGAGGCCATCCGGAAAAGGCTGAACACGGCCAAAAAGGAAATCCGTCATTATCACGAATTCGACTACGTGATCGTTAATGATGATCTCAAAAGGGCTGTCGCGGACCTCAAGTCGATTATCTTGAGCGTCAGGTGCCGGCTCGATATCCGGCAAAAAGAGATCATGCCGATTCTTCGCAGTTTTTCAGAAGATGAATGAGGATGCCGTAATGAAAGTCATATTGGGCGTGAGCTCCTCCATCAGCATTTACAAGGCCTGCGAAATCCTCCGCAGGCTGCAGAAAGAAGATCTGGATGTGCATGTGATCATGACGCCCCATGCCGGCCGAATGATCGACCCTCTGCTTTTCGGCGCTCTTTCCGGAAATCCGGTGGGTACGGATGTTTTTCGGGATGAAGCCGCACACGGGATCTCTCATATTTCGCTGGCGCGGGATGCTGCGCTTTATTTGGTCGCGCCGGCCACGGCGAACCTTATCGCTAAGTTCGCCGCCGGGATCGCGGACGATTTTCCTTCCACGTTTTTTCTGGCGGCACACTGCCCGGTGTTGATCGCTCCCGCCATGAACCACATGATGTACAGACATGAACAAACTCAGGAAAACATCCGTCGTCTTCGGAGAAAAAACGTCCATATCATCGATCCCGAAGAGGGTTACCTTGCCTGCGGAGACGAAGGCGCCGGCCGGCTGGCCGATCCGGAACGGATCGTGAAACAGGGGGTTCAACTTATCCGGGGAGCACGATCATTGGCGAATAAAACCGTCGTGATAACCGCGGGGCCTACCCGGGAGCATCTGGACCCGGTGCGTTTTTTCAGCAACCGATCCACCGGAAAGATGGGATTTGCTTTGGCTGAAGAAGCCCGCCGCCGCGGGGCGGATGTGCTGCTGATTTCGGGGCCCGTCGCCTTGTCTCCTCCCGTGGGGGTGCGTTTCGTACCGGTGGTTTCAACCGATGAGATGGCCCGAGCCGTGGATGAGGCGTTTCCCCAATCGGACATCGTGTTGATGGCCGCCGCGGTGATGGATTTTACACCGAGCGCCGTTTTCGACCGGAAGATCAAAAAGAGCGGGATGGCCGATTCGGTGAAAATGAATCCCACCCCCGATATATTGGAAGGCCTCGGCCGACGGAAGGAGGACAAGGTCCTGGTCGGATTCGCGGCTGAAACGGAAGATCTTAGGGCCAATGCCCGGGCCAAGCTCAAGCGAAAGAACTGCGATTTGCTGGTCGTCAATGATGTCTCGCGCCGTGATATCGGTTTCGAGTCGGATGAAAATCAGGTCGTCTTGATTACGCCGGATGGAGAAGAGCAGGAAACCGGAAAGACCGGCAAACGTGATATCAGTCGAACCATATGGGACAAGATCGAGGAGATCAGTGGACGAAAGAGATAACCGTTGGCGTTCCGATCTGAAAGATCGGCTGGAATATTTTAATCAGATGGGGATCGACGACGTGGCTTCGGAAACGGCCGGCGTGGTTCGGGCGGATCGAACGTCCCCGCCGCCGAATCGTCGCCTGGAAGAGATCGCGGCGCGAATCCGCTCCTGCCGGCGCTGTCCGCTGTCGGAAACGCGAAGGAACGCTGTGCCGGGCGAGGGGAATTCTTCCGCCGATCTGATGTTCATCGGAGAAGCTCCAGGCAGGGATGAGGATGCCCGGGGAATCCCCTTTGTGGGACGCGCGGGGCAGCTTTTGACGCGTATCATCAAGGCCATGAAACTCGAGAGAGGCGATGTGTTTATCTCCAATGTCGTCAAGTGCCGGCCGCCGGATAATCGAAATCCCAATCGGATCGAAATCGAAACCTGCCATGGATATATTCTGGAACAGATCGATCTGATCAAGCCGAAGGTCATCGTTACCTTGGGAAATATTCCGACCCGGTTCTTCCTTGATACCACCCGCGGAATAACGGCCCTCCGAGGGGAATTCCAGGAATTCCAGGGGATCAAGGTGATGCCTACGTTTCATCCCTCATACCTTGTAAGAAACGAGGCCAATCGTGTTCTCAGAAAAAACGTCTGGGAAGATATGCAGCAAGTGATGGCCTTCCTGGGCATAGAATGACGCTTTACGCAGAAATCGCCCTTCCGCTTCCGTTGGAGACGTGTTTCATCTATACGGTGCCGGATCAGCTGCGGGATAAGATCAAAATCGGATCCAGAGCGTGTGTCCCTTTCGGTCAGCGGAAGCTGACCGGCGTCGTCGTCCGGCTTCGACAGCGGGGCGCCCCTCAACACATCAAGATGAAGTCGATTCAGTCGCTTCAGGATGAGATCCCGCCGTTTTCCGAAAGTTTTCTGAATTTCACCCGGAGATTGAGTGCTTATTATTATTCTTCCTGGGGCGAGGTCCTGGCCGCGTCACTTCCCTCGACTGCGGAGTCCCGGGCCGGGATTCGGATCCGCCTCACTGCGGCGGGAGAGCGTGCCATCGATGCGGAGACCGCGGAAGGTAAAGAAATGGAAGTCCTCCGGATTTTGCGGAAAAGGGCGTATTCCGAATCCACGTTGAAACGGAAAACGGATATGTCCTCGGGAAGGGCACTTCTGGCCCGGATGGAAAAGAAGGCGTGGATCGCTTTCGAACGCAGACCCGCGGCGAAACCCGCCCTCAAGGCCTCGGATCCGATGCCGATGCAGATGGTGATGGACTTCTCATTGGATGCCGATGCCGCCGCCAAAGTCGATTTGATCGCCCGGGCCCTGGAGACCGGTGTCTTTAACGAATATCTTCTTTTCGGGCCGGCTGAGAAAAGAAACGCGGTGTATGTAAGTTTGATAAAAAAAACGCTTGAGCGTCGAAAGAAAGTTCTTTTCCTGGTTCCTGAAATAGCGCTTGCCGCTCCCTTCGTGGAGAAACTGCTGCTTTACATGGGAACGAAAGCCGAGGTGATTCACAGCCGGCTGAGCGAAGGCCGCAAAGCCCGGATCTGGGAGCGGATCAGGCGGGGAGAGGTGGACGTCGTCCTGGGGCCCCGATCCGTCATCCTCACACCGCTGGAAGGACTGGGTCTTGTGATCGTCGAAGAGGAACAGGACGATTCGTATTATCAAAACGAAAGCCCGGTTTATGATGCCCGCCGGGGAGCTCGACTGCGCGGACGTCTGGAAGGGGCGGTTGTCGTATCAGGCTCGGAGAATCCGTCGGTGGAATCCTTCCATCGGGCGAAAAAGAACCGCGGCCTGATCATGCTGAAACATTCCAGCCGTAGGAAACCGATGACGATCCTTCCGGCGGGAAGAAGCGCTCAAATGATGACCGCGGAGCTGGAGCATCGGATTCGGCGCAAGGTGCACGAAGGCGGCCGTGTCTATGTCCTGTTCAATCGACGGGGCTATGCTTCTTATCTGACATGCCGGAGGTGTGGATATATTCCGCACTGCAAGCAATGCGCGATCCCATTAAGTCTCCATAAGCAGGAAGATCGCCTTGTCTGTCATTACTGCAACAGTCGAACCGCTCGTATCAGCGTCTGCTCAAAATGTGGGAACCGGATCATTGAGGCCAGAGGAATGGGAGTCGAGGCCGTTGCCGACGTACTGCGCCGCCGTATGCCGAAGGCACGCGTGCAGTGCTTCGACCGGGATACCGTACGCACCCGAACTCAGTTCAAGGAGATCTCCTCCCGGCTCGAACGGAGGCAAATCGACATCCTCGTCGGTACGCAGTACTTGATGCACCAGACCCTGCTTCCGCCCGCCGAATGCGTCGTCATCCTTTCTCCGGAATCCCAGCTTGCTCGATCCGATTTTCGTGCCGGTCAGAAAACATTCCAGCAGATTCTGCAGGCGCATCGATTCGTTACCCGGGATCCTTCATCCGAAGTGTTGATCCAAACCCGGTGCGAAGATCACTACAGCATCCGGGCGGCCGCGGCTCATGACTATCCGCTGTTCTTTCGTAAAGAGATCGAATTTCGTGAGATGCTCGGATATCCTCCTTTCTCTTATCTGCTGGAGGTGGTGCTTCAAGGGGATACGCTCCGGACCTTGGGAAAAAAAACCAGAGAGATCACGGTGGAACTGAAAAGGAAATCACGGAATGTCGAGATCCTGGGGCCGGCGCTGGCACCCGTATCCCGAGTCAGGGGAAAGAGCCGTGCGCAGATCGTGCTGAAATCCGGAAGCAAACAGGATCTGGACGCGGCACTCGAAGGTTTTTTTGAGCGGTTTAAAATTCGCAAATCGATCCGTCTCTACGAATAAAGCCGGACCGTTCGGTCCCTGATGGAAAACGGCTTGGGATTCAGCTTCCTTTTATAATATAGATTTCGACTTCTTCATGTTTTGGATCGATGTCATCGATCGTCGAGGTCTCTATTTGAGCACGTACAATCGTGGTGACGTTCCAGCTGAGCTGAGTGTTTTTCGGCCCGACGAAGGTGATGACCGCGGTGCCGTCCGCATTTGTTTCGGCATACGTATTACGGGTGCCGTCCTCGAAATTACCCACGCCTGACAGAACGGAGAAAAAGATTTTTCGTCCCGCCAGCGGGACGCCGTTGGCCAGACGAGCGATGGCCTTGATCTCGCATTCCGGGTACTCGGAAGTCGCATACAGGACGTCGGGAGTCGCAAACAGGTCGAGCTTGATTCTGGTGACATCCCGATTGATGAATAGCGGGACGCTTTCGGTTATGAAATCTTTTCCTTCCCAGGCGGCGATGGCGTAAATGTAGACGGTGGCATCGGTCGAGAGTTCGTAAGAAAGCGGTCCGTGGTAAGTGACGGTGACGTTTCCGTCCTGGTCGGTCGTGACCTGCTTGACGGATTGGTTCCCATCGAAAAAGCCCACGTTGGTCTTGATGCCGCTTTCGTCGCGAACGTCGAAGTGGATGGTTCTGTCGGATAAAGGGAGTCCGTTGAATTTTACCAATTGGGCATGGATGGTTGTCGTCTCCCGCTCCGAACCCGCAAAGATGACGTTGGAAGTGGATGTTACGTTGAGAAGGACGGAATATGTGGACGGTCCCACCGGCGAAGGTTCTTCGACGGCCTTGGGGGTGCAGGAGGTAACGATGCCCAGGCATAAAAACAGTGAGACGATAATGACGGTTTTATTTTTCAGCTTCATTTTTCCCATCCTTAGTCGTTGGCATAATTGGCGAAGTGGATCGTCAGGTACCCGGTGACGGTCACATTCCGGCTGGCTTGATCGTGCCCGTAAAAATCCACTTTTGCCGTTACGGTCAGGACGCCGTCTGCCCGACCTGTCTGGAGATTGACCAGCGGAGGCTCGTCTTTAGCGATAGCCCGAACGATCGTGAAATTGATATCGGTCGATTCTCCGACCGTTACCATTGTGGACAGATGACCTTCAAATGCATAGGGGATATCGACGCCCTCTACGTTTTTTCCATCGGAACGTGAATAGGAGACGATATAGCGCGTGAGCGTGATGTCGTTGTAGGATGAAGGGCCGTTGACGGAATTGGGATCGATGAGTTCGGCTGTAAAAGCGGCGGTCGCGGCATCGGCGTGGATGGTCCCTATTTGGGTCGTGGGATCGACATGCAGAACATCGGACTCAAGAAAATTCGCGACTTGATCTTCCATGTCATAGCCGAGGATGTTTTCCAGGAGCAAACGCGTGGCGGATCTGCTTTCATCCGCGACGGGATTGCAGGAGCACAGCAGGAATATTCCCGGTACGATGACCATTATTGTTAAAATTGTTTTTATTTTACTCATTTCGGCACCCTGTTATTTGATTATTCTGGGAGTTATAAAAATGAGAAGTTCTCGATTTTGTTTTGTCCGTGCGAAGGACTTGAATAGATTCCCCAGGATCGGGATCTTGTGCAGAAAAGGCACGCGTTCCCGGGTAATGGAATCTTCCGTTCGGTATATTCCGCCGATAACCGTCGTTCCTCCGTCCGGAACCATCACCGTCGTCTGAGCGCTCTGCATTGTGATCGGCGGGATGCCGTTGACCAGGTTAGCGAAATCCGCCGCGTTGTTGCGGATCTCGATGCGCATGATGATGGTTCCTTCGGCCGTGATCTGGGGGGTGGCCCGCAGTTCCAGCGCCGCATTGACGTAGCGCGTGGTGACCGTGAAATTGGCTACCGTCTGAACCGGGATCTGGCGACCTTGGAGGATCTCGGCTTCTTGATTGTTTTGGGTGGTAACGCGCGGACAGGAGACGATTCGTCCCTCCCCGGAGGTCTCGAGTGCGGTCAGGGCGACGTCGAGGCGAATCGTGTCCAGAATATTGGCCGTGGAAATACCGACGGCCGACGTAAAGGCCGGCGCGGGCAGGTTGATGGCGTATCCTCCAAGAGGGCCGCCCAAGCCTTTGGTCGTGATTCCCTGGGGGATCATGGCTCCGTCCGAGAGGATTTTGTTCGGAAACTGCAGTGAAGTTTGGTTGCCGTAGAACGGATCGGCGGCAGCCTTCCATCCCCATTGGATACCCAGGTTGCGAACGAAATTAGAGGTGGCTTCCACGATCCGGGCTTCAATCGAAACCTGAGGAGTTGCGGTATCGAAAACCGTGATCAATCCCTCGAGGAGATCAAGCCGGTCCCTGACATCGGAGATCACGAGCGTATTGGTACGTTCGTCGACGATGATCTCTCCGCGCTCGGAGAGCTTGGATCTGAGAAGTTCTTGTACGTCGGATGCGCGGCTGTAGGAAAGCGACATGGTTTTGACCACCAAGGGCCCGGAAAGCTCCTGGCTTTCATCGATTTTTCTTTGATCTTCCTGTTCGCGTGTCAGCACACCGATCGGAGCGACACGCAGGACATTGCCTTCGATGGTTTTTCCCAGTTTGTTTTGTTTCAAAACGATGTCGATAAATTGATCCCAGGGAACATCGGTGAAATCGCAGGTCACTGTTCCCGACACATCGGGATCGAAGACCACGTTGAGATCCACGAAGTGTCCGATGGAAAGGATGACGTCGCGGATATCGGCGTCTTTAAAGCGCGGGCTGATCAGTTCGCCGCTGTACTGCTGATCATTTTCCATCAAGGTACGGGGGACGAACTGACTCTCCTGCTGGGGAGCGCTTTCGGGCGTTTCCGGGGCGGGGGGGTCCGTTTCGCCGGATTCCTCCGATATCACGGCGGCGGGAGGTGCTGTGGAATCGACCGCATCTGCAGCGGTCTCGACGGCGGGAGGAGGAGAGGGCTGCGGTGCCGGAGTCGATGCGCTTTCGGTTTCCAACGGGATCTCTTCAGGCCGGCTCTCGATGGGGTTCGGGATTTTTCTTGGAGGTCGGTGCTT
Organism: uncultured Eubacteriales bacterium; assembly: GCA_964433135.1. Classification (GTDB taxonomy): domain Bacteria; phylum Acidobacteriota; class Aminicenantia; order Aminicenantales; family Aminicenantaceae; genus CAYSQW01. Next base: position 60,244 of record CAYSQW010000006.1, read on the forward strand.
GTGGAAGGAGATGACCACGGATTCGTCGTTTTCCATAAGGCTGTAGCATTTAGGCTCATCGAGGTCGAATACGATGCGTGTGATGGGAGGGTCGGCAACCTGGAACTGTGCGGTGCGTACTTTCTTTACGCCCAGCTTGTTGACGGGGTAGCTGATGTTGGCGCTGGAATGGACGGCGCCGTACAGGTCGACGACCAGCCGCAGCGGGTTGTTCAGGGCGAATACGCGGGGAACCGCTTTCCGGTTGAGCCGGGCGGTAAAATCGAGGCGTGCTTCCGATTCCGAAAAATCGATGGCGGTGAAGAGGCTGTTGTCGGGAATCGTCCGTTTGATGATTTCTTTTTCCTCGGCCAGAACATCCTCATTCCGGGGGCCTTGAAGTTGATTCAATTCCACCACCGTGTCCTCACCCTGGGTGAAGATACGGTAGGGAACCCTTTCTTTGAGTCGGACCAGCATGCGGTCGCCCTCGCTGCTTTGGTCGAAACGGATGTTTTCGACCATCGATGCCGGCTGGATCTGGAACATGGGTTCCTGGTTCGGGTTGATCTGCTTCAGGTCGATGATGATTGTCGCGGGCTGATCCTGGGAGTAATACGAACCCAGAATGGCAAGCGGTGCGCTGGACTGGACAACGATTCGCGTGCTGAGATTTCCCGAGTGAACGGCGATGTTATTTATGTCGATTGAGGACTCATTGTGGAGTGCAAATCCGCTTACCAGGGAAAGGGCACATAAAATGGAGAGGATCTGCCAATATTTTTTCCCTTTCATCATTATCGCTCCTCTGGATTTATTTCTTTGGTGATATTTCTAGCTTTGAATAAGGATATACCGCGACTACGCGTCTGACGAAATATCGCCTTGTTGGCTTCGATGCTGAGGATATAGCCGTCGGCGAGGCGGTCGCCTTTCTTCAAGTAATAAGGAAATCCCTGCGGTCCGTTGACGATGGCAGTGAATCCGCCTTCCATCTCGATGATACCGATCAGGATGACGTCGGCGATGGTCATGCGGGGACCGTCTTCGGCGTCCGATTCGTCCTGGACATCGCGGCCCTCGAGAAGATCTCGAAAAGGATCCCGCCTCCCGGCGCGGTCGTAGGTCAGTATCGTTTTCCGCGGGATTTCGGGGATGACCTGGTCCTGAGCGGTTTGTTCTTGTGTCTGCGCCTGAGAAGGGATGCAGAGACACATCATGATCAGAAGCGAAAGAATGACGTTTCTCATTTCTTCCCTGCCTTTGTCTTTGAATCTTCCGGTTGAACCGCGGGAGGTTCACGGAATATATAGGTGGTGGCCGTTGATGACGCCGTCAGCGTGCTCGCATCGCTCTGCTTCTGAATGGATTTGACGGAGAAATCAACGACATTGAAGAGACGGGAGAAATTGCTCAATCGGTCGAAAAATTCCGCCAGGTTATGATAACCTCCCGAAATTTCGATGTCGATAGGCCATTCATAATAAAATTCCTGGGTGATTTCCCCCTTGGGTGTGAACTTCGTGATCGTAAGCCGAGAATCATTGGCGAGCTGTTGGACTCTGCGCAGAATATCGTATATCTCACGCTTCTGGGGGATAATGGTTTCCAACTCGCTCAGTGTCAGCGTGAGGGTATGGATCTCTTTTTCGATCTTGTCGAGCTCCTTTTGTTTGGCGCGCAGCCTGGCGATCTCGGCCTCGACCTGTATCCTCTGTTCACGAACGGTCTGGATCTCTTCGTTCTTCGGTTTGAAATAGAGAAGAAATACGAGACTGAAGATCACCAGGGCGATCAGTACATAACCATACCAGGGTAAGTCTCTCATGTTTTCTCCTCTTGGGTCGTTTGATCGAGGGAATCTGAAAACGTAGGGGGAGGAACGTAATTGGCGTTCATGGAAAATTCCAGGTATTCATTGTTTTTGCTGCGCCTTTGCGTGGATGAAATCAAATTGATGTTGGAGAAGTAGGGGCTTTCTTCCAGGTTGTAAATATAGTCGGCGATCAAGTTGTTGGAAAAGGCCTTGCCTTTGATCCGCACGGTTTGCCCGCTGTAGCTGACTTCGGTCAGCCAGACCCAGTCAGGTATTTGCTTGCTCAACTCATCCAGAATCGTGACGGCGATTCCCTGGCGCGCTTTCAGCTGATTGATGAGATTCATTTTCCGTTCCAGGATCGTCTTCTGCTGCTCCAGCTGATCAAGCTTGACCAGAACGTTCTGCAGTTCCCTTTTTTCAATCTGCGCTTTTTCCAGCAGCTCCTGCTCTTCGATGAGGGTTTTTCTCTGCCAGAGATAGCCGGCGACCACCACGACGATCAGGAGGAGGAAAATCAGGCCGAAAAGCGGTTGGGATTTCTTCTCCTTATACTGGGGGGACGGGACATCCGGCGCTTTTTTGATTTCCTTTTTTTCGGGTTTTAAAAGATTGATTCGAATCATGGTTTATTTTTCCATTTGTCGAGTTGCCAAGCCTGTTGCCACTCCGAACAGAGCGGCCATTTCGTCGAAATAAATCGTATCGAATTTCTTCTCGTCATAGGAAATATTCCGGAATGGATTCATGATCTCGGTTTTGATATTGAACTTCTGTTCGAAGCTGCCGGAAAGATCCTTCAGTTTCGAGAGGCCGCCGCTGAGAAAAATATATTCGATTTTCTTCTCTTTCTTTTCTCCGGCCTCGTAGAATGAAAACGTTTTTTCGATCTCTTCCAACAGGTTCTGTATATTCATGTTGAGAACGGTCTGAAGCTGTTCGGGAAGCACGTTTTTCACCGGAAGCCCTTTCAGAACTTTTTCGGCGTCGTCAAAGCCAATATTGAGATCCTTGCTCAGATTCTCGGTAAAGAAGGCCCCACCGAGCGAAAGATCCCGGAACAATTGGGGGATGCCTTTCTCTATGATATTGACGTTGGTGATGTTGGCTCCCAGGTTGATGATGGCGACCGTGCTTTTTTGAAGGATATCCGGATAGTTGATTTCCATGACGTTCTGCAGGGCAAACACATCCACATCGATGGCGTGAAGGCTTTTTCGGGCCTGGTGGATCACATTACTGTAATTTGCGATCTTGTCCTTTTTGGCGGCGACCAGGAGGATATCCAGATTTTTGCCTTCCGATGGATCGGCCGGTCGAAGGATGGCATAATCCATATTGGTCTCTTCATAGGGATAGGGAATGTTGTGTTTGGCTTCCCAGATAATGGATTCCGCCAGTTCTTCGGTTTCCATGGAGGGCAGCGCGATCTTCTTGATGATCACGGAATTTCCCGATATGGAAATGCTGACGTTTTTGTTGGAAATTTTGTTCTCATCGAAAACCATGCGGATGGTTTCGATCACGGCTGCCGAATCAATGATCGTTCCTTCGACGATGGCATCATGCGGAAGGAGTTCGTAACCGATCTTCTTAACCTCGAAAGCATCTTCCTTTTTCTTGGTTTTCAGTTCGACGGCCTTGACGGAGTAAGACCCGATGTCTACTCCAACGATTGTCTTTTCTCTCCCTATTCCCAGCATGTGTTATCCTTGCTTTAGATTCAGCTTATAACCATTGCTGAATTTATCCCGTAATTTTTTTTCGATTTTTTGTGGAACCAGACCTTCCAGACAGCCTCCCAGCATGGAAACCTCTTTAACCAGGTTTGAGCTGAGAAACGAATAGTCGAGGTTGGGCATCATGAAGAACGTCTCTATTCCCGGGTCGAGTTTTCGGTTCATCAAAGCCATTTGAAATTCGTACTCGAAATCGGAAATGGCGCGCAGTCCCCGGATGAGGATCTTTGCGTTATTGTTCCGGGCGAAGTCCACCAGAAGACCGTCGAAAGCCTTGACTTCGATTTCCTTTTGATCTTTGAAGATATCCCGGATCATTTCCGTCCTTTCCTCGGTAGGGAAAAGAGGCGTTTTTTTTGGGTTTTCAAGAACGGCGATCGTGATTTGGTCGAATATTTTCAACCCCCGCTCCACGATGTTCACATGACCGTTCGTGATGGGATCGAACGAACCCGGATATACGGCTTTACCGCTCATTGAGTTTAACCAACCTACCTTGCTCGAATTTACTCCTTAAGTATCAAAAAAAAAATCCTTTGTCAAATTCTTATTCCCAATATTCTTTCCCATTGTAGTAGACGAAGATGCCGTGCCGTCTTCTCAATACATGAGGCCGCAAAAGCGCATCGTCTTCATTATCTTCACAGATCGAAAGAGCCGCGTCAATCATCGCCCAAGGGGATATTGGAGGGTGATATTTCTCATCTTAAGGGGTTATATGCGTTCTTCAAGGTAAGTCTTCCCGTTCGGAGACGGGGTGTCCGATCGGCCGCCGCGGCCCTACGAACAGGACGGAGATATCCGACTTGATTTAGGAATCCGATTCAGAGAAAATATAATCATGGGCAAGGGCAAAGGGGTTCTTTTCGTTTGTCTCCTTTTTGAATTTCTGTTCCATCAGGTCGGAGAAGCGCGGCAGATCGATCAAACCCGGAAACGCGAGGCCATGGTAAAGCATCAGCTGGCGGGCAGAGACATCACGGATGTCCGGGTCTTGGATGCGATGCGCGCGGTTCCCAGACATCTTTTCGTCCCCGAGCACCTTCGTCCGTGGGCCTATGCGGATCATCCGCTTCCCATAGGAGAAGAGCAGACTATTTCTCAGCCTTATATCGTGGCGCTCATGACGCAGCTGCTTGATGTCAAAGCCGAAGATAAGGTCCTGGAGATCGGTACGGGATCCGGTTATCAGGCCGCCGTATTAGCCCATCTCGCCGACCGCATTTACTCGATTGAAATAAATCCGAAACTGGCTGAAAAAGCCGCGCGCCGGCTCGAAATGTTGGGATATGGAAAAATTCGCCTCAAAAGCGCTGACGGCTATGCCGGCTGGGAAGAACATGCCCCCTACGATGCGATCATCATCACTTGTGCGTCTCCGGAAGTTCCCGCGGCGTTGTTTCGGCAGCTGCGAGAGGGAGGACGCATCGTCATGCCGAAAGGAACGCCTCAGGGGCGGCAAATCCTGTGCGTGATCACCAAAATCAAGGGGAAGCCGCTTGTCGAAAATATTACGGCGGTTCGTTTTGTCCCCATGGTGAGGAGAAAAATCCCGGATTCCGAAGACGATTCACTCGAAATGTCGTATTGGATTTCAAACGATTCGGATTCGGCGGCGCCGATTCTCCGGTCTTGGGCGGGAGGGGACTGCGCTCAGGGGGGGGAGGCCTTTTGAGGGGTTGCTTTTACTGAGTGCTTGTGCTAACTTTTGAAGCGAATTGAGATGATTAAATTTGGCACCTCGGGCTGGCGCGGAATTATGGGGGAAGAATTCACGTTTCAGAACGTCCGCGTGGTGGTTCAAGCTGTAGCGAATTTTCTAAAGAAGAAATTCCAAGGGGAACCGATTTCGATCATCGTCAATTACGATACACGGTTTTTATCTGAAAGATTCGCTTCCGAGGCATCCAAGGTCTTATCCCACAATCAGATACATGTCCTGTTGGCGGAACGGGATGCGCCCTCTCAGGCTCAGGCCCACCAGATCATCAAGCGCGGTATTCAGGGGGGGATAAATTTCACCGCTTCCTTCAATCCTCCCGAATACAATGGGCTTAAATACAATACGTCCACCGGAGCTCCCGCACTTCCGGAAGAAACGGGGAAGATAGAAACGGAAATTCAAGCCCTGCTCAAGCATTTCGCCTTTTGTCCCTACTATCCGAAATCCGATTATATTCAAAAAATCGATCTGCAGGCGGATTATATGACATTCATCCAGGATAAGATCGATTACGATCTCATCCGTCGTTCCAAGATTAAAATCGCCGTTGATCTGCTTTACGGAACCAGCAGGGAATATCTGGACGAAATTTTAGAGGAAAACCACATCCCCGTGGAAGAGATTCACGGGTATATCGATCCCTACTTCGGAGGGATCACTCCTTCATGCACCGAAGAAAACATGCAGGAGCTGAAAAGCGTCATCCGTCGGCACAGGTGTCAACTGGGAATCGCCACGGACGCCGACGGAGACCGCTTCGGGATCATGGATGAAAAGGGGCGGTTCATCCATCCCAACCTGGTGCTTTCCGCGCTGCTGGACTATCTGGTGGAGAGGAAGGGATGGCGGGGAGGCGTGGCTCGTTCCGTCGCCACCACCCATTTGATCGATCGCATTTCTCGGGCCTACGATCTTCCTCTGTATAAAACACCCGTCGGCTTTAAATATCTGGCCGATCTTTTCCTGCAGGAAAAGATCATTTTCGGCGGGGAGGAGAGCGGGTGTCTGGTGATGAAGGATCACCTCCCGGAAAAAGACGGCATAATCGCCGGACTGCTGGTTGCGGAAATGATCGCCGCCTCAGGCAAGAATCTTTCGCAGCTGATTGAGGACCTGTTTAAAAAATACGGGAAACGCGTCGGTGTTCAGGAAACGCTCGCCTTCACTCCCGAAAATGAAAAGAAACTTCTTCGTATGGTTGAACATCCTCCAGAAAAATTGGCCGGACGGGCGATACGGAAGATCGAAACCATAGATGGGATAAAATTGGATTTCAATGACGACGACTGGATCCTTTTTAGGCCCTCGGGAACCGTCCCCGTGATCCGGTGTTACGCCGAGGCCGGTTCCAAAAAGGACGCGGAGGCCTTGATCGAAGCCGGCATGGAGTCGCTTCACCGATGAAAAAGGAAATGAACAGATCGATAAGTTTTCGCCGTAAACTCTTGATCTCGGGAGGGGGATTCTTTTTTTTGGTCCTGGTGATCGCGTCCCTCTTTGGAAACCGGGGGTTTTTAGAGATCCGAAAGGCCCAGAAGGAAAGGGACGCCCTTGTCCGTGAAACCCGGGAACTGACCGAGCGGAAAGGACAACTCGAAAGAGAGATCAGAGAATTGGAAATCAATCCCGATGCGGTGGAGCCGAAAGCCCGTGAAAAACTCTGGCTGGTCAAACCGGATGAAATCGTGGTCATCAAATGATTTGTCGGAGGCCCGGGGTCCGGGTGGTGGTTGTGCATGATCCATTCCCATAAGAAACGGCGTCCCCCTTTTATCTCTTCCATGAATTCGAGTCCCGAAGCTGTTTGCCGGGAGCATGGAATCCGCCGGGCCGTCACAAACTCCGCGCGTTGTCGAGATCGTTATGGATGACCTTTCCGAGGAACTGAATCCCGAACAAAAAGACGCCGTTTTTCACGGGAAAGGTCCGCTGCTGATCGTGGCGGGAGCCGGAACCGGGAAAACGAAGGTGATCACTCACCGCATCGCCCATCTCGTCGGCTCGAAACAAGCCCGGCCCGAAGAGATCCTGGCCGTGACCTTCACCGAAAAGGCCGCACACGAAATGGAAGAGCGGGTCGATCTGTTGATCCCCTACGGCTACTCATTCGTTGAGATCTCCACCTTTAATTCCTTCGGAGAACGGGTGCTGCGGAACCATGCCCATGAACTGGGATACTATCTGGATTTCAAGCTTCTTGATGAAGTGGAGCAGGCCATTTTTTTCAGGGAAAACCTTTTCCGGTTTCCCCTGAAATATTATCGTCCTTCTCATCGGCCGACGAAACATATACAGGAGCTATTGACGGCGATCAGAAGATTGAAGCAGGAAGATATACATCCGGAGGAGTACCTCCGTTTTGCACGCGGATTGAAGCGCGAGGCCGTCGACGACGCCGACCGGGAGTCGGCGCTCAAGCACCACGAGATCGCCCTAGTCTATGCGGTCTATCAAAAACTGCTGCGGCAAGAAGGGAACATCGATTTCGAAGATCAGGCGGCTCTGGTCGTGGAGCTGTTCCGCGAGCGGCCCGCTGTCCTGCGGGAATTTCAACGGAAATACCGGTATATTCTGGTCGATGAATTCCAGGATACCAATTATGTTCAGTTCGAACTGCTGAAACTGCTGACGGGAGCGCATGATAATCTGACCGTGGTGGGGGATGACGATCAGAGCATATTCCGGTTCCGGGGGGCATCTCTGAGCAACATTCAGAATTTTCGCGGGATCTATCCTCATGCCCGGAAAATCGTACTGACAAAGAACTACCGGTCCACCCAGTCCATACTCGATGCGTCCCACCAGCTTATCCGACATAACAATCCCGATCGCCTGGAGGTCCGCGAAAACATCGATAAAACACTTCATGCCGTCAATCCCTCCCATGAAAAAAGCATACATCTGCTGCAGTTCGATACTCTTTCGCACCAATGCGATGAAGTGGGGGTGTTGATCCGGTCCAAGCTGGAAGAGGGATTCCGCTATGGCGACATCGCCATCCTGGTGCGGCGCAACGCGGACGCCGATCCTTTTCTGCGTGCCTTGAACGTTCGGGATATCCCGTTTCGTTTTTCCGGCAGCAGGGGGCTTTATTCACGGGAAGAAGTGAAAATCCTGGTCTCGTTTATCAAGGCGCTCACTGATTTCGACGACAGCAGGAGTCTCTTTCATCTGGCATTGTCCGAGGTTTACGGCGTGGACGCCTACGATTTGACTTTGGCGACAAATTACGCGCACAAGAAACACCATTCCCTCCACATGGTCTTCCGTATGATCCATGAAGACCGTTCTCCGGTCGCGATCTCCGCCGCCGGCCGGGAGGCCGTTCGCAGGCTTTTCGGAGATTTGATCGCTTTCGTTCGTCAGTCCGCCGTCCGCAATGCCGGTCAGATTCTGTATCTGTTTTTGGAGAAGTCGGGCTATCTCGGACGTTTGATCGAGGAACCGGACCGGGAAGCCGAGCTGAAGATAAAGAACATTCGGGTTTTCTTCGATAAAGTGAAACATTTTTCCGAACTCAGCACGGACGGCTCCATTCAGGCATTCGCCTCGCACCTGGAGCTGCTTGAGGATGTCGGAGACAATCCGGCTTCGGCGGAAGCCGAATTGGAGGAAGATGCCGTCAATGTCCTTACCGTTCACAAGGCTAAAGGCCTGGAATTTCCCGTCGTGTTGATGGTCAGTCTGATCGCGGACCGTTTCCCGGGCCGGGAGCGCGTGGAAAGGATCCCGGCCCCGAATGAACTGATCAAGGACGACAGTGTCCCGGGCAGCTTTATCCAGGAAGAAAGGCGCCTTTTTTACGTGGGGATGACCCGCGCCAAACAGCAGCTGTATTTGATATGGGCCAGGGATTACGGGATGAAACGACCCAAGAAGGTCAGCCCTTTTGTCCTGGAAGCGCTTAATCTGGCTCGGGCTCCGGAGGCCGCCCGCCGTTTATCGGCGCTGGAAGAGATCCGGCGCTATGCGCCGCGCAGCAGCTCCGCTATTCGACCGTCCATTGTAAGCGAAAAGACCCCGATCGTTCTCAGCTTTCTCCAGGTGGACCACTATCTGACCTGCCCTCTGATGTACAAGTACCACCACGTCATGCGGATCCCGGTGCTGCCTCACCACAATCTGGTTTACGGGCGGGTGCTGCATGGGATGATCCACCTGTATTTAAAGAATAAGCAGGCCGGGATCGAACCTTCGGAGGAGGATTTCATCCGCCTCTACCGAGACCGCTGGATCAACGAGGGATTCTTGAGCCGCGAGCATGAGGAGCAGCGGAGAACGGAAGGGGAGCGGGCGCTGCGCCGTTTTTTTCAGCGGGAAGAAAAATCCGCGGTCGCGCCCTGGATGCTGGAAAAGAATTTCAGGTGGTCGCTGGGGGATATCCGGTTTGCCGGGCGCTGGGACCGGGTGGACCGGGAAGACGAGGGTGCTGTGATCATCGACTTTAAAGCGGGCGCGGTGAAAAACCAACGGGAGGCCGATAAGCGAACCCGTGAAAGCCTGCAGATGGATCTCTATGCGCTTTCATTCCTGCGTTCATACAAGATTCCGCTTTTGGAAACACGGCTGCATTTTTTGGAATCGGATATCATCGGACATGCGCGGAAAACCGACGGAGAGCTGCGCCGTGCTGAAGACAGGATCCGGGAAGCGCAAGCAGGGATCATGGCGGAGGATTTTGCGGCGAAGCCGGATTGGAATCATTGTAATTTTTGTGCGTTCAAGTCCATATGCCCATCCTCCTTCGCCTTTTAGCCTGAATGAGCCATGAAGTATGTCGAAATGGATTTTTCACAAGATTTTTAATTAAATTTTCGACATACTTCACCCTTCGGGCGTGCCAATCTCATCGCATCGGCTTCGTCACATCCCGATCGGCGTAGGTCACTACGCCTCACGCTCTGTTTCCTTGCCGCTGGCGCGACCTTGGCGCGTGGCTCATCCAGGCACGTGCAGGGCCTGTGGTATGGTTTTTACCTTATTACGAGGGTGGGCGGGTCGGCCCCGTATGGCACTCTGATTCTCACACGCCTTATCCCGGATTTGGTGCCGAGAGCCGTCTCCCTGTCGCTTTGGTTTTCACCTTAATACCAGGGTGGGTCGTCGGCGGATCGGAGGGAGTAACGGCGGGGGCAGGCTTGACGCTGAGAAATGACTTGTAAAATATATTGATACGGTTGAAAATAAAATTAGCCTGGCCTATTTTTTTGGGGGGGGGTAGCGGAAAATGAGTTTAAAGAAGCGATATGATTATATTGTTGTCGGCACGGGGCCGGGGGGAGGAACGGTCGCCAGAGAACTGTCGCGTAAGAATACAAGCATCCTCATCCTGGAATATGGTTCTCGTCTCAATCAGACAGGTTTTATCAAAGCCGCTTCCAAGATTTTTCTGGATAAAACAAAAAAGGCCCTTCGTTCGGACGGCGACATCTGGTTCGGGCGAGCCCGTGTCCTGGGAGGAGGCTCCTTTGCGGCCATGGGAAATGCCGTGGAACCTCCGAAGAGAATCTTGGATGAATGGGGACTCGATCTCTCCCGGGAGCTTGATTCCGCTCAAAAGGATCTACGCGTCACACTGATGCCGGAAGCACTCATGGGTGAGGGGACCAAAAGGATCAACAAGGGAGCGGCTTCCCTGGGCTGGGAGATGAAGCCCACGCCAAAATGCGTCGATTTTTCAAAGTGCAAGGCATGCGGTTTGTGTATGTTCGGTTGTCCCGCGGATGCTAAATGGACGAGTGTGGAATTCGTGGACGAGGCTATCCATAACGGAGCCGATATTCTTTTTAAAACCGAAGTGACACATGCTCTCCATAAAAACGGGCGTGTGACGGGAATCTCAGCTGTCCGCGGTGGGGAGACCCTGATGATTGAAGGCCGGAACGTTATTCTATCGGCCGGGGCATTGGGGACCCCCGTCATTCTTCAGAATTCGGGAATCAGCGAAGCCGGAAAGGGGCTGGCTGGAGATGTTTTCCAGACGACTTATGGTTTTACGGATGATGTCGGGATGAAGGGAGAAATCGTTCTTGGATCTTATCTTGAGCGGATGATTGAAGAAAGAGAATTATTTACCGCACCTTATATGTACATCCCGTTTTTCGTAAAGAGAGATATGGATGGGCGTTATCCCAGAAAGATAGGAAAGCTTCAGCAGGCTCAAATGATGCTTCAAGCAAGCCGGATCGACACCAGGCATCTGATTGGAATGATGACAAAAATACGTGATGAACAGACCGGCGAAGTGCACAGAAACGGGGGAATATCCAAAAAACTAACCGAAAAAGACAAAGCTAAATTGAGCGAAGCTCATAAGATAAAAAAAGAGATTCTCTTGGCGGCGGGAGCCCGGCGTGACTCCATATTTACAGGCGTTTTCGAATCCGCCCATCCCTGTTGTACGGCTCGGATCGGAAAAGTCGTCAGTGAGAATCAGGAAACGAAAATCAAAAACCTGTTTGTAAGTGACGCCAGCGTATTTCCTTCACCATTGGGAATGCCTCCCATTTTGACGATTGTGGCTTTATCCAAAAGATTGGCGGCTCATCTTAGCGGCGGAGGATGAGATAATCGCTGACCGATGTGATCCTTGAATATTTTTTGGATTACTGCGGGGTGATCCAGGTCCCTGGACTATTCACGAATCGAGCTCGCGGGAGCGGCGAGAAAGGAGCATGTGAGGCGTACTGAGGTACGTCGAGCGTGCAACAACGAAGCCGATGTTGAGAGATCGGTTTGCCTGGAAGGTGAAAATAGGCAATTTTTCCATTCTTATTGATATTAGAGAAGATAAAAAGGGTGGTTTTGCTGAATCCTATTGACTATTTTTATGAATAATCCAGGTCGGCATCAGCGCCCAGATCTGCTGTTTTTCCAGCATCCGGTATGTCTCCAGGGCCTTCTGCATGTCGGTGTCGGGAAACAAACGGGTTTGCGGGATTCGTCTCGCCCTGAAGCTTTCCCAGAAAGAGACGCGTTTCGGCCAAACCACCAGCCGGACATCGTCTTCGTCCGGAATCCCGGCCAGGTTTTTGGCCCGCTCTACGGCCAGAGCGAGTCCGCCGATTTCATCCACCAGGCCGTTTTCTTTGGCCTGCAGTCCTGTCCAGACGCGGCCTTTCCCGAGTCCATCCGCCGTTTCTTTCGTGATGTTTCGGCCGGCGGCGACTTTTTCCAGAAACTGGTCATAGGTCCATAGGATGCTATCACGCAGCATTTTCTTTTCATCGGGAGTGGCCGAGCGGTAGGGCGACAACATGTCCGCTCTTTGACCGAAGGTCATCCTTTCCGTGGTCACTCCCAGTTTGGAGTAAAGTTTTTCCAGGTTGAATTTGGCGAAGATAACGCCGATGGATCCGGTCAGTGTCTGGGGCTGGGCGATGATTTCGTGGGCGGCCATGGAGATCTGGTACCCTCCGGAACCCGCGACATCGGACATCGTGACCACCACGGGTTTTTCTTTTTTTGCCAGAATGACCTCCCGCCAAATGGTATCCGCCGCCACCACGGATCCCCCGGGACTGTCCACGCGCAGAACCAGGGCGCGAATCGAATCGTCTTTGCGGGCCTGCTTGATCCAGCGCGCGATGGTATGGCTGCCCATGATCCCGCGGCTGTTTTCGGCGGAGAGGATAGTGCCGGTTTCGTAGATGAGGGCGATTTTTTCCCCCCGGGAAAATTCTTCCGGGGAAGGGCGGGTGCGGAGGTACTGGGAAAGGGAGACGCGCGATAAACGGCCGTTGTCCGTTTGGAGCCTGTCTTCCAGCTCGTCCCGGTACAGCAGGCCGTCCACCAGGCCCGCCTCCCGGGCTTCGGGGCCCTGAAAGAGACCGCGGTCGATGAAATCGGCCATCTCCGCTTCGCTCCTTACGCGGGCTTCGGCGATGGTCCGGATGTAGTGACTGAAGATGCTGTCGTAGATCGACGTCATCATTTCACGGTGCGCGGGAGTGAATTTATCTTCGGTGAACATGTGATAGGCGGTTTTATATTCTGCGACATGTTCCACCTCGGCTTCGATGCCGAGCATTTTCAGGGAGTGTTTGAAAAATGGAGTGAAACCGCCGATCCCGTTGATACCCAGATATCCCTGGGGGTGCAGGATGATCTCATCAAAGGCGGTGGCGAGGTAGTATTCTTTATCGAACTCGAGCGCTTCCTCCATGAAAACATAGGTTTTCTTGCCGGATGACTTGAAATCCAGGATGATATCCCGAAGCTCACTGATTTTGGCCCAATTGCACTGGAGGAGTCCCAGATTGACGACCAGTGCCTGGATATGACGATCGGAGCGAGCATTGCGGATGCTCATCCAGACGTCATGCAGGGAAATATCCGGTTTGACGCCCATCATGGTGGAAAGCAGATCCGGTGAGACCTTTTCCTGCATCCCGCCGGACAGGTTTATTTCCAGGTAGGACTGGGTTTTCACGGAGGGGGGGGAGGTGAATTCGAGAAGAAAAAAAGCTCCGCATGTCGCGAGCATCAGGATGAAAAAGATCAATAAGATAATCAAGATATAACTTTGCTTTTTCATGTTAAATACCTCGGCAACCTTGATCTGTACTTTGTTTCACTATAGCAGAAAGCCGGGAGTCTTTATAGAAATATTTCAACCTTTGTCCTCCCTTTCCCCGGGTTGTTGCGGCATCCCGAGCCAAGAAAATTCTGGATTTTAATCGAAAAATGTCATATAAGAATGAAATCGGGAAAACAATCGGAGCGAATCTCGGGGATAGGAGAGGGTGATTTCCTTCCTGTTGACCCTTTCGGTCCCTATCTCCATCAATCCCGGGGCGCCGGCAATCTTCCTGTGAAGTGAATTTCAGCCAAAGGACAATTTCATGAATGCCTTGAAGATCGACAACATCACGAAACGATTTGGAGATTTTTTTGCCGTCAGGGATCTTTCCTTCTCCGTCGCCTCGGGTGGTATATACAGTCTGCTGGGTCCGAACGGAGCCGGAAAAACCACCACCATCCGTATGGTGATGAATATCATCATCCCCGACAGCGGATCCGTGCGGGTTTTCGGACAGCCCATGAATGAGAACATGAAACAGGAAATCGGATATTTGCCGGAGGACCGAGGATTGTATCCAAAAATGAAAGTCGGCGAACTTCTGATGTTTCTGGCGGAGTTGAAGTCGGTCAGGAAAGCCGATGCCCGGCGAGAGATCGATATCTGGCTGGAACGGCTTGAACTGACGGAATGGAAAAATAAAAAAGTCGAGGAGCTTTCCAAGGGGATGCAGCAGAAGATCCAGTTTATCGCGACGGTCATTCATTCGCCGCGCCTGATCATATTGGATGAGCCCTTTTCCGGTTTGGATCCGGTCAACACCAAGCTGATGAAAGACATCATGCTGGAGATGAAGGCGGATAAAAAAACCATCATCTTTTCCACGCACCGGATGGAACAGGTCGAGATGATCTCGGATGATATCTGCCTGATCAACAAAGGGAGGATGGTGTTGGAAGGCCCGCTTCACCGGATCAAGAACGATTACGGGAAGAATACCGTCATTCTGGAATACGAAGGGGATGCCTCCGTTCTGAGCGGTCAGGCCGAAGTCGATAAAATCGATGACTACGGAAAATATATGGAGATCAAGCTCAACGAAGGCGCTGATCCACAGGCCCTGCTTCACAAAATAGTGGGCCGGATCCGGATATCAAAATTCGAAGTCCAGGAGCCGACCCTCAATGCGATATTCATCGATAAGGTGGAGGGACGGAGATGAGCAAGATCCTGACAGTGATCAAAAGGGAATACTTTCAGATGGTGAAGTCCAAGGGATTCATCATCGGAACCGTTTTGGGCCCCGTCCTGATGGCGGGGATCATTTTGATCCCCATGGTGTTTTCCATGATGTCGGTTGAAGATCAGGAGACGATCGCCGTCGTCGATGAAAGCCGGGTGATCTATGCGGGGCTGGAATCCAAGCTGGACATGAAGCTCAAGGACGGCCGTCTTCGTTATCTTCTCGAGGAGGTCCCTCCCCGGGGAAATCCCGAGGAAATCCTGTCGGATCTGAATCAAAAAGTATTGGCCAAGGAACTGTCCGCATATCTCTATCTCCCCGCCGATGTCGCGGAGGAAGGGAAGGCTGAATTCGTTTCCCTGCATGTAGCGGATTTCGATAAGACTCGTTTGATCAACGAAGCGCTTAACGGCGTCGTGATCGAAAAACGTTTGCGCGGCGAAGGCTTGGATCCGGAAAAAATCAATGAATACACCCGCGGCGTTCGCCTGACAACCAAAAAAGTGACGAAGCAGGGAGCGGAGGAAGACAGAGGCGGCACCTTCCTGATCGCTTACGTCCTGGTTCTGATCCTTTACATGACGCTGATCTTTTACGGGGCTATCATCATGCGGGGCGTCATCGAGGAGAAAAATTCACGAATGGTGGAAATCATTCTCTCCTCTCTCAAACCGTTCCAGCTCATGAGCGGAAAGATCCTGGGGATCGCCGCCGTCGGCCTTACGCAGTACGGAGTCTGGGCGCTTTTCGGAGTGGCCCTGAGCCAATACGGCGGGCGTTTCATGAGCGGGGTCATGCCTTCAGCGGCCGGGATCCGCATCCCGACCATCCCGGTTTATATCTTCGTCTTTTTCGTTGTCTTTTTCATCCTGGGGTATTTTCTCTACGGAACCGTCTATGCCGCGATCGGTTCCATGGTCAACTCCGAAAAGGAAGCCCAGCAGCTCATGATGCCGGTCACCATGTTTCTCGTGATTCCGATCCTGCTCATGATGTTCGTCATCCGCAGTCCGGAAAGCTCGATGTCCGTCGTGCTGTCTCTGATCCCTCTGTTTGCGCCTATCCTGATGCTGCTGCGCGTGTGCATCCTGATCCCTCCTCCGCTTCAGATCGGCGCTTCGATCGTGCTGCTGCTGCTCTCCATCCTGCTCATGATATGGGTTGCGGCCAAGATCTACCGCGTGGGAATCCTCATGTACGGGAAACGGCCGAGATTCGGGGAAGTCCTGAGATGGATGAAATATAAATAGGAATCCATTCCCGGTTTGTGAATCCGCGGTTCGCCCGCCCTCGACGATCCCGATGCATGCGTTTCGTTTTCGGCCGGTTCGACCCGATCCGCTGTAAATATTTTCAAACGTGAACCTTTTTGCCGGCCATGCCGTAGAACGGAATGAAATCGACAAAAAGAGGTCAGGCATGAACAAAATGAAAAAAACACGGTATCTGGGGCTTATCATCCTGCTCCCCCTCTGGATGAGCGCATGTCTCTATGTTGAGGTGCAGGATGATGTGAGGCATCCCGAAAGGATATTCCGCCGGGCCCGCAGGGAGATCGCGCAGATCCAGCGCCGGCTTCCCAAGGTGGATGCGTCGCGCCGGATCAATGTGCTTCTGTACGACGAGACCGAGAATCAGTTGATTACGGTCAAGGCGCCTTTATGCGTGGTGGAAGCTTGTAGAGATCTCGATGAGAACAGCCGCGAAGCGGCGGAATGGGGAAAACGGTGCGACTTCGATTGGACTGACGTTCGTGACCTGAAGCATCGTGCTCCCGGACTTTTGTTTGAGATGAATGATGAAGAAAGCCGAGTGCTGGTCTGGATCGATTGATCCGAAAAATCCCAAGGGCCGAGATCCGGACGGCCGCGATACGACATCCATGCCGGACACCGATGAAATCCATCGTTTGGTGAGCCGGATTCGAAACGGCGACCGGGAGGCGTTTGTACGCATCTCCCGGCTGTATCAAAAAAAGGTTTTCATGCTGGCGTATTCTTTTTTTCGCAACCGGGAAGATGCCATGGACATCGTTCAGGAAACGTTTCTGCGGTTTTATAAAAAGGCGCACATGTACCAGCGAGGGAAGGATTTTCAAAATTGGCTGCTCCAGATCGCCAAAAATCTCTGCATCGACGCGTACAGGAAAAACCGATACCACTCTCTGACGGGAATGAAGAATAAGAATCTGGATGAAATGAACCTGGCGCTTCCGGATCATGATGGTTTCATCCGGTCTTCCGAGATCAGGCAGATCGTATCACGCTGTCTCGCCCGGCTTTCGGAGCGGCAGCGAACGGTTTTCGTGATGAAGCACTTCAACCAACTGGATTACCGGGAGATTGCTCAGATCCTGGACGTGGCCTTGGGGACGGTTAAATCCCTGCATTTCAAGGCGGTTCATAAGATGAGAATTCTGATGAATCCCTACCTGGGGAGGCAAATATGAGAGAATGTAAAAAAACATACAAGCGGCTGCCGGCATATCTTTCCGGGGAACTGGGCAAAGAAGATCGGGAGAGGATCGAAGCCCATCTTGAATTCTGTCCCCGCTGCCGGCGTGAGACGGCTTCCATGGCCGCGGTCATGGAGGAAGCGGAATCCGGCGCGCCCGATTTCGAACAGGCGATGGCGCCGATCGATTGGGATCGTCTTCCGGAGCGGATGGCCGACAGGGTTTTCGGTGATCAAATCCGCACTCCGGCGTGGGAAGGATCTGCTGGTGGAGGCGCATTTTTCTTCCGAACTCATTGGAAGCCGGTTCTCGCGGCGCTGCTGACGGGAGCCCTGCTGGGGGTGTTGACGACCACTTGGTGGATGCGCTCTGACCGCCGCTCTCCGTCAACCGGGAAGGCGTATTCCGTTTCGAGAGAATTTTTGGAGAAGGTGGACCTGGAAATGGCCCGCCGCGAAACACTGGATTATTTGGAAAAAAGTCAGGTTCTTTTGTTGGATTTCGTCCAGGCGGATCCATCCGGGGCCGCTCGGATGTGGTCCGGAGACGTGGCGTCCCGTCAGGCAAGGAGTCTGCTTTCACAGAAAAAATATATCAATCGACAGCTGGATAAATTCCGTATGGCCAAGGCCAAGCAGATCTGTGATCAAATCGAGATGCTGATCTTCGAGCTCGCCCAGGTCAGCGACGGACTTACCGAAGAAGAGATCTCGAACATACAGAATTATATCGGGAAGAAGCAGCTGCTGCTGAAGATCAATCTGCTTCAGCATGAATTGGAAAAAAATGAGGTATGAAATGAAAAAAGCCGTCCTGGGATTCAGTTTATTGTTTCTGGTTCTCCTCTGTATCCGGGCTGCGCCGCAGGATCGGCCCGATGAGGCGCTCTTTCGGGATGCTAAGATCCTGATATTCGATAAAAATTGGGATGAGGCGCTGAGTCGATTGGACCGCCTGATGAAGGATTATCCGGCAAGCGCCTGGTTTTCCCAGGCCCTCTTCTATAAGGGAAGGTGTCTGCAGGAGATACCGGGTGAAGCGCGGGCCGCTTTCCGGGCGTATCAGGAATACCTCCGGCGTTCCGATCGCAATGCAAGCCTGGCGGAGGAATCAGAGATCGCCATCATCGATCTGGCTTACGAAATGTTCGAAAACGGGGAGACGTCTCTGGAGAAGGAGATCGAACGGAGGTTGAACAGTGCCAACCGTGTCGTCCGGTATTATGCGGCCTTTAAACTGAGTTATATCGAGAACGGGGTCGTCGCCCGCAGAAGCGTTCCGGTTCTCAAGGCGATCCTCGAGCAGGAGGATGATGCCGAATTGAGAGACCGGGCCAAAATCGCTCTGCTGCGGATCGATCCCGAAGAACTCGAGGCCGTCGAGGAAACTTCGGGGAACCGGGCGAAAATATTGAAGATCCGGGTTTTTCGGAAGGGAATGAAACGGCCCGAGCTCTCGCTCGATATCCCCTGGGCGTTGGCCGATCTGGCCTTGAGCGCCATTCCGGCCGAAGAAAGAGAGGAAATGAGGGAAGAAGGCTATGACCTGGATAAGATCATCCGGGAATTGACCGAAGTGAAGGAAAACATCATATCGATCCAGAGCGATGAAAAACTGTTCAGAATCTGGATCGAATGAATGCGAGGAGAAAAATGAAACGAACAAAAAAGGCATGGGTTCTAGGCCTGGCGCTGCTCTTGTCCGCGGGATTCCTTCTTGCGGAGGGCAACCACAATGATCTTCAAGCCATCAAGAAAGCCGTCAAAAAGGATGAAAAGCGGATTGAAAGCGGTGAAGCGAAGTGGCTCAAGGTCCTGGTGACCGATGAGCGAAGCGGTGAAGACAAGGTCAGGATCACGCTGCCGCTGTCCCTGTTGGAACTGCTTATCCGGCACGACTCGCCCGACTGCCGTATCGGTAGGGACGTTTATGATCTCGATCTCCGGGAAATTCTTGCGGAGCTGAAGAAACTCGGTCCCATGGTGGTGATCGAGGTCATGGAGAATGATGAGACCGTGAAGATTTGGCTTGAATAAACATTCAGGGACGAAAACAATTAAATCAGGGGGCGGGAAACCGCCTCCTTTTTTTTCTCCCCCTCCCGCCTGCTGCCTTGGGCGCTGTGCTTCCGGAGGGATTCCTCCTCCTTTGAGTTGACAAAAAAACCATAGGGTTTGATAATGGTGAGACCTTAGAATAAGGACGGTCGAAGTGTCGCGTTTGTACGAATATCAGAGTAAGGAGATCCTGCGGGAAGGCGGGATTCCCATTCCAAAGGGCGGTGTTGCGGATTCTCCCGGACAGGCGGCCGAGATCGCCCGGGAAATCGGCGGGCCCGTCGTATTGAAAATACAAGCCTGGGTGACGGGAAGAGCCGGTCTGGGCGGCATAAAATTTGCCTCCAGCCCGGAAGAGGCGGAAGAGACGGCCCGGACCATGCTGGGCATGCAGGTGAAAAACTTCGTCGTGGAAAAAATCCTGGTCGAGGAAAAACTGCCTATCCGGTCGGAATATTTCTTGGGGCTGGTCATCGACGATGCCGCAAAATCCCCCAGCGTAATTTTCAGCTCCATGGGCGGAACCGGGATCGAGGAGATCGCTCGTCTCCATCCCGAAAAGGTGGCGCGGATTTTGGTGGATGTCAGCCGCGGCCTCAAGGTCTATGAGGCCAGGAACCTGCTGAGGAAGACCGGAATCGCTCCCGAGCTCCTGAATCCCTTGACGAAGGTATTGGCGAAATTTTATGCCGTCGCTCAAAAATATGATGCCCGATCGGCGGAAATGAATCCTTTGGTCATGACGGAGGACGGGCGTTTCCTGGCTGCGGATTGTCATTTCACCGTTGATGATTACGCCGTTTATCGGCATCCCGAACTGGGAATCGCCATCGCAAGGGAATTCGATCGCCCTCCAACCGACTTGGAGATGATCGCATACCAGGTGGAGGAACGGGATCATCGGGGGACTTTTTACTTTCTTCAGATGTCCGAAGACCTCTCCGGAGAAGAAACCTTCCTCGGTTTCAACGGAGCCGGAGGCGGAGGATCCATGATGTCCATGGATGCCGTCCTCAAGAAAGGCTTCAAGCTGGCCAACTACTGTGACACCAGCGGAAATCCGTCGGCCAGCAAGGTTTACCGGGCCGCTAAGGTCATTCTCTCACAGCCGGGAATAAAAGCCTATTTCGCTTCCGGATCCGGGGTCGCCAGCCAGGAACAATTCCACTCGGCGCGCGGCCTTGTCAAAGCGTTCCATGAGGAGAAACTCGATATCCCCGCCGTCATTCGGTTGGGAGGCAACTATGAGGAGGAAGCGATCGAAATCCTCAATAAATATCTCAAGGATATTCCCGGAAAGGTGGAAGGCTACGGCCGGGACGATTCTCCCGAGGATTGTGCGGAGCGCCTGGAGACGTTGATCGCCGAAAATAAATCGCATCGCCATGAACTGAGGCCCATGCCTGATTACGTGCAGCGGAGCGGAGCCTATGCCTTCGATACCATGACGGGGCGGGTGACGATCGACCATGCCAAATGCGGAGCCTGTGAAAGCCGTGGATGCATCGAAGCGTGTTCCGCTCGGATATTGACCCTGCGGGACGGCAGACCGGTGCTCTCCATCAGTGAAAAGGACGCCGAAAAAGGAAAATGTACGGAATGCCTGGCATGTGAAATCTACTGCATGTTTCATGAACAGGAAGCGATTGCCATTCACCTACCGATTCCGGGTTTGCCGGAATATCGCGAGACGCGGATGCGCGGGATGAAGACGAAAGCCGCCGATCGCCCCCGGAAAGGTAAGAGATCGAGTCCGAAAAGAGAGGATTGAGAAACAAGATGTCCATATTAGTCGATGAGCGGTCTAAAGTGCTGGTCCAGGGGATAACCGGACGCGAAGGGATGGTGCGGACCCGTTTGATGCGTGACTACGGAACCCAGGTCGTGGGAGGGGTGACCCCCGGAAAGGGAGGAGGGGAGGTCTACGGGCTTCCCGTCTTCGATACGGTCGAGGAAGCTTGGGAAAGGGTCGGACCTTTGGACGCAAGCGTCATCTTCGTACCGGCCGCCCTGGTGAAGGACGCCGCCCTGGAAGCCATCGATGCCGGGGTGAAATTCCTTACGATCGTTCCGGACCGGGTTCCGATCTATGATGTGTTGGAAATCTCCCGCCGGGCTCAGCAGAAGGGCGCACGTTTCGTCGGGCCCAATACGCTGGGTCTATTGAGCCCGGGCAAAGCGGCCCTGGGGATGATCGGAGGGAGAGCGGAAACCGCCAGGCAGTGGTTCCGGCCCGGGAAAGTGGGTGTCACTTCACGCTCGGGAGGGATGACTTCGGCCATGGCCTATTACCTGACCCAGGCGGGAATGGGACAGAGCACGATTGTTCACGTCGGTGGAGATTCGGTGGTGGGAACGGCTCATCCCGAGGTGGTCGAGCTTTTTCAGAACGATGAACAAACCGAAATGGTAGCCATGTTCGGAGAGATCGGAACCACTCAGGAAGAACGTGTCGCGGACATGATTGAACTGGGGAAATTCACAAAACCGCTGATCGCTTTTATTGGCGGCAAGGCCGCAAAATCAGGAACCCGGTTTTCTCATGCCGGGGCTATCGTGGAAGGGACGCGCGGGTCCTACGCCAGTAAGGTTGAGCGGCTTCGTTCGGTCGGCGTCCATATCGCCGAATCCATATTCGACATACCCGAAATCGCAAAACGATTGAGCTCATGAAGGGAGATAAGAATGAGTGACTTAAGCTGGAAAACGTCGATAACCGACGTCCATCCCAATAAACTTTCGGTAAGGGGCTACGCCCTGGATAAGCTGATGGGACGCATCTCGTTTTCGCAAGCCGTCTATCTGATCTTGAAAGGCGAGATGCCGAGTGCCGCCGTGGGCAGGATGGTGGATGCGATTTTCGTTTCCTCCATCGATCATGGAGCGAGTCCTCCCTCTGCGCTGGCTGCGCGGACGGTCGCTTCGACGGGGGCTGAGTTGAATTCCGCGGTGGCAACCGGCGTTCTTGCGATATCGAGGTTTCATGGAGGCGCGATCGAAAACGCGATGCGGTTGTATCTTAAAATCGCCGACCGCATGGAGGCTGACGGGGTTTCCGAGCAGGAAGCCGTAGCGGCCCTACTGCGTGAAATGAAGGAAAACAAGCAGCGTGCTTCCGGTTTCGGCCACCGGGTTCATACCCGGGATCCTCGGGCGACGAAACTCTTCGCTCTGGCCGATGAACTGGATTTGACGGGCAGGTTTATCCGCATCGCGCGCGCCGTCCAGGAAGGTTTGCGGACGACATTCGGTCGTGAACTGCCCATCAATGTCGACGGCGCGATCGCCGCGGTTCTCTGCGACCTTGATATTCCGCCTGAAATCGGCAACGCGTTTTTCATCATCGCCCGGGTCCCGGGCTTGGTGGCGCAGGTAAACGAAGAGAAAACCCGAATGAAGACCATGCGCAAGATTCATCCGACCGCTTTTGAATATGACGGACCTTCTGAAAGGGAGCCCTAATGCGAAAAAAACTTTTATCCTTGATGCCGGAGTTCCAGATGATAGAGGATCCCGATCTGCGGGAAAAGACCATAACGATCTGGGAGGATGCTCTGAAAGAAGGGGGTTGGGATGTGGACGATCTGCCGAAAATCCCGTTCACCCTCCTGATTGAGAAAACGGATATCGATCTGGCCATGCACACACGGGCGGTTACCCTGTGCGCCCGTGAAACCGGAAAGGTTATGCTCCGGGAGTATTCCGGCAAGATGAATATCAACATGGATTACCTGACCTCCGGTTCTCTTCTCCACGATGTCGGAAAACTTTTCGAATACAAGCGGATCAACGGCCGGTTCGTAAAAAGTGAGAGGGGGAAACTTCTCAGACACCCGATCTCGGGCGCGGCTTTTGCCGCGCGGTACGATATTCCGGATGAAATCCTGCATATGATCGCCGCCCATTCGCGGGAAGGGGATGGAGCGCGCCGAACGATCGAAGCGATCATCATCAACCATTCCGATTTCGTGAATTTCGAATCTCTGAAAATCTGACGGAAATAGAGAAACGAACGGAATATCGGCGGGATGCGGTCACGCCGTGTTCCGGAAATCCGGGATCCCTGCCATCGGGAAAACGGGGAGGAGGAACAACCGTGGGCAAGACGTTTTCTGAAAAAATCTTAGGGAGGAAAGCCGGGAAGCCGGTTTGTGCCGGAGAGGTCGTGACGGTTTCACCGGATCGTGTCCTTTCTCACGACAATACCGCCGCGATCATCAAAGAGTTTGAAAAATTGGGCGTCGATCGAGTGAAGTCGCCGGACAAGTTGATCATCATTTTGGATCACGTGGTGCCGGCGGCCGCGGAAAAGTACGCTCTCAATCATAAGAATATCCGGGAATTCGTCGCCGCTCAGGGGCTGAAGCATTTTTTCGATGTTTCCCATGGGATCTGTCATCAGGTGCTTTCCGAGGAAGGTTTCGCTCTGCCGGGAGCCCTGATCCTGGGTGCGGATTCCCACACCCCGAGCTATGGAGCGCTGGGAGCTTTTTCCGCCGGGATCGGGCGATCGGAAGTGGCTTCGGTCTGGGCAACCGATGAGATATGGCTCCGGGTTCCGGAGACGATCCGGATCGAAATGAGCGGTCGGCTGCAGGCGGGAGTCAGCGCCAAAGATGTGATCCTCCATCTCATCGGCCGCGAAGGCGCGGACCGGGCGAACTATATGGCTGTGGAATATGCGGGCGGCGCAGCCGGTGAATTTTCGATCGGTTCCCGGTTGGTCTTTTGCAACATGGCCGCGGAGATGGGAGCCAAGAACGGATACTTCGTTCCGGATGAAAAAACCTTGGAGTATCTCCGGGATCGAGCTCGTGGAGATTTCGATGGGATTGAATCCGATGCTGATGCCGATTACGCCGCCGTGCTGACGCTTGATCTCGGCACTGTCGGGCCGCAGGTGGCATGTCCCCATACCGTGGATAATGTCGTTCCCATCGAGAAAGTCCGGGGAATCCCTTTCCAACAGGCCTTGATCGGGACGTGTACGAACGGAAGACTGGAGGACCTGGAGACGGCCGCCCGCATCTTCAAGGGCCGCCGGGTGCATCCGGGAGTGAGGGTTTTGGTTATCCCTGCATCCCGAAGGGAATATCTGGCCGCGCTGCGCAGCGGGGCGCTGGAGATATTCGCCGAGGCCGGATGCCTTATCCTCAACCCGGGCTGCGGACCCTGTCTGGGAGCCCATCAGGGGATTCTGGCTCCCGGAGAAACGGCTTTGAGTACGGCCAATCGAAACTTCAAAGGCCGGATGGGGAGCCGGGAGTCTGAAATATATCTGGCATCTCCCGCAACCGTTGCCGCTTCCGCGGTCGCGGGATATATCACCGATCCGAGGGAATATCTATGAAACGAGCCAAGGTTTGGAAATACGGAGACAACGTCAATACGGATGTTATTTTCCCGGGGAAGTACACCTATGCCGTCATGGAGCCGGAGGAAATGGCACGTCATGCGCTTGAGGATCTCGATCCGGAATTTGCGTCCCGGGTCGAAAGCGGTGAATATATTGCGGCCGGAAAGAATTTCGGCTGTGGAAGCTCACGGGAGCAGGCCGCGACCTGTCTCAAAGCGGCGGGAGTCAGGGCGATCATCGCCGTGTCTTTCGCCCGGATATTTTTTCGCAATGCCATCAATCAGGGGTTGCCGGTTATTCAATGTCCCGAAGCGGTTGCCGCTCTTGCGGATGGAGACGTGATCGCCGTGGATTTTATCGAAGGAGAGATTCGCACGCCGCAGGGGAATTTTCCCTTTGCGCGCCTTCCGAAATCGGTGCTGGGAATCCTCGATGCCGGAGGTCTGATCGCCTATACCAAACGCAGGCTGGAAGCGGAGAAAATAAAATCGTAAGGGCGATTCTAAAGATGGGGTGACCGCCGGTTTCGTATGAAGGCCGCCGGCCCCATGGAAGCGGAGGGGACGGATTTGAACTTTTTAATAAACTGTACTATCATCCCTTTATTCAAAAAACGAGTTGACGGGAGCCGTCCGGATCAGCGGAATAAGGCTCGGAAAAGGAGATCTCATGTCAAAGTATAAAATAGCTGTTTTACCCGGTGATGGGGTCGGCAAGGACGTTATCGAAGCCGCCATGATTGTGCTGGATAAGCTTGATCTGGACGCGGAGTACATCAATGGGGATATCGGTTGGGAATTCTGGTGCCGTGAAGGAGATCCGCTGCCCCCGCGAACCATCGAGTTGATGCGGAATACGGATGCCTGTCTGTTCGGCGCCATCACATCCAAACCCAAAAAAGATGCGGCCAAGGAACTGGATCATGATCTGCAGGGCAAGGGATTGTCCTATTTCAGCCCCATCGTCCGGCTGCGCCAGGAATTCGATCTATATACCAATCTCCGGCCCTGCAAAGCCTATCCGGGCAATCCCTTGAATTACCGTGACGATATCGATTTGGTGATGTTCCGGGAAAACACGGAAGGCATGTATGCCGGCGTGGAATTCCACCCGCTTCCCGAGCAGGTTAAAGAGGCCCTCATGCTCCACCCGAAAATGAGAAAATTCGAAGCGACCGCCGGTGATGACATCGCGCTTTCCACCCGCATCATGACCCGGAAAGCCTGTACCCGTATCATGCGTGCCGCTTTTGATTTCGCCCGGGCCCACGGACGTAAAAACGTGACGATCGTGGAGAAGCCGAATGTGCTGCGTGAGACCGGAGGCTTGATGTTGGACATCGCCCGCGGTGTCGCTAAAGAGTATGCTGATATCGAACTGTGGGAAGCGAATGTCGATGCCATGGCGATGTGGCTGGTTAAGAATCCCCAGGATTACGGCGTTCTGGTGGCTGAAAATCTCTTCGGCGATATCATCTCGGACCTCGCCGCCCAGCTGGTGGGAGGATTGGGTTTTGCATGCAGCGGAAACATCGGTGAAAACTATGCCGTGTTCGAACCCACCCACGGCTCCGCTCCCAAATATGACGGGATGTACAAAGTCAACCCCACGGCAACTCTTCTGGCCGTGAAGATGATGCTGGATTGGCTGGGTGAAAAAGATGCCGCCCAAGCGCTGGAAAACGCGATCGCCGCGGTCATCGAAGAAGGGAAGGTGCGCACTTACGATCTGCGGGGAACATCCTCCACGTTGGATGTGGGGCGTGCCGTTGCGGGGAAGATCTAATCCGGCCGCCGGCGGGAATCCCGGGGGGATTCCGGGCGATGAGAGGTAAGATGGGCAAGACGATAATTGAAAAGATCATTCAAAACCATACGCGCGATGAGGTCCGTCCCGGGAGGATCGTCTGGATGGATCTGGATGTTCGTTCCGCCCGGGATTTCGGCGGCCCGAATGTCGTGAAAAACTTTGATCGCGAATACGGAGAAGGGAAGCTTGCGGACGCGGATCGGACGTTTTTCACCTTCGATCTCTGTGCTCCCGCCTGTTCTCTCAAATACGCGGATAACCAGCAGATCTGCCGGGAATTCGCTTCCCGCAAGGGTAACCGCGTATTCGATGTCGACAGCGGCATCGGTTCGCATGTTCTCATCGAGGAAGGGTTGGCCGCCGGGGGGACCACTGTGGTGGGAACGGACAGCCATATGAATATCCTGGGTGCCGTGGGTTGTTTTGGTCAGGGCATGGGGGATGTCGACATCACCTTCGCGTTCAAGACGGGGAGAACTTGGTTCGAAGTCCCGGAAACCGTCCGGGTGAACGTTAAAGGGAATTTTTCCTGGCCGGCCACGGCCAAGGACCTCACCCTTGCGGTGA
Organism: uncultured Eubacteriales bacterium; assembly: GCA_964433135.1. Classification (GTDB taxonomy): domain Bacteria; phylum Acidobacteriota; class Aminicenantia; order Aminicenantales; family Aminicenantaceae; genus CAYSQW01. The sequence continues at coordinate 87,509 of CAYSQW010000006.1, forward strand.
TCAAAAAGCTGGGAACGAAAAAGGCGGCATTGAAAGCCGTCGAATTCTATGGACCCGCCGTACGCGGACTTTCGTTGTCCGGCAGGATCACCCTCTGCAGCATGGTCACGGAAATGGCCGGAATCATCGGATTCGTTCCGGAAACGACCGATTCTTTTCTCAACGAGCTCAAGGCCGCCACCGGCCGCGACGACCGCCCGGAGCCCGCTGACGCCGATGCCGTCTACTCCGATATCCTGGAGGTGGACGTTTCAGACCTGAGGCCGCAGGCTGCGGCCCCGTCGCTCCCCACCAATGTCCATGACGTGAATGCGTTGAAAGGGACAAAAATCGATTCCGGATTCATCGGAAGCTGCACCAACGGCAGGATCGAGGATTTCCGCGACGCGGCGCGTGTATTGAAAGGCCGGCGCATCAAATCCGGGGTCATGTTGAAGCTCGTACCGGCCACCCGCCGGGTTTATCGAGAGCTTTTGGAAGAAAACCTGCTCGCTCCTCTCTTTGAAAGCGGAGCCATCGTTTCAAATCCCGGATGCGGCGGCTGCGCGGAAGGCCATATCGGCTTGACGGGAAGAAACGAAGTTCAGATCAGCACAGGAAACCGGAATTTTGAAGGAAAGCAGGGTAAGGGAAAAAACTATCTGGCCAGTCCGGCTGTGGTGGCCGCATCCTGCGTGCGGGGGACGATAGCCGATCCGGAGGACCTTTGAAATGATTGTCAAGCCGATAACGGGGAAAGTCTGGATCCTCCAGACGAATAACGGGACCTTGATAGAAGATATCGATACGGATCAGATTTTTCACAACGCATATCTGCATATTACCGAACTGGATCGGATGGGTCCGTATGCGTTGGGCAATCTGGAAGGCTGGAAGGATTTTCCGCAAAAAGCCGGGCCCGGCGACATCGTGATTGCGGGGCGCAATTTCGGCGCCGGGTCATCCCGGCAGCAGGCCGTGGATTGCTTCATCGCGTTGAAAACGGGGCTGCTGATGGCTCCTTCATTCGGAGCCATCTATTTCCGGAACGCCGTGAATTCGGGATTTCCTCTGATGCGGGGAGGAGAACTCCCGGCGTGGATCGATTCGGGGGGTCTGGCGACCGGAGATGAGATCACGGTTGATTTCCAGTCCGGCGAGCTTGTCAATCGCTCGCGGAACGCGTCTTTCCGAATGGACCCCATGAGCGGAGTGCAAATGGATATCCTGCGGGCGGGCGGGTTGTTCGCTTATGCGAAAGACCTGAATTCCGGGTGAATCCGTTATGTTGATCCTGGCTGTTGACACCAACACTCCGGCGGCGTCCATCGCGCTTCTCGAAGACGCACGGCTTTTGGCCGAAGCCAATCTCGACGCCGGGCTCACCCATTCGGAAAAGCTGCTGCCGGCGGTCGACTTTCTGCTGCGTTCCATGGGGATTGAGATCCGCGATCTGGAAGGCATGGCCCTGGCCGTGGGCCCCGGATCCTTCACCGGGATCCGGATCGGGATGAGCACGGTCAAGGCGCTCGCGCATGCCACCGGATGCAGGATAGCCCCGGTATCCACTTTGGAGGCTTTGGCCTGCAAGCTGAGCTCCTCTTCGAACCGCTTGATCTGCCCGCTGATGGATGCCAAGAAGGGAGAGGTCTACGGAGCGCTGTATGAACAGCGGGAATCGAATCGGAAGGTCCTGGTGCCGCAAAATCTGTATGCTCCCGATGATCTGTTTTCCCGGTTTCCCTCAGGGAGGGTGATATCGTTTGTCGGAAGCGGAGTCTCCCCGTTCAGAAAAAATATTCTCGATCGCTTCCGCACCCAAGCCCGCTTTTCATCCCGATCCCCGTTCACCGCCCGGGAGATCGGGATGCTCGGATTCGAGATATTGAAGGATAATCGAGGGCTGGAATTTCGCGATGTCCGGCCGCTCTATTTCCGGAAGTCTCAGGCGGAGGAAAATCATCCATAAATCCGTTTTACCGGAAAATACGCTTTTGCTGCGCAGAATGGTCAAAGTCGACCTTGAAGCCGTGATGCGCATCGAACGTTTGTCTTTCGCCAACCCCTGGCATCGTTCGACTTTTGAAGGAGAAATCGATAATGAATCGATCTCCGAACCGCTGGTCATCATTTATGTCCCCGAAGATCGGATCATCGGGTATGTCATAACCTGGATGGACAAGAAAGAGGCGCAGATCAGCAATATCGCCGTGGACCCGAGATACCGAAGGATGGGAGTCGGAGAATGCGTCCTGCGGCGTATCCTCCGGCATCGAAAGAGAATGGGATTCCGGCGTATCATCCTGGAAGTGAGGCCCTCGAACTCCGGAGCCATAAAACTGTATGAAAAATTGGGTTTTCGGATCGTGGGAAAGCGGTTGCAGTATTATCAGCGCCCCGTCGAGGATGCTCTCCTTATGCTCAAAATGATGCCGGTGGAAAAAAAACATGATGAATGAAGAAACGGCGGGAATCCTTACCTGAATTTCCCGCGACACGGACCGTACCTGTTTTTTCTTTTACGAAAGCGCCGTTTTCTTATGCGCCTTTTCGCGTCGGCGGGAAGAAGGGGAGGCTGTGCTCCGGACCGTATTTGACTTCCATCAGGCAGAGCCCCTGCGGCGGGGCCGTTGGGATTTCGCGTGTGCGCTTTCCGCGGCGGAAAAACGTTTCGATTTCTTCAGGTGAATAACGCCCGCGTCCGACCTGCAGCAGCGTTCCCACGATGCACCTCACCATATAGCGAAGGAATCCACCGGCTTCCACCGTATAAACGATCTCTCCTTCGACACGTTCGATTTCCGAACGGATGATCTTTCGGACGGGATTCAGCTCACGGTTGGATGAAAACGGTGTGAAGTCGGCTTCCCGGATGAAGAGGGATGCGGCGGTTTGCATGGATTCCATATCCAACGCATGAGGATCATGGAGAACGTATCGCATTTGAAAAGGATCCAGTGTCTCGGTGTTTGCGATACGGTAGGAATAGATCTTTCCGATCGCGGATTTGCGGGCATGGAAATCCGGAGCGGCCCCGTCCAACTTCAAAGCGCGGATATCCCGGGGAAGATTTCCGTTCAGCGCCTTCAATAATTCGGGGGGAGGCAATCGGAACGCGCCCTTGAAATGGGCGGTTTGTCCGCGGGCGTGAACGCCGGCGTCGGTACGGCCGGAGCCGAAGACCGGGATCTCGTTGCCGGCGATACGTGAAAGGGCTTGTTCGAGGACGCCTTGAATGGTTTTTCCTTGAGGCTGTCGCTGCCATCCATGATAGTCCGTTCCGTCATAACTAAGGAGCAACCGGTAATTTCGGGGAGGTTCTTTGATCATCGTGAATATTCGGTATCGTGTTTACGCGTTGTGCGGATTTAAGGCTATCGATTATAGCATATATCCCGGTTGATGGCGATATTCGGTCGGGGCTGGGAGGATGTGGAGCCGAATGTGTCGGATGAGGGACGGGTCGTACTATCGGATCAAAGGGAAAAAATCTTTCAGAGCCTTTTCGACGGCTTCTTCCGCGGTTTCGGCCGGGATGACTCCTTTGATTTTCCAGGTTCCGATGCCGACGACGGTTTTTCCGAAAATTTTGGCATAGGCGATTTCACTCAGGGTTCCGTATGAGCCGTCGATGGCGATCAAGACATCGGCATTCATGACGACGAGGGAATTCCGGGTATAGCCCAGGCCGGTCGCGATGGGTACGTCGATGTGGGGGTTGGCGGCTTGAGGCGTGTTTCCGGGAAGGATCCCTATACACAATCCCCCCGCTTGTTTCGCCCCGCGTGCAGCCGATTCCATGACTCCGCCGAGTCCTCCACACACGAGGATAGCGTTTTGGGCGGCGATCAGGCGGCCGACGACGCCGGCGGTTTTGCGTGCGGTGGAATCGGGGCTGGCGCCGCCGATAACGCCGATTCTGATTTTATTTCTCAATTCCATGCGGACCCTCCGTTCGGCGCCATCATAGTACAGAAACGGATGAAAGACAAATATGCGGGCCGCCGAACGGGGCGAAGGGGGGGCGCTGGAAACATCCGGCCCGAAGGATTCCCGATGATCCAAATCATTCGGACAAAGATTGAATAAGATGCGGGTTTTGATTACAATCTCCAGGAAGAGAAATAATGATGCCGATGAAATGGAAGATCCTGATTTTGGCCTTTGTCGTCGCTCTCATGGGCGCTTGCGCCCGTCCCGCTTCAGTCCGTAATGACATGTCCCGAATCCTGGACGGGATAGGGGAAAGCGATATCCTGACATCCCCCCTGAAAGAGGGCAGAGGGATTGGGCGGGAACCCGAACGGAGGTTTCCGGTCAAATCAGCGCTGCTGACCGAAGCGGGGATCCGGGAAAATCCTTTCGGTGTTAAGCGGAAATTGAGATTAGGCGGGACGGACCTGGATATCCTTTTTTCTCCTCCCCGCAGTGAATATGTCTGGACCTCCGATCTCAACGAATCCTCGGTGCTGGATTTCGGAATCGGCATCGTCCGGGACGCCAATGCGGGAACCTCTGCAGGCCCGCCTTCAGAAAGCGGGGGAGTGCGTTTTTCCGTTATTCTGGAAGCGAACGAGCGATCCAGAACGGTCTTTCGGAAATACCTGCCTTCGCCGCCGATCGAAGAACAGCGGACCTCCGTTTTTTTTCGGGAGCGGCTGGAGCTTCCTTATCAGCTGAAAGATGCCCGGCTGCATTTTGTGACGGAAGGGGATGCGGGCCGCTTCTCGTTCTGGGTCAGCCCCGTTCTGCTCACTCCTCCCCAGCGGCCGCAGGCGGTGATCCTGATTTCTCTTGATACGCTGCGGGCTGATCACCTGGGATGTTACGGTTACGATCGGGAAACCAGTCCGAACATGGATTCCATGTTGGAGGACGCCGTAATGTTCGAAAATGTGTATGCGACGTCCCCCTGGACACTGCCTTCACACGTATCCATGCTGACGGCGCTGGACTGCGTCCACCATCAAGTTTTTCTCGATGATGAACGTATGGACCCGGCTCTTCCCACACTCGCCGACCATCTGCGCAGGGAAGGCTTTTTTTGTACGGCGTTTACGGGAGGCGGATTCGTCAGCTCGATATACGGATTTTCGAAAGGATTCGACACCTACGAAGAAGGGGCCGGAGGCGTTTTTCGACAGAATTCAGCCGAGTACCTCTATATGACGACGGAGCGCTGGCTGGAAGAGCGCGGCGCCGGGAATGATTTTTTTCTGTTTCTGCACACATACCAGATGCATGATCCTTATGCCTGTCCTTATCCCTACCGCCGCATGTTTCTCGACGACGATGCGGAATGGGGCGATATCAACCTCATAGGCCGGTTGGGGGGGGAGCAGGGCGTATTCCGGCCGCTTCCGGATCGGGAACACCGGAACGCCGTTGCTCTCTATGACGGCGAGATCCGTTATACCGATGAAAAGCTGATCGGGCCCCTGATTCAAAAGCTCAAGGACCTCGGTCTGTACGAGCGGGCTCTGATAGTGGTGACCGGTGATCATGGAGAGGAATTTTTCGAGCACGGTGGATGGGGGCACCGTCACAATCTATTCGACGAGTCGTTGAAAGTGCCTTTGATCGTGAAATTCCCCGGAGGAAGGTTCGCGGGCCGACGGATTTCCGATATCGTCTCCCTGGTCGACATCATGCCGACGATACTGGAAGAAGTTTCCGCTGTTCCCCTCGAGGGGGTTGTCGACGGAAGGAGCCTCTTGCCACTGTTGGAAGGCCGGGAATCAGGCGATCGTACGTTCACGGCCGAGCTGGCCGGGAATGTCCTGAAATCCCGTATCCCGCGTCAGATGGCAATAAACCAGGGCCGGAAAAAGCTGATCGTCACCGAGCGCTTCCGCCCGGGCGATCGGGATATATATGTCGAGCCCCCTCCGGAGAGGCTTCCCCTGGAACTTTTCGATTTGGCCTCCGATCCCGGGGAATCCGAAAACATCGCTGATAAGGATGCCTCTCTCGTCAAGGACCTGCTGCAGATACTCCAGGAAAAGCATCGGCAGGCGCCCCGGCGCAGCCGGTCGGAAGCGGAGATGGACGACAAGCTCAAGGAGCAGCTGCGTGCTCTGGGGTATATCAAGTGACGGGAGGCGGAATCCTTATTAGAAAGGTCAATTTGGTTTTGAAAACTTGGCGGAATTTATATAGGATATCGGTGATGTCACATTGAGGAGAATGTCATGTCTGATTTTATCGAGATTCCCTGCCTGACCGCGGAAGAGCAGGAACATCTGCGCCGGAAAATCGAAGCGGTCGTCGCCGGAAAATTGAAAGACGGCTTATTCACTGAAAGAGAGATCCGCGAGATCCGGGAAATGAAGCTGAATCCTCTTCCCGATATTCAGGACGTACAAAGCGTGAATGTCGCGATCCCTTTCAGCGATGAAGCATAAGAAACGACGGATCGGAGGAGTCGCACATGGCTGAAGAGAAGAAAGAGAAGAACGGGGTGCAATCGGACGCGGATATCAGGATCGACTACGACCATATCGATGTCGCCGATATCATGGGGCAGATCAAGCGAAAAGTGGCCGCCGAGCCGGAGCCGGAAGATCCCGGCGCTTTTCACGGTGGTGAGGTGGAACCCCCCGGTCCCGGAACCGAACCTCCCGGTTCAGGCGGCGGACGATCCCGATTGAAGAGGATTCTCATCAAGGTGATGCGGCCGTTTTCACCGCTGATCAAGCTGCTGGTGCTTCCCGTTCATGAACAGCTGCAGGAAACCATCCAAACCCTGGACCGCACCAACAGAAGACTCGATGCCGTAGCCGCACGGCTGGGCGATTTCGCCCTCGACAGCACCATGCATCAGATCAATGCAGAGGTGAACGAGCGGGTGAACAAAGCTTTTGAAGATATCGGCAGGTCCAAGGAATATATCAAACTCATGCACGGGCTGGAGCATAACCTCGTGGTTGAGATCACGAAACTCAAGATCGAATCTGAAAACTTGAAGCTTAAACTCAGGATAGCGGAGAAGGATTTTGAATTTCTGGGCCGCAGGGAAAAAGCTCTGGAGGAAGAAGTCTTCAAATGAAAATTGCGTTCGTGTGCCAGAGGTACGGCAATGAGATCAGCGGAGGGGCGGAGCTTCACTGCCGCTGGATCGCCGAACATATGCGGAAATATATGGATGTCGAGGTACTGACCACCCGGGCTTTCGATTATATAACCTGGAAGGATCATTATCCCCGGGGGGATGAAATCGTCAATGGAGTGCCGGTCAAAAGGTTCTCCGTGGTCAGGCCCAGGGTTCCGGAGCGCTTCGGCCGGATCCAGAATCGAATCCTGGAGAACGAGCACACCGAAGCGGACGAGCTGAAGTGGCTGGAAGAAGAAGGACCGTTTTCTCCGGAACTGATCGAGTACATCAAGGAACATGAAGAGGATTACGACTATTTCATTTTCTTCAGCTACCGCTATTATCATTCCTACTGGGGGATTCGGACCGTGCCGGAGAAAAGCATCCTGGTTCCCACCGCCGAGCACGATCCCGTGATCCACTTGAATATTTTCAAGGATCTTTTCCGGCTGCCGCGCGCTTTCGTCTACAACTCCTATGAAGAACGGGCCATGATCAATCGAGTTTCGCGGAATCAGGATGTGCCTGGGGACGTGGTCGGAGTCGGAAGCGTGATCCCGGATAAAATAGAAAGCGAAAGCTTTCGCCGAAAACACCCCGGTCTGGATGATTACATCATCTATATCGGGAGGATCGACGAGAACAAGGGGTGTCAACAGCTTTTCGATTATTACCTGCGCTTCAAGCGGGAAACCCGTTCGCCGATCAAACTGGCATTGGTCGGCAGCACGCAGCTTCAGATCCCCGCTCATCCGGATATCTCCTACCTGGGATTCCTTTCCGAAGAGGATAAATTCGCTGCTCTCAAAGGGGCTCAGGTGCTTTCCATCCCGTCGTTTTACGAAAGCCTTTCCATGGTCACCTTGGAAGCCTGGGCCTTGGAAAAACCCGTTTTGGCGAATTCCCGCTGTGAAGTGCTGAAGGGCCAATGTCTGAGAAGCAATGCCGGACTTTTTTATGAAAACTATCCTGAATTTCGCGAAGGCTTGCGCCTGCTCCTCGCATCGGCGCCGCTGCGAGCCGCCATGGGAAATAACGGGCGGAGGTATTTTCAGGAAAACTATACCTGGGAAGTGATCGAGAAGAAATATCTGGCGATCCTCGACGACCTGGAGAAGGAGTCCTAGTGGAAATTCATCAGTTCGCCACCTCGTTGAGTTATGGAGACGCCATCTCCGACGAAATGCTTGAGATCCGGAGGGCCCTGCGGGCCGCCGGGCATAAATCGGAGATTTTTATTCGTTTTTACGAACCGCGCATGGCACGTTATATCAAGGATTTCCGGGAATATAAGAAATACAGTTCCAAGGACAATGTGGTTATCTTCCATTTTTCCATCGGTTCACCGGTTTCGAAGATGTTCTTTCGGATACCGGATAAGCGGATCATGATCTACCACAACATCACTCCTTACGAGTATTTCCTGGACTATCACCGGATCCTGAGCCGCGAATGCTATAAGGGACGCCTGGAGATAAAACTGTTTCCGGAGAAAGTGGATCTGGCGCTGGGCGACTCCGAATTCAACCGCCGGGAACTGGACGCCTTGGGTTTCCGGTCGACCGGCGTGCTGCCGCTTCTCCTGGATTTGAAAAAATTCGACCGGAAAGGCGATCCCGTCATAAAGCGTATCTTCGACAATGGAAAAACGACTCTCCTCTTTGTCGGACGCGTTATCCCGAACAAGAAATTCGAGGACATCATCAAAACCTTCTATTTTTACAAACGCGAGTTCAATCCCGATTCTCAACTCATCCTTGCCGGCGATACCCGCGGGATGGAACGCTATACGGCGGCCCTGTTCGGGCTGGTGGATCGACTCGATCTGAAGGATGTTCATTTCACCGGACATGTGGAGTTCGAGGAGCTTTCGGCTTTTTTTAAAACGGCCGATGTATATTTGAGCATGAGCGAGCACGAAGGTTTCGGGGTGCCGCTGTTGGAAGCGTTCAAGAACCGGATTCCGGTGGTGGCTTATGATGCGGGCGCCGTCGCGGAAACCATGAACGGAGGGGGGATTCTGCTGCGGAAAAAGGATTTTTACGGGGCCGCCGCCCTGATTCATGCCCTTGAGCGGGAGAAAACGCTGCGCGCGGCAATAATCGACGGACAGATGCAAGCCTTGAAGCGATATGAGAGGGAAAACGTTACGCGGATTCTCATGAAGCATATCGCGGAGGTGAATCGAAATGAGGGTTGATCAACTGGTCCCGGCATTCCACCGCGGCGACGCCATCGGCGACACGGCGTTTCACATGCGGAATTTTTTCCGGTCCCGTGGATTTTCTTCCGAGATCTACCGCTTGGACTGCGACAGCGGCCTGGAATGCGAATCCCGTCCCTTTGCGTCTTTTCCGGTTCCGGATCCCCAGGATGTCACCATCCTGCATTACGCGCTTCCATCTCCCCTGACTCGGGGCCTGATCCGTTCTCCGGGTAAAAAAGCCATCATCTACCATAATATCACCCCCCCCAAATTCTTTCTTGAATACAGCCCGGAGATGGCGCGGATCTCGCGTTTGGGACGCGAAGAGCTGCTTACCCTGATCCCGCATGTTTCCCTGGCCATGGCTGATTCCGAGTACAATCGAAGAGAACTGATCGCGCTCGGTTTCACCAGAAGCGCGGAATTGCCGCTTTTTATCGACTTTGGAAAATATCGCCGTCCTCACAGCCGTTTCGTGCATGACCTCTTTAGGGACGACCGCACCAATATCCTCTTTGTAGGAAGAATCGTTCCCAATAAGAGGATCGAAGATCTCATCAAGGTCGCCTTCTATTACAAAAAGTTCATCTCCCCTCTGGTGCGGTTGGTGATCGTGGGAAAGACCGCTTCGCTTCCCAAGTATTACCAGAGCCTGGTGCGCATGGCGGATGAATTTTACCTGAACCCGGAGGAAATCCGTTTTACCGGGCATATCCCCGATGAAGAGATGTATGCCCTTTACAAGGCTTCCGACGTATTTCTCTCCCTGAGCGAACACGAAGGTTTCGGTCTTCCTTTCATGGAAAGCATGGTGTTCGACGTGCCGATCGTGGCTTACAACTGTACGGCGGTTCCCTTTACTCTGGACGGAGCGGGGATCTTGATCGACTCCAAAGATATCGTCCGTACTGCCGAATTGGTGAACATCGTAAAAAGCGATCCGGAGCTTCGTCGTAAGGTGATCCAAGGACAGCGCAAACGCGTGGAAGCCTTTCAGACAGCCGGGATGGAAGGGCGTCTGCTCGGTTTGCTCGAGGAGATCCTCGCATGAGCGATGGAATGCCGGAGATCTGAAATGAAGGTCGCGTTCGTGGTTCAAAGGTACGGAAAAGAAGTCATGGGCGGTTCCGAACTCCACTGCCGCCAGATCGCGGAGCGTCTGCGGGCGGAAGGCCATGACTGCACGGTTTTTTCCACGACCGCCAAGGATTATATTACATGGAAGAATGAATACCCCTCCGGAGACTCCATCCTGAACGGGGTGAATATCCGGCGTTTCCCCGTAGAGAAGGAAAGAGATATCGAATCGTTCAATAAATATTCCGATCGGATCTTTTCTAATCCCCATTCCCGCGAAGATGAACTCGAATGGATGGAGCGGCAGGGTCCTTTCTGTCCGCAGCTCCTCGAAGCTTTGGAAAGGGAGGAATCGCGGCACGATATTTTCATCTTTTTTACCTATCTCTATTACAACACATACTGGGGATTGAAACGGATCAAGGGAAGAAAGACGCTGGTGTCCACGGCTCATGACGAACCCGCTCTGCATCTGGATATCATGCGGGAGGTTTTTGAGGCGCCGGAAGCATTCATGTTCAACACCGCCGCCGAAAGGGACATGCTGAACCGGTTGTTTTCTTTCGAGGGAAAATACCAGGATATCGTCGGGGTCGGGGTTGAAATCCCGCCGGCCCTGGATCCGGAGCCGTTTTGCCGCCGATATGATCTGAAAAAGCCTTACATCATGTATGCCGGGCGGATCGAACCCGGGAAGGGATGCGGGGAGCTGATCGATTATTTCGTGCGCGCAGATCGCGGATACCCCGATCTTTCTCTCGTCCTGATCGGGAAAAAGCTCATGGAGCTGCCGCGGCACCCGCGCATCCGCTATCTTGGGTTTTTATCTTCTGATGAAAAAAACTCCGCCATGGCTGCGGCTCTGCTGACGGTGCATCCATCCCATCTGGAAAGTCTCTGTATGGCCGCTCTGGAATCCCTGGCCGTACGAACCCCCATTTTGGTGCAGGAAAAGACCGAACCGCTCAAGCAGCACTGTCTCGAGGGAAGATGCGGGCTCTGGTATTCAGGATATTCGGATTTCCGCGGGGCTCTGGACCTGGTCCTCAGCGACGCCGAGCTCCGCCGGCGCATGGGCGAAAACGGCCGGGAATATGTAAGGGATCACTATGCCTGGCCACGTATCGCCGCCAAGTACGATAAGCTTTTCACATATTTGAAGACCGGAGCGACTAAACTGGGTTGAAGCCGGAGTCGCTTCAGGACGTTATCCGATTTGACTCCGGGCCTTTGATTGTGTTACAAGAGGAAGAACGGAAGCGGGAGCGATGGCTTTTATCAATTACACAAGCAAAACCCTGGCGATTAAGATCGTGTACTACGGTCCCGGTTTGAGCGGGAAGACGACGAATCTGAGGTATATCCACAGCATGATGGATCAGGCCTACCGTGGGGATCTCGTCTGTCTGGAAACGCCGATCGAACGGACGCTTTTTTTTGACCTGCTTCCGATCAAAGCCGGTTTGATCCACGAATTCACCACCCATTTTCAACTTCTGACCGTTCCCGGGCAGGTTTTTTACGATGCGTCCCGGAGAAGCGTGCTTAAAGGCGCCGATGGAGTGGTGTTCGTCGCGGATTCGCAAATTCCTTTGATCGATGCCAATCTGGAAAATTTCGATGGTTTGCGAAAAAACATGGAAGATTTTTCCATGGATATCAACAGCAATCCATTGGTTTTTCAATACAATAAACGGGACCTCGATAATCTGATCCCGGTCGAAACCTTCAACCGGCTTCTCAATCCGCAGGGCTTCCCTTTCGTTGAATCCTCGGCCGTAAACGGCGACGGTGTATTTGAGACGCTCAAGGAGATTTCTAAACTCACCGTGCCTTTCGTTCGGGAAAAAATATTCGGTGAAAAGCGGCCGGACCCGGAAAAGCCGGCACCGAAACCGGCCGCCCCCCCGGCCACCAAAGAAGATATCGACTTCGTGTCTTCTCCTCAGAAAGAACCTCTCCGCGTCACCCGGATCAAATTCAAATCGCAGCGGGACATCGAAAAAGAGGTCGAAAGTCTGGCGCGCGAGTTTACCGACAAAACGGATTGAGCTGCGCCGACTCCATCTCCTGGGTCCGACCAATCCCTTGATCCCAAGTGATATAAAAAAAGGATCCACCGCGTCTTTCTCAAAGAGAGACCATGCTCATAAAAATCGCGAGTGCTTCCCTGCTCGGCATAGACGCCTACCTTGTCGATGTCGAGGTGGACGTGACGGCCGGATTTCCCGGCTTCATCACGGTGGGTCTGCCGGATGCCGCTGTTCGTGAAAGCAAAGAAAGGGTGAGGGCAGCCTTGAAAAACTGCGGATACAAAATGTCCTCGAAAAAAATCATCATCAATCTGGCACCGGCGGACCGCAAAAAGGAAGGTTCGGCTTTCGACCTGCCGATTGCTTTGGGGCTGTTGGGTGAACTCGAGTTGTTTCCGGTGGAGAGGCTGAAAGATTATCTGTTTCTTGGAGAATTGGCTCTGGACGGTCGCCTCAAATCGGGAAAGGGTTTGCTGGCGGCGGCCGTGCTGGCAAGAAACCGGGGATACAAAGGGATCGTCATTCCGGCCCCTAATGAAAAAGAGGCGGCACTGGTTCCCGGAATCGATATCTTTGCTTTGGATGATCTGACGCAGGTCATCCGGCTTTTAAGGAATCCGGAAACGATGACGCCATCCCGCTTCGACCCGGATTGTCTGAAAACGGATGTCGATCCGGGATTCGACATGAATGAAGTCAGGGGTCAGAACCATGTCAAAAGGGCATTGGAAGTGGCTTGTGCAGGAGCTCATAACGTGCTTATGATCGGGCCTCCCGGAGGAGGAAAAACCATGTTGGCCCGGCGTCTGCCTTCCATACTCCCGCCGATGACCTTCGAGGAAATTATTGAGGTAACGGGTATCTACAGTGCTTCGGGTTTGCTGCGGAACCGGGGAGCCGTCACCGAGCGCCCCTTCCGAGCGCCTCACCATACAATATCGGATGCCGGCCTTGTCGGAGGCGGGAGCATTCCCAAGCCGGGGGAAGTGAGTTTGGCTCACAGGGGGGTGCTTTTCCTTGACGAGTTACCTGAATTCAAAAAAAGGGTGTTGGATGATCTTCGCCAGCCTCTGGAGGACGGGCGGGTGACGGTGTCGAGGGCGACGATCTCACTCACGTTCCCCGCCGAGTTCATGATGGTGGCGGCGATGAATCCCTTCGGGCCGGGGGGGGAGGGTGGCAACGGGAGCGGTCTGTCCCCCCGATCCAAGTATTACGCAAAAATATCCCGGCCTCTGCTGGATAGGATCGATATACAGATCGAGGTCCCGAAAGTGGAGTTCAGGGAAATGATCACCCCTCAAAACGGCGAATCATCGAAAACGGTGCGCAGGCGGATCGTGAGCGCCAGAGAAAAACAGTATGCGCGTTTTGCGGATTCGAGGGCGATGTGCAATGCTCACATGCAAACCCGGGAGGTGAAACGCTACTGCAGGTTCGGGGAAAAAGGACGTGAACTGCTGGAGATGGCGGTCGACCGGCTCGGGTTCAGCGCCAGAGCCTATACGCGTGTTTTAAAGGTAGCCCGGACCATTGCTGATCTGGAGGGGCGCTCCGAGATACAAGCGGGGGATATCGCCGAAGCCGTGCAGTACAGGATGATGGACAAGTATTTCCCGAAATGAAGCGATGATGAAAACAGAAAATGAAGGAATCCGCTTGACAATATCATTCTTTATTATATAATAATATTGTAATATTAAAGTTAAGCTTCAAGGAGGTAAACAAAATGGAAAAAATAACTCATGTCGGTGATGAAAATTTTCAATCCGAAGTGCTGGATTCCAATCAGCCCGTTGTCGTGGATTTCTGGGCGCCTTGGTGTGGCCCCTGCCGTATGGTGGCTCCCGTGCTGGAAGAATTATCCGAAAAGATGGGCTCCGACATCAAATTCGTCAAGCTGAATACGGACGAAAATATTCAAACCGCACAGAAATATCAAATCATGGCCATCCCGTCGATGTTGGTTTTCAAAAAAGGCGAAGAAGTCGATCGTATCATCGGATTCAAGCCTAAGGATCAACTTGAAGATCAGCTGTCCGGCCATGTGGATCCGCCGCGGGCGTCATAATCCTCCTTTCGATATCCTCTCTTTTACAGGGGCTGCCCGGAACCCGGGATTCATGCCGACGTGTGGTTCTCCGCGGGTGTGATCGTTGCGCGGCCCCCGTTTCTCTCTTTGCTCCCGGTTGAGGCTTGACCGCATATCGTGTATAATTGCGGTTACAGTTTGATTCTCTACTCAATATCTCAATAAAGGATTTGAATTATGTGGTGGGAAAATAAAACCATGCGCACATGGCGATGTCGTCTGGCGCAGAAGACCGGAGTTTTAGGCCAGCTGCTGACGACGATCGGTGAAAACGGCGGATTTTTGGGTGAAATAAAGACCGTGCACATGGGAAGCGCTTCCATGGTACGTGATGTCGTTGTTTTTGCCGACAACGCGGACCATATGCGGAAGCTTATAGGATTGATTCCCGATATCCCCGGAGTGGAGCTGATGGAAGTGCGGGATGAAGTTCTGGAAATGCATCAGGGTGGAAAAATCGCTATCCGCAGCCGCTATAAAATCGACACTCTCAGCCAGCTGAGGAGGGTGTACACTCCCGGCGTCGCCGACGTGTGCCTGCAGATAAAAGATGAACCCGCCCTGGCGCGGCGTTTCACCTCCATCCTTCATTTTGTCGCCATCGTGACGGACGGAACCGCGGTCCTGGGACTGGGGGATATCGGTCCTCGAGCCGCCATGCCGGTAATGGAGGGCAAAGCTTCTCTTATGGAAACCCTCGTCGGCCTCTCAGGCGTACCGATTCTTTTGGATACGCAGGACACCGATACCATCGTGGAAACCGTTGTCGCGATCGCTCCCACGTTCAGCGCCATCCAACTGGAGGATATCTCGGCTCCGCGCTGTTTCGAGATCGAACGCCGTCTTCGGGAGCGACTGGATATGCCGGTGATGCACGACGATCAACACGGCACGGCCGTCGTCACGACCGCCGCCCTGTTGAATGTCGCTAAATTAGCCGGTGTCAAACTGGATCAATGCCGCATAGGGCAGATCGGGCTGGGCGCCGCTGGGCAGTCCATCGTGCGGATGTTGATGCATCTTTATAACCATTCCGTTTTGGGCGCCGATATATCAGAGAGCGCTATGGCAATGTTGAAGGAAGGGGGAGGGACGCCGTCTACACTGGATGAGATCATGGCGACATGCCAGGTCGTTATCGCAACCACCGGTGTTCCGGGATTGATCAAACCGGAAATGGTTCGTCCCGGGCAGATCATTCTGGCATTGTCCAATCCATCTCCGGAAATCCAACCTGAGGACGCATCGGCGGCGGGCGCCGCCTATGCCGCCGATGGGAAATCCGTCAATAACATCCTGGGTTTCCCCGGAATTTTCCGGGGAGCCGTCGATGCGAACGTCCCCAGGATCACACAGGAAATGCTGGTGGCGGCTTCGCGGGTGATCGCATCTTCCGCCGGACCGGGAGAACTGGTCCCGCATCCTCTTGACAGAAGCGTTCACAAGCACGTCGCCCGGGAGGTCGCCCGGACCGCCTTGAAGCAGGGGCTTTGCCGGGAAGATCTTTCAGGATATTTTGAGTCGGAAGCGTGATCCGGCCCTCCTGTTCCCGTAATCCTTCGGGTTCGGTTTCTTCTTTTCATTGATTTGTACCGCCATATCTGGTATTACCTTAAAGTTATGCTGTAGATTCTGTACTCAATCCACTGTCCTGAAATGAGGAGGTTATATGACGGACCCTAAAACCAGATTGCTTTCCCGAAGGCGTTTCATAAGATCGACTCCCGGTCTCCTGGCGTGTCCGGCATTTCTCTCATTACCGGCTTGGTCCAAAACCGGGCGTAAAGGTGTTCAGGAAATCCCTGTTGACTTGTCCCCCCAGGAACTCGAGTGGGTGAAAAATTCTAAAATGGCGGAAGAACTCATTGGATATTTCACGGGCGGGTACAGCTGTGCGGAATCGATTTTGATGGTGGCGCTGAGATTCATCGGCGAATCGGAAGACAACGTCTGGGCGGCGGCCGGCTATGGCGGCGGCGTCCAGCATAAGGAACTCTGCGGATTCCTCACCGGAGGAGTCATGGGGATCGGATTTGCCGCCGGCAAATTGGACACGGATCGTGAAGCGGCGAAAAAAGTGTGCGGCCGGGCCGTCAACCAATATTGGGATTGGTGGAAGACCATCGCTCCTCTGCGCTGCGGCGACATCCGGAAACCCGGAGTCGATCCCAAAGTTTGTCGAAGGCTGGGAAAGCTGGCTTCCGCTAAAGTGGAAGAGCTTATCAAAACTCTCGAAGCGTAAAACCTTGCTCGCGGTTTGCCCGGCTCGCAGGCGAAGGTGCGGCATTCAAGATAAACACCTGATAGCGGAGCATCGGGGATGTTATACGGCTCCTGAGCGATCTTTCGTGCTGTCGTTCTACATCATTATTTAAAAAAGGATAATAATATGACATTCATGATTAATGGGGCTGATCTTACCGTCGAACAGCTCATCAAAGTCGCCCGCGACGGTGAGGAAGTGAGAATCGATCCCGAAGCGATGGAGCGCATCAAGGCGTGCCGGGCCATGGTTGAAAAAAAGATCGAGGCTCATGAAATCATGTACGGGGTGAACACTGGGATCGGAGAATTCTCCGAGATCGTTTTGGACGATGATCAGATCAAGGATTTCCAAAAATATTTGATATACAATCATGCCGCCGGCATCGGGGATGCCATGCCGGGGGAATATGTCCGTGGAGCGATGCTGGGCCGCATCAATGTTCACGCGCACGGTAATTCAGGCTGTCGTCCCGAGATCCCGCTTGCATTGGCCGCCATGCTGAACAAGGGTGTGACTCCGTTCGTATGCCAAAAAGGGTCCGTCGGCGCCTGCGGCGATTTGGCGCCCATGTCGCAGATCGCCCTGCTGCTGATGGGAGAGGGGAGCGCTACTTATAAAGGGGAGATGCTGCCGGGCCGGGAAGCTATGGAGCGGGCCGGGATCCCCATACCCGGGTTGATGGCGCGGGACGGCCTGGCCTCCATAAACGGTTCGAATCTGCTGACGGCGATGAGCGCGTTTATGCTGTATGACACCGCCTGCTGGTTGAAACAGGCTGAGATCGCCGCCGCCATGTCTCTGGAAGCCCTGAAAGCCAACATGAAGCCGTATACCCCCAAACTTCACGAGGCGCGCGGGTTCCCGGGCGCGATCCGGTCCGCCCGGTCCATACAAAGACTTATCCGGGGAGGCGATCTGTCCGAAGGCCGGCTCAAGGTCAAGGTTCAGGATGCGTATTCCATGCGGTCCACGCCGCAGGTGATCGGAGCGGCGCACGATGCGGTGGCTTGGGCCAAGCAGCAGGTGGAGATCGAACTTAACGGAGTCGGGGACAATCCCATTTTCTTCCCCGAAGAGAATTTACAGCTGTCCGGCGCCAATTTTCAGGGATCGCCGGTTGCGCTTCCCATGGATATGATCGGAGCCGCCGTGACCATGGTGAGCGTTCTGTCCGAACGCCGGATGAACCGTTTGAACAATCCTGCTTTGAGCGTGGGGCTGCCTCCTTTTCTTACCAAGGGAGCGGGGATGTTTTCCGGACTCATGCTGAGCCAGTACACGGCGGATATGCAGATCGTCGAACAGCGCATCCTATCGGTTCCGGCCTCCATCCAATCCATACCCGCGGCAGCCGATCAGGAAGATTTCGTCTCCATGGGGATGAATACGGCGCTGAAGAATCTTCAGATATTGGATAACGGCTGTGGAGTGTTGGGGATCGAGTTCATGGCGGCGGCTCAGGCGCTGGACTTGAGAGACAAGCTGGAAGAAAAGCCTTACCGTTTCGGAACCGGCGTGGCCAAGGCGCGTGAGGTCATACGCCGCCATGTGGATTTTCTGGATATCGACCGGCCTTTGTATCCCGATCACAACCGGATGAAATCGCTGGTGAAATCGGCTGAAATCCTCAAGGAAGTCGAAGCGGCCGTCGGTTCTCTCGGCTGAACCGGCGTTCCCGGTCGGGAGGCCGGCTTCACGACGACGTGAAGTCGGCCCAGAAATCCGGGCGCAGCTTGAGCCGACTCTTTTTCCACTCGAGGTCGCCCTGTCGTTGCATCCTGAGGATCAGACGTGACAGCGTTTCCGGTATGGTCCCGATGGCGGCGGCGATGTCCTGCTTGGAGAGCGGAAGGTCGTATTGTTCCCGCTTTCCATAGCGGTCGGCGAGAAAACATATAAAACGCTCTTCCACGTCATAGCGGGTGAGTTCAAGCATGCGCCGGGCCAGGTAACGCTGTTTTTTCATCAGCATACCGATGAAGGCGTCGCGAAAATCAGGATCATCCAGCATTTTTACAAAATCACGCCGTTTGATCTCAAGCACCTCGGATGGCAGCAGGGTAACGGCGCTGACAGGGTAGGCGGTGTTTTCGAACAAGACGGTTTCGGCGAACACTTCGAAGGGGCGGATGACCTTGACGCTGATTTCCTGTCCTTCCGACGTTGTTTTGGTCAAATTGACCGCGCCTCGAGACAGGACGAAGAACGATGAGCCTTCCGCCGCCTCCGCAAACAGCACCTGACGACGACGCAGGACGCGAAAGTCAGCCAGAGCGGCGATTTCCTTCCGGCCGGCTTCACCTATATCATGGAAAAATTCCGTTTTCTCCAGCAGCTCTTCCTTGTTCATCTTTTTCTCTGTTCCGTAAACATCCTATCCGTCGGCGCCGGTGTCAGCCGTGAATGCGCGGTGCCGATCGCTATTCCCGCCGGAAACGGATCTTGCCGTCGATGATGGTGAAATCAGGACGGGCCGTCAGGATGGAGGCGGGTTCGGCCTCGAGGATATCGGTGTCGAGGACGGTGAAGTCCGCTAATTTCCCGGCTTCTATGGAGCCGAGAATATCTTCCTGAAAAGCGGCATAGGCAGCCCAGGAAGTGAATCCCCTCACGGCTTCGCGGATGGTCATCCGTTGATCGGGATACCAGCCGGATTCCGGGTTTCCGTCCCGGTCCCGGCGGGTGACCGCGGCATAAATACCCCACATCGGATTATTGGATTCGACTGGAAAATCCGAGCCGCAGGGGATGATGTGTCCGGCATCGAGAAAGGATCTCCAGGCGTATCCGCCGCGCACGCGATCCGGGCCTACACGATCTTCCACAAAAGGCATGTCCGATGTGCAGTGGGTGGGCTGCATGGAAGGAATGATCCCATACTCGGTGAAAAGAGCGATATCTTCGGGACGAACGAATTGAGCGTGTTCGATGCGAAAGCGGTGATCGCGGTCGGTCGACTCCTTGACGGCGGCCGCGTAGGCCTCGAGACAAAGGCGGTTTCCCCGTATGCCGATGCAGTGCGTGTTAACCCCCATTTCGGCTTTCAGTGCGGCCTTCGCTACCTTGGTGATGTATTCCGGCGTGATGCGCAGAAGCCCGTTGTTGCCGGGATCATCGGAATAGTCTTCGTAAAACGCCGCGCCGCGGGAACCGAGGGCCCCGTCGAAGAAGAGTTTGATGCTGCGTACGGAAAGGAAATATCCTCCGTATTCTTCGATGCGGTGGCGCCTGAAATAATCCTCCAGGTCTCCTTCCAGGGGGGATTCTTCCTGAGCTCCCAGCATGGCATAGATGCGGAGGTTGAGCCGCTTCTGATCGATAAGTTCTTTATACAGAGCGATCTCCCGGGGACCGACTCCGGCTTCATGCACTCCGGTCAAACCGACTGAGAGACAGTTCTCCACGGCCTTCAGAAATTTATCCCGGCGCTGTTTCTCGGATTCGGAAGGGATGTGTTTGAGAACCAGGTTCATAGCTCGATTGACCAGCACCCCTGTCGGCTCTCCCTTGGAGTCGCGAACGATCACGCCCCCGAACGGATCGGGCGTTTCCCGGGATATTCCGGCGATGGCCAGTGCTTTCCGGTTGGCGAATGCGGAATTGCCGTCTATCCGCCTCAGGTAGACCGGATTGTCAGAGGATACCCGGCTCAGGGGACCGTGTTCTGGAAAAACCTTCCGTTCCCAATCGTTGTGATCCCAACGTCCTCCGATGATCCATTCTCCGGGGGGAAGCGAAGCCGCGCGTTCCGCCACTTTGTCGATGATCTCCCGGTAGCTGGCGCAGGAGGAGATGTTGAGATAAGTGATTTCATCGGCGAGACTGTGCAGATGCCCGTGGGCGTCGATGAGTCCGGGCAGGACCAGTCGGCCGTGCAGATCGATGACTTCCGTGTCCGGTCCGATGAACTTTTCAACATCCCGTGAACGACCTACGTGCACGATCCGGCTGCCCCTGGCGGCGACGGCTTCGTGGATGGAAAAATCCGGATCCACGGAGGCGATTTTCCCGTTTGTAAGGATCAGGGTTGCGGTTTCGGATTGGGAACAGGCCGTGTTCAGCAAGAAGCATGCGATCCCCAGAATAAGCCAGACTTTCGTTGTTTTCATCAAAGGACTCCTCGGAAGGGGCGGCATGCTTGTCGGCCCCGATCGGATATGGTCACATGAGAAATGTACCGTTTCATCTCAAAAAACTCAAGCGCCTATTTTTTCAGACCGCCGGATTTGACCTGGTTATCCACCTGTGTTATAGACAAGGGTTCATGCCGCGGCTTGGATTCGCGGATGGAGAGGTCGGAGTGAAAAAACGAGGGATGAGCGGCGGCTCCGGAGATCACTCCGGCAGCCGTTCCATAGACCGGATCAAGGATTTTCGCGTCTGCGGCTGTTATCCCAGTCGGCGGCGGATCCTGGACGATATACGATGTTTCCTTGAAGGGAGGGAATCCGTGTGCGGCGACGGATATCTGCCTCCGAAACTGGAGCTGTACGCCTCCCGTGGAAAGAAGATCGATGAATTGATCCTCCATGATCGGGATCTGCCGCTTTTACTGGGATCCGATTCCCATGCGAATCTGGATTATGTCCGGTTGATGCTGGAAGCTCGAGAGGGGAAGATCCCCGCGCAGAGGGAAATCGGGCTTCGGCTGCGTGAACATCTGGAGGATCATGAGCGGAATCATTCTCGATTCCCCAGGGATGGAGGGGAATGTGTCGTTCCGTGCACTCACCCTGAAGGACTTCCGGCCCAACTGATAAGCCATAAAGGCGCCAATCTGCTGCGCCTGACTTCTTTGGACTACCCGGTTCCCGATTTCGTCATTCTGACATCGCAGGTGTACCGGCATGATGATCGAGCTCGAAAACGCGACATAGGAAAAGCGGTCGATTTCCTGGAACACCTGACCGGCCAGGAAGCCGGTTCGGTGGAAGATCCCTTGATTTTCGCCGTCCGCTGCGCTATGCCGGATTACATGCCGGGTTTTATGCCGACCTATCTGAATGTCGGGGTTACGGAAAATTCCTTCTCCGGATTGGTGAACAGCTACGGGGCCGATGTCGCCTACCGTATGTTCTGGAATAATCTGAAAAACCTGTTGGACATCCTGGGCGTCGATTCCTCCCGTTCCACCATCAAATATCCTTCCGCGCGAGACCCGCGTCTGCGCTCCCAAGTGCACGAAGCGTGCGAGCGGATTCGTGAGATCGATCCGGTCCTGGTGGAAGATCCGCTTGTCCAGACGGCGTTTTTCATCCGGGAAGCCTACCATTTCTTTGAGGACAACCTCGATCTGACGCTGGCGTTTTCCAAGGGGGAGGCAAGGTTTCCGTCCGTGATCCTGCAGAAGATGATCTGCACCGTGCGACATCGGAACAGTCAGGTGGGGGTTCTCCACAGCCGTCACCCGCGTTTCGGCGGCGGCCGCCAGATCGAAAGTTCCAAAAACATTTTCGGTGAAGAGATCATGGCGGGTTCGGTCGGAGCCGTCAATAAGGATTTTTCCGACGGCGAAGAGATCAGGGATGCCTATCCCGCCGTCCATCATTTTCTGCCTTCGCTGCTGCGCCTGGAACGTGAATTCCAGGCGCCGGTGACGATAGAATTTGCTTCGGACAGGTCGCGGCGGCATTCGTTCTTCGCCCTTTTGCAGTTGAATACGTCGGCCATGACCGGGCGTGCCTCCATCACATCCGTTATGGACATGTTTCGAACGGGAGTGATCGGACAAGATCGAGTGCCGGATCTCATCCGGCCTTATCACGTTAAGCAGATAGAATCCGACGCCATCGATCCTAAATCGTTCAGCCGTTTGAAATTATTCTGCCGCGGGGCTTCCATCCTGCCGCGAACCGCCGTGTCCGCCCAGATCTATTTTTCCGCCGAAGCGGCGCTGCGTAACAAGAAGGCCGGTCGCAAGATCTGCTTCTGCAAGCGGGTGTTCGAACCGGGTGATACCGTGGTCATGAGTGAAGTGGATGCGATTCTGAGCCTGACGTCTGCGGCCATCCATGTCGTCACCATCTGCCAGAGTTTCGGGCTCCCCGGGCTTTTGAATATGGAAAGCGAGGGAATTGCATTGACTTGTGACAAGCGGTTGATCAACACAAACGGCCTTGTGATTCGGGAAGGGGACTGGATCACGCTCTCCAGTCGGAACCGGTGTCTGTTTCTGGGGCGTGCTCAGTATCGACCGGCACGGCTTCTCCGCTTCATCAACGGTGAAAAAGTCCAACTGCTGCCTGAAGAAGAGGAAGCATTCAAAGACATGGCGCGGGCCTACCGGGAGTACAATGAACTGTTGGCCAATCTCGAGTTGGATAAGATCGCCAGTTTGAAAGAGATCATACGACTGGTGATCCTGGAGTTTAGGGGAGAAAACCGGCGGGCGGGGGATCTGGTGAACCAGTGGTTTGACCGCAATCACACTCTCTATGTGGAAGAAGTATTCAAAAGCGATGTGGGCGACCATTTGAAGCAGCACACGGTATTTAAACTGTTAACGTTGGAGAGAAAGATCGCTTTTTTCAAAAAGGCGCTTCAAAAGTGCCGCGATGAAAAGAGATCCGGATACAAAGCCGGCGCCTTCATGCTGGGTCGATTCATCGGATTGATGCAGCCGGTTACGTTTTGGAAGCCCTTTTCGGCCTTAGAGGTAAGCATCCTCATCAATGAGTGGATCCTGTTTGAAAAATACATGCAGGTTCTGCATGTCGTCGGCGAACGGAAGATCACACGGGCCAAGCAGAAGATTCTGGAGGATGGCCTTGATGTGCTTAAGCTGGATAATTCCATGGTAAAAATCTTCATGACCTTGAAGCTGAGCGGGATTGATCTGGAGGCGGTAAAGAAAGCCGTTCCCCGTTGGTGCGATCCTCAAACCCGCAAGGCGATCGAACGGCTGCAGCAGCCTTATTCCGTTTTCTACGAACGGTCCAAACCCTGGTCGGTGGCGGAATTGGAAGCCATTTGCCGAAAAGAGAAGATCCCGCTTCCGGATCTCAGTACCTGAAGATCCGGATATACGGCGCGGAAAAAGTCCCCGAAGGGGAGGAGGAGCCTGGGAGGGGACAGTGGGATAGTTGATTCACAGGCTCCCGCCTCGGGGAGAATCGGTGCGCCGGACGATACCGTCGCTGACTACGATTTTCCCATGTTTGATAACCGTTGTTATCGGATTGATGCCGAAATGATAGGCAAGAAAAGGATAGGTCGGACAGCTGCAGAGGATGAGATCCATGTCCTTGCCCACTTCCAGGCTGCCGGTCGTTCGGTGGCGGTCGAGAGCGTAGGCGGCGTTGGCGGTCGATGCATTGACGGCCTCCTCAATGCTCATTTTCAAGGTGAAAACCGCCAGCTGCAATATAAAAAACATGGATTCGGTCATGGAGCTGCCGGGATTGAAATCCGTTGCCAGCGCCACGACCGCGCCGGCTTCGATCAGTCTGCGTGCCGGAGCCTTCCGCTCCTGCATGAGAAAAAAAGAAACCCCCGGGAGCAGAGTAGCCGCGGTGCCGCTTGAAGCCAGGGCGGCGATGCCTTCATCCGTGACGGCGATCAGGTGATCCGCCGACACCGCCCCCTCCTCTGCGGCAAGGCGCGCGCCTCCCAGGGGAGCGAATTCATCCGCATGCATTTTGATCTTGAATCCGGACTGCTTGGCGGCTCGGATAAGGGTGCGTGAATCCTCGATGGAAAAAACGCCCTCTTCGCAAAAAACGTCAAAAAATTCAGCCAGATTGCGTTTTTTGACCTCGGGAAGGATGTCGTGAGTGAGAAGCTTTATATATTCATCCTTCCGATCCTTGTATTCCGGCGGAATTTCATGAGCGCCCATGAAAGTGGGCACGATATCGCAGGGATGCCGTTGGTTAAGCAGCCTTAAGGCTTCCAGCTGCTTGAGCTCGTCATCCAGGTTTAATCCGTAACCGCTTTTGGCTTCCACCGTCGTGGTGCCGTGCCGAAGCATGCTGTCGAGGCGGGAGAGACCCAAAGAGAAGAGATCGTTGAGGGAGGCTTGGCGGGTCGATTTCACGGAAGTCTGAATGCCTAATCCCTTCTCGGTGAGTTCTTGGTAAGAGTATCCTTTTAGGCGGAGGACAAACTCTTTCTCCCGGCTGCCGGCAAAGGGGAGGTGGGTATGGGAATCTACGAATCCGGGAAGAGCCGTACGGCCGGTTCCGTCGAGGTGGAAGCCATCCGCGGTCAAACGAAAAGCACTATGAAAATCGGCTTCGTTTCCTACATGGACGATCTCGCCCTGGAAAGAAGCGATGCAACCGTTTTCTATCAGTCCGACGTCCTGAAGCGCGGTTCCGGTTTTGGGGATGGGACCATGACAGGTGAGCAGATGGCTGCAGTTGGTGATGAGGAGGTCGGCCTGTTTCATTTTGTTATCTCCTAAGCGCGTGAGTTCTTCTTTCGAATGAAAGAGGGGGTTTCATACGGCTCCCACTGGCGTTCCCAGGTCGGCTTTTCCCAGAGAGCTTCGTTGCCCTGGGGTTCAAAAAGATAGGGAGGGGTTTCCTGCGGAATGCGGAAAGGGGGAGGTGTTTGAGACTGACGACCGGAAAACACCTGGGGTGTTACGCTTTCCCTCTCGGGAACCACATCGAATCCGGTAGCGATAACCGTCACTTTGACCATTTCCTTCAAGCTTTCATCGATGACGGTGCCGAAAATGATGTTGGCTTCAGGATGAGCCATGCTGTGGATGAGCTCGGAGGACTTGGACACTTCGTGAAGAGTGACGTCCTTGCCGCCGGTGATATTGATCAGCACGCCGTGCGCTCCGTCTATGGCGGTATCAACCAACAGAGGGCTGGAAATGGCCTTGGTGGCGGCGTCGACGGCCCGGTCTTCTCCGGAAGCGATCCCGGTTCCCATGAAAGCCATGCCCATTCCCTTCATAATGGATTTTACATCGGCGAAATCGAGATTGATCAGGCCGGGGCGGGTGATGAGATCGGAGATCCCCTGGACGGCTTGACGCAGAATGTCGTCAGCCATTTTGAATGCGTCTTGAATCGAGGTGTCGAGGTTGACGGTCTGCAGCAGTCTCTCGTTGGGTATGGAGATCACCGTATCCACTGCGGTCTTGAGTTCCGATAATCCATCGGCGGCCTGCTTGGCACGGATCTTCCCTTCGAAATCGAAGGGCATGGTGACGATGGCGATGGCCAGGATGTCCATTTCCGAAGCCAGGTTCGCCAGGATGGGCGTGGCTCCGGTTCCGGTGCCGCCTCCCAGACCCGTCGTCAGAAATACCATATCTGCGCCTTCGAGCAGTCCGATAAGTTTTTCCGTGTCTTCCATGGCCGCTTCCTTGCCGATCTCGGGTTTGCCGCCTGAACCCAGTCCTTTTGTCAGCTGATCGCCGATCTGAAGTTTGGTGCCGGCTCGATTGTTGTTCAATGCCTGCACATCGGTGTTGATGGCGATGAATTCGACGCCTTCGATCCGGGCCTCGATCATGCGGTTGACGGCGTTTCCGCCCCCCCCGCCGATTCCAATGACTTTGATCTTGGCGCCGTAACACTCTTCGACGAGATGAAATTTAAGCTTGCTTTTTAGCTCCTCACTCATGTTTTACCTCCTAGGCTTCTTTGAGCCACTCACGAAAACGGCCCCAGAATCCTTTTTTTCTGTCTTTTGACATTCCTTTTTCTTTCCACTGATCGTATCCATACAGGATAAGACCGACCGAAGTCGCATAATCAGGGGTGTTGACCCGATCGACAAGTCCTCCGATCCCGTTCGGATCGCCCCGCCTGACGGGAAGATCGAATACATTCTCGGCGACTTCTTCCAACCCTTCCAGAAGAGCCGCGCCTCCGGTAAGGACGATCCCGGAATTCAGCGATTTCTCATATCCCATGCGTTTGATGTCGTTGTCGACAAGGCGGAAGATCTCTTCCGCCCTCGGCTGAATGATATCGGCCAGCAGTTGGCGTGACAGCACCCGAGGTTTCTTCCCTCTGCCCACGGCGGGGACCTCGATGGTTTCCTGCTCATCTTCCAAGGGGCTGGAAACGCAGCCGAATTTTTTCTTGATCCGTTCCGCTTCCGGGATGGGCGTACGCAGACCGACGGCGATATCGTTGGTGAAATTATCCCCTCCGATGGGGATGATGGATGTATACCAAAGGCTTCCCCGCTCGAAGATCGCCACTTCCGTCGTACCGCCGCCGACATCGATCAATCCCACCCCCAGTTCCATTTCATCGGGGGTCAATATCGAATGACTGGTGGCGATCTGATTGAGGATGATCTGTTCGATCTCGATGCCGGCTCGGGTGAGGCAGGTTTTCAGATTTTGAACGGAGGTGTTGCCCCCGGTGACGATATGTACGTTGACTTCGAGCTTGATTCCGCTCATCCCAAGTGGATCCTTGATCCCATCCTGCTCGTCCACGACGAATTCCTGCGGGATGATATGGATGATTTCCCGGTCCGGAGGGATGGATACGGCTTTGGATTGATCGATGACGCGCTTGATGTCTTCACGGCAGATCTCTTTATTCTTTCCGGAGACGGCGATGACGCCGCGGCTGTTGAAACTCTTGATATGTGCTCCGGAAATGCCGACGAATGCGGAGTCGATTTCCACGCCGGCCATCAGCTCCGCTTCTTCTTGAGCTTTCTTGATGGCGTCCACGGTAGCGTCCAGATTGACGACGACCCCTTTCCGCAGGCCCCGCGATTCAGCCGCCCCGATTCCGATGATCTCGATTTTTTTATCTTCAGTGATTTCACCGATAATGGCGGATATCTTTTTGGTGCCGATATCCAGCCCTACGATGTATCCGTTTTTAGCCATCAGTAGGCCTCCTTTATAGGACTTATGAAGAACTCTTCCGTTTGGTGGGGGCGGGGTTTGATAATGAAACGATCGGAGAAGCGAAGGTCGGCATATTCAAGGACCCCGAACCGTCTCAAATAAGGCCTTTCCGCGTAATAGGACAGGACTTTTTCCTGGAACCTGTCGTCCCCCAAAATCAGCCAGGTGGGAATATCCCTGAATTTTATTTTGATATTGGCGTATTGGGATAGATCGAGGGTTTCGATCCGTTCCCGGTTTTCCGGCGGGAAGCTGTCCAGACACCGCCATGCCAGTTCCAGCATCGTTTTCTCTTCGAGAATGGCGGCTTGTCTCCCCCGCAGTCGCGGCAGATGTGGATAAGCGGCCTCCGTGACCTGTTCCAGGATAACGCCTTCTCTGTCGATCAAAACAGGTTGCGGGCCCTCTATAACCGCAGCCGGGATTCGCTCTCTGATCATGATATTCAATGCCGGATCGAAATTTTTTCGAATCCGTACGCCCTGGATCCAGGGGTGCCCGCTCAAGGTATTGTGCAGGCGGTCGATATCGAACAACAGAATATTGCCTAGATATTTTCCCTCCAGGCAGCGTTCGACATCGCGGTGTACGTCCGTACGGCCGCACATGATTTCGACATGCCGGATATTCAATTTTTCCCAGGATATCAAGAACAGATAAAGCCGCTGGATGCCGATGAAAAACAAAACCAACAACGCGAACCAAAGCGCGATATGAAAGGATCTCACTTTCAGTTTGCGCTGGATCTTTTTCGTCCGCAGCCGGTTGTCATGCCGCCGAAAATGCATGTTTTCCTGCGCATTCGGACGCGGCTGTTGTATGGAGCCCATTTTCGTCATCTGTCTCCCAGTTTTTCAATGACATCGGGAATGATCTTGTTTATGCTCCCGGCACCCATCACGACCAGCATGTCCTTGGGCCGGATCCGTTCGACGATCCGATCGGGAACCTCTTTCAGGTCCGGAACGAAGAGGATATTTTTATGCCCGCACTTCCGAATCTCTTCAAACAGGGCTTTTCCCGTGATGCCGGGTATCGGATTTTCTCCCGCTTTGAAAATATCGGTGATGATCAGGATATCCGCTTGATTGAACGCCGTGGCGAATTCTTTCATAAGGAAAGAAAGCCTGGAGTAGCGATGGGGCTGGAAAACGGCCAGGATGCGACGGCCCCAGCCCCGTTTTGCGGCGTCCAGAGTTGCGATGATTTCGGTCGGGTGGTGAGCATAGTCTTCTATGATCATGATGTCGTCGATGGTATCCTTGAGTTCAAAGCGTCGGCCGATCCCCGAGTAATCTTCCAGGGCCTCTAGAATGACCGGCACGGGGATCCCAAGATCAAGCCCCACGCCCACCGCCGCCATGGCATTGCGAATGCTGTGCATGCCGGGCGCGTTGAGCTTGAGAATCCCCAGTTTTTCACCCTTGGAAAAAAGCGTGGAACGGCTGGAGAACGCGTCGAAGACGGGATCCTGGGCATAAATATCAGCCTGAGCCGAAAATCCGTAAGTGATGATACGACGTTCGAGCTCGGGAATCAGGCTTTGAAGATTGGGGTCATCCAGACAAAGGACAATGGAACTGTAGAAAGGCACTTTATTGGCGAACCTGATAAAGGTTCGCTTGATTTCCTCCACCGAGCGGTATTGATCCAGATGTTCCTCGTCCAGGTTCGTCAGAACGGCGATGTAAGGGGAGAGGTAGAGGAAGGAACGATCGCTCTCGTCGGCTTCGGCGACGATGAATTCTCCCTCTCCCAGTTTGGCGTGAGCGCCCACGGTGTTGAGGCGGCCGCCCACAATGATGGTGGGATCGAATTTTGCAAATTCCAGGACGCGGGCGATCATGGAAGTGGTGGAGGTCTTTCCGTGCGATCCCGCCACCGCGATGCCGTTTTTCAAGCGCATGAGTTCCGCCAGCATTTCCGCTCGTGGAATCACGGGAATCTTGCTGCGTTTGGCTTCCTGG
>CAYSQW010000007.1:0-101734 GCA_964433135.1 uncultured Eubacteriales bacterium
AGAGTGGGCGGTTAGCTCAGTTGGGAGAGCGCGGCGTTCGCAACGCTGAGGTCGGGGGTTCAAGTCCCCTACCGTCCACCAATTTTTTCCGAAAAAGCAGGAGATGTTCAGCACTCAGATTTGGACCCTGGCCGGAACCGCGGCCGCCATCGGACTCGTGCACACCATCCTGGGCCCGGATCATTATCTGCCCTTCATCGTGATTTCCCGAGCACGAAACTGGTCCCTCAGGAAAACGCTTTTTATCTCTTTTCTCTGCGGACTGGGCCACGTTCTCAGTTCCGTGGTGCTTGGATTTGTCGGGATCGCCCTGGGGATCGCGGTTTTCAAACTGGAAGGCATCGAATCATTCCGGGGAAGCCTTGCCGCGTGGCTCTTGATCATCTTCGGATTTGCATATTTTATCTGGGGCGTGCGGCGGGCCGCTCTCAATCGGCCCCATCGTCATCTTCATGCCCATGTCGATGGAGAGGAACACGAACACATGCATGCCCATGCTTCCAGCCATCACCACCTGCATGAGGAGAAGACGAAAGGCCGCTTGACGCCCTGGATCCTATTTACCATCTTTGTTTTCGGGCCCTGCGAGCCGTTGATCCCGTTGGTGATGTACCCGGCGGCGAAACAGAACATCGGCGGCGTTATCCTCGTGGCTTCGGCATTCGGCGTCACGACCATCCTGACCATGCTGATCGTGATCGCCGCCGCTTCCTGGGGGATGCGCTTCGTCCGTTTGGGCCGTCTGGAGAGATACGCGCATGCCCTGGCGGGCGGGATGATCTTCATTTCCGGCTTGAGCGTGCAGTTTCTGGGTTTGTGATGAGATCGGAAACCTCCGAGCAGGCGGTGAAATTCGCCGTCGACTGCATGCTGGGAAAGCTGGCCAAGTGGCTTCGAATCCTGGGATTCGATGCGGTTTTTTTCAGCAGGATCGAGGATGACGATCTGCTTGCCGTGGCACGTGATGAAGAACGGATTCTCTTGTCGCGCGATCATGAACTGATCGGGCGGACACAAGGGATTCCATCGATTCACGTCGTTTCCGAGAATTGGCCGGAGCAGGTTTGCCAGGTGATGGACTTCTATTCCTTGTGGGATCGTGTTCGCCCTTATTCCCGCTGTTCGGCATGCAATCGTGAGCTCAAATCCCTTCCCCGGTCCCGGGCGAAAAACCTTGTCGCTCCCTTTATCTTTGTAAACGCCGGGCATTTTGCATTGTGCCCGGGCTGCGGGAGAATTTATTGGGAAGGAACCCACCGTCGGGATATGGAGGTCCGGCTGGCGGCCCTGCGCCTCGGAAGAGATCCCGAGCAAGGCCCGCGGAGCTGAGGGTCTTCTTTATTTCGTTGCGGGGTTCGATCATAATATGCAGAGAGCCTTTACGGCGGCTCCGCCGGATAAAGGCGGTGTGAGTTCGAGAAAGGCTTTTGAAAAAATAGGATCGCGGGAGGAGAGGCATGGAAAAGCATATCAAAGTCATTGGAGTGCTGTGGATCGTCCTGGGAGGGTTGGGATTCCTATGGGCCTTTTTTATCTCCTCCCTGATGATCGGAGTATCTTTTATTCCGGATATGGAAGCGCCCTTTCTGCTTAGGGGGATCGGATTCTGGGTGGGACTTGTCATTTTCATGATGTCGCTTCCCGAGATCCTTGCCGGCATCTTCCTTATGAGGAAGCGTGAATGGGCCCGGGTCTTCACTCTGGTTCTGGCTTTCCTGGCGCTGTTGAATTTCCCCCTGGGAACGGCTCTGGGAATTTATACGATCGTCATCCTCTTCAAATCGGAAACGATCGAGCTCTTTTCGCCACCCGAGGGGTAAGCAGGATATCCTCCGAACCATTTACCGGGCGGAATTCCCCCGCCGTTTTAAAAATCCATCTCCATCCATGGGCGGAGATCGGTCCCGTCCCCACTTCTCTATTGACATAACAGGATGATGATATATGATAGAAAATGCTTTGGGAATCCGCTGAATGATCAAGTGGCATGTCGATAGAACCAATAAAGTTCCTCTCTATCTGCAGCTCAAGGATTTGATTAAATACCATATATCCACGGGGAATCTTCGCGATCATGATTGCCTTCCCGGGATCAATTTGATGGGAAAGAACCTGGGACTCAATTTTGAAACCGTTCGCAGAGCTTATAAGGAATTGGAAAAAGAAGGCCTGATAAGCATGCGGCGGGGCTGTTGCAGTCGCGTCACGCTCCATGACGACCATACCCGGAAAGACCGCGCCGGAAGACCGAGGGACACGAATCCGCTGGCTGAGCTAGAAACCGGCGTAAGAAAACTTCTTCTGGAAGGGATGAGTGCGGAGGATATCCGTAATTCCCTAAATAAGATGATCGTTGACGTTTCACGGGATCTGACTCGGCGCACCGTTATTTTCACTGAATGCAATCTGCATCAAGTCAAGGAGATTTCAAATCAGCTGCATGCTTATCTCCGCCTTCCCGTCAAGCCCGTCCTGCTCTCGAACCTGAGAGCATCGGTGGAGCGGTCGATATCGGAAGAAGAAATCCTGGGCGTTATTACGACGGGATTTCACATCAACGAAGTGCGAAAGAAATTGAGTCGCATTCCGGTCGGTATTCATGTTCTTATTACCCGGATGTCCCCCGCCGCGCGGCGCATGTTGGAGAAGATCGATAAAAAACGGCCTTTGGGATTCATCTGTCGGGATAGGGATTCGCTTCCTCTGTATCGTGATCTGATCAAAACGGACCTGGGAAAGGACATCAAATTGTTCTGCTGCACCATGGAGGAAACGGAGCAGCTGGAAAAGATCGGTCGCTCCGCTCAGGCCCTGCTGGTGTCCCCTCCGATATTTCATGAGGTCAGGAGAATCACTTCCCGTGAGACACCCGTTTTCAATATGTTCGACTATGTGGATTCGATGTCCTTGAAGTTGATAAAAGACAGGATTCACGAGCAGCTCTGAGCCGAACGTCCTTGAAATAATCCGCGCTTTTTTTAACCGTACCTTCGGTTAAATAAATAATTAATTTTTTCCTCTCTCAGGGCAACCTTTTCACCTCTGAAAGCATCTGATGGAGTGAGGATGAAAAAAATGCTTATGTCCACCACCGCCGCCTTGGAGAAACGAGCTGTCGGATTTGAGTGTCCCGGTTATGCTACAATGGGGAACAAAGAGGACGTTCATATCATGACCGATAATATGAAAAGCACCGGTATTGCGGCGCAGATGGGCGGCCCCGAAAAACTTGCGGAACTGGTACGCCGCGGGCGGGAAGGGGATATGGAAGCCCTGGAAACGATATTCATACATTTTCGACTTCCGCTGTTTAATCTGGCCCTGAGGTACACGTATAATGCGGCCGTGGCGGAAGACCTGTTGCAGGATGTTTTCCTTAAGGTCTTTACTCACATCAGGGATTTGGATAAAGACGGCGCTTTTATCGGCTGGATTTATCGGATCACGATCACCACCTGTCTGACTTATCTGCGGAGCCATAAGCATCTTAAGCATAAGTCGGTGGCGTTGGATGATGTCGAAAACAAGCTTTCCGGCGGGGAACCGCGCGGGGAGAAGATGCTGGCTCAGT
This sequence comes from uncultured Eubacteriales bacterium, assembly GCA_964433135.1. Classification (GTDB taxonomy): domain Bacteria; phylum Acidobacteriota; class Aminicenantia; order Aminicenantales; family Aminicenantaceae; genus CAYSQW01. The sequence goes on from CAYSQW010000007.1 coordinate 3,572, forward strand.
CCATCGAGAATGCACTTCGGCCGCTTCCTCCGCGATTGAAAAGTGTTTTTCTGCTGCATGACGTGCAGGGATTCAAGCACAGGGAAATCGCGGAGATCCTGGGATGCTCGGAGGGAACCTGCAAATCGCAGCTTTTCAAAGCCCGTGTGAAAATCAGGAAACACCTCAAATCGAGGCGTGTCCTTTAGGGAGATAAAAATGAGATGCGCTAAATCAAAAAGAATGATCAGTAAATTTATCGATGGAGAATTGGATGCCGCCCGCGGATCGCGGCTGCAGCGGCATCTGGATTCTTGCCCGAACTGCCGGGAATTCAAGCGCGAGCTCAAAAAAATAACGCTTCAGGCCGGAGAGATGAAAACGGCTGTTCCACGGGACCTTACATGGTCCCGGCTGGTGCCCCGGCTTTCGGCATCGGCTCCGACGGGATCGCATCGTTTGAAGGCTCCCGGGATGAGGAGAATGTCGCCTGGGCTGGCTTTCGGGGGTGCATTCCTGTTGGCGGTTGTTATCGGGGCATTGGTTGTGGCCCCCCGTATATGGAGATCGGATAAGGTTTCTCCGATGGAAGACTCCCGGAGCTACGCGCTTGCCAAACTGGAGGAGGCCGAGAAGCATTATCAGATGGCCATCCGGGCCTTGGGCGAAGCGGCCGGATCCCGGGAAGCCGAACTGGATCCCCAAATTGCGAAGGTTTTCCAGAGCAATATGAAGATCATCGACATTTCGATCGCAGCCTGCAAACAGGCCGTGCTTGCGGACCCCGAAAATATCGATTCACGGAAATACCTGCTGGCCGTGTACGAAGAAAAAACGAAACTGCTCGAGTCTTTGATGTCGGTATTGCCGACAACGTCCTCTAACAAAAAATTAGGGGAGACCATATAGACAATGGAGGTTAAAATGAGAGCAAACAAAATCATTATTTTACTCACCGTGATCGCCGTGTTCTGCAGCGTCTATGCCGCGGCATCCGATTCCGTTTTGGTCAAGGAGAGATATGAGGAAAAGTTCGAAAAAACCGTAGCCCTGAACAAAGACGGAAAAGTTATACTCAGAAACATCTCCGGAGATATTGAAGTAAGGACCTGGAATAGAGCTGAAGTGAAGATCGACGCCTTGAAAGTCAGCCGCGCCAGCACCATGAGCAAGGCTAAAGAGAACGCCGACTTGGTAAAGATCGAAATTACGGAAGAGAACAATGTGGTTCGGATCGAAACGGTATACCCCAAAAAAACCGACCGCCTTTTCCGCAAGGGCATCAATGTTTCCATCGGCTATGTCCTCATGGTTCCCGAGAAAGCTGAAGCGGAGATGAAAACCGTCAGCGGTGATGTGGAGATGTTCAATATCGGAGCCGGAGCCCGCGCGGAAACCGTCAGCGGCGACATCAGATTGGAGAAAATCGACGGCCCGGTCCGCGTGAATGCGGTAAGCGGAGACCTGGAATTGGACGGGATTAATGGCGATGCCGAGCTGAAGACGGTTTCCGGTGAAATCGAGGTGAATCGCATTGAGGGATCCGTGGATTCCGAGACCGTCAGCGGAGGGATCGACCTGGCCGGTATCAGCGGCGCGGAAGAAGTCCGTGCTAAAACCGTCAGCGGAGGCGTGGACTATGAGGGGGATATCCTCCCGCGCGGCAGTTATCGGTTCAGCGTGCACAGCGGAGGCATCAGACTGATCATTCCCGCCGATTCCGCCTTTGATCTGGAAGCCAAGACCTTCAGCGGAGATATCGACAGTGACTTTGACATCCGGGTATCCGGAAAACTGAGCAAGCGGGAGATCCGGGGAAGCGTGAACGGCGGGGGAGCCGAACTCACGCTCAAATCCTTCAGTGGAGGAATCCGCCTGAGAAAGAAATAGATTTTTCCAACGGTCAAGCAAAACCCTTCCGTTCCACTCCGGAGCGGAAGGGTTTTTTTTTGCCCGACCGCGGGATTGCGGTCTCGGTTCCGCGTCCGGTATCCCATTTTGACATTCCCGTTTTTCAATGCTAGTGTGAGGGAAAAACCATGGAGGAGCGAAAGGGAAATGATGAAAAGCCGCCTGAAGAAAGGGATCTGGAGCCTGGCCGTACTCCTGGTTGTCGGATTTGGAAACACGGATTGCCGTCCTGACTCTGAAAAAGGTATCCGCATCGCCGTGGCGACGTTTTCGCACGAGACGTGCACGTTTTGTCCACACCCCACGACAAAAGAGGATTGGGAGTTTTGGGGGCCTCCGACCAGGGATATCCTGGATTCCGATCATGGATACATCGGTGGCTTCAAGACTCTATGCGAGGAGCATGACGGGATCGAACTGGTCGGGATCCTTTCACCCCGCTCAGCGCGGGGAGGTTCTTCGGGCAGCTGGATAACCCTTGAAGCCTTCGATAAATATGCCGACGGCATCGTAAGGGATATTGAACGCCGGGGTCCGTTCGACGGCGTTTTTCTCGCGCTGCACGGCGCCATGGCCGTAACCGGGATCCCGAAGCCGGAAGCCGAGTTGATCCGCCGGATCCGCGGCGTGGTCGGCGGCATCCCCGTCATGGTTACGCTCGATCTTCACGCTAACGAGGATCATGAATTGGCTGAAGCCGCAGACGCCGTTTTCATCATCAAGCGCTATCCCCACTATGATACCACCCTTATGGGAGAACGAGCCGCTCGCGTCATGTTGAATACCATCCGGGGGGCATACCGGCCCGTCATGGCTTCCCGGAAACCCGGTGTGATCACGCCCTCCGTTTTCCAGGGGACAGGTGTTTCCCCGGCCATGGAGATCATGGAACGCGCGCGCCGCTGGGAATGTCGTTTTCCGGGAGTCTACGTCTCGGTCGCCTTTGGATTCGCTTATGCGGATGTCCCTGATGTCGGGGCGACCGTGATGGTGGTGACCGACGGTGATCGAGAGCTGGCCGAGCGGATCGCACAAGACATGTCCGATTATATCTGGCGGATGAGGGAAGTGTTTGCCGGCAGGAAGCTGCCTGCGGCCCAAGAAGGCGTGGAACGAGCCGTCGAAGCCGCCCGTGCGGGTCTAACTCCGGTTGTCATCGCCGACCACAGCGACAGGACGGGGGGAGCGACGCATATTTTGTATGAGCTCATGCATCAGGGGGCCGAGAACTTCTGTGTCGCCACCTTAAGGGATGAAAAAAACGTCGCCATGCTTCAGGCCGAGCACCGGCCCGGTGATTCGATCCATATCCGGGTTGGAGGTTATTCCGATTCATTTTCAGGAGATCCCGTCGAGATATCTGGAACTTTGGAATCCATGGGTGAATATGCACGGGAACCGGCGGCCGTCATCCGGTTCGGCGCTGGAAATCGGGTTATCCTGACCCCCCAACTGCAGCAGATCACGTCGACGGATATTTTCGTCGAACTGGGTGTTCCCTTCGAAGAGCTGGATATCATTGTGCTCAAATCGCGGGTGCATTTCCGCCGCGGTTACGATGAAAACGGATTGGCGGGGGCTATCTTTGAAATCGACGCGCCGGGTTTGGGGCCCGCAGACCTTTTGAAGCTTCCCTACAAAAACATTCCCGGCAACATCTATCCTCTATCCCCCCATGATGAATAGAGACGTTCTCCCCTCCGCACCCATGATACGGGATTCCCATCCGGAAGGAGAATCGGCGGCCATGAAGCGGGGCGCTCTTTTAACGGCGACGTTGGCTGCTTTCATCACGCCGTTCATGGGATCTTCGATCAACATCGCCCTGCCCACCCTGGGAAACGAGCTTTCCATGGATGCGGTCAAATTGGGCTGGGTGGCCACGGCCTATCTATTGACGGCGGCCATGTTTCTCGTTCCCATCGGCAAACTGTCCGACATTTACGGGCGTAAGCGGATCTTTGCCGGCGGGATTCTTCTCTATTCCGCGGCCTCCTTGATGGCGGCGCTGGCTCCATCGGGGAATTGGTTGATCGGAGCGCGGATCGTTCAGGGAGCGGGGGGAGCCATGATCTTTGGAACCCGGATTGCGATCCTGACTTCGGTCTTCTCTCCCAAGGAGCGGGGGAAAGTCCTAGGGATCAATATCGCGGCGGTCTATATGGGGCTCTCGCTGGGGCCGTTTATCGGAGGTCTGTTGACCCAGCATCTGGGATGGAGGAGCCTTTTCCTGGTCAATGTCGGATTGGGGGGTGCGGCGGCGGTCCTGACGTTCTGGAAGCTTCGCGGGGAATGGCGTGAAGCCCGTGAAGACAAATTCGATCTCGGAGGGGCGCTGATCTATTCGGCGTCTTTAGTGGCGCTTATGGTGGGTTTTTCCCGGCTTCCGCGGTCGATGGGATTCTGGCTGATCCTTTTGAGTCTGGCAGGCGGGACTCTCTTCGTTCGCCGGGAACTGCGGATCCCAATCCCGGTTTTGGATATGGCGCTTTTCCGCGGCAATCCTGCATTCGCCTTTTCCAACCTGGCGGCTTTGATCAACTACAGCGCCACTTTCGCCGTCACCTTTCTCCTGAGCCTGTATCTTCAGTACAACCATGGCTTCAGTCCGCAGCGGGCGGGTTTTGTCCTGGTGGCGCAGCCGCTGGTGATGGTTCTCTTTTCACCTCTGGCGGGTCGTCTGTCCGACCGTATCGAACCCCGCCGGATCGCATCGGTCGGAATGGCGTTCACCACGATCGGATTGATATTGATGGCGTTTATCGGGGAAGGAACCCGCTTGCCCTGGATCGTTTTGAGCCTGGTTGTCGTAGGGTTCGGGTTCGCTCTCTTCTCTTCTCCCAACACCAATGCCATCATGAGTTCGGTGGAGAAGAAATCCTATGGGGTCGCCTCGGCGATGGTGGCCACCATGCGCATGGTGGGGCAGATGTTCAGCATGGGGATCGCCATGCTGTTGTTCGCTGTGTTTATCGGGAATGTCAGGATCACCGCCCGGAACCTCCCCGCTTTTCTCCTGAGCATGCGGTGGGCTTTCATCCTGTTCGGGGTGTTGTGTTTCGGAGGGATATTCGCTTCACTGGCGCGGGGAGATATGGGGCGTGATGGTGAAGCGGATGCTTGACCGTGACCCTGAAAACCGCTAGGATAAAATCCTACCATAATGATATGGTTTTTTGAATCCGGGGAGAAGCGGTACCGAAGCGAGGAAATCATGAGAAAAAAGGATGGGCAGCGGCTTTTACAAACAGAGCAGCTCAGCCGAAGGCGTTTTCTGGAGGGCTCTCTTTCGCTGGCCGCCCTGGCAGGAACCGGCATGAGCGAAGAGAAAAAACTGTGGGATACGGGATCCTCGCCCGGGGTGCGGCAGCCTAAGGTCAGCGCGTTCCGCACGCTCGGAAGGACGGGATTCCAGTGCTCCGATATCGGTTTGGGAAGCGGGGAACTGGCGGAATCCGCCCTGTTGGAAGCGATCCTGGATGCCGGGATCAATTATATCGACACGGCGGAAAATTATCGGCGCGGCGGCTCCGAACGGGTCATCGGGAGCGTTATCAGCAAGGGCGACCGAAAGAAGTTGTTTATTTCCACCAAATTGGGATTGAGAGGCGATTTGTCCAAGGCCGCCTTGAAGACGCGGGCTCTCAAGTGTTTGGAACGGCTGCGTACGGATTATGTGGATTGTTTGATGATCCATTCGCCTTCCAGGGTTGAAGATCTCGGAACGGAGGGTTTTCATGCCGCCTTGAAGGAACTGAAAGCTGAAGGACGGGTGCGCTATTGCGGACTGTCCAATCACGGCGCCCAGTGGAACGATGTGCCTGAAACCATGCAGACCGTCCATTTGGCCGCCGCCGAGGACGGGCGTTTCGATGTTGCGCTGCTGGTATATAATTTTCTTCAGCGGGATCAGGGAGAAAAAATTCTGCAGGCGTATAAAAAGCATAACGTCGGCGCCACGATTATGAAAACGAATCCGGTATTGAATTATCTGGAAATGAAAGAGGAATTCGATAGGACGCAGGCCGAGGGCCGTGAACCCTCGGGATACATCAAGCGTATCCTGCCGCGGTTGAAGGTCCGGGCGGAAGAAAGCGAAGCATTCAAGCGGCGATACGATCTGGTCGGTTTCGATGAGGTCCGCAATGCGGCCATCAAATTCGTGTTGAACAATCCCAACGTCAGCTGCGCATGCCCGACGATAAAGAACTTCAAGGACCTGGAAGTATATACGGCGCTTTCGGGTCAGCGCTTTGATCTGAAGGCAAAAAAGATGCTCTCGGATTATGAGAAAGTATGCGGCGAATTCTACTGCCGTCATGCCTGCGGGACCTGCGAACCCGTATGTCCGCACGGTGTCCCGGTTAATACCATTCTGCGGTACCATCATTATTTTCGGGCTCAGGGAAGAGAAAAAAGCGCCATGACGAAATACGCCGCGCTCACGTCGGCTAAGGCGGATCTGTGTCGCGAATGCTCCGGAATTTGTGAGGCGGCCTGTCCGTATGGAGTTCCCATCCAGGGGCTTCTGGTATTGGCGCACGAAACGTTGACCTTTGTCTGATCGCTGAGCTCTCCGAAGAAGGATTGTTTTCCTTCATTCCGTAGGATCCGAATTGAGGAGATGACTGAAGACGCGCGCGGAGTTTTCGGTCCGGCATGGATTGGACATCGGGACTTGACTGCAATGAAAATCGAGACAAGAGGAGAGTGACATGCAAAGAGGGCTGGCAATCCTGTGGAGTATTTTTTTTCTGTGCGGTTTCGGCAGAGCCTCCGGTCAAAACGGGACCGGGGGGACGATTTCGTTTACGACCGATATGATCGAGCTGCTTCAGCAGGAATACGGGATCGAGATGATGTATATAACCAGCCTCCGCACAAGTTTTGCCGCCCGCCTGGGATCCTATCGTCGTCTGGAAGATTCTGAACAAACATATCCCGGGGACCATAGACATTGGGAAATCGGCGGCCGCTGGCGGACATTCCTGCTTGATACGGCTCCCAATCTGTTGTTTATCGGATTCGGATTCGACAACCGGCCGAAAGACAGCAGCCTGACCCCGCTGGGAGAAATCGGCGTCAATCTGAACGCTTCCTTTTTTTGTGCAAGCCTGATCGCATTCGGTGGGTATGAACTGCACCTGCAGGGCGTGGGGGGGGATCGGTGGGTTACCGGGATCGAACTCCGAACCGGCATCACCTTCTAGCGTGGGCTGTCCATGGAAATGGCTGATGAGATAAACAAAAAAACCTCTATTGGAATAAAAACGTTTTTATCATCAGCCCTTTCCACCCTATGGGCGAACCGATCTTACCACGTCGGCTTCGCCACATCCGGTTCGCCGTATTTTAGTACGTCTCACCGTCCATGGCTCACCGGCACGGCAACCTCGGTCCGTGGATAACCCACGCTGCGGCAGGGGCAGCAGTATGTGTTTTCTCCTTTATTTTAAGGCGGAACGGCCCATCTGCAATACTTATGGGCCCTGCAGGAAACCGGATTATCCACGAGTCAAGATTGCGGCAGCGACGAGGAAGCGGTGCGTGAGGCGTAGTTGTCTACGCCGATCGGGCCGCAACGAAGTCGATGGGGTGATATTGGCTCGCCCGGAGGGTAAAGAATGTCGATAATTAAGATTAAAAGAGTTTTGAATAAAATATATCGACATTCTTCATGGATAATTCGGTTTAAGGGACTAGAACTTCAGCTGGATGCCGGTATTGAAAACATGAATCACGTCTTTGTCCTTCGTATCCTGCCGGATATAATTGGCGACCAGTTCGACGTTTTGGCTCAGGACGACATACGTGCCGAGATAGAAGCGGTTGCGGTTGATCCCATCGACCAGCGTGTCTCCGAAGGGCTCGGTGGCGATAAAGGGGGCTAATTCCAGGCCGCCGATTTTGATTTTGGTCTTAAGGCGAACGCGGAGACGAAAGCGCAGGTGATTTTCGGCCAGGTCTTTTTCAAAACGCCGGATCTCGGTTCGGAATCGAAGGTCCAGATCCCAAGCCGGGGATATTTTGGTTTTCCATCCCGCTTCCAGAGTGAAGCGGTTCTCGGCGAGGAGAAAATCCGTTTTTTCGGTGTTTTCTCTTTTGTAAAGAAGAACGGCCGAAAAATTTGCCGGCAGCTTGAGGCTGAAACCTCCCTGCCAGTTTTTCAGAAAAGGATTGATGAACGTAAGCTCCCGGTTTCGAACCTCATTGGAAAGCTTCAAGCTCAGGCTTGGCGACAGTGTAAAACCGGCGCCGTTGTTGATCCATCCCTGCTCATCTGAATGCAAAAGCGGCGTCAGGATGAGAAACAGCATAAAAACGGTGACATGAATACGTCGCATGATTTCTCCTTTGCCTTCTATGATACCATACGGGTACGGGAAAAGAGAATAAATCGATATCCTGGGTTCGTCCGTGAGCGGGTCGGTCAGTTGTATCGGCCGCTCCAGCCGGATCCTACCTCTTTGAGGTTGGTTCGTTCGGCCAGGGCGATTTTCGAACGCAGGTCTGTGCAGTGGCAAGCATGAATTTCGATCGGCCGGAGGCGTTGGAAAAAATTGCAGGTTCCCTCAAGTCGTTCTTTTCCGGGATCCAACAAATGCAGTCCTCCAACGACATCCCGGATTCGATCCTCTTCGCAGATTTTTTGGGCTTGGGTGATGATATTGCAGATTCCAGCATGGGAACAACCGGTGAGAATGACCAGCCCTTCTTTTCCCTTGTAGGCTAAAGCGGTATCGTCGAGCAGAAAATCCGGGGAAGCGGTATCGCATGATCCCGCCCGGCCCAGCGGTTCGGGCCTCTCGAAATCGTGGACCCGTTCGATCTCCCCTAAAAAAACCAGCTTATTGGTAAGCCAGGCCGGTTCCCGCCCGATTCGAAGGGTGAAATGGGAATCCAGCCCGGCTTCCGTCAGCAGGCTTCCGATTGAGGTGTTTCCCTTGACGGTCTTGGGGACCAGAGCCGAGGGGTGGGCCACCAGTGTAGGCCGCATGGGCTTTTGACCTTCGATCTCGGCTTCTGTCAAAAGACGGATCAGCGGTGCCAATCCCCAAGTGTGATCCAGGTGTCCGTGCGAAATAACCACCATATCCAGTCGACGGAGGTCAATATCCAGTTTGCGGGCGTTGATGAGAAAAGCATCGGAATAGCCGGTGTCGAAAAGAATATTTCGTCCACCGGCCTCGATGTATAGTGAAAACCCCGGTTCTCCCAGTAAATAGCGATCGATCAGCGTATTGTTGTCAACCAGGATCGTGAGCTTCATGTCTGTGTGCCGTCGTCAATCCGTGAGCGGGTTGTAGCGCCGGATCTTGCTGATCCCGATACCGTATTTCGCCAATCCCACGGCCAGAACCAGAGCGCACATCACGCCATCCAATACCGGAACCCCTAACTTTTTCTGGATTCTTTTGTCCAGTCCCGACATCCCCGCGCACCCGAGGACGATGACCTCGGCGTCATCTTCTTCCACGGCCCGGCGGCCCATCTCAAGAAGGACTTCTTCATTGGAAAAATCGGTCATCTCTTCTTCAGGCGCCCGGATGGACGCCAGCATTCCATCGAGGTGATATTTGTGAGCCAGCGCTTCCTTGTTGGGGACGGAGTGCTTTCCGCTCGACACGACGGAAAAGCTGTGCCCCAGCATGGTCGCGATTTTCATGGACGCTTCCCCGATACCGATCATGGGTTTGGACGTCATTTCCTTCATGGCGTCCAGACCCGGATCGCAGTGGCAGGCGATGATGAAGCCGTCGAATTCGGCCTCCTTTTCACGAACCAGGCGCATCATTCCGGGTGTGCATTCGACTTTATCCCGGTAGGTATCGATAAAAGCCGGGGCATCGGGAACACATTCGGTTACAACTTCGAATTCGCCGTCGGCGAAGTCCAAAGCGGTTTTTTGGATGGCCTCGGCCATCTCCAGGCTGCTGTTGGGATTGATAATTAAAATCCGCATGGTTTCTCCTATTCGTCGCCGAGCATATAGGGGCTGCCCGGTTTCTCGGCGTTCAGTTTCTCGGAAATCACGTCTTCAGGATAGCTCAACAGCTGCATGAATTCTCTCGATATCTCCCGCCGGGCCTCCGGAGTGTAGCGACCGCTTTCTTCCAGCTCCTGCTTTCTGTCTTTGAGCGCCAGATATTTCTGAAGATCTACATCTTCTTTATAATAGATGACGGACCATTTGTCACGGGTGAATTCGGCTGATTGGAGGTCCGTGATCAGCAGGGATCGATCCAGATAGGATTTGAGACCGAAGCCCGAGACGATCTTTTCCGAAGCGTCGGCGATCTTGTCATAATCTTCCGGAGGGATCGGGGGGCTGATCGCCATCCTTTTTACACCGCAGGCGATCATCTCCACAAAACAATTGATCATTCCCAGCTCGAAAGATATTCTGTCGATCTTGATTTCTTCAGGTTGTTTTTTCATAAGGGTTGGCTCCTTTTCTATTCAAGTCTTTGATGAATCCGAAATATTATCTGAAGATACGGCTCTCGGACAATTTATTTCTAGGGTATTTTAACATATTGATGCGAGGCATCGATCACGGCCGTGGCGTACTTGTTTTTTCCGCTGAGATAATCTTTCATCAGCAGCAGAAAAGCTCCCGTCAGGGCCAGCAGGGCGATCAAATTGGGTATGGCACAGGTGCCGACGGCGATATTGGCGAAGATCCACAGACCGTCCACATTGGTGACTCCGGCAAACACGATCCCCGGTATCAGATAGATCCACTTCAGCCAACGCATGGCTTTGCGTCCGAATAGATTGATAATGGATGTCTCGTAGTAAATGAAGAAGCCGATCTGGGTGGTCAGGCAGAATGCCAGAATACAGATTGAAATGATCGCTTCCGCAAGCGCGGCGGGGAAAACCGCGGAGAAGGCCTTGATAACCAGATCGATACCCGACTGTCCGCTCGCCAAGGCGCCGGTGGACAAGATCGCGAATGCCGTAATGGTGCAAATCAATATCGTGTCCACGAAGACTTCGAAAGCGCCCCAAATCCCCTGCTGAAATGGGTGCTCCGTATTGGCGGTGGCGTGCACCATGGGAGCTGTTCCCTCTCCGGCCTCGTTGGAAAGCATCCCCCGGGCCATTCCGTTTTTGATGGCGGCGGCGACGGTAACGCCGGCAAATCCGCCGATCGCGGGCGCCGGGGTGAAGGCATACCGGAAGATCATCGCGAACACCTCGGGTATTTTCGCGTAATTGATGAAGAAAATGATGACCCCGCAAATGAGATATAATACCGCCATGAACGGCACCAGCTTTTCGCTGAATTGGCCGATTCTCCGGAATCCGCCGATAACGACGATTCCCGTTACCACGGCCATGGCCCCGGTGACGATATAGGGGTTCCACTTGTAGCTTGTCAGGAGCGCTCGGCCAACGGTGTGAGATTGGAGGAGCGTTGCGCACAGGATGGAATTGATGAAAACACCCAGGCTGAACAGCTTGGCCAGAGTTTTCCATCCCAGAGCCTTGTTGATATAGTACATGGGGCCGCCGTGAAGGCCTCCATCCGGATCCGATTCGCGATAATGCACCGCAAGCGTGATCTCGACGGTTTTTGTGATCATCCCCAACAGGGCCAATAACCACATCCAGAAGATAGCGCCGGGGCCGCCTACGGAAAGCGCGGTCGCCACGCCTGCGATGTTGCCCATGCCGACCGTACTGGCCAAAGCAGTGGTTGTCGCCTGAAAGGGCGTCATCTTTCCTTTCTCGCGGCCGGTTCGTTTTTCGAATATTTTCCCGAAGGTGTTGCGCCAGATGTAACCGAACCGACGGAATTGAAAAAATCGGAATTTTATCGTAAAGAAAAGGGCTACGGAGGCCAGGAATATCATTGTCCAGGGTCCCCAGAGAACACCGTCGATTTTGGCGGCGATGTCTAAAATGGATTCGATCGGCATCGACACTCCTTATTTCGGTGAATGTAAACCCTTATTGTTTCCTAAAAACCGAGGCAATGTAAAGAAAAAAACATTCCCGGATCGGATGGAATAAAAAAGTTTCTTTGTGATTTTAAAAGGGATTACTCCTTTAAAGAAAGAGAAATATAGTGTAATATATCACGTCTTAATGTTGTATGGATCATAAGTATTTATATTTTATTTTATTATAATTCTACAAGGAGAAAACCATTGGCAGTCATACGAATTAATAAACAATGGTGTAAACGCTGCGAGATCTGCATAGACCTCTGTCCCAAAGATGTTCTGGCGCCGGATGAAAAAGGCTATCCCGTTGTGGTCAACGAAACGGAATGCATCAGCTGCGGGATGTGTGAGCTGTACTGTCCCGATTTGGCGATAGAACTTGAGGAGGATCATAATGGGTAAATCGGTGTTGATGCAGGGAAATCAGGCAGTCGCCGAAGCGGCTTTGGCGGCAGGCGTGAAATTTTGCGCCGGATACCCCATAACTCCGGCTTCCGAGGCCATGGAGATTTTGGCCGGAAAGCTGCCCGCGGTAGGCGGCCGTTTCATTCAAATGGAAGATGAACTCGCCAGTATCGGTGCGATCATCGGCGCCTCGGCGGTCGGGAAAAAGGCCATGACGATCACCAGCGGCCCGGGTTTCAGTCTGATGCAGGAGAACCTGGGTTACGCGTCGATGATCGAGATGCCGATCGTTATTTATAATGCCCAGCGCGTGGGACCCAGCACGGGAGGCGCGACCAAACCTCAGCAGGGCGATATGATGCAGAGTCGTTGGGGCTCGCATGGCGACAGCCCCCGAATCGTACTCTGTCCCGGAACCATCCGCGAGGCCTATGAACTGACGATCCAGGCTTTTAATCTTTCGGAAACCTATATGACTCCCGTTATCATCATGGCCGACCAACTGCTGGCGCACAATCGGGAGAATGTCGTGCTCCCGGAGCCGGGATCCATCAAGCTTGTTTCCCGGCGAACGGATGCCGTTCCCAAGACGGAATATCTGCCTTACAGGGTGGATAAGACGGGAATTCCGGTTCTTCCTCCTTTTGGAGGCGGTTACCGCTACAACATGTCCGGGATGATCCATGGCGAGAACGGCATTCCCGATCTTTCAGCTCAGACCATCGACACCTGTATCCGGAGAATAAACCGGAAGCTGGAACGATACCGGGATGATATCGTCAGGGTGGAACACATCGAGAAAGAGGGAGCGAAGACAGCCGTTCTGGTTTACGGATCCCCCAACCGCCCCGCAAAAGGTGCGGTGGAGGCCGCCGCGAAACTGGGAATCCCCACGGATTTCATTCGTCCCATAACGATCTGGCCGTTTCCGGACAAGGAAGTCCGTGCGGTTGCTGAGCGTGTCGATAAGATCATCGTCGCGGAGATGAATCTGGGACAGATCACGGATGTGGTCCGCGCGGCGGTCGAAGGCCGGGCCGAGGTCATTCCCTTTAACAAGGTCAACAGCATGCCCATCACCGTAGCCGAAATCTTGGAGCTGATAAAGAAAGCTGTTGCTTAGGAGAGAAAGATGAGTAAATTAGATAAATATCTACGTTTGGACCTGATGCCCCATTTCGCTTGCCCCGGGTGCACTCACGGCATCGCCTGGGCTTCCTTGGTGAGAGCGATCGATGGTTTGGGATTGGATCAGGATAGAACCGTCATGGTCTGCGCCATTGGATGTGCCGGCCGTCTTCCCATATATTTGAATTTCCCCTCGATTCGAACCCCTCATGGGCGGGCTCTCAGTTACGCCACCGGGATCAAGTTGGCGGATCCCACGCTGAATGTCGTGGTCTTCATGGGTGACGGAGACGCCGTCGCCATCGGCGGGAATCATTTCATCCATGCTTCCCGCCGCAATATCGATCTGACGGCCATCGTCGCCATCAATGAGATTTACGGAATGACAGGGGGACAGTATGCGCCTACCACCAGCTTCGGCCGCAAAGCGTCCACAGCCCCCTTCGGTATGATCGAACCCAAGCTGGACGTCTGCAAGCTGGCGATGGGAGCCGGGGCTTCATTTGTGGGCCGCGGCGATGCCTATCATGTCAGGGAGCTGACTCCGTTGATTTCCAAAGCCATTAACCACAAGGGATTTTCCGTGGTCGAGATTTTCACGAATTGTCCCACTCATGTCGGGCGGCGCAGCAAACATAAAAAAGCTTCTCAGGCACTGCTTGAATTCAAAGACCTTACCGTTTCTCAGGCCCAAGCCAAGAAGATGACGGGTGAAGATCTGCATGGGAAATATGTCCGCGGTATCCTGCACGAGGAAATACGGCCGGAGTATGTCGAAGAATATGACCGGATCACCGGTTTTAAGGAAGAAGGAGCTCTCTGATGCATATCATGGACCAATCACGCATAGAAATCCGGTTCAGCGGGTTCGGAGGCCAGGGACTGCTGTTGGCCAGCATAATCATGGCGGAAGCCATGGTCGACGAGGGATTTCAGGTTATCCAGGGTGAATCGCATGGGATCGAAGCCCGGGGCGGCGCCAGCCGCGGCGAGGTGATCGCCAGCCGGGAGGAGATCTACGACCTTTCGGTCAATCAACCCGACATCTTTGTGGCGCTCTCGCAGGAAGCCTGTACGCGTTACCATGCACAGAACCGGAAGGACGCCCTGGTTGTCTTGGATTCTTTTCAGGTTCGGGATATACCGGAGCTCGACACGCCGCACGTCTATGCCTTCCCATTCACCAAGCTGCTCAAAGAGCAGCTCAATACCGTTCTGCCGGCCAATATCTGCTTTCTAGGCAATCTGGTCGGCCTGCTGCCGCTGGTTTCCGTGGAGTCGCTGCGTGCGGCGGTGCTTCATCGCGTTCCCAAAGGGAGTGAGGAGCTTAATCTTAAAGCGTTCGAGTTGGGATTCGAACTGGCCCGGGGAGCGAAACCCCTCGGGAAGTGAGCGCCGGTTATGAAACTGGCGGAATTTCATGCAAAACAACTTTTCAGGGGCATGGGGATTCCCGTGCCCCGGGGATCGACGGCGGCCACCCCGGAAGAAGCATCACGGGTTGCCGCGGAACTCGGAGGAGACGTCGTCCTTAAAGCACAGATACACAGCGGAGGTCGCGGCAAGGCCGGCGGGATTCGTTTCGCCTCCTCTCCGGAGGAAGCAAAACGGTTAGCGGGAGAGCTGCTTCACTCCGAACTAAAAGGAGAAAAAGTCAGCCGGATCCTGGTGGAAGAAAAGCAGGATATCCGGCAGGAGCATTATCTGAGCTTCATGCTCGACCGCAACACGCGGAAAACCATGCTGATTTTCTGCGCGGCCGGAGGAATGGAGATAGAAGAAGTCGCCCGGTCGACGCCTGAAAAGATCATCAAAATCGCCGTGGACCCGGTGCTTGGGCTGCAGGATTTTCATCTGAACGCTTTGGGACGCGGCGTCGATTTCGACAGGGAACGACTCCGTTCGTTGAAAGCCCTGGCGCGCAAGCTGTATGGGCTGTATATAAAATATGACTGCCTTCTGGTTGAGATCAATCCTTTGATTTACCTCGATTCCGGGGAGATCGCCGCCCTGGACGCAAAGCTGGAAATAGATGACAACGCCCGTTACCGCCAGCCGGAGTTGACGGCTATGGTGGATGGGGCTTGTGAGGATCCTCTGGAAAAATTCGGCCGGGATGCCGGATTTGTCGTGATCAAGTTGAAGGGAACGGTCTCGGTTATCAGCAATGGCGCCGGCATCGCCATCTCCACTCTGGATCTTCTTCAAAAGCATGGGGCGTCCGCGGCCAACATCCTGGATCTGAGCGGGGGCGCCACCGCGGAAAAAGTGATGCGGGCGGTGGATGTGGTCACCCGGGATAAGGATGTGAGCGCGGTTCTGTTTAATATTTTCGGCGGGATCACCCGGTGTGATGAGATCGCCCGGGGTGTGACTCAGGTTCTGAAAAACATCCCCCCGCATGTCTCTGTCGTGTGCCGTTTGAACGGCACCAACCGGGATGAAGGTATCCGCATCTTGAAGGATGCCGGATTGGGAGCGGCCTTCGATCTGGAAGAGGCCGTGCGGCAGGTGGTTCGGATTCAGCGAAAGAAGGCGGAAACATGAGCATTTTAGTCGATCGGGACACGCGCTTGATCGTGCAGGGTATCACCGGGCGGGAAGGCGAATACCATGCCCGCCTGATGCAGGATTACGGCACTCGTATCGTGGCCGGGGTCACTCCGGGCAAGGGCGGGCGTCAAGTGGAAGGGATCCCCGTTTTCGATACCGTGGCGGATGCCGTCGCGGCGACCGATGCCAATGCCAGCGTACTCTTCGTCCCGCCCCGGTTCACCAGAGACGCGATCCTGGAAGCCGTGGACGGCGGACTGCCTCTGGTCGTTGCGGTCGCCGAAGGCGTGCCTTTTCAGGATATGAATTTTTGTTCCGCGTATGCCCGGTTTCATGACAGTATCTTGATCGGTCCGAACACGCCGGGTGTAATTTCCCCCGGGAAATCGAAAGTCGGTTTCATGGCGGATGTCATTTACAGAGCCGGGCCGGTGGGTGTCCTGTCGAGGAGCGCCACTCTTTCCTATGAAACGGCCAACAACCTCACTCGCGGCGGAATCGGCCAGAGCACGGTTGTCGGGGTCGGAGGCGATCCGATCCCCGGATCGACATTCATCGATCTGCTGCCGCAGTTTGAAGCCGATCCCGAAACGAAGCTGATTGTCATCTGCGGTGAAATCGGTGGACGGGAGGAAGAAAAAGCGGCGGAGTTCATCGAGGCGTTTGGGACCAAACCGGTGGTCGCCTTCATCGCCGGTGAAGCCGCGCCCGAGGGAAAGCGAATGGGTCACGCGGGTGCCATCGTATCTCCCGGAGGGGAAGGAGGCGCCGCCGTCAAGAAAGAGCGTCTCCGGGCAGCCGGAATCCATGTCGCGGAGAAGCTGACGGATATCGCCGGCTTGGCCTCCCGCTTGCTTGGGAATTGAGGAGGCGGAATCGATGAAGATCACGCTGAATTATGGAAAGGAAACGGTATCTTTTACACTTCCCGATAAAAATTACGCAGGGAGTCTGAATCCTCGGGAGGCCCCGGGAGCGGAAGACGGTCCGGCCGCGGTTCGCTATGCGCTGGAGCATCCCATCGGAGGGCCTCGTTTGAGAGATCGTGTGGCTTCCGGGGATCGTGTCGTGATCCTGGTCAGCGATATCACGCGACCGGCGCCCTCGAAAATCCTGCTGCCGCCGCTGCTGGAGGAATTATCCGCAGCGGGAGTCCCCGACGGCGCGATTCACATCGTCTTCGGATTAGGAGTTCATCGGCGCCAAACTCCAGAGGAACAGGCGAAATTGGTGGGCGCGGACATCTTCCGGCGGATTCGTTGCCTGGATCATGACATCGAAGACTGTCGATCGGTAGGTGCAACCAGTCGGGGAGCTCCGGTCGAGATTTTCAAGCAGGTGTTGGATGCCGATGTACGGATCGTCACCGGTAACCTGGAATTCCACTATTTCGCCGGTTTCAGCGGGGGAGCCAAAGCACTGGCTCCCGGTGTCTGCAGCCGGTCGACCATTCAGGCCAACCACCGGCGGTTCCTTCACCCCGGAGCAAAGGGAGGAATGATTGACGGCAATCCCCTGCGCGAGGAGATCGAAGAAATAGGCCGCATGGTGGGAATCGATTTCATGCTGAATGCCGTTCTCAACAGCCGCAAGGAGATCGTCCTGGTGGTGGCTGGAGACGTGGAAGCGGCGCACAGAGAAGGCGCCGAACACATCCATCGAATATTTCGCAGAGAAATCGAAGCGCCGGCGGATATCGTGATCACTTCCCCGGGCGGATTTCCGAAAGATATCGATCTGTATCAGACCCACAAAGCCATGGAGAACGCACAGCTGGCGGTGCGGCCGGGGGGAACCATCATCGTGGCCGGACAGTGCGGGGACGGACTCGGGGAGACGGAATTCGGACGGGCCATGATCGAAGGCAAATCACCTCGGGAATTGATCGAGGAATTAGAACGGAATTTTGTTCTGGGTCGGCATAAAGCATCACGTGTTGCACGCATCCACTCGGAGCATGAAATCTATCTGGTATCCGGCCTGGCCCCGGAACTTAAGAAAAAATTGTTCGTGAAAAACTTCGATTCCGTGGATGCGGCTTTAAAACAAGCCCTGGATGTTCAGGGCTCCGATGCGCAGGTCCTGGTTATGCCTTACGGGGTCTCCACCCTTCCGCACCTTAAGAACTGATTGGCCGACCGTTCTCAGGTTTTCCGAAAAAGGATCTTCTCCGCTTGGGAAATAGCTCTGTCCAGGATTTCGACGCCGAGATCGATGATCTCCGGAGTGGAATTGAGAGGAGGGGCGATACGGATCGATGCCGTTTCAAAAGCGCCCATAAACATAGTGTACAATCCGTTCTCCAAAGCAAGCCGGCAGATGGTTTTGGCCGCCTGGATTCCCGGTTCCCGCGTTTTCGCGTTCTTGATGATTTCAACGGTGGCGAGCAGCCCGCGCCCGCGGACATCCCCGATCGCGGGGTGATTTTTCTGGAGCGCCCGCAGCTTCTCCAGCAGCTGTTTCCCCAACTCGGTGCAGTTTTGCAGCAGGTGCTCTTCCTCGATGACACGGATGGTCGCCAAAGCGGCGGCGCATGCCGGAGCGTTGGCTTCGAGGGTGTAGCTTTGTTGAAAATCAAGGCCGCGGGCGGTCGTCAGGTCCGCTCGTGCCACCATGGCGCTGAGGGGGAATCCGGATGCGATCGGTTTCCCAAGACATACGATATCCGGAGCCAAGCCGAGGTGGTTCATCGCCAGCCACTTGCCGGTGCGGCCGAATCCGGTCTGCACCTCATCCGCGATAAACAGAAATCCGTGGGTTTCGCTCAGTTTTTTAAGTTCCAGGAAGTATTCATCGGGAGGGATCACCCACCCCATGTCCCCGAATACCGGCTCGATGATCACGGCGGCGATATCCTCAGGGGGACAGAATGTCGTGAACATGGTTTCGGTGAGGTAGCGCAGGCACTGGAGCCCGCAGGAAGGATGGCTCAGTTTGAAGGGGCAGCGGTAGCAGTAGGGAGGGGGGAGATGAAAAACACCGGATAGGGGATGGAATCCCCGAACCATCCAGTTCCAGGTTGAAGAAACGGAAAGCGCGCCGTATGTCTGACCATGATAGGCCCCCGAGATGCAGAGAATGTTCGGCTTTCCCGTAGCCCAGCGGGCCAGTTTTAAGGCGCCGTCGATGGAATCTGAGCCCGAAGATCCAAAAAATACTTTTTTGGGAAATCTTCCCGGGGTCAAGCTTGTCAGCTTTTCCGCCAGCACAAACCGGTTCTCCGTTGCCCCCAGGATGACATGGTCGATCTGTTTTTTAACGGCCGATAAGACGGCGGGGTGACGATGTCCGAGATTGGCCACGCATTTTCCCGAAACGAAATCCAGATAGACGTTTCCGTCGACATCCTCGATCCAAGGCCCTTCCTGATTCCGGGCCGGAATCCCCCAGATGGGCGGGAAAGGATCGAGGGGATCTCCCGTGCTTCGAAGCAGAGCCCGTGTTTTGGGACCCGGAGGTTTAACTCCGATAAAGGGTTGAGAAGCCGGTGGTTTCAATATCGTTTTCTCCTTGTTCGGTCGGACTTATCCGGATTGTAGCGCGAAACCGGAGCTTCCGCAAGCCCGGGAAACGCATCCCCCCGGCGCCGTTGAGGACCGGGGTGGGGTGGGGCTCAGGTCAACGGGACTTCGGGCCGAATAAAAATACCGTGCCCCGGTTTCCCGCACACTTCTCCTTCCCGCATCACCAGCTCTCCCCGAACGATCGTGTGCGTGGGCATTCCCTTGATTTTCCATCCCAGGTAGGGGACGGCATCGGCGCCGCGGGTATGCAGATGCTCTTTTCTGATAGTGCCTTCTTTTTCGATGTCGATGATGACGAAATCGGCGTCGGATCCTACTTGGATGACTCCTTTGCGGGGGTAGAGCCTGAAAAGGCGAGCGACGTTTTCCGAAGTGACGCGCACGAGCTGCGGAAGGCTGATGCGCCCGTTATTCACCTGGGTGAGCAGCAGCGGCAGCGCCGTCTGAAAGCCGGGGATCCCGCCGGCGGCGTCCCAGATGTTGGTTTCTTTTTGTTCACGGGGGAAAGGGGAGTGATCGGTGGCGATGCAGTCGATGGTGCCGTTCCGCAGGCCTTCCCAGAGGCGGTCGATATCCTCCTGATTTCCCACGGGGGGAGCGCACTTGACGTACGTACCGAAAGGTCCCCCGAAGCGCGACATGTCGGCTGAGGTGAGCACCAAGTAGTGCGGACAGGTTTCGGCGGTCATCTTTTCGCCCCGGGATTTGGCTTCGGCGATGATGGCGGTGCCTTCACGGCTGTGCATATGACAGATATGGACGGCGGCGCCGGTTTCGCGGGCCAACAACCTTACTCGGGATACGGCCAGGGCTTCCGTGATATTGGGACGGGATTCGATGTAGGCTTGAGGATCCTTACGTCCGGATTCTTTGAGTTCGGCGGTAAGCGTGTCGATGAGATCGGCGTCTTCGGCATGGATGACGTTGGGAAGTCCGGTTTTCGCAATCTCGCGCATGACCTGAAACTGCTGACCGGTCGTGGCGGCCCAGAGTCCGATGAACTCTTCCGCTCTCGATTCCAGCGGTTGATTCATGAAGGTTTTGAAACCTATAGCGCCGCCTTCGGCCATTTCCGCGATCCGATCCAGATTGTCGATGCCGCCTCCTCCATAGAGGCCGAAATCGACGAGGCATTTATTCTCGCCTATGGCGGCCCGGTTCTCGAGGATTTCCCGGTTCCAAACACCCGGAATGCTGATGGGCATTTCCAAGAGGGTCGTCCAGCCTCCCGCGGCCGCAGCGGTGGTCCCGTTTATGAAATCGGTCTTGCTGACGTCCGGTTCGTGCATATGGCTGTGTGCATCGATCATCCCCGGCAGGATATATTTTCCGGCGGCGTCGATGAGACGGGCGTCCTCGGGTACCGGAGCGTTTCTTTCGATGCTGACGATGGTGTCGTTTTCGGCGACGATCTCTCCTTCATGGATTCCGGAAGGAGTAACGATTCTGCCGTTCTTGATGACGAGCATGGCTGTCTCCTTGCGGTTTATTCAACGCCTCCGAGAACGAGGGCCAACATGGCCATCCGTACCGCTACGCCGTATTCGACTTCGTCGAAATATTTTCCGTGGGAGGTATCGTCGACTTCAGGGAGGATCTGCAGGCCGAGCTCATCGGTGCGGGGAAGATCGTGCATGACGATGCAGTCCGGTTTCGCGTTTTTCAACAACTGCAGATCGATGCGGGGATAGCGTTGGAGCAGTTCCCGGTAAGATTCTTCGCTGTCGGCGCCTTCTTTGTTCAATCGAGTCGTGTACAGCACATCCATCTCGGGGATCGATCCTTCCACGTCTTCCGTGACTTCAAAAGAACAGGCGCAGTCTTCCAGGAATCGGATCATGGCCGGTTCGGGGGAGATCTCCTTCGGCCCCGCCAGCAGGAGCTTGAGGTTGAATTTTGCCAGACAGTGCATCAGTGAATGCATGCCGCGGGTTTCCTTCATGTCGCCCACGATCCCCACGGTCAGGCCGTCAAGCGTGCCTTTTTCGCTCCAGATTGTCAGGGCGTCCAGCAAACCCTGGCTCGGATGCTGGTTTTGACCGTCTCCGCCGTTGAGCACCGGAACCCGGGAATAATCCGCCGCTTTCTGAGCCGCTCCGCTTTCCGGATGCCTGATGACGATGGCGTCGCAGTATTTATCGACCGTTCTTACGGTGTCTTCAAGGGTCTCGGCCCGGGGACCGGCGGCGCGGGAAACTTTAGCATCCGCAAATCCCAGGACGGAACCGCCCAGCCGCAGCATCGCCGATTCGAAGCTGAGCCGGGTTCGGGTGCTGGTCTGGAAAAACATGACCGCCAGGATCTTGTCTTCCAGCAGTTTGGCCTTGGTTTTCATTTTGAGGATTCTGTTCATGGATGCGGCCACATCCAAAATTTTTTCGATTTCCTCTTTTGTCATGAATTCAGTTGAAATGATGTCGTTTCCTTTGAAGGGTTTCATTTGTTCACCTTATTGTCGTTATTATATTTCTTCCTCTTTTGAATGGAAGCTTCCTTTTATGGGAGGATAAGCCGAACCGATCAGCTCATAGATTATGATAAAAACATCCATCTGCTTATGTCAATACGGATCGACGCTATCTCTTATCCGGCCGATACCAGTTTTCAGGGAATGTATGTGCGATGTGGTAGGGATCCATCTCCGGGAGAAGAACCTCGATTCCTAAAATTTCAGTGACGTAAAATTCCATGGCGCCCTTGACCCGGGTGCCTTCAACCAGGTGCCCACCCATGGAGGGAGAATCCCATGCCCCTCCGGTTACGAAGTGCATGGCGACAAAGGCTTCTTCTTCGCCCTCATGATTCTTTCTTATCCCGATCATGCCTCCCAGAGCCAGCAGCATGCTCAGGTTTTCAAGTGTGGCGACGGATTCATAGTGCCAGTTTTCGGGATCCCGGGAGTCGGGCGCCCAAATGAGGAACTTCGCCGGGGCGAATCCGCCCATGAAAGCGGCATGGACTTTTCCGAAGCGGATACCGTTCTCTCGGGCAAATTCCTGAATGGCGAGCACCGGGTCGGCTCCCGTATTCAAGCGCAGGATGAATTCCCTCCCGCGGCGGGCTTCACAGCTGTGGTATTCGGCAGGATGAGCGGCTTCATTTTCCCAATTTTTTCGGGGGGACATATGGACTCCTTTTTCTATTCGGATTTCATATAGGATTCGATCCGTTCGAAGGCGGCTTTGATATTATCTTCGGTTGCCGTGTAGCAAATGCGAAGATGGCCTTCTCCGCAGGCGCCGAAAGCGCCTCCGGGCACGGTGGCGACATGGACTTTTTCCAGCAGTTCCCCGGCGAACGCTATGGACGGTCGTGGGGATCGGTATGATGGAAACTGATAAAAGGCGCCAGTGGTGGGAACCGGACAATCGAAAACATGGGATTTCTCAATCAAATCCAGCGTCACCTGTCGGCGTTTTCGGTAGGCGGCGACCATCTCCCGGGTAGCATGACGCGATTTTTCGCTGTGCAGCGCTTCCACGGCTCCCGCCTGAACGAAAGCCGGAACGCAGCTGACGGAGTGCTGAAATATCTTTATCATTCCGGTCATGATTTCCCGGGGCGCGGTTACATAACCCAGCCTCCATCCCGTCATGGCGAAGCTTTTAGAGAAACCGTTGACCGTGATGACGTTATCGAAGTCGGCCGCCGGGCTGTAGTGCTTTCCTTCATAGATCAAGTATTCGTAGATCTCGTCGCAGAGGACATAGGCTCCCTGTGCTTGTGCCAGTTCGGTGATCGAGCGGATGAGCGAGGGATCGAAAACGGCGCCGGTGGGATTGCAGGGGGAGTCGATGACGATCACTTTGACGGAGTCGTCCATGGCTGCCCGGATGGCGTCCAGGTCGGGTTGAAATCCCGTCTCCGGGGACGACGGCATGCGAACGACATCCGCGCCGGTCATGCGGGCGGCGGGCTCATAGGTGACCCAGGCCGGATCCAGGATCATAACCTTATCCCCCGGCTGCAGCATAGCCTGAAAGGTCAAGTATATGCCGAACTTGCCGCCGGGTGTGACGATCACGTCTTCGACATCGGCGGTGATGGCGTTTTCCCGTTTGAGTTTGGCGCAGATTTCTTCGCGAAGGGCGAAGTCGCCCCGGGTGGCTCCGTATTTGGTCTTACCGTCCTCAAGGGCTTTCCAGGCTGCCTGCTTGATGTTATCCGGAGTATCAAAAGGCGGTTCCCCAACTCCCAGGGATATGATATCCCGCACGCCGTCTCTCTGCATTTGCTTTACGGTGTTTTCGAGTTCTTCCGTTGCGGATGCTTCCAGGGCGATGATGCGGTCGGCCAGTGACTGTTTCATGGTATCTCCTTTTTCCGACGGTCTCTATGGCTGAAGCGATTCGGAAACAAAAACATTCAACTAAACGCCTTAGTGTAAAGGAGAATGAGGAAGAAAGAAAGCTTTTATTGTGTTCGGGATAGTGATTCTATCGATACAATGGGAAAGTGCCTTGTTTTTGCGGATTGAGAGGCGGGATACTTGACAGTTTCGGCGGGATATCGCATATATATAGATTCATTTATCGGGTCCTGATAAGGGGCTTATTTTAAGCGACACTTGAAGAGGAGCTATGGCGATGTCCGAGAGACCGAAAGTATTACTGCTGGAAGCCCGTGATGAGCCCCAGTTTGATTTTTTCCAGGATTTGAAAACGGTTGCCGACCTGACCTTCGAACAGCGAGCCGGCGGCTATTCAGAGGACGATCTGACGGAGCTGATCGGACCTTATGCGGCCGTTATGATCACGTCCCAGCATACGATGACGAAGCGTGTCATCCAAGCGGGCTCGAAGCTGCGCGTGATCGCCAAGCGAGGAGCTATCCCGGAGAACGTCGACTATGCCGCGGCCACTGAAAACGGGGTGCTGGTGTGTTGGACGCCGGGTGTGAATTACGAATCGGTCGCCGAACATACCGTGATGCTCATGCTCTGTCTGGCGAAAAGAACCGTCCCTCTCATGCAAAGATTGTCGCAAGGTCGCTGGCGGGAAGCGGATGCCGGAGTTCATGAGCTGTTCGGCAAGACCGTGGGCGTTATCGGTGTCGGCGGGATCGGAGCCGCCGTTTGCCGCGTCCTGGAAGGATTTCGTATGCGGATGCTGGCTTATGATCCCTATCTCACCGCCGAACAGAAATCCGAACTTCCGGTGGAATCCTGTGGGTTGGATGAACTTCTTGAGCAGTCGGACTATGTGACGGTACATGCCGCTCTTACCGAGGAAACGCGGCACATCATCGGAAGCCGAGAGCTGTCGCTCATGAAACCGAATGCGCGGCTTATCAATACGTCACGCGGCGGTTTGATCGACGAACCGGCCTTGATCGCCGCGCTGGAGAAAGGTGAAATCGCGGGAGCGGGCTTGGATGTTTTTGATCCGGAACCTCCGGGTGCGGTCCATCCGCTTTTCAACCTCCCCAACGTGGTGGTGACGCCTCATATGGCGGGTTGGTCGGATGAGGCGGTTTATCGCGAGCAGAAAGAAGCCGTGGAGGAAATGCGGTTGGTGCTGGAGGGAAAAGCCCCCAGATATCCTGTCAGCCGTTAGAATGTCAATATTTTGCATTTATTCAGATCTAAGAAGAACAATAAGGAGATTGTCATGAATTATAAGGGATATACATGCGGCGTTTGCGGCAAAACCTTTCCGGCGGAGTCGCTCATTTACCGCTGTGATGCGTGTTACGGGCCGCTTTTGATCGAATACGATTATGACCGCTTGAAAAAAAAGTTGACCCGGGCAACTCTGGCCGCCAGGAAACCCGGACTGTGGAAATATCGCGAACTGCTTCCCGTTGATCCAAAGACCCAACCGGTGACGCTGGGAGAAGGCGCAACGCCCATGCATAAGGCTGAAAAGTTGGGAAATGAATTGGGGATGCCCGATCTCTTCCTGAAAGAAGATGCACGGAATCCCACCGGCGCCTTTAAGGACAGGGGGACAACGGTGGGGATCACGGTGGCGGTGGAGCGCGGGGTTCCGGCGGTGGGAACGGTTTCCCATGGAAATATGGGGACCTCCATGGCCGCTTTCGCTGCGCGCGCCGGTCTTCCCTGTTATATCTTCGCTCCTCAAAACATCGTGCCCTCCAGGCTGCTGTATCTGAGTTCCTACGGGGCCAAAGTGATCCAGGTCATCGGCAAGTATGATGACATGTACATCGAATCCGTGAAGATCGCCAAGCGCTACGGGGTGATGTTCATAAATTGCGACAGTCCTTTCCGGACCGACGGTCAGCGGACCCTCGCTTTCGAGATCGCCGAGGACATGGATTGGGATGTCCCGGATTGGGTGATAGGTCCCGCCAGCAGCGGGGGCATGATTTCGGGATTGTATAAGGGATTCACCGAATTCAAGAAGTTGGGATTGATTTCTCATCTTCCCAAGATCGCCTTGGCACAGCCCGAAGATGCACAGCCGATCGTGAAAGCATTCGAGAACGGGGATGAGAAAGTGGAGGCCATGTCTTATGAGTCTGAGACGATCGTGCGCTCGCTTGGAAATCCAGATCCGCCCAGTGGAAATCGGGTTCTCAAGATGCTCCGGAAACATGGAGGAACGGCGTTGTCCGTACCCGACGCGGAAACGACCGAGGCCCAGTGGCAGCTGGCCCGATGGGAAGGAGTTCTTCCCGAACCGGCGGGAGCCATCGCGCTGGCCGGATTGAAGCGTTTGCTGCAAAATGGAACCGTATCCCCTCGGGAGCGAGTGGTTCTGGTGGTCTCGGGATTCGGCTTTCGGGATATAGGAGATGCGGACAAGCTGGTGGATCCACCCCGGGTGGTTAAGATCGAGGAGCTCGAATCCTATGTAGGGCGTGACTTGGATAACAAATCCTGATCGCTTGAATCCGCAGTGAAGCCCTGTCTCGGCATTCAATTAGTTTCACTTATAAGGCAACAAAGAGTCGCCTTTTTTCGTCCTAATAAATAGAAGACGCTTTATTTAGAAGGTTCGGTCTGTTGATTGCAACGGAATTGACAGGCTCCGGATTTAACATTATGCTGAATAAAAGGTTGGACAGGCGCCTTGTCCACACGGCAGGGCGACCGATTAAGATATACCGCCATGAAATGCGAAAAATGCCGGTTCGACAACCCAGATAACACTCGTTTCTGCGGGCGTTGCGGATCGGAACTCTCACCCACGAGCACCAGATCGGAAGCGTTTACTCAGACGCTCCAACTGGCTCTGCAGGATCTTACAATCGGGAGCACTTTCGCCGGCCGCTATCTCGTGATCGAGGAACTCGGAAAAGGCGGCATGGGCAAGGTTTACAAAGCCATCGACAAAAAAGTGGATGAAAAGGTGGCCGTCAAGCTGTTGAACCTGGAAGTCGCCGCAAACGAAGAGGTGTTGGAGAGATTTCGCAACGAATTGAAACTGGCCAGGCGGATATCCCACCGGAACGTTTGCCGTATGTACGATCTCAGCGAAGCGGAGGGGATTCCATACCTCACCATGGAATATGTTTCCGGAGAAGATCTCAAAACACTGATGCGGCGGATCGGGCCGTTTACCGTGGGAAAGACCATGCATGTCGCTCGTCAAATATGTAAGGGATTGGCCGAAGCCCATCGACTGGGCGTTGTCCATCGGGATCTCAAACCTCAAAATATCATGATCGACAGGGAAGGCAACGTAAGGATCATGGATTTCGGAATCGCCCGGTCTATTGAGGGGAAAGGGATCACGACAGCTGGAGTGGTGCTGGGAACTCCGGAATACATGTCTCCCGAACAGGTGGACGCCAAAGATCTCGATCTTCGCTCGGATATCTACTCCCTGGGTATTATCCTGTATGAGATGCTGACCGGACAGGTTCCGTTCACCGGAGATACTCCTCTCAGCGTCGCCGTTAAACAAAAAACCGCGTCTCCCCCAGATCCACGGAAGAGCAATGACCTTATCTCCGAAGCGCTTGCGGGGGTGATCCTTCGCTGTTTGGAAAAATCCCGGGATCGGCGCTATCAAAACGTTAATGCATTATCGGAGGATTTGAACCGGATCGCAAAAGGGCTTCCTACCACGGACCGTGTGATTCCGGAAAAAAAACCCTCTGGTTCACGAAAAATTACCGTGAAGTTCAATGTCAAGAAGAGATTGATTCCGATAGCGGCCGCCGTTCTGCTTATCGTTGCGGGCTTCATGCTGACAAAGATCATTCCGCGCCAAACGGCGTCTCTCATTGCCTCGAGCAAGCCCTCTCTGGCCGTCATGCATTTTGAAAACAATACCGGAGATCCCAGTTTAGACCACTGGCGAAAAGCTCTCTCTGATCTGTTGATCTCCGATCTCAGTCAATCCAAGTACCTGGTGGTTCTCAACGCGGAGCGGCTGTATAACATTATGGAAGACTTGCACTTGATGGATGCCAGGGGGTATTCCTCCCAAACCTTGAGAGAAGTCGCGGATCGTTCCGGAGTGAAATACGTCCTGCTGGGAAAGATGACGAAAGCCGGAGATGTTCTTCGTCTCAACACGACCCTGCTGGACGCGGGGACGGAAGAAGTGGTCGATTCGGAGATGGTTGAAGGGAGTGGAGAAGAAAATCTGTTTGCGATGGTGGATGAACTGACGCGCAAGATCAAGGAGGCGTTTCGTTTCTCCCAACGGGAAATCGCGGGGGATATCGATAAGGATATCGAACGGATCACAACCGGTTCCCCGGAAGCGTATAAATATTTTCGAGAGGGGATGAAATTCTTCGCGACCGGGGAATATTCCAAGAGCATTCCGCTGATGGAGCTGGCGGTGGCCATCGATTCCGACCTTGCCATGGCATACCGGAGTATGGCTTCGGCCTACGCCAATTTGGGATATGACAGCGAAGCGAAGAAGAATCTTCAGAAAGCGTTTGACCTGTCTTCATTGGTTTCCGACCGGGAACGCTATTACATCCAGGCCGATTATTATCGGCAATCCGAAAAAACATATCCTCAAGCCGTCGAAGCCTATACCCGGCTTGTCGAACTCTACCCGGAGGATTATATCGGGCACAACAATCTGGGAGTCATTCATATCGCTCTGGAGGAATGGGACAAGGCCATCCGTCAGTTCCGGATAAATACGCGAAGGAATGCCAAGAATTTTCAATCGTATACCAATCTGGCTCGCATATACATCAATCTGGGAACGCCTTCCAAAGCGCAGGAAATTTTGCAGGCATATCTATCATCTCACGGGGAAAACCGTGAAGTGAGAGAGCTGCTGGCGCTTACGTTCCTGTATCAGGATAAGATCGAAGCCGCCGAAGCCGAAGTCAGGCGGGTCATTGAGATGGATGAGGAATCGTACCGGACGACGCTGCTAAAAGGGGATATCGCGTTTCATAAAGAAGATTTTCCGACCGCCGAACAGGAATACTTGAAGCTTCTGGAAACGGAAGAACCCAAGGCTCATGATGAAGGGCGCACGCGTTTGGCGAATCTATACCGAATCCGCGGCCGCTTCGACGAGGCGCGGGAACAGTTGGAACAAGGCCTGGAACTTGCGGAACTCTTCAGCGAGACGAGTTGGCGGTTGAAATACCACTTGAGCCTAGCTTATGTTCTCGAGCGCAGCGGCCGTTATCCGGAGGCGCTTCAAGCCTGCCGGGAAGCCCAGGAAATCGCGGCGGCCGGAGACGAGATGCCGGCGCAGCGCGCGGCTGTCTTTCAAAGAGGCCTCGTTCATGTCGCGCGCAACGATTGGGCCGCGGCTCAGAGTGCGGCGGACGAACTCGAAGAACTGGTTGAACAGAGTTTCAATCAAAAAGCCGATCGGATTCGCCTGCACCTGGTCGGTTTGATCGCGTCGGAGAGGGGCGATCATGATCAAGCTCTGATGATCCTGAACCAGGTGCAATCCATGATGGCGCCGAACATACCGGAACGGACGCTGATCGGATATTCACTGGCACTGGCATATCAGCGGGCGGGAGACGATGAAAAAGCGCGGCTGGAATACGAGAAGATCGTCAATCTGAAGACCGGCCTGGATGATTATGGGGATCTCTATGCGGAGGCCCATTATCAACTTGGCAATATCAATCTAAAACGGGGCCGGAAACTTGAGGCCAAAAAGTATTATGAACGGTTTCTTCGATTGTGGGATCAGACGGATGCGCCGGAAGTCGTCAAAGCCCGTCGGCAAGTCGCCGTTCTTTAAACGGAGATTCATGCCCCCCGTTTGACCGAAGGGGAGAATTTTCACTTGACAACTCCTGATGTGGTCACTATAGTTTGATGTCTCCGGATTTCCGGAGAGCCTATCATAATAGCCGGTGCATTCATATTCAATCATTCGCTCAGGATGACTGAGCCGATACATAACCTATTGATCCCGTCAAAGGAGGACGTGTCATGTTTGCGCGGTTGACCAGATTCCAGGTAAAGCTGGAAAAAATCGAGAAAGCGGAGCGCATATTCGAGGAAAGCATTATTCCGGCGGCGAAAACCCAAAAAGGATTTCTGCACGCGTATCTTCTCAATAATCCAAAAACCGGAGAGAGCGTATCCATCACGTTTTGGAATACGGAGAACGATGCGGTTGCTAATGAGAAGAACCATTACTATCAGGAGCAGATGGTAAAGCTGCTTGATCTTATTTCCTTTGGTCCGGTTCGGGAAGGATACGATATTAAGGTCGATGGTTAGAAAGCCTCTTTTCGGTCGGCTCTTCTCACTCCGATACAGCGGTTTGGATAAAACCGTGACGATTCTCAGGCGCCGGTTTTGATGATGATTTCCAATGACGAGGGAACATGCCCTTCATCCCCTTGCATACGGCTTCTCCGTGACAGGTCTTCGCCCGGCGGCTCGGACGAGGAATATATCATTCGGATGGATGAATGCGGTCGGGTATCGGGTGAGGAAGAGAAGGTCGGATGCCATATCGGGGAAGGTCGGTTGCACGGCGCCTACCTGGTCATGCTCTTCGACGTATCGGAACGGCTGATGCTGGCGCGGCGCAGCCCGACAAAGATGCTCTGGCCCGGATTCTGGGACGGCAGCGTGGCGAGCCATTACCACCTGGGCGAAAACCGTGAAGCAAGCATCCGGAACCGCGTACTGAAGGAGGTCGGCGTTCGATGTCCTCGGTTGGAATATCGTTTCCGCTTTCTCTATCGAGCCGAATATCTCGACGTCGGAAGCGAACATGAGATATGCGATGTTTTTAAAGCGGCGGGGGTGGACGGCGGGGAGATCCAACCCGATGCGAATGAAGTTTCGGAGATCCGATTTTATAATCCGTTGGATGTTGATAAACTAATCATCGAGCGGGCGGTGGAATTGACTCCATGGTTTATCCGAGCCTATCAGGAGAATCTCAAAACACAGCCATGATGCGCCGACGTGAACGTCGTTATCCGTACTTGAAAAGCTTTTTGAATACCGTCTATCGTGCTTTCCGTCTCTATTCAGCCAATCGTTCAATGAAAGCCTGGGGGGTATTTGCGCGCCATCTATACAGGAGCCGCGTTCTCAAAAAGCCCAATCCTCCTTTTATCACCATCGCTCCCACCTACCGCTGTCCTTGCAGCTGTGTTCACTGTGGGATATATGAAAAAGGTCGGCGAGGTGAAGCTGAAATCAGCACTCTTCAGATCAAGTCCGTTATCGACCAGGCGAAGCGGCTGGGAGTTCTTCAGGTGACGTTTACCGGGGGAGAACCCATGATGCGCCAAGACCTCTATGAGCTGATCCGCTATGCTCATATCCGCGGTTTATTGACGCGTCTCAATACAAGCGGATTATTTCTTTCGAAATCCAACGTTACTCGTTTGAAAAGCGCCGGTTTGACCCAGTGCGCCGTTTCAATTGATGACGCCGATCCCGCGATTCATGACCGGCTGCGGGGGGTTCCCGGAGCCTTCGACTGCGCTTTACGGGGTATCGGTTATCTTAAGGATGCGGGGATTCCGTGCCAGATCAACACGTATGCACCCCGCCGAATGGTTACGCGGGGATTGGAGAAGATCATTACTTTGGGACGGCGATTGGGTGTCCTGGCCGTCTACATCATTATGCCCGTGGCGATCGGGCGGTGGAATGAAATGTATTCACGAGTTTTGTCGGAGGAAGAGAAGTCAAGAGTACGCGCGTTGCAGGAGATGACGTTCGTTCACTTGGAGTTGGCCACCGATAAAACGCTGTGCGGCGTTTATCAAAAGGGAATTTTGTTCGTTTCTCCGCAGGGGCAAATAACCCCCTGTCCGTTTGTTTCGTTTCCATTCGGGAATATTGCCGATCTCTCGCTGAAAAATGTCTGGATGGAACACTGCTCGCGCCTCAGGGAAACAATCCGGGGAGAGTGTCCGATGAATGATCCGGGGAGGCGCAAAGAACTTGCCCGGCATGTCCGGTCGGTAGCTCTTTGTGCCGGGAAATCGGATTTTTGACTTTGACGCAGCGGTATGCTATACACCGGTTGAATTTTGTTGTGAGGGATTGATAATTTCAAGACAATCGTCTTCGTCGTATTCTTCTGAAAGAAAAAAATGGAAACATCCGGAGAAGCTTCAAAACTGGAAAATATCATTGCCGCCATTGTCCGGGAATCACCGGAAAACCGGCTTAAGGATTTCGATGGGCAGGAAATATTTTCAGGAGTCCGTATCGGTATCGCTGATGGGGACGATGCTCTGTTCGAGCGGTTTCAATCCGTTGTGAGTCCCAATCATCTTCTCCCCCGAGCTTTTCTGGAGAGAATCTCCGCCGAGGGGAAACATTTGACTAAGGTGCGGGTGATTTCCTGGGCCCTTGCATTCGCGGAGCCGATCCGCCGCTCTAATCGTTCCATAAGTTGGCCGTCAAAGATGTATTCCGCGGCCCGCAACAACGGGGGGGCGTTGAATTTTGTTCTCAGCCGGAAGCTGGGAGAATTTTTCCGGAAACAGGGATATGTTGCTGAAGCACCGCGTTTGACCGATGCATACGATGCGTTCCGGCTGCCGGCAGTGACATTCGCCTCCACTTGGTCGGAAATGCATATCGCCTATGCGGCGGGATTAGGGCGATTCGGATTGAACGGAAGCTTGATAACCCCTCTGGGCAGTCACGTGCGTCTGGGAAGCCTGGTTGTAAACAGTCCTTTGGACACGACGACGGCATCCCGGGGCTCCTACCGGGCCGAGTGCTGGGAAAGTGGAGGCAAAGCTTGCGGCCAATGCATATCGCGATGTCCGGTGGACGCGATCTCCTCTGAAGGTCTGGATAAAGAAAAGTGCTACGCCATGAGACAGGCGGTTCGTTCCCGCCATTTGCAATCTTATGCACGGGAAATGGATCTGTATCAAGCCCCCATCGTCAAGAACGGAAACCGAATTTCAGGTTATTCACTCGGGTGTGCGCTTTGCCAGTGCGGGGTCTCCTGCGAAGCGGAGGATCCGTTTTCCCAGGGGAAGGATAAAATCCATGATCGATGTTAAATTGAAGCTTAAACCGGGACATGCGACCGAGCGCGCTTGGATGAGTCCATCTCCCCTGAAAACGTTGTTCTGGAATATCACCTACGCCTGCAACTACCGGTGTCCGATATGCTTCACGGATTCGGGAGTTGAATCCCGCCGGGAATTGTCCACTGAGGAAGCCTTAGCGGCGGCGGATAAGATATGTGAAGCCGGGGTGAAGGATGTGATTATTTCCGGGGGCGAGCCTTTTCTGCGCACCGACTTGATCGATGTCCTCGAGCGTTTGGGGCAAAACGGTGTTACCGCGCGTATCGCCACCAATGGAAGCATGATCACGGACGACAATCTGTCGGCGCTGCGGTCCCGTACCCTGACCAAATCTTTTCAGGTCAGCCTGGATACGACCGATCCTGAGTTTTATGCCCGATTTCACGGCGTGTCTCCCGAAAAGCATCAAACCGTCTGTTCAAATATCAACAGGATTCGGGATCATGGCTTTCATACCACGGTATCCGTGCGGCTGACTCCGGAAACCCTTGATGGAATTCCGCGGCTGTTGGATCGAGCCCTGGATTGCGATTGGGCGACGGTCACCATCCACTGGCCTGTTCATACCAATCGGATAGTGAATGCATATCCTCAAGATGCGGATTTTCTCTCTCTCATCCAGCCGGCCCTGGAACATTTCATCCGCCTGCCGCGAAAGTGGCTGGTGGAGACCTACATTCCCTGGGCGGAATTTCATCCGGCTATGAGACGGCTGGAAAAGCGAATTCGTATCATACATAGAGGCTGCCGGGCGGGCCGGGATCGGCTGACCCTCAATCCCGACGGCCGGCTTTCTCCCTGTGTCACGTTGGATGTTCCGGAAGCCGAGGTGGGCCGT
The DNA here is from genome assembly GCA_964433135.1 of uncultured Eubacteriales bacterium. Lineage (GTDB taxonomy): Bacteria > Acidobacteriota > Aminicenantia > Aminicenantales > Aminicenantaceae > CAYSQW01. The sequence goes on from CAYSQW010000007.1 coordinate 37,315, forward strand.
ATCGGACGGGATGACCTCCGCCGGGTTTTTCAACAGGCGTCCTTGTGCAGGTTCCTTAAGCATCCGGAGCCGGTAGGGTTTTGCCGGGAATGCGCGCACCTGCCCCGCTGCGGCGCCGGATGCCGGGCCGCGGCATGGGTTCTGACCGGCAGCATGGAAGGGAGTGATGCATCCTGTCCGATCTGGAAAGCACGAAACGCACGGCGGGAGATCAGCTGAGATGTCGCATGACCGATCGCCGAGGGGAAATCCCTCTTTCGCAAACGCGTTCTGGGGCCGAAGAGGAGTCGTCAAATCCGGATCGATCTGGTTTCCTCTGGCGGTCTTCATTTCTTCGTCGCCCTCTTCTTTTCATGCGGAGTCCTTCCCGTTCGCTTTGGGGTGTTTTATCGCGGTGGCGGGATGGGCGATGGTCAGCATCTTTGTCAACGATCTGGCCGATGCCCGGCAGGATCGGATTGCGGGAAAATCCCGCTGGATCTGCACCTTGGATTTGAAAACGGCCGTGGCATTGATTTGTCTCTTCATCGCGGCCGGGACCGCCGGGCTTCTGCTTTTTTCAGCACCTCAGGAAGTGTTTGGGATTTATTTTTTTTCATTGAGCTTGGGGCTGGCCTACTCACTCATGCCATTCCGTTTCAAATCCGCGGGGGGATGGGGGATTGCCGCCTATGCTCTGGCCTGTGTCGGAGCCTATGTGATTCTCCCGGGGATTTGGTTGCGCGGGAGAGGGGTCGTCATCTTCATGCTGGCGGTTGCTGTTTTCCTGGATAAAACAGTCAATCTTTTGTTTCACCAGGTGCTGGATCATGATGTCGACAGATTGGCGGGAGTCTCCACGCTGGCGGTTCGCTGGGGTATTTCCAGAACTCTCCGCCGGATGCGGCCCGTAGCTTTTTTCGCCGCGTTGGTCATGCTGACGGCATCGGCGGTCTCTGTATCGGGTCTCGAACGGGGAGGCGCGGGAATCCTGGGAACCGCAGCGGTCGGATGGATCTGCTGTATGATTCTGATCGGGATAAAGCCCTGGGGATCCGCAGCCCCGTCGGAATTAACGAAAAAACTTCCTCTGTTTTATCTGAGTTCGACCCTCGTTGTTTTTCGCCTGTTGCCGTTGTTGCTGTTGGCACGACTGTCTCTGATCGAAACCGTATTCAGGGGCCTGACGGTGGGGGCGGGGATTCTCATCGGGCTGGATGTATATTATTCATATCGTTATCGACTTCCCTGATTGGTGTCCTTTTCCAAAAACGGGGGGATGTCTCCTGCCGAGGTCAATGCTGTATGTTATGTCCGCACCGCAATATCCGACAGGGGGAGATCGGAACGCCGCAATAAGCTTCAAAGTGGCATAGATATTGCAACTTGGATATAATACGGCTATGAGGAAAGGCGGCAAAATGAAAAAAATCTCGTATTTTAACATCTTGTTTTTTTGCATTTTGATTTTTCAGCTTTTCGGTTCTGATGAAGAGACTTTAAACCGGGCTCGGTTGGCTATGGATCAGGCGCGGTTTGAGCAAGCGGAGCAGCTTTTTGAAGAAGCTGTCGAAGAAAATCCGCACCGGATCAATCTCCGCGTCCAACTGGCTTTCGCGAAACATAAACAAGGTAAAGACGCGGAAGCCGTTTCCCTGCTCGAAAAAGAAATCGACAAATTTCTTCTGAGCTATGAGGCCTATGCGCTTCTGGGCTATATCCATTACATTCATGGACGGTTTCCACAGGCGGCCCGGGTCTGCCGGACGTATACGGAACTGATAGAAAAGGCGATTCCCGATCCCGATGAGAGCAGCCGTTATGCCGCCCGGGAATTTCGTCGACGGATATGGGGGAGCATCGATGGAAAAACTCCGAATTTAGGGCTTCCTTATTTTATCTTAGGATTCGTAGAAAAATACCGCGGGAATTTCCCCGGCGCTCGGATCTATTTCCGTTTGGCTCAGCAGGCCGGGTATGATCTGGTCAGCTGTTATGCGCAGTTGATAGATATCGAGCTGCAGCGGCAAGACTGGGAGGCTGCTCAAACAAAATCGGATGTCGCCCTGGTCGCCGTGGGGCCGCATCCGTTGGTCTATTTTCTAAAAGGATATGCCCGGTATCACCTGGAAGAGCGGGCCGAAGCATTCGAAGAATTTCGAAAGGCCGTGGAACGTCGCCCCTACTTCTGCGAGGCCGTCAGAAATTTTTCGCAGCTGCTCCTGAATGAAGACGACACCTCTCAAGCCGCCCGGCTGCTGAAGCGGGTTCTCATTCTGGATCCTGCGGATGATCGGGCTGAGAAACTGTTGGCTTCCATCTCGAACCATGCGTTGGGGGGGCGTGAGAGATGGCCGCTGACAAAGGATTTTGTTGAGCGTCCCCGGCTGAGGTACCGCTATGTTTTTCACAACGACATGGAAATGGTTTTGAACTCCGTACATGAAGCGACCATGTCGCTCGTAACGACGAAAAAATTCGCGGAAGCCGCTGAGTATTTGAAGGGCTTTCTGGAGCTCGATGACCAGTGGTCAAGTCATAACTACAATTTGGCTCTTATCTTCAACCTTCTGGATAAGCCCGGAGAAGCTCTCGTTTATGGCTGCCGGGCCAGTGAGTTGAAGCCGAGAAACAAAGAGGCCTGGGATCTCATCGGAAATGTTTTCTTTAAGATCGAAGACTATGAGAATGCGCTGTTATATTATCGGAAAGTATTGGACCTTGAACCGGGAGATCCTCTCAGCCATTACAATTTAGGATTGGTGTATCATGCCCGTAGAGAATTTCCCCGGGCTGAAGCCTCGCTCCTTCGTGCCATAGAGGTGGAAAAAGCGCGTAATTTCGTAAGGGACTCCATTCCGAAAAATGCAAGTGCTTTGAACGTGTATGTGCTGGTGGAATATAAATCCGTCGCTTTTGAAAGCCGAAAGGCCTTGGGGCGTCTTTATTTCGATCAGGGCTGGATGGACCGTGCGATCCGGGAATTCCAACTCGCCGCCGAAATGGAACCTCGCGATCCCGAGGCCTTTCTGGAGCTGGGACGGATCTGGCTGGAAAAGGATGATCCCCGTAAGGCCGAGACCTATTTTGCCACGTTCCGTGATCTGGGGGGGGAAAAGGAGCTGCTTGATAGGGTCCTCCGTGGAAGAAACAAGCGGCGTTAAGACGTGAATATCCGGAAAAACCGGCCGGTGGAAATCCGCCGGTTTCGTTTTCACCGCGCGGCCCGGTTCATTCGTCTCTGATGGCGCCGATCGAAGAGATAAACCTGAAATCCGAAAAGCTTTGATTATTTCGCTGTTGTAAAGTATTCGCGGCCTCCCGTCTTGAACTTTTCATCGTTCTGGGGTATTATCCCCGTCTGCATCTTATGAGATATATAAAATATCATTCCACCCTTAAGGGAGGTTCCCCCATGTCCGAAAAATCTCCGAGATTTCTGCTGACCGCGGTCGCTTCGATCCTCATCTCAGTCTTAACGTTGGTTTCCTGCGGATCTTCTCCGGGACAGCGGTCCGGCTCGGCTCGGTCGGCTTTAAAGTTTGAAATATCATTCCCTTCCGAGGCGGCTGCCGGACCTGTTACCGGCCGCGTGTATGTCATGCTGTCGAGGAATGCCTTGAGGGAGCCTCGACTGCAGATAGGTACGCTGGGAGTGCCGTTTTTCGGGAAAGATGTGACCGGACTGCGGGCGGGCGAACACGCGGTTGTCGATGCCGATGAGCTCGGCTACCCGCTGAAAAATATCGCCGCCATACCTCCCGGTGATTATTATGTACAGGGATTTGTGAATATCTATACGGAGTTCAATAGATCCGACGGCCATACCCTATGGATGCATAAAGACCAGTGGGAAGGACAGCGGTTCAATGTCTCACCGGGAAATCTTTACAGTCCGGTGATCAAGGTCCATCTCGACCCGGCTCAAAAGAATATCGTGAGTTTGAATTGTTCACAGGTTATCCCGCCGATCGAGGTCCCGGCGGACACGAAATGGGTCAAGCGGATTAAATTCCAGAGCCCGATGTTGAGCGAATTCTGGGGGCAGCCCATGTATCTGGGGGCGACCATCCTGCTTCCCAAGGGATATGAAGAACATCCGGATGTCTTTTATCCCGTCAATTATATTCAGGGTCATTTTTCTCTGCGACCGCCCAATGGTTTCAGAACCGAGCCTCCGACCGCCGATGACCGGAGGGGAAACAGAGGTTATGAATTCTACCAACAATGGATTTCGGAGACGTGCCCGCGTATGATCCTGGTCACGTTTCAGCATCCCTGCCCGTATTACGACGATTCCTATGCCGTGAATTCACCCAACACGGGGCCTTACGGAGACGCCATCATGGAGGAATTGATCCCCGCGGTGGAAGAGAGCTTTCGAATAATCCGCAAACCATACGCCCGGGTCTTGTCCGGCGGATCGACCGGTGGGTGGGAATCGATGGCGCTTCAGGTCTTCCATCCCGATTTTTTCGGGGGAACCTGGTCATCATGCCCGGACCCGCTGGATTTCCGTTTCTTTCAGTGCGTCAATATATATGAGGATGGAAACGCGTATCATAAGGATTTCGGTTGGGTGAAAGTCCCGACCTCAAGCGATAGAACTCCGGATGGGATCGTGCGATTGACCTATCAACAGCGAAACCGCATGGAATTGGTGAGAGGAACCCGGAACCGTTCCGGCGAGCAGATCGATATTTTTGAGGCCGTCTTCGGGCCGATAAGCGAAAACGGCTATGTGAAGCCCCTTTTCGACAAGCGGACGGGAGTGATCGATCATGATGTGGCCGATTACTGGCGGGAGCATTTTGATATTCGACATTACCTGGAAACGAACTGGTCCCGGCTGGGCCCCAAACTTAAGGGCAAGTTGCATATCTATATCGGCGACATGGATACCTATTACCTCAATAATGCGGTCGTCCTGCTGGAGGAATTCCTGGAGGGGACCACCGATCCCTACTATGAGGGAGAAGTGAAGTATGCGGATCGTCAACCTCACTGTTGGGGGCCGAGGGGCAGGGAACTGCTGGACCTGATGGCGGATCATATCCGTCGGAATGCGCCCCGCGGCGCGAAGACAAATACCTGGAGATACCGCTGAGCGGGAAACCGGCGGAGGTATCCCTTAGAACAAGGAGTGTTCAAGATGAACAATAAACAACGAAACGGCACCGCTATGGTTCTCTCTGTGATCATGCTGCTGCTGGCCGTCGGCGGTCTTTCGGCCCAGGATCTCGGAGTAGCGGCGGTTGATGATACCGCAAATATCCTTCCCGTGATGAAGCGCGAGCAGCTGCAGAATGAATGGCTGCGCTGGCGTCTGGATAATCTTATCCCTCAATTGATGCGGCGTGAAGGGATCGACATGTGGCTGGTGATCAACCGGGAATGTAATGAGGATCCGGTTTACCTGAAGCTGGTTCCTCAGGCGACCTTCAATGCCCGGAGGACCACGATCCTGATTTTTCATGACCGGGGGGAAAAGCTCGGTGTGGATCGTTTATCCGCCAGTCATTTCAGTTTTCGCGGCTGGTATGAGCGTGCGTGGACGGATAAAAGCAAAACCCAATTTGAAAATCTCGCCGATATCATCCGAGAGCGCGATCCGAAAAAGATCGGAATCAATGTCTCCGAACATATCGCCTTCGGTGATGGCTTGACGGCGGCTCTCAAGGACAAACTTGTCAATGCCATCGGCCCCAAATACGCCTCCCGCCTGGTTTCCGCCGAGCGGCTCTGCGTAGGCTGGCTGGAAACGCGCAGCCCCCAGGAAATGGTCGTATATCGTCATATCTGTGGAGTGGCTCACGATATGATACGGGATTTCTATTCGAATAAGGTCATTACTCCCGGGATCACGTCCACCGAAGATGTAGAGGCTTGGATCCGGCAGCGCATCGTGGATCTGGGCTTGGAGTGTTGGTTTTCCCCGGAGATTTTTATCGCGAGAAAGAAAGACGATCCCGAACATCAGAAGGGATGGTATCTGAATGATTACGCGGAGGGTCCGCACATCATCCAGCGCGGCGATCTTCTTCACTGTGATTATGGTCTCAAGTACCTGGGATTGAATACGGATATGCAGTGGGAAGCTTATGTGTGCCGAGAAGGGGAGGAAGACGCCCCCGCCGGTTTTCAGAAGGCGATGCATCGAGCCCAGCGGGTGGCGGAGATATTCATGGGTGAATTCAAAACCGGACGGACCGGATCCGAAATCGCGCAGGCCGCCACCGCCAAGGCGAATGCGGAAGGACTGCGGGCCACGATCTATACGCATCCCATCGGCGTGGATGTGCATGCCGCAGGCCCTTCCATGGACGGGCGTCCTCACGGTGAACTGCCGGAAAGCAACGCGGCCCGGGGAGCTCTTCCGCTGTACCCGAACACGGCCTACGCGATCGAATTCATGAGCGTCACGAGCATTCCGGAATGGGGCGGTCAGGATATCCGATTCGGGTTCGAAGAACAGGCTATTCATTGGGAGGATGGCTGCCGTTTCATCGACGGGTATCAGAAGAAGTTTCTTTTGATTAAATAATCCATGTCGGCATGGCCGGTGTGGTGAATAATGGAAACAGAATATACTTGCCGGAAGGCGTTTATTCGTATGAATGATTTATGAAATAGAGGGGCGGTCGAGTCCGTCTCGGGCCGGCGTCCCGGGACCGCGGATCAGTCCGGTCTCTCCCGTGAGGAGATGCCGGTCTATGGTCGTTTGCGGTCGGGGAAGGTGGATTCTTTCCCCTCAGGAAGGGGAGCGTCTGTCCTAGGATGGGACAGACTTCATGAAGGCAAAAGAAGGAGGTCGGATATGAGGAAATGGTTTGCGGGCTTTTTGTCGGTTTGTCTGCTGGGCGTATTCCTGGGAGCCGAGGTTCCATCCATCGAGCGGAAAACGGCGGGCATGGAGAAAGCTCCCGGTTTTTTCTCTACGTACTGGGACGAGCGGACCGGGAAGATCTGGCTTGAGATCGATAAGCTGGATGTCGAGTTTCTGTATGTGAACTCGCTTACGGCGGGGCTGGGATCCAATGATATCGGCCTGGATCGCAACCAGCTGGGAGGAACGCGCATTATCCGGTTCACCCGCATCGGCCCAAAAGTTCTCATGCTGCAGCCCAATTATTCGTTTCGAGCCCTCAGTGAGGATCCCGACGAACGCAAAGCCGTGGAAGACGCCTTCGCCAAATCCATAATCTGGGGTTTCACCGTGGAGGCGGAGAGTTCAGGGCGTATCCTGGTCGACGCCACTCCTTTTCTTCTCAGAGATGCCCACGACGTGATCGGGAGGATCAAGAGATCAGGACAGGGAGATTTTCAGCTTGATCCATCGCGGTCTGCCATCTACAGGGATAACACAAAGAATTTCCCCTGGAATACTGAATTCGAATCGCTGCTGACGTTCACTTCCGGGAACCCCGGTCGTTTTGTGAGAGAGGTCGCTCCGGATCCGACAAGCGTGACCGTCCGGCAGCACCATTCTTTCATCCGGCTTCCGGATGAGGGATATCAGCCGCGTGCTTTTGATCCTCGCTCCATGTACGGCGGCCGCAGCGGTTATATGGATTTTGCCGCTCCCATCGACCAGCCGCTGCGCAAGCGGTTTATCAGCCGCCACCGTTTGCATAAAAAAGATCCTTCAGCGAAAGTGAGCGATCCGGTGGCTCCCATCATCTATTATGTGGACCGATCCGCTCCGGAACCGATCCGGTCCGCCCTTGTGGAAGGAGCTCAATGGTGGAATCAGGCTTTCGAGGCCATCGGATACCGTGATGCGTTTCAGGTTAAAGTTCTTCCCAGGGGGGCCGACCCCATGGATATCAGATACAACATGATCAATTGGGTTCATCGGTCTCAACGGGGATGGTCATACGGTGCTTCGGTAACGGACCCGCGAACGGGAGAGATCATCAAGGGGCACGTCGCCCTGGGCTCTCAGCGGGTTCGTCAAGATTATCTGATCGCCTTGGGCCTGGTAGGGGAATATACCGGAAATCCGGATGATTCCGCCGTTCTGAAAAAAATGGCGCTGGCGCGTATCCGCCAGCTGTCCTGTCATGAAGTGGGACATACGCTGGGTGTCGGGCACAACTATGCTTCCAGCGTCAATGATCGGGCGTCGGTCATGGATTACCCCCATCCCCGGGTCAAGATCCGTGCCGACGGCAGTCTGGATCTCAGCGATGCCTATGCCGTCGGAATCGGAGAATGGGATAAGGTCTGCGTCGCTTACGGATACCAGCATTTCCCCGAAGATGTGGATGAGAAGAAAGAGTTGAACGCCATTCTCGACAGGGCGTTTTCAGATGGGCTTTTGTACCTGACGAATCAGGATGCCGCTCCCGCCGGCGGAGCGCATCCGCTTTCCAATGATTGGGATAACGGGATGGATCCCATAAACGAACTGGAACACAAGCTGAAGATCAGACGCATTGCCTTGAATCGGTTTTCCGAAAGCAAAGTACGCCGCGGAGAGTCTCTGGCTACCCTGGAAGAGGTTCTGGTTCCTGTCTACCTGTTCCACCGTTATCAGATCGAGGCGGCCGCAAGCGTTCTGGGCGGATTGATGTACAATCATACCGTTCGGGGCGGAGTCCAAAAAGCTCCGGAAATGGTGCCGGCCGCCGAGCAGCGACGGGCGCTGCAAGTCCTTTTGGGAACCATCACGCCCGAAAACCTGGAAATCCCCCTTAAAGTTCTCGATCTCATACCTCCTCGTGCGCCGGGCATCGGTCAGACCCGGGAGCTTTTCCCCGGCTATACCGGTATTGTTTTTGATCCTCTGGCCGCGGCCGAAACTCTGGCCGGAATCACCGTGGGAAGCCTGCTTCATCCTGAGCGAGCCGCGCGCCTGGTCCAACACCATGCCCGATTTTCAGAGCTTCCCGGTTTGGGTGAAGTCATCGATGAGCTGCTGGAATCGACCTGGAAATCGGATCCCGGCTCCGGATATCAGGCCGAACTTCAGCGGACGGCGGACTGTGTCGTCCTGTTCAAATTAATGGAGCTGGCGGTATCTGAAGAGGCCGCTCCTCAAGTACAAGCGGTAGCGAGGTTGAAACTGCAGCAGCTGCGTGACTGGCTGGAACAGCATATCAGCGCGGCCGAAGAAGATCAAAAAGCACATTTCTTGTTCGGGAGCCAGGAGATCGATCTTTTTCATCGCAATCCGGAAAGGATACGTCATGCCGCTCCGATATCTCCGCCTCCCGGAGCTCCCATCGGGATGCCCTAGGCGGTTCAATCCCTACCTCGGTTTTGCGAGGATTCCGCTGTGCCGGAGCCGCGGAAGCGCTTTGTCTGGGCTTCGTGATTGTGCTAGGATAAGAGGTGTCCGATCATGGAGGTTATCATGAATGAAAAGAATCTGATGGATATCATAAAAAGCGCGCTCCTCCTCGAATATAAAGGAAAAGCCCTGTATGAATCCGTTCATCAAGCCTCTGCCTCGGCGGAAGTGAAAGAACTTTTTTCCATGCTGGCCGAAGAGGAAAAACAACATGTTTCCTTACTCAAACAGCAGTACGTAAAGCTGCTTAAGGGAGAAGACATCGATGTCCCGGAACTGGAACAGTCCCATCCCCGGACGGCGGAAAACGTGCTTTCTCGGAAAATAATCGAACGTGTTTCAGGCGCCGGATATGAAGCCGCCGTCATTTCGGCCGCCCTTGATTTTGAAAAAAAGGCCGTGAACTATTATTCCGAACGGGCCTCCGGGGCCTCTGTTGATGAAGAGAAAAAACTGTTTCAATGGCTGGCTGATTGGGAAAAAACCCACTTGGAAATCCTGGGAAAGATCGACAATGAGCTGAGAGAGCGGATCTGGTTCGACAATAGTTTCTGGCCGCTTGATTAAATAATACGGATAGTATACCGAAGCCGCCGACCCATATGGATTACCCCCCGTATAAAAAATGGCTGCCTACGGATAGATAAGAAAGGAGCACGACCATGGAATCGATCACGGCACAGCGCATTCCATATTCTCCCATCCGGGTGATGTTCGATGCCGCCCGCAATCTGGAACAAGCGGGCCGGGAAGTCATCCACTTGGAGATAGGACGTCCGGACTACGACACTCCGGATCATATCGTGGAAGCGGCGATCGCGGCTCTGCGGGCCGGAAAACATCACTATGCCCCCAACGCCGGAATCCCGGAATTGAGGCGGGCCATCTCAGAGAAATATCAAACGGAATACGACCTGGAATACGATCCGGATTCGGAAATCATCGTCACCTGCGGAGTCGCGGAAGGGATCTATCTTGCTGTTCATGCATTCCTGAATCCGGGCGATCAGGTCCTGATTCCCAATCCGCGGTGGATCAACTATGACATCGATGCATTTACCCAGATGGTGGAGCCGATCGATTACAGTTTGACGGCGGAGAGGAACTTTCAACCCGATCCCGATGAGCTGGAGGCTCTCGTCACCCAGAGAACCCGCATGATCATCCTCTCCAGTCCATCGAATCCCACCGGCGGCGTCATCGATTTGGAGAATCTGCAAAAGATCGCCGACCTGGTACGACGCCATAATCTTCTGGTCCTCAGCGATGAGATCTATGAACGCATCATATATCCGCCGGCACGGCATACCAGCATCGCTTCCCTGCCGGGGATGCGGGAGCAAACCATCGTTCTCAATGGTTTCTCCAAATATTTCTCCATGACCGGTTGGCGGCTTGGATTCGCCGTTGCGCCGCGGGACCTGATCAGCCCCATGCTTCGCTATCACCAGTTTATGATTACATCCACCAACACATTCGGCCAGTACGGCGCGCTGGTCGCACTTACCAGCGACCAAGGGCCTTCCTTGGCGATGGTGGATGAATTTCAACGGCGGCGCGATTATCTCTTTTCCGCCGTGAACGAACTTCCGGGGTTTCGATGCACGAAGCCGCTGGGCGCGTTTTTTCTGTTCCCGGACATCCGTGAAACCGGAATGGATGGGTTTCAGATGGCGAAGCTTCTGCTGGAAAAAGCCGGTGTGGCCAGCGTGGCCGGAGAGTGTTTCGGCCGAAGCGGCGCCGGCCATATACGCTTTTCTTATGCGAATTCAATCGAAAACCTGAAGAAAGCCGTCGGCAATATCCGATCCGTCCTGGTATAAAAAAGCGGATGCGCAGCCGTCCGCAGCGGCGCCGGGATTTCGCAGTCGGATGTTCGTGACGGGAACCATCCTCAAGCTAAGGGAGGACGAAGCATGAAGCGTGAAATCTCCGGTATCGGAAGGATCTTTTTCTGGGCCGTTTCGGTCTTGGTGCTGATTCCGGGGGGGTGTCGTCGAAAAACCGCACAAGATTATCCGATTCAGCCGGTATCCTTCACCCGGGTTCATATTCGGGATGAATTCTGGCTGCCCCGCATGGAGATCAATCGAAAAATTACCATCCCCTTTGCGTTCAAAAAAAGTGAAGAAACCGGGCGTATCGACAACTTCGCGAAAGCCGCCGGACTCATACCCGGGGATTTTAAGGGGAGACGCTACGACGACTCCGATGTGTTTAAGATCATGGAAGGCGCCGCCTATTCCTTGAGCCTCCAGCGGGATCCGGAGTTGGAGCGCTATATGGACGATCTGATCTCCATAATCGCCGCCGCCCAGGAAAAGGACGGATACTTGTATACGACGCGGTCCATCGATCCCGATAATCCCGCCCCCGGGGCCGGAGATTCCCGATGGTCGAACCTCGGGTCCAGTCATGAACTCTACAATGTCGGTCATATGTACGAAGCGGCCGCCGCTTATTATTATGCCACCGGCAAACGGACTTTTCTGGATGTGGCGCTCAAGAATGCCGATCTGATAGCGAGGGTGTTCGGGCCGGGCAAAAAAAGCGGTTATCCCGGTCATCAGGAGATCGAGATCGGCCTGGTCAAGCTGTACCGGATCACGGGTATGAAAAAGTACCTGGACCTTGCGAAATATTTTCTGGATGAAAGGGGAACCCAGGAATACCGGAAACAGCATGAGGATAATTCTTCGTTTTCCATTTATAATCAGGATTGGTATCTGCAGGCTCATCAACCCGTCGTCGAGCAGAAAGAAGCCGTGGGGCATGCGGTTCGGGCGGCATATATGTATTCAGGCATGGCGGATGTCGCCGCTTTGACCGGAGATGCGGAATATATCAGGGCCATTGATCGAATCTGGGAGGATGTCGCTTCGAGGAAGCTTTATTTGACCGGAGGGATCGGCGCCAGACATGAAGGCGAGAGTTTCGGGGATGCTTATGAACTTCCCAACGCCTCCGCTTATAATGAAACGTGTGCCGCCATCGCCAATGTTTTTTGGAACCATCGTTTGTTTCTCCTCAAGGGGGACGCCAAGTATATCGATGTCCTGGAACGAACGCTTTATAACGGATTGATATCGGGCGTATCCCTGAGCGGGGACCGGTTTTTCTACCCCAATCCTCTGAAATCGGATGGGCTGAATCCTTTCAATCAGGGCGCCCTCAGCCGCAAGGCCTGGTTTGACTGCGCCTGCTGTCCGGTCAATGTGGCCCGCTTCCTTCCCTCCCTTCCAGGGTATGTCTACGCGGTGAGAGACGATCGGGTTTACGTAAATCTATACATTGCCTCAAGCGGAACGATCGACTTGGGAAAAACCGGATTGTCGATCACTCAGGATTCTCTTTATCCCTGGGAAGGAGAAATCAGTCTCTCCATTGATCCCGATGTCCCCCGGGAATTTTCCCTGTACCTGCGGATTCCCGGGTGGTGCCGTCGAAACCCTGTTCCGAGCGATCTCTATCGCTATCTCGATGCCGGGGGAGGGAATTTCGGATTGAAACTCAACGGCCGCGAAATGGTCCCCAATATAGAGGGAGGTTATGCCGTGATCCGGCGTCTCTGGGAAAAAAACGACAAGATCGAACTTTACTTCCCGATGCCGGTGCGGCGTGTGGTCGCGCATGATAAGGTTTCCGCGGATGCGGGGAAGGTGGCTTTGGAGCGGGGACCGCTGGTGTTCGCCTTTGAAGGCGTGGACAACGGAGGAAGGGTCTTGGATCGATCCGTCCCCGACGAGATGAGCTTTCGGGTCGAATCCCATCCCGATCTCCTTGATGGGATTTATGTTCTGAAAGGCAGTCAACCCGGAGGGGACACCCTGACTGCGATCCCGTATTACGCTTGGTCCCACCGTGGGGAAGGTGAAATGGCGGTCTGGTTGAAACGGGAGCCCGTCTCTCCTTAGCATGACGGTTATATGCCGCCGAGGAGTTGTTTTGTCCCTTCATGAAATGATAAAATACAAAATCGGAGAACGAAAATGTTGAAATCCAATCATTCCCTTTTCCGCAGCGCCATGGTTTTCTTCGGTCTGTTATTATTCGCGGCGGGAATCTGTACGGCTGCGGGACCGAAGATCCGATTTGAAGAAATGTCCTGGGATTTCGGCGCCGTCAAGGAAGGCAAGGTGCTCAGCCATATCTTCGTTTTCCATAATGACGGAGACGCGGTTCTGACTATCGACAGGGTGCGCACGACCTGCGGCTGCACCGCCGCCCTTGTCTCACAGAAAAGGATCCCTTCCGGAGAAAAAGGTGAGATTCGCATTCAATTCCGGACCAAAGGTTACAGCGGATTCAATAAAAAATATGTTTTTATCGATTCCAATGATCCCGAGCAGCCTCGGACCACCTTGTCGGTGACGGCGGATATCGATATTCCTCCCAGCCCCAAGATCGTTCTTGACCGCTATAATGTCGATGTCGGCTTGAAGTTGAACAGCGAAGAATTGATGACGCGGATCACGGTAAAAAACCAGGGGCAGAAGCCGCTGACCGTCAGCTTCAACCATAAAACGGCGGCATTCTACCTGGGAAAGAAAAAGCTCACCGATATGGTCACCATAGCCCCGGACCATGAAACCGAAATCGACGTCAGGATCCCCCCGCGAGATTACCGGGGTGTGTTGAGAGAATATATAATGCTCCGAACAAACGATCCTCGGACACGGAGCCTTTCGGTCCATATCAATGCCTACCTGGTTTCCGAATTGGATCTGAAATTGCTTTTCCAGAAACATAAGGATCTCATCGGGAAACGCCCGTGAAAGGCCATTCGGCTCGATGAAGCTAAAAAAGATTCTCTGCCAGGTCGGTTTGATCGTTTTTATGGGAGCGGCCATCGGATTGATTCTTCGTTTTCCTCTGCTCAGTGAATATGGTGCCGGAGAGTTTCTCCGGGAGGATGCCGTATCCGAAGAGTACCCCGGGATTTTGTACATTACGTTGGCCGAGGCGGAAGATCTGTTCAGTACACGCTCCGCTTTTTTTATCGACAGCCGTCAGGCCGATCTCTATCATGCCGGCCATATCTTCGGCGCCGTTAATGTTCCCTATGGCGCGGATGATACGGATTTGCTGCTGGCGGATTGGGAGCGTCCCCTGGACGAAACGCTGGTCGTCTACTGCGATGGTGAAGAATGCCGTTCCAGCGTTCTCCTGGCGCAAATGCTGTACGATGCCGGGTTTCTGGATGTCCGGATATTTTTCGGCGGCTGGGTGGAATGGCTCGGCGCCGGTCTTCCGGTGGAAGGCGATTATGCTCCGTAATAGAATTTTGATACGTGTGTTTTCTTTGATCGTGGGCGGTCTGTTCATCTGGGCCGGGATTCTCAAGATTATCGACCCCCTCGATTTTGCGCGCAACGTCAGCAACTACCGCGTCCTCCCCCCCAAGTTGTCGCTTGTGGTGGCGATCACCCTGCCGTGGATCGAACTGCTCTGCGGGATTTTCATCATCATCGGGATTTGGCGCAGGGCAAGCGCTCTGCTCATCTCTCTTCTCCTGATCGGTTTCATCGCTCTTATCGGTATCACGATCATCAGGGGAATCAGCGTGGACTGCGGCTGCTTCGGCACCTTCAGCCGCAAGGCGGATTTTATACTGATGGCCCAGGATCTTGGGATGCTTCTGCTGTCCGGAACGGTATTTTTTAAGGCGAAACAGAAGCTTCCGATCCGCTGAGAGATCCCTTTCTTTTTGGAGAAACGCTGTTTTTTCCGACGAAGTCCTTGCTCTTCACCGTTTTTCGGAACGCTTGAACAGGATTTCGCCGATTCCTTCCTCTTTCATGACGCGCTCGATGTCCTCGATCTCCCGGGGGATGGATTCCGTAAACCAGTCATAGCCGTCTTCGGTGCAGAGAACGTCGTCCTCCAGCGTGATGGTGAATTCGGGCATGCTTAAACCGGGTTCCACGGTGATGAAAATACCCGGTTTGAAAGGACGCAGGTTGTCTCCGTGATCATGGACCGCCATCCCCAGGAAATGACTGGTGCCCCAGCGGAAGTACTTTCCGTAACCGCCGGCTTCATTCAAAACGCGCATGGCTTCATCCTGCAGGTCCTGCATGGTAACGCCCGGACGGACCATTCGGATGCAGGCTTCCTGTGCGTCCTTGAGGATGGTGTACATTTTCCTTTGATGCGCTGTAAAGGTTCCTGAAGCGGGAAACGTTCGTTGGATGTCCGCGGTGTAATGATTGATTTCGGCTCCGGCATCGATTTTAAGCAGATCTCCTTTTTGAAATACCTTCATTCCGCGGGGGAAGTGTTCGGTCGATCGTTCGGACCCCGAAACGATCGATGTGGGAAAGCCGAAGCTTTTGGCCCCGTGAAAATGACAGACATAATCAAACAGGGCTCGAAGTTGTTCCTGATTCATACCGGGAGTGACGGAACGCATGCATTCGACCATGGCTTCACCGCTGATACGGCAGGCTTCCCGCAGTTGAATGATGGCGTATTCGTCCTGATACATGCGAAGCGAGTCGATCAGGTCCGAAACATCACGAATCTCATACTTAGGGGAAAAAGCCTGGAGGCGCTGAATGAATTCCAACCGTTCGGGCGGCGGGGTCGAAAGATTCACAAAACGCGGGAAGTTGAAATAGACGATCTTCTTATCTCCTTCCCGGTAGAGTATGCGGGCGATCTCGGTAGGCAGGGGTTTGAAGCGCCTTTGAGTAAAGCGAAATTGAGAATAATCGGTGTAGGCATTGGAAAGGTCCGGCAGCAGTTGAGAAGTGGGATAGACATGTTTGATCCCGGTTCGGCGCGCCGTTTCAGCGGGATCTCCGGGACAGTAAAGGATCTCCGGGTATGTTTCGGACCCGGGGCAGAGGATCAGGGTGGAATTGGGGAGCTCCATTCCGGTTAAATAGATGAAGTCGTGATTGTTGCTGTTGGGTACGAAAAATTCCAGCAGATCGTTTTGATTGCGCGTCGTGCTTTGTATGATTGCGATTCCATCCGGGATCGAGTCCGCCAATTTTTGGCGTCGGATTTTGAATATGTCGTTGTCTTGCGCTCCGGCCGGCGCGGTAAAACCTAGAAACAAAACGGAGACGAGAAAACTCATGAAGATTTTTTTGTTGCCATGGGCGTACACGTTTTTCTCCTTTCGGGAATTGTTTACGGCTAACTTATCGAAATTAGGGGAGTTAATCAAGCGGAACCCGGAAGCCGCCGGATTCTCATTCTTCCGTTGCCAGGGAATGGAATATTTTGATATATTCAGAAACTTGTGAAAGAACGGCCGGCTTTGCCTTGATGGTTGATAATACGCCGGATATGGAATCGAAAGTGGAACGATGGGTTGAAGTCGGGCCGATCGGAGGAGGAAACCTATGAGATCAAAAGGCAACGGAATCCCATGCGTATGGGCTGCCGTCTTTCTGCTGGTTCTTTCCCTGCCCGTGGCGGCACGCGGCGGCGAAGAGTCCATCGTAACCTCGGACCTTATGAAGATCCGCACCCTGAGAAACGTACGGCTCTCTCCCGATGGGAAGAACGTGATCTTCGTGGTGATCTCGATGGGCATCGATGATGCCGGAAATCACCGTACCTATCGACACCTGTGGCTTTCGGGGACCGGGAACGGCTCTTCCCCGCGTCAGATGACCTTCGGTGATCGAAGCGACGGATCGCCGGAATGGTCGCCGGACGGATCGCGCATTGCTTTTCTGCGATCTCATGAAGGCAAGCCCCAGATCTGGATTCTGCCTCTGGACGGCGGTGAGTCCTACCGAGTGACGGACGTTGAATTCGGTGCGTCGCTGCCGTGCTGGGCTCCGGATGGTCAATCCCTGCTTTTTACTTCCCGTCTTCCCGAATGGGTCTTGGAGGATGAACCGGGATGGGAGAACGAGCGTCCGGGAAGGAGCTACGGAGACACGCAAAACTGGCGACGCATGAAAAAAGAGAGAGGGAAGACCGAATCGAAGCCCTCGGTGGATCCCGGCCCGGATGGGACGTTGGATGAGATCAGAGAATGGCTTGCGAAAAACGCAAGCGAAGACAATCCTCGAGTATTCAACCGCTTGAGTCTTCAAGGAGAAAATCACCTTCAGCCCCAGGTGGCCTTTTCGCATATTTTCGTCGTTTCCGCCCAATCCGAGGCGAAGGCACGCCGGATCACGCACGGGATGCAAAATTATTCCAGCCCCGCCTGGTCCCCGGACGGAAAGCGGATCCTCTGCGCTTCCATGCGGTTGGAAAAACATCCCGACCGGGTTGAGGGCAGTGATCTCTGGGTCATGAATGCGGACGGTTCGGATTGCCGCCTTTTTCTTCATTGGGAGGGCTATACGCTTTCGCAGCCCGAGTATTCTCCTGACGGGACTCAGGTGGTTTTTTTGTCCGCGGACAGAAGAAATTCCGATTATGTACAAAGGAAGCTGGCCGTGATCCCGGCTGAAGGCGGTGAGCCCCGGAGTCTGACATTGTCTCTGGACCGCAGCGTGAACCGTTTCAGCTGGTCCCGGGATGGGAAGGCGGTGCTTTTCACCGCTTCCGATCAGGGAGCCGTTCCCCTGCTTCAAGTGACGGTTAAGGGAAAAGAGATACGGCCTTTGATCCGGGGTGCATTGGGGATTCAGGATTTTGATGCAAGTGAAAAACGGATCGTTGCAGTGAAAACCGAGGTAAAGAATCCTTATGAATTGATCGCAACCGACCGACAAGGAAAGGGGATTCGAGCTTTAACCGCTTTCAATTCCGGCTGGATTAAGGAGAAAAAGGTGGTTTTCCCAAAGGAAAACTGGCTGGTCCGTCCCGATGGGAGCCGCGTTCAGTACTGGGTCATGGAGCCCGCAGGCCGGGAACCCGGAAAAAAATATCCTTTGGCGTTGGAGATCCATGGTGGTCCCAGTTCCATGTGGGGGCCGGGAGAGGCCAGCATGTGGCATGAATTCCAGCTGCTGTGCAGCTGGGGATATGGAGTTGTCTATTGCAATCCCCGGGGGAGCGGCGGTTACGGCTATCAATTTAAAAAGGCGAATTACCGGGATTGGGGGATCGGGCCGGCGGGAGACATTCTGGCCGCGGCCGATGCGGCCGCCGGATTGGATTGGGTGGATCCTGAAAGACAGGTCGTGACGGGAGGAAGTTACGCCGGGTATATGACGGCCTGGATCGTTTCACATGATAACCGGTTCAAGGCCGCTGTGGCGCAGCGGGGTGTATACGAGCTTTCGTTGTTCTTCGGAGAAGGGAGAGCATGGCGGTTGGTGCCCAATCATTTCGGGGGTTATCCCTGGGATGAAGAGGTTCGCCCTTACCTGGATGCAAATTCGCCGCAGACTTTTGTACGGGACATCCACACCCCCCTGCTTATCATCCATTCCGATCTGGATATCCGCACCGGGACGATCCAATCCGAGTATCTGTATAAAAGTTTAAAAGCACTCGACCGCCCGGTGGAATACGTGCGGTACCCGAAAGAGGGACATGAGCTTTCCCGCGGGGGAAATCCTCTCCGCCGGATGGACCGCCTCAACCGGATCGTAGAGTTTTTCGAGCGCTATATCCGGCATTGAGCAGGCGGAGCGCTCAATTATAATCCAGCATGATTTTGGGATCTTCTTCGAGAAGATAAGGCGCCAGCTCTCCCATCTCCTTCCAGGAGGAGAGCTCTTTCTGGGCCTCCAGATATTTCATCGGAATCGGATGCGTTCCGACGACGGCAGGCAGGCCGTGATAGCTTTCGATGAACCGCTGAAAATATCGGGTATAAGGACAAGGCGGGTAACCGACGACGAAACCCGTGGCCAGGTGGATGACTTCGGCTCCGTTTTTAATCATTTCCTTGGGGACATACTCCACGTTTCCACCCGGGCAGCCCCCGCATTGTCCGAATCCCACGATTTCGAGGGGCATGTCCTTGGGATAACGCGCGAAGCCTCCCACGCGTTCGCGCATCGACCGCAGGCATTTCCCTCCCCCGCAGGTTTCATAGCGGGCGCAGATGATGATGCCGATCTTCTTAGCCCGGCTCCCGGATTGTAGATGAGAGAAGATGTGTTCCTGGTCAAAGGTGGGAGCGGCACTGCCTGTCAGGCCGAGAGCCCCTACGGAAGCGAGTCCGGTAAACGAACGGGAAAGGAATTCTCTTCGATTGACGTTATTCTTTTTTAAAGACATAAAAACCTCCTTATGAATTATTCATAAAAAATACCGATACGCCGCATATCCGTCACTTCGATGACAAGCCGCCCCTCTTTTCAATGGGGTGATAGCCGTCATCGTTATCGGTCTTCTTTTTATCGATAATCAAAAAAATGCTATCAGAGGGAATCTGGGGAGTCAAGACGGCTTTCTCCCAGGGAATTAAAGGTTTCGAGTGGTTTTGATTGCGATAAACACGTGAAATGGATATAGTAGCCATCTTATCGATGAAAATTCGTATGATGAAGAGAAGCATTATGCTGGTGACGGCCTCTTTTCTCTGTTGGAGCGCGGTATTTGCCCGGCACGAATCATATACCCTTCGAGCTGAAAAAACGACGGAAAGGCTTGTCATCGATGGGATCCCGAATGAAACGGCATGGCAAACGGCGCCTTTGGTCGATGCCTTTACTCAATTCGAACCGCATAAGGGAGCGCCGGCATCACTGCCGACCACGGCCAAGGTGCTGTACAACGATGAATACGTATATTTCGCCTTCGTCTGTATTGATCCCGAGCCCGATAAAATCATTGTCGGCAGAAATAAACGGGACGGTCTCCAAATGGGAGTGGACAGTGTCACGGTTTCTCTGGATACCTTCCATGACGGGCGCAGCGCCTATTATTTTCGAACCAATGTCTTGGGCGTGCAGCATGACGGTCGTATCGGTGAAAACGGAAGGGTGGCGGATACGCTGTGGGATGGGATATGGATTTCGGCGGGGGCCCGGAACGAGGAAGGATGGAGTGCTGAATTCGCCATTCCTTTTCGGCATATCAAATATAACCCGGGGAACAACCGAAGCTGGGGAATCAAGCTCAGCCGTTACATCCCCCGTAGGATGGAAAAGAGTTTTTGGACGAAACCGATAACCGATTCCTACCGAAAGGTTTCGACGTATTGTACGTTGACCGGATTGAATCTGAAGGCTTCCGGGGACAAGCTGGAAGTGATTCCTTATGCGATCACCCGATTCCAATCCGACGGTCCCGCGCATGCGGACATCGGGGTGGATGCCCGCTATAATTTCTCTCAGAACACCTCCGGTCATCTTACCGTGAATCCGGATTTCGCTACGGTCGAGGCCGATGTCGAGCAGGTCAATCTTACCCGCTTTGAATTGAATCTTCCCGAGAAACGGAATTTTTTCCTCGAGGGAAACGATATATATCAGCAAAGGATTAAGCTTTTTTATTCCCGCCGCATCGCCGATGTCACCGGCGGCGTTAAATTATATGGAAAAAACGGAGGGATCGAATACGGAGCTCTTTCCGTACAAACCCGGGAAGAAGACACCGGAAACACACCGAATTTTTCCGTGGTTCGACTTAAAAAAGATGTCTTTCGTTCATCGTCGGTCGGGCTGCTGGCCGCAAACCGTATCGTCGGCGGCAGGAATCAAGGGACCATGGGAGTGGACACTTCGCTGGATATCACCGACCATTTCAAATTCACCGGCCAAATGGCCCTCGGTTATGGGGAAAGCGGACGCACGGATGGAGCTTTTTTTCTGCGGCCCTGCTATGAAACGTCCACTTTTCATACGCATATCCGGTACTCCTACCTGGGAGAGGCCTTTGGAGATAACGTCAATGCCGTGGGCTTCGTCCCTGACGACAACCGTCATGAGCTGGATACCGCCGTCAGCAAAGTGTTCTGGATGCGGGACCGGTTCCTCGACAGGATCGAATACAACTCCAACGCCAATATTTACTGGGGTATGGATAAGGTGCTCAGGAGTTGGGACGTATTTCAAACGGTGAAGCTGGATCTGCGTAACAAACTCAGTTTTCAAACGCTTCACGATCAGGAATACAAGTTATATGAAAAAGAATACCGCAACCATCGCACGCAACTCGAACTCGGGTACAATACCCGGGAGTGGGAGTCGGGAAGCATAAGCTACACCTTCGGGAAAAATTTCGATTCCGATTTCACCCTCTTGGGAGGGAGTTTTAAAAAACAAGCGGGAGAAGCCTTTTCGCTTGAGTATTCCTTGACCCGTCTCACACTCAATCCCGATCCGGAAAAAGGAAGCACGTGGATACACGCGGTTCGCATGACGCAATATTTTACCCCCGATCTCTTCCTCAAGTTTTTTTATCAGACCAATTCCGTGATCGAAAAACGCAATATCCAGATGGTTTTCGTCTATCGGTTTCAACCTCCTTTCGGCTCGATCCAACTGCTTTATCAAAAAGGGACTGCGAAATTCGGAGAAAAGGGGGATCAGGGGGATACGTTGTTTCTCAAGTTGTCCTACGTCTTCTAACCTGAATGAGCCATGAAGAATGTCGAAATGAATTATTCAAAAGACTTTTAATTATATTTTCGACATTCTTCATGGCTCATCCAGGTATATGCTGGGCCCTAAGTATGGTTTTCACCTGAATACAAGGGTCGGCGGCGGATCGGTGGAGGAGTCGAGATAAATAGTGGAGGGGAATTGACTTCGGAATTTGGGTGTGATATAGATTTGGTTCTCTTGTTTTCGTGCTCGATGTTTTATCGATGTATTTGCATCCGAGAACACAAGCCAGCCCAGCCAGCCAGGCATCAGCGAGGACGGATGTTCAAGGAGCGCAGGAGTTATTTCCTTGCGACTGGATCAATTCTACGTCCTGACTGGTTCCATAATGTTCAATGAATGAAAGGAGCACAACAATGTTTTCAAGGCGTGATTTTTTAAAGATCGGAGGACTTTCTCTCACGAGTTTCGGCTTAGGAAGCGGCATGGTTTCATGTGCACCGCCGGAGACGGAATCGAAGCTGACGGATATGACGGCGGGAGTGGAACCGCTGACGATACGGGACTTTGAAAAACGGCAGGAAAAAGCCGTTCGTTTGATGGCTGAGCATAACCTGGACGGACTCCTGCTTACGGGAAGCACCGACTTGCGATATTTTACCAACGTCGAATGGGGGCGCAGCGAGCGAACGTTCGGAGCGGTTCTCAACCGGAAACGGGAACCGATATGGGTGTGTCCCGCTTTCGAAGAAGAGCGAGCCAAGGAACGCATCCCAGAGGGACAGGAAATTCGAACCTGGCATGAACATGAAAATCCCTTCAAACTGATCGCGGAGATCATGCGTGATCTGGGAGCGGCTCATGGACGCCTGGCGACCGGGCCGACGGTAAGAAATTTTGTGCTCTACGGACTGAAACAACAGGCCCCCGGACTGGAAATGTTCAACGGCGCAGTGATAACCGAAAGTTGTCGCGCCTGTAAGACCGATAAAGAACTCGGCTATATGGATCTGGCCGCAAAAATCACGAAAATGGCCTACCGTGATACATTCGACCGCTTGAGCCGCGGGATGTCGACCGGAGACGTAAGGCTGCTGATCCAACAGGCTCACGAGCGGATGGGAGCCGTGGGAAGGGGAGGACCGTCATTCGGCCCGAATTCCGCCTTCCCGCACGGTTCCAAGGTTGTACGGGATCTTCAGGAAGGGGATATCGTTCTGGTAGACGGCGGCTGCGATATCGAAGGATTTCGCTCCGATGTATCCCGTACCGTTGTTTTCGGACAGCCGTCCGACAGGCAGCGTCAGGTTTGGGATATCGTTCGAAAAGCCCAGGTCGCGGCTCACGAAGCCATCCGTCCCGGCGTGAGCTGTGAAAACATCGACCGGGCGGCACGAAAGGTTATCGAAGATGCCGGTTTCGGCCCCGATTATGCATACTTCTCTCACCGTCTGGGACACGGTATCGGGATGGACGGTCATGAGTACCCTTATCTTGTTAGAGGAAACAAATTGAAACTCGAGCCCGGCATGACTTTCAGTAATGAGCCGGGTATCTATATATACGGTGAATTCGGCGTCCGGATCGAAGACTGTTTCGTTGTGACCGAGGACGGAGCCCGGATTCTCGGTGGAATGGAATCGACGGCTGTCGATCAGCCTTTCGGAGAATAGGCTCTTCGGCTGCCTGCGACCGGGAAAACGGCGGGAAAATTTTCGGGACTCGATACCGGGAATGAATCATCATTCCGCCGGAGGAGGAAACATGATCGGTAAAAAAGACTTTTTTATGAATGCGGCGGTTTTGATCTTGATGTCCGTCGTCTTGTTCGGGCTTGCCTGCCGTTCCGGCGGCGACGGCGCTGCCAGCCCGCTGCGCTTTGAAATTTCGTTCGATGAGAATCTCAGCCAGGAAAATCAGGATGGAAGAATCTTGCTGCTGCTGGCGGAAAACGATGAACGGGAACCTCGGTTTCAGAATGCCGTGATGTTCGGCATCGACGTCGAGGAGCTCGGTCCGGGAAAACCGGGGGTGGTTGATGGAAGGGTTTTCGGGTTTCCGGCAGAAACCCTCGCTGAACTTCCTCCCGGTGATTATTATGTTCAGGCGCTTTTCAATCGCTATGAAACGTTTCATCGTGCCGACGGTCATGTCGTGAAGCTCCCTCCGGACAAAGGAGAAGGACAGAAGTGGAATCGGAAACCGGGCAATTTTTACAGCACGCCCCGTATGATGACCATCGATCCCGCAAAAAATGCCGTGATACGCATCTCCATGGACCAGATGATCGAAGATTTCCCCGAACGGGAAGACAACGCATTCATCAAACATGTCCGCATCCAAAGCGAACGGCTTACGGAATTCTGGGGGCGCCCCATGTTCCTGGAGGCGATCATTATGCTGCCGGCGGGTTTTGAAGATCACCCCGAAGCCCGCTATCCGCTTATGATCTATCACGGACACCATCATCGCTATTTCTATACGCCGACGGTATTCAGGGACACGCCGCCGGATGCCGGTCAAGCCAGCTCGGAACGCGGCGATCGGGCGGGATACGAACAATTGAACCAGGAGATGGCCTATAAATTCTATCAAACATGGACCGGACCGAATTTCCCCCGGATGATCATTGTCACCATCCAGCATGCCAATCCCTACTATGACGACTCCTATGCGGTCAACTCCGCTAATATCGGGCCGTATGGGGATGCCATCACCTACGAACTGATCCCTTATATCGAAGAACAGTACCGGGGGATCGGAGAGGGATGGGCGCGATGCCTTTACGGGGGATCGACCGGGGGATGGGAGGTTCTGGCCGCTCAGATCTTCTATCCCGACGAGTACAACGGCTGCTGGTCGTTCTGCCCCGATCCCATCGATTTCCGGCAGTATACGCTCGTCAATATTTACGAGCATGAAAATGCCTATTATGCGAATCCGAAGTGGAAAACCGCCCCACGCCCCGGCGCGAGAAATTATCTGGGGGAGGTTCGGGAAACGCTGGAAGAAGCCAATCACAAGGAGCTTGTCATCGCCACCGAAGGCCGTTCGGGAGGACAATGGGATGTGTGGCAGGCCGTATTCAGTCCGGTGGATTCGGATGGATACCCCAAACCTATTTGGGACAAGAAAACCGGGCTGATCGATCCCGAAGTCGCTGCGTACTGGCGTGAGAACTACGATCTACGTTATATTCTGGCTCGGGATTGGAAGACGCTGGGACCGAAATTGAAGGGCAAAATCCACATCTATGTCGGCGACATGGATAATTATTATTTAAACAACGCGGTCTATCTGATGGAAGAATTTCTGGAAAGCACCACCGATCCTTATTATGACGGCGAAGTGGATTACGGGGATCGGTTTGAACACTGCTGGAGCGGGGATCACGATAATCCCAACTCCCTTTCGCGCCTGACCATCAACATGCGTGTCGCGCCCAAGATGCTCAAGCGTATCCTGGAATCCGCCCCACGGGGGGCCGATGTGAAGAGCTGGCGTTATTGAGCCGGCTGGATCGGCGAAGAGCGGGGTGATGTGTTTGTTCCGTTCCCGCTTGAAATCACGAACGTCGAGTGACTTGTAATTCAAAGGAAGGAGGAATGGCATGCGACGGAATAGAAAAAGATGTCGGTTTTTGGGATTAGGAGTCCTGCTTATCGTGTTGGGCGTGTTGGGCGTATGCCGAGCTTCATCGTCCGGCGGAGAAGCCCGGCTTCGCTTCGGCATCGCTTTTTCCGGAGACCTCTGTTCCGATGCAATTGACGGCAGGATGCTGTTGATGGTGTCCTCCGACGGCAGTCGGGAACCTCGCTTCCAGATCGGGAACGGACCCGATACTCAGCTGATATTCGGAGTGGATGTCGACGGCTTGAATCCTGGAGAAGAGGCTTTCATAGACGGGCATGTTTTCGGCTATCCGCTGAAGAGCCTGGCCGAGATCCCCGCGGGAACCTACTGGGTGCAGGCGCTTCTCAATCGCTATGAAACCTTTACTCTGGCGGACGGCCGTGTCCTGAAATTACCTCCCGATAAGGGAGAAGGACAGAAGTGGAACCTGAAACCGGGAAATCTATACAGCCCGCCGCAAAAACTCCGCATCAATCCCGGATCCAATAAGACGATCCGTATCACCTTGGACCAGGAGATATCGCCTATCCCCGAACCGGTGGACACGAAATACATCAAGCACATAAAGATCCAGAGCGAACTGCTCTCCACATTCTGGGGACGTCCCACCACTCTTGGAGCGCATGTGCTGCTTCCCGAGGGATTTGATGAACATCCCGAGGCTCGTTATCCGCTGTGCGTTTTTCACGGGCATTTCCCCCGTGATTTCGGCGGCTTCCGGGAAACGCCGCCGGATTCCGATCTCGAAGAGGACTACAGCGCCCGTTTCGATATTCACGGCTACAACCGGATCGTCCAGCAGCAGGCTTACGACTTCTACCGTTACTGGACCGCTCCCGATACTCCGCGAATGCTCATCATAGAGATCCAGCACCCGACGCCCTATTTCGATGATTCCTATGCCGTCAATTCCGCCAATATGGGACCTTACGGAGACGCCATCAATACCGAGCTGATTCCCTACATCGAAGAGAAATTCCGCGGGATCGGAGAAGGTTGGGCGCGTTTCCTTTACGGCGGATCCACGGGAGGTTGGGAAGCGCTTGCCGTCCAGGTTTTTTATCCGGATATGTACAACGGCTGCTTCGCCGCCTGCCCGGATCCCATCGATTTCCGCGCTTATACGCTTGTCAATATCTATGAAGATAAAAATGCCTATTTTTTCGACAGTCAATGGAAACAAACACCGCGCCCCCGCAGCCGCAGCACCATCGGTGAAGTCTCTTGCACGCTGCAGGAGGTTCAATACAAAGAAGCGGTTTTGGGTGCCAAAGGCCGCTCGGGAGGTCAGAGGGATGTCTGGCTCACGTTGTTCGGACCCGTCGGAGAAGACGGCTACCCAAAACATCTCTGGGATAAAATGACGGGAGAGATAGACCCCGAAGTGGCCGCCTACTGGCGGGAGAACTGGGATCTTCGCTATATCCTGGAACGTGACTGGAAAACACTCGGCCCCATGCTTAAAGGGAAAATCCATATATACTGCGGTGATATGGACGGATCGTATTTGAACAATGCGGTCTACCTGATGGAAGAATTTCTGGAGAGCACCACCGACCCGTACTATGCGGGAGAGGTGGATTATGGGGATCGGGCCGGTCACTGCTGGAACGGCGATCATACCCGTCCCAATGCGCTTTCTCGTCTTCGATACAACCAGATGTACGTTCCGAAAATCATGGAGAGGATCCGCAAAAGTGCTCCTCGAGGAGCCGATCTTGAAAGCTGGCGCTACTGATTTCTCCCGGGTTCTCCGGACCGGAACAGGGAAAATCCCGTTTGAAAATAAAACGGATTGAGTTCCCATGGGGAGAAGAGGGGCGCTAAAAAGGATCGTTTTCTTGGTATCCTCAGGCGTCGGGGATCATGTCCCCCTATCGTCGTTAAACCTATGAATCGGGCGGTTTCGGGAGGAAATAAATGTCAAAGAGGCATAGGGCCGGAATCTTCATTTTAGGGCTCGTGTTTATATTTTTGGGAATGGTATTGTCGCCGCCGCTGTTCGGGGCTTCCCGCGGCGAAACTGGAGATTATGAGTTTCGCTATCACAATTATCAAGAATCACTTTCCATCCTCAAGGCACTTCAACGGGATTATCCCGAGCTCATGAAACTCTATTCCATCGGAAAAGGCGCGGTGGGGAACCGGGAGATATGGTGTGCGGAGCTTTCCAACCGCGGAACCGGATCGGCGGCGGACAAGCCGGCGGTGTATTTTGACGGCAATCAACATGCCTCTGAAGTCATGGGCGGAGAGGTTACGCTGTATCTGGTCCATTATCTTCTCACCGGATACAAGGATATCCCGGAGGTCAAGAAGCTTCTGGATACACGGGTTATCTATATCGTGCAGCGTGCCGATCCCGACGGGGCCGAAGCTTTCATGACGGGCAGGGTGGATTGGGATCCCGCCCGGGCGCCAGGGGCCGAGGATCGGGATGGGGATGGGAAAAAGGGAGAAGACGGTCCTCAGGACATCGACGGAGACGGCGAGATCCTCAAGATGAGGAAGCCGGATCCGGATGGAGACTGGAAGACCTCGGATGAAGATCCCCGGCTTCTCGTCAGGCGCGGGAAGGAGGATCATGAAGGCGTCTTCTACCGGGTGTGGGATGAAGGTCTGGACAGCGATGCCGACGGGGAGGTGAATGAAGATCCGCCGCGCACGGGTTTTATTTCCAACCGCAATTACCCCGCGTTCTGGGCGACGCCCGATGGCCGTTTTCGCGGGCGGGGGGATTATCCTCTTCAGGAGCATAACGCTCGTCTCCTGGTCGATTTCATCCTGTCCCGGCCCCATATTTCGCAGGTGGAGTCCTACCACACCACCAGCGGGATCCATCTCCGCCCCTATGCCGCACGACCCGACAGCGATTTTCCGCCGCAGGACCTGCAGGATTTCAGTGCGGTCCTCGCCAAAGGAACCGAGCTGACGACGTACCCGGTTGCGTCGATCTACAACGATTTCACAACGATCGATCCCGATCTGCCTCCGGATCGGCAGCCGGGTGTCCGTCACGGCGTTTTTATCGACTGGGCCTATGTCCATGAAGGATTGTTCGCTTTGACCACGGAGCTCTGGACGCTGGAATCCTTTCTCAACGAAATCGGATGGGGGAAGATCCCCCGCGACCGCCCTCTTTTCGCTATCCCGGGGCGCTACAACCGGCCGGACGTCCAAGCCGTCGTGATGAAATGGCTGGATCGCCATCAAGGGGATGAGGACTTGGGAGGTCAGGGATTCGTCGACTGGAAAAATACGGCACATCCCACCTTGGGCGAGGTGGAGATCGGCGGGTTCACTCGGTACTGGCTGCGAAATCCTCCTCCGGGTCCGTATTTTCGCCGCGTTGCTGTTGATCAAGCTCGTTTCGCCGTGGCGCAGGCGCTGACGACCCCCTTGGTGAAAATCCTCAATGTTGAAGTCAAACGCAATGACGAGAACGGTTGGAGGATCACGGCCGAGGCCGCCAATACGGGTTATCTCGATACTTCGCTGGAGCAGGCGCGGCGCGTGGGAATCGCCGAAAAGGACCGGTTGATTATCGAACTTCCGAAAGGAGCCGCAACCGACAATCCCGTTTCGGTGGATTTCAATTTCATGCGTGGGACACGGGGAGGAGAATCCCTCAGCATCTATAGCGCGTCATGGGAAATCCAGGCTTCCCCCGGAACGACGGCCCGGATCCGGCTTCATTCGGAAAAAGGCGGAAGCGACGAGCGTGAAGTGATTCTCAAATGAGTACGGGCTTCCGGTCTCCGGGGTTCATCAGAAAATCCGGGGAGAGACTTCGCTGCTTTTTATGAAATCCGCCCCGGCGATATATCCGAATCCGGAAGGATCGCCGAGCTGCATTCTGGACCCGGTGAGCGGGATAACGTATAATCAATAAGACGTTGGTGGCGGATCGGGGCGTTTTTCGGTTCGGTTTGATTTGTTGGATCCCGAGTCGGCATCGGTGGAGAAGTGTCTCGGGATAGATGGGGAAGCGTCCTCGGAAGAGGACGTATTTTGGGGAAAAATAATCGGCGCAGGTAGATGCATTCGCACATTCCTTTCAGGGTTGAGTCGGTTTCAAAATCCACGGCTGTATTTCCTTGGCGAAAACATGGCATGAGAATTGCATCCCTTTAGACCGACGTGAAAATTCATATGGAAATCGATAAAGGGAGTTGGAGCCTTGAAAAATAAGCGATGTCGACGAATCGGAATCATGCTGACATTTACGGCTGTACTGCCTCTATCGGGGTGGATCGGATCGGCATCCGACCGGAGTCAAGATCCGCCGCGATTGGAAGCGATACTGGTGAAGAGCGCGGATTACTGCGACCGGCTTTCCGAAGTCGTGCTCGACTTTGTCTGCCGGGAGAAGATCAAAGAGGTTGCTTCTCACAGCCGCCCTGAGATGGAGCGATTGGACATGAGGGCCTTGTCTTCCGGACGTTCGACGCAGGTGTTCGATATACGGCACAAAGAGCGCATATCGTCCCGATTTAGGGAAGGCCCCCATCGGACCGCCAAAGAGAAGAATCTTTATGTGTATGATTATCAGCTGATAAAAAAGGGGAATAAGATCGATGAAAGCCGCACGCTGCTGAGAGAAAACGGGAAAAAGAAAGATGAAAAAAACGCCCCGCTCAAAACCAAACACTTCTATTCCAAGCGTGCCGTTTTCGGGCCGATCGGTCTGTTGAGCCGTAAGCAGCAAAAAAAATATGATTATCGAATCGTCGGATCAGGAAGAGTTCTGGGAAGGAAAGCGGTGGTGATCGAAGCCGTCCCTAAAGAACCGGATCCCGAGAATCCAAACTTCGGAAAGATCTGGCTGGACGAAAACGATTTCAGTGTCCTCCGTATCGATGTGGCGCAGGAATCCTTGGCTGGTATGTCGAACACCAAAACCTGGGATATCCGAAGGGATGTTTTCGTTTCACATTTTTATGATTTCGAAAAAAACGGAATCCGATTTCCCAGCCGAACCGTATTTGAAGAGGATTATCGGGCCGCGAGGGTGGAAAGCGTTCCGCGGCTTCCCAAGCATACGAGGAAAGGAGCAGTCTGAAATGGGCGAAGGTCGAAATCGACTACAGCCGATATAAATTTTTTACCGTGGACTGGGACGTCCAATATGATACTCCATAATAGAAAAGGAGTGCTTTTATGAATTGGAAATCCGCCGTTATCGTCATGTTTATATCATGTGTCTCGGCCGGCTGGTCTGATCAGGAAAAAGAGCCGCTTCCGGAGAAATATCGGCGGTGGCTGAAAGAAGAAGTGGTCTATATCATCACACCGGCTGAAAAAGAAGTCTTTTTCCGGTTGGAGTCGAACCGGGAGAGAGATTTCTTTATCCGTGAGTTCTGGGCTCATCGGGACCCGACGCCGGGATCGGAACGGAATGAATTCCGCGACGAACATCTCCGCCGCATTGAATATGCCAGCCGGCATTTCGGTAAGGAAGATGCAAGTCAAGGTTGGAGAACCGACCGCGGGAGGATTTTCATCACATTGGGAGAGCCTCGCATGAAGACCCGTTTTGAAGGGGGTGTCGGAGAGAGCTTTCCTATCGAAATCTGGTATTTCGACGGTAATCCCCGCCTCGGCGAGCCGCCGCAGTTCCGGCTGCTCTTTTTTCAACCCAACGGAGTGGGTTCCTATAAGCTGTATTCCCATATATCCGACGGTCCTCGCAGCTTGACTCCGTTGATCAGTATGTACGATACCAAAAGCATCGAACACGCCGATCAGGTGGCGTATAATCTGCTTTATTCAAGAGTTTCTCCGGAATTGGCATTCGCTTCCTGGTCGAGTTTTCCTTCCTCCGACGGCCGATATTCGCTGGAGCACAATCATGATCGAATCTCATCGGCGAAATTGACCGAGGATGTCCGGACTTTTCCTCAACACAAAGTCGAAGACGCCTATGCGTATGAGTTTCTGGAAAATAAAGCATCGGTGAAAGTCAGCTATTCGGTGAATCGGATCGACGGCCTTTATCAGGTCGAGGTTCTGCGGGATCCCGGCGGGATATTTTTCGTCAATTACGTCCTGGAGCCGGAAACGCTGTCGTTGGATGTTTACCAGAACCGCTACTTCACCAATATCAGGAATACCGTCAGGGTGGTTGATGACGGCGGCGCTACGGTGTTTCAAGAGGAGCGGATTTTTCCCCTGGAACTCACGAAAGAACAGCTTGATCAACTCGAAGAAAGGCCCTTTCATGTTTATGACTCATTCCCTCTGGTAAACGGGGAATATACGCTGCATGTGCTGATGGAAAATACGGTATCGAAGGAATTTTTCTCGCTGGAGAAAAGGATCAGGGTGCCGAAAGCCGAAGACATGATCATGGGGCCTCTGATCCTGACGCACCGGGTGAAAAAAGGATCCCCATATAAGGAAATGAACAAGCCTTTTCTGATGGGGGATCTCCAGATATATCCGTCGCCCAGAAAGGAGTTCACCAACCGCCGGAAGCTGCATGTGTTTTTCCAGATCCATGGATTGGATCCCGAATGGAAAAAAGCCGGGGCCCTGGTCACTCGGATTCGCGGCGCGGAGACATCCTTCGTGGATGCGCGTCGTCCCTTGAAAGAATTTGAGGGCTTGCGGGATTTTCAACTCGAGTTTCCGCTCGAGTCGTATGCACCCGGTGATTATTCCCTGGAAGTCGCTTTGGCGGATGCGGAGGGTCGGGAAGTCCTGTCGGCCGCGGAGAAATTCAAAGTGGTCCCGGATCCCCGGCCGGAATCCTGGGCGGTTTCCCAGACCAGCCCGGCGGCGGCGGATCCCGTATACGCCTATGTGCTTGGACTCCAATGGTTGAACCTGGGGAAAATCGAAGAATCCCGGCCGCTTTTGGCGGAAGCATACGCTTCCGATCCTGAAGCTTTGGATTATTCTCTGGCTTATGCCCGTACGTTTCTTCTGGAAAAAGAATGGAACCGGGTCAGGGAAATCCTGACGCCTTTTGTAGAGGAAGGTATCGGTGATTTCGACCTATATGTTTATCTCGGGCGGGTTCATCAAGAGGAAAAATCGTGGTCCGAGGCCATCTCCTTTTATCGGCAGGCGCTGTCGCAGGATGGAAACATGGTCGAGGTTCTGAATGCCATCGGCGAGTGCCATCATCAGTCCGGGGATATAGAGGAAGCCCGCCGGGTTTGGGCCAAGTCGCTGGAGCTGCTTCCGGAACAACCGTTTATCAGGCAAAAACTGGATTCCGCAAAAAAAGAGCCCTCTTGACCGGCATCGTTTATCTTCCCCTGGATCCGAGGTGTCTTATCAGCAGGGATTTCCAGCGCAGGTATCCCGCCCCCGTCAGGTGCAGGCCGTCATTGGTCACTGTTCGGTCCAGCTTGTTTTCGCTGTCGGCGAAAGCCGAGAACAAGTCGACATACGTTGCACCGTAGCGATGTGCCACCGCTTCCAATTTTTTGTTGAGAGCGATGATCATATCGGTTTTGTTCGTGTGATTCGGGAATTGACCGAGGTCGGCGTTAACGGGAAGCAAACCCTGGAGAAAAAGGTCGGTATTCGGGCAGGCCCGGGTGATTTTTTTTGCGATTATTCGAATGTTGTTTAGGACATAATCGACGGAGCGTCCTTTTGAAAAGTCGTTGATGCCGATCAGCAGAAAGATCTGGCGGGGATACGATTCCGTCACTTCGGATAATCTTTCCAGAACACCGTCCGTCACATCTCCGTTGATGCCTCGGTTTTTCATCCTCTCATCGCCGAAAAGCTCGCTCCAGTTCCCGCCGTCCGTGGTACTGTCTCCCAGAAAAATGATCTCATTCGGAGTGTTGGGCAGTACTTCGAACAGGCTTTTTTTTTGATAGTAATAAGGTGCGTATCTTTTTGCCTGGGTGGGGCTGTTCCGGGTCGGGACCGACGCCGCGACCAGGATGAGAGCGGCGAGAATGGGGAATCGGACGGCATTTTTCATGGGGCCTCCTTGGTGTCCATTCGAATCTGATTTTAACTTCCCATTCGAGGATTGATTTGTCAACCGGTAATTCCGGGAGGGAGGAAACGTGATCAGGGTCTCTGTTTGTCGTATTCCACCGCCCGGCCTTGGATTTGACCTGGCATACGGCGTGTGCTATAAGCGGATTGGGCATGGACATGAAATTCATGAAGGAGGACGTGGGTGAAGGCTGGCGAAAAAAATAATCTCCGGGCCAGGATTTTTCCCTGTGGACGGATCGGGTTTCTGATCGGATTATCTCTTCTTGTGGGATTGGGCGCCTGCAGGAAGGCCAAGCTGGATGTCCCTTATGTCCCTACCCCGCACCGGGTGGTCGATGAAATGCTGCGAATGGCGGAAGTGAACTCGGAGGATGTGCTGTATGATCTCGGCTGTGGTGATGGGCGAATCGTCATCACCGCAGCCAGAAAATTCGGTATTCGGGGCGTGGGTGTGGACATCGATCCGCAGAGAATCCGGGAGAGCCGTAAAAACGCCTTGCAGGCAAAAGTGGATCATATGGTCAGGTTTCATGAACAAAATCTTTTTGACACCGACCTGCGGGAAGCGACGGTGGTCACTCTATACCTGCTGAGTGAAGTGAATCTTATCTTGCGTCCGAAAATTCTGGCGGATTTGGAACCGGGCACGCGCATTGTTTCCCACGATTTCAGAATGAATGAATGGATTCCGGACAAAACATCCCTGGTGATTCAGGACGGCCGGCGGCACTGGGTGTATTACTGGCGCGTCCCGGCCAATATTTCCGGCATTTGGGAGCTGAGTTTCAACGAAGGATTCGGAAATCCTGGGATGCAAATGAATCTGAATCAGGTTTTTCAATACGTTCACGGAAGGGTTACCGGAAATGGGAAAGAGCTTTCGGTAAATGACGCCAAGCTCAAGGGCCGTCATATTTGGTTTTCCTTGGAGAATCAAGATGAAGATCGGTCTCAACTCCTGCTTTTTTACGGACAGGTAACCGGTGATAACATGGAAGGGGAGATAAGGATCCTCAGTGCGGGTAAAACTCTGATAGGAAAATGGACGGCCCAACGAGATCCGTCGACCATTCAACCGCTGGATTCAATCGGCTACCGCCCCTCCGAATCTAAGTCGTGAATTCGGTTTAACGTGTTTAAGGGAAAAAAACATTCCGCTTTTGAGGCCGAACGGAAGGTGTTGCGCGAGGGCTGGACGGAGAGGCTCGTTTTCGATACCCGGGGAGTTCGGGATCGTTCGCGCATTCCATCTGACGGCGGCATAAGTTTTCCAGAACATCCAAAAGGATGCGGTGCCGACCGCGACAGTCTTCGAGACCTTCCCTATCGAGAGCATCCAAAAAGTAGTACAGCGTTTCGATCGTTGACAGACAGGCGGCATGCGGCTGCTGTTTGATACGAAAACGAGAACCCTGTATGACATCCAGCGAAAGGCGGGGCAACGTATGAAAATTTCGGCTGAGTTTCAACATCTTTCGCGCGAGGGTCCATGTCGCATCCAGCGCGACGACCAGATGCGACCGGGTTTCGATTTGAAGGGAACGGACTCCTTCTCCAGGAATCTTCAAGGAGCCGGGGCCGGGATACAGGAGCACCGGGCTGTAGTCCGGGGATTCCAGAATTCGGTTGACTTCGGGGTCCTCGGTAAAATCCACTCCCGTTATGATTTGGGAATTGGAAAGACAGAGGTGAGCCAGGCGTCCTGTCCCGGTCTTTTGTTTGCGTGCTTCCTTGGGATGCATGAGCAGAAGGAAACGGGTCCGTGTCGCAAAAGGGTGGATATCGGCGCACAGGCAGTTTGTTCGGGGTCGGCGGCAGCGATAACACATCGGCCGCGGCTTCGAATCCTCCCGGGGATAGAGCTGCTGCTTTTTTGTGGATGCCTTTTCGCGGAGACGGCGATCGAACTCTTTATCGTTTTCTGTCTCATTCATGGCCGTTCGGGATTTCATGGGCTTGTTTTCCGTGGATTCGAAGCTCCGGGTGGGGACTTTGAAATAGGCCCCGTGTCGAACCGATATCCATTATAGCGGAATTTGACCTCATTATCATCCGCCGGGATACGGAAGAAAAACGGTAAATGTGTATAATATGATCGTTAAGGTTCGATGAAATGAGAAGCGTTTCGTAAGATCTCGAGTTTTCCCGCGGAAGGATATGTTTTTGGCGGGGAATGATTTCGTCTAGAAGGAGGTCTAAACCATGTGTACAGATGTGATCGGAACAAGAAGCCTTCACGCTTCAAGGAGAACGACATGATAACCAAATTGTATGATTCGCATGCATGGATTCGATACACTCGCATACTCTGGCTGATGATGATGTTGATCCCTTTTCTTTCCTGCGGGACCTACGAACTCGAGAGCGGCCGACGGGATCGAGAGATCGTTATTGACGGCAAAACGCCGGATTGGCACGGGCAGTTGCTTTATGATGAAGAAGATCAGATATCGCTCGGGCTGATGAATGATGACACGGACCTCTATATCTGCGTTCTGATCGAGCACCCGATGCTGCAGCGTCAGGTGATGACTCAAGGCTTGACGCTCTGGTTTGATCGGGAAGGGGGGACACAAAAGATTTTCGGTATCCGATATCCCCTGGGAATGCGTCCATCCACCGAAAGAGAAGGCGGCGAGATGACTGAGAGTCAGGGCCGGCCGCGCTCCGTATCTCCCTCTGAAATGCGGAATCCCACACAGGAAAACGCGGATCTCGGAAGGGCGCAGGAGCGGTTCAAGCAATCCGGCGGGTATTTGGAGCTTTTATTCCCCAAACAGGACGAGAAACGAAGGATGCCTTCGGATGAAGCCGGAGGGATCCGGGCGGTGGCGGAAGCTTCGAGCGGGATGCTGGTCTGCGAATTCAAGGTGCCGCTCCGATCGGGCGACGGCTCCTCCTACGGCATCGAAGTCGATGCGGGAAGTCGAATCGGGATCGGCTGGGAGGTTCCCAAACCGGAGCGCGGGTATTTCAGTCAGAGACGCGCTCCGGGAGCGGGCAGCGGGATGGGCGGCCGAGGCGGAATGGGCGGCAATCCGGGCATGGGAGGAGGGATGCGCCCCGGGATGCGCCCGCAAACGGCCGATGGATTGAACTTATGGGCGCATGTCCAGCTTGCGGCCTCCGATGGCGGATCTTGATTGAGAGCCGGATTCCCTCTCGGTCTCGGCGCGAGATCCCGTTTATTCTTTGGTTGATTCGATAAGGTATAATTCTTCCTGTCGCGGAAGAAAATACACCAAACCCGTTTCCCCCAGATAGCAGTCTTCTTCCGTGCCCATTCCGACACTCTGCCCATCCCATTCGGGAATGGAAGAGGTGGCGGATGATTCGATGGAGTAAATAGCTCCGGGGCGAAGGGGAAACGTCGCGCGCGCGCCGTAACGGTCGGGCCAGTCGGGATTGATCCAGGCGCCGAGTCCATGTCCCCCCATCCCTGTGGAGTGAGAGTAGACCCGTCCTCGGATCCCCCATTCTTCGCAGAGTTTTTCGGCGGCATCCTTGACTTTATAACCGGGGATTCCGGCCTGTGCCGTCTTGAAAATGGCATCTTGAACGCGAAGCGAATTTCGCAGTGCGTTTCGAAGGCCTTCGGGAGCCTCGGTCTCATCCGGACGGAGCACATAGGCGTTTTTCTGATAATCGGTATAGAGACCGATATAGATCACTCCGATATCGGTATGGATGAGGTCGCCCGGCATGATAACCGTATCGCTTCCGGATTTCACTCCGCCTCTGCGCATCACTCGGATGATCGGAACATACCAGGTGGGAAGCTTCATCTCCGCCAAACGGTCGTAAACATAACTCCGCACTTGACCTACCGTGGTTTTTCCGGGATGGATGGCCTTATGGCTGAAAACCTCTTCGTGGATCATGACCGAAATCTCCGCCGCTTCCTTGAAATACTGCTGTTCTTCAGGCAGTCGGGTGTCGAGAAAGTCCACGATCAACGCTTCCGCCGACACCAGACGGCCCGCATATTTGGGGCCGATGGCATCGGTAAGAAAATCCTTCATGGAGACGGTCAGACCGTCGCAGAAAGGAATCGTGCGGGAAGTGTTGACGGCGATCTTTTGGGGATTGAGTTTGGCTATGGTCTTGCGCAGAACGGGTTTCAATGAAGGTCCCTCGTCTCCTTCGCCGGAATGATATGAAATGCTTTGATCCCAGACCTTGCTCTCGGCGGCCAGGTGGGTGCCGATGGCGATGCGGCGGACGTGATCCGTTCCGTCATCGAAGAAGATATAAGCGTTGCGGTGGCCGCCGGTAGCGCCCGCTTCGTCCTCGATGTAGTTGAGAACCCAGTCCTTGTTGAATTCCCGAGACATGATGATCCAGCAGTCGATGTCGTTGCGGCGCATAGAGGGAAGCAGCAGCGTGTCGACCCGTTTGAGATTAAGCTCGGACTGAATGGCCGCCCGCTCTTCCCGGGAGCGGATGGAAAAGTCCTCGGGCGAATCTGAAACGGAACAGCCGACGGATCCGATGAGAATCAGGATAATGAGCGCGATTCCGGTTTTTTTCATTTGTTTTTTCTCCTTTTCATGAGGTTTTCGATCTCGTCGACTTCTTTAGGCACGTCTTTGGTGAGGACCTCACAGCCGTCTTCAGTGATCAGGATGGTATCTTCGATACGGATCCCCAGTGATTTTTCCGGATAATAGAGAGCGGGTTCGATGGTGATGACCATTCCGGGCTGCAGGGGGATATTTCGTTTTCCCACATCGTGAACGGTCATCCCGACATAATGCCCGATGGTGCCCGGTTTTCCCGGAAGTCCGCAGTGAGCCAGTTGCTTGGGCACGGAGAGATCTTTGCGCTTCATCATTTCGGCGACATGATTTTGAACGTCTTCCACGGTGGCTCCCGGCCGATAGGCCTCGATGCAGGCCTTCTGAACCTCGAGAATGGTATTGTAGATCTTTTTTTGTTCGGGAGTGAATTTCCCGGAGACCGGCCAGCTGCGGGAAATATCCGCCATCAGGTAATCCAGGTCGCCTCCGAAATCCATCAGGATGATTTCACCGGCTTCGAGCCGCTTGGAATTTTTGGTGTAATGGAGAGTGCAGGCATTGATACCGGCGGCAACGATGGGCGGGTAGGCGGCGCCTTGTGCGCCGTGCTTGAGAATAGCGCACATGGCTGCGGCTTCCACTTCGTATTCGAATCCTCCCGGCCGGGTGGCCAGCATGGCCTGTTTGACCCCCTCGGCGGAGATGCGCCCCACGCGTCTCACGACTTCAATCTCCTCACGACTTTTGATCAAGCGCATGGAGTCGATGGCCGGCGTGATGTCTTTCAGCTCCGTCGTCGGCATCCGCTCCCGGAAAGTCTTGATTCGGTGGTAGTCCAGGGGAAGCCGGGCGTTGAACAGGGTTTTGTCCCTGCGGGCCGCCGCCAACTGGGTTCCTCGTGGTGTCAAACGCATATGGATGAGATTGCCGCTGCGGTTGAGCCGGCGTGCCAGGAACTCCTCGAAATAGCTCAGCCCATAGATATCACTCAGTCCGGTTCTTTCACGAGCGGAAACATCCTGAAGCCAGTTGGGGCCGTCGGCCCGGATTTCGCTGGCCGACTGCCGGGGAAGGAACAAAAAAGTTTCCTGTGTTCCCGGCACCAAGACGAGGATGGAGTGCGGATCTTCGTTGCCGGTATAATAGAAAAAATCGTTATCCTGTCTGAAATGGGCGCCCGGATTGAGGCCGGAACTGCCTTCGTAGCGGGATTCGGCAAAGAGGATGATCAATCCATCGTCCACTTTATCCATAAGTTCGGCCCGCCGCCGAATGTACTCTTCGGGAGAGAATACGGTCCGTTGTGCCGAAAGCTGAGATGGGATCAGACCGAAAACGATCCATGAGAGGAAAAGCGTGAATACATGTCGGTAAGACCTTTTGCAGATAAACATGATGTTCTCCTTTCTCGAATGATTCGTAAAACCGGGTGGAATTTGATTCCGAAATCCGAAGCTGAAAAATGAATTATCCTTATCATTTACTCATATTTTTATAAGGATTGCCAGAGAGGTCAAGAAAAATCCCGTGAAAAAGGTTGAATTATTCGGGTATATTGTTTATTTTGTGTAATCAAGAGTGAATTGTCATGCAGATACAACTCAATGAATCCCAATGGGCCGTTTTCGAAGCTCTGTTGGAGGTTCCATCCGGCCTGACGATCTCGCAGATCGTATCCCGGTCCGGGGTGGATCACCCCATGGCCATGGCGACCCTGCAGTACGGCAGCGAACATGACTGGCTGGTGATTTCGGAGCTGAAGCGCGAGGAATTGATTCCGACGGAGGAAGCTCCGGAAATATTGAAACGGGGATTGCCCGAGCGTCGGATCCTGTCCGTCATGGCGGAACGGGGAACGGTGCCGATGCGCGAGCTGGCACAGCTGGCCAAAGAACGTGAGATCCCCATGAACGAAATCATCAAATGGGGCTCCTTACGGAAATGGGTGAAAAAAAGCGGAGGAGATCTATCGTTGACGGATGCGGGGCGGGCGGCTTTGCAGGAGCGGACGGAAGATGAAAAGGCGCTGGAGCTGGTTCTCGGATCCGAGAAGGTTTTTCTCGATGATCTGGAAAAAGAAGGGATTTGCCCCGAAGATGTACGGCCTTTTTTGAGCGGGCGGCCGGCCCTCGTAAAATTGAAGCCGCGGACGGTTCGCTCCGCCGTGATTACCGACATCGGGCGTGAAGTGCTGAAAGGGGATGTGCTTATTCTCAAGGAACGGAATGTCCTGACGTCCGAAGATATCACAAGCGGCGGTTGGCGGGAGATTCATTTGCGAGCTTACGATGTCACTCTGGAAGCGGATCAAGTTTATCCGGCGAAGATCCATCCCATGCAGAAGATCATCCAGCAGACACGACAGGCGTTCCTGGAAATGGGTTTCACGGAAATCGTTTCTCCCCAAGTGGAGTCGGCATTCTGGGATTTTGATGCGCTCTTCCAGCCGCAGGACCACCCCGCCCGTGATATGCAGGATACGTTTTATCTCGAGCGGCCGCATCAGGCAAGCCTTCCCGAAGAGGACGTGGTCGAGCGGGTGAAGCGAACCCACGAGAACGGGGGTGACACCGGTTCTACGGGATGGGGATACAGCTGGGACCGCGGACGGGCCCGGCAGGTGGTGCTGCGGACCCACACCACGGCCACGACCATCCGCGCGCTGTCCCGGGATCCCAATCCGCCGCGGAAAGTTTTTTGCGTCGGCAAGGTCTACCGGAATGAATCGATCAGCTATAAGCATCTTCCGGAATTCTTTCAGGTGGACGGCGTGGTGGTGGACGAAGCGGCGAGTCTGTCCACCCTGCTGGGAACCTTGTCGGAGTTTTATCATAAAATGGGATTTGCCAAGGTTAAGTTCAAACCCGCCTTTTTCCCTTATACCGAACCCAGCGTCGAAGTGTTCGTCTATATGGAATCCCGAAAAAACTGGATCGAGATGGGGGGGTCGGGAGTCTTCCGTCCCGAGGTGACCCGTCCCTTCGGATGCCGGGTGCCGGTGCTGGCATGGGGCTTAGGTTTGGACCGGCTGGCCATGATGCGATACGGGATCACCGACATCCGGGATCTCTACTGGAGTGATCTCGATAAGATTAGAGAGGTGCCGTTGTGCCGGTAGTCGCCGTCAGTGTCGAACGTTTGAACCAACTGTTGGGAAAGCCTTACCCCATGGATGAGTTGGTGGATGCGCTGGAGCAGCTGGGATGCGATGTCGAGGATACCGCCGATCTGGGGCTGTACCGATGTCCCGCCTGCCAGACGCCTAATGACCGATTGGAGCGTGAGGAGCCTCCCCGCCGATGCGATTTCTGCGGGATGGAAACTCAGGATCCCTTTCCCAAATTCGCCGTTGATCGAGTTATTCGTCTGGATCTGCTGGCGGACCGCCCTGATCTTTTCGATGCCGGCGGATTGTCGCGGGCGCTCAAAGGGTATCTCGGGCATGAGCAGGGATTGTCACCCTTCACGCTGGAGGAAGGGGATGTGAGCGTTGATGTCGATGCGGCTCTGTCGCTTGAGAAGACGTACCGGCCTTTCATATGCTGCGCCGTAGTGAATATCCCGCCCCTGGACCACGGTACCCTGCGCGAGATCATGCGGCTGCAGGAAAATCTGCATTGGGGAATCGGTCGCGACCGCAAGTTGGCTTCCATCGGCGTCTACGACCTCGACACGGTGAACCCTCCCATCCGCTACACCACCGTCGATCCCGACGATTTCCGGTTCAATCCGCTGGGGATGCCCGGAATCCTGATGACGCCCCGGCGGATCCTGGTGGAACATCCGAAAGGAGCCGCCTACGCGCATCTGATGGATCGATATGCCCGCTATCCTGTACTGATAGACGCTGCTGAACAGGTTCTGTCCATGCCCCCCATCATCAACAGTGATGAAACCAAATGCAAGCTGGGGACTTCCCGCTTGTTTATCGATGTGACGGGGATCACGCGGGATGCCGTCGTCAATTCGTTGAATACCTTGGTGAGCGCGCTGCTGGAAGTGGGAGGGAAGGCCGAATCGGTCAGCATGAACTTTCCCGATCGGCAGGAACGGACGCCGGATCTTTCCCCGAGAAAGATCACCATCGATTATGAGGAGGCCAAACGCTGGCTGGGACTGGATTTGACCCGGAAGGAATTTGTCAGAATCCTCGGTAAGATGCGTTTGAATGTGATTCCTTCAGGTGATGCGTACGAGGTAAAATATCCCGCTTTCCGAACCGATATTCGTCATGAAGTGGATTTGTTCGAGGATCTTGCGATCGGGTACGGATATAAAAATATACCCATGCGTACGATCCCGAGCATGACCTTCGGTCGATCGCGGCCGGAAGAAAACCTCAGCCGGATCGTGCGGGATACGGCGCTGGGACTGGGATTTTCCGAGATCCTGAGTTTGAACCTCCTTTCGGAAGAACGGCATTTCGCTCATTTCCGGATGGAGCCGGGCGAGAGGCATGTGGTGGTCGAAAATCCCAAAACGATCGAACAGAAAATCGTTCGCACCCATATGATGGCGGGAATCATGGAAACATTCCGGAAAAACCGCCGAAAGCCCATGCCGCAGCGATTATTCGAGATCGGGAATGTCATTCATTTTCAACCGGAAAGAGAAACCGGTGTGGAAGAATACCGGCATGTCGTGCTGGGGATCATCGGCCCGGAGGCCGGATACGCTCAGATCCGGTCGATTCTCGATTCGCTGCTTCGGGAGCTGGACCGAAAAGGGGAGTACCGAAAGTTCGATCACCCCGCTTTCAGTATAGGTCGCTGCGCCGAAGTCACCCGCCAAGATGGTTTGTGGGCCGTTCTAGGAGAGATCCATCCCGAAGTGCTTTCTCATTTCGGCTTGCTCCACCCCGTCGCTCTGTGTGAACTGCGGATCATGAGAGTGGTTTGAGAGATCCCGCGTATGTTTTTTTTTGCCTCTTTTAAGCGGTCTCGGACGCTTTCTCTTGCGCATTAGAATTTCAAGTTGAAGTATAGGTTGACCGTGAATCCCCGCAATAGGACATCCGTCTCGATGATCTCCTGCTCGATGACGTCGAATTCTTTGTACCAGGTATTCTTGCGGTCATACAGATTAAAGAGGGTGAGGCCCGCCCGGGCGTCGGCATCTCCCAGAGCGAATGCAAAGGATGCGGAAAGATCGAGGCGGTGATAGGGGGGGAGACGGGCCTCGTTTTTTTCACCGACGACAAGTTCATAAATAATGCGGTCGCGAAAGCCGGTTATCTCTTCATATCCGATCATGGTCGTATAGGGCCGCCCGGAGGCGTATACCCAGGTTCCGGAAAAATTCCAGTCGCCGAGATCGTAGCTCTGTACCAGTTTCAGCTCGTGTCTCTGGTCGTGGGGAGCCGGGAAGGACTCCTCCTGAAGATCGGGAAGCGTATGCATGACTTTGCTCAAAGTGTAGCTGAGCCAACCGGTAAGGGCGCCGAATTTTTTTTGAAAAAGAAACTCCAATCCGCTGGCTTTACCGGTACCTTGATAAAAGAAATTTTCATAATCGACGTCGTCCCGCCAGTCCCGGGAGCGAGGCGCGAATTCCACGATCCCATCAAGGTCCT
This sequence comes from uncultured Eubacteriales bacterium, assembly GCA_964433135.1. Taxonomy (GTDB): domain Bacteria; phylum Acidobacteriota; class Aminicenantia; order Aminicenantales; family Aminicenantaceae; genus CAYSQW01. The sequence continues at coordinate 80,707 of CAYSQW010000007.1, forward strand.
TGGTGTAGGCTTCGATATCGAACAGCAGTTCTTCGGTTTCATAGCTCATGCCGGCGATATAATGGATGGCGGAAGAAACCGGGACATTGTCCGCGCTGGAAAGCATCCAGAATTCCTGATTGCCCTGCATGAAATCTTCGCGTGTGACCCGGTTGACGAACTGGTAATATTTTCCCCAGGCGGCCTTGAGTTTGAAATGAGGAGTAAGACGCAGGGTCAGGGAAGCCCGCGGCTCGTAATAGATATCCCCGGTATTATCGAAGGAGGTGATCCGGATTCCGGGTGTGATGGTCAGGGCGTCGAACAGCGAAAAACGGTCCTGGAGATAAGCGGAATACAGCTTTCCGGAATCACTGCGATCGAGAATCCCGATGAAAAAAGGGGGGGTTGTTTCGGACTCCGCGTCCTCCTCTTCCGTAAGATCGACGCCGTAATCGTAGCGCAAATCGAGAGATGTGATCTGTCCTCCAAGGGAAAGGATGTTGTGATTTCCGATATCGAATGAGTTGTCCAGTTTTAATGTGAAGTCGGTAAGATCATTCTCTTCCGCCATGCCGTCCATTCGGTTGAATCTGAAGGGGTGGCCTTCGTCCTCGTTCTCGTCATCTAACCAGGAAGGAGCGATGTCCATGGTGGAACTGCGTTCTCTTGTATAAAAAAATTGAGAATAAGACGCCGTCAGTTTGGTTTGGATCGATTGGTTCCAGTCCCTCGTCCAGAAAGTCCCTATTCCGGTGTTGCCCCATTCGGTCAGATCCGTGACCTCCCCGCTGAAATCCACTTCAAGCTCTTCTTCCATGAGGAACGGAGGGAGCTCCATGGTGCGGGAATTGTCCAGATTGTCCCTGCCGTTATACAAACTGACGACAATGAGATCCTTTTGGCTCAAGCTGAAATCCGCCCTTGCGTTGATGTCATAAAAATGCGATTTCGGTTCGGTTTCGAACATCCCCATGCGTCCCCCGAATCCGCCGCCTCCCATCCGGCCTACAGCGGATCCGCCTCCGGTCTCGTTGGAGAACATGTCGATGATGCTGTTGTACAGAGGACTTTGGAAGGATCTGCGGCCGGCCAGGGTCAGAGACCCCCGTCCGAAGAGCGGGATCTCCGCCAAGGCGTTAAAACTGAGGAAACTGGCGCCCACGCCGAAATTGAATTCATCGGGGGATCCGTTTTTTCCCAACAGCTCCATGACGCTTGACAATCGGCCTCCGTACTTGGCCTCGAAGCCTCCCTTGTTCAGCTTGACCTCGTCGATGGCCTCCATGTTGAAGGCGCTGAAGTAACCGAAGAGGTGATCGACATGATAGATGGTGAATCCGTCGTAGAGAATGAGGTTTTGGTCGGGAGTTCCTCCACGGACATAGAGACCGGAGGAAGCTTCGTTGCTGCCGCTGATTCCGGGAAGGAGTTGGAACGCCCGGAAGATGTCTTTTTCTCCCAGGCTGGGAAGTGTCTCGATCTGACTTGGCGTGAGGGTGATTTGACTGGTTTTTTCAGAAGCGCTGAGCATTGGGCGCTCGGCGGTAACCGTGCGTTCCTCTGAAAGCCTTTTGTAATCCAGAGTGAAATCGAGCGAGGCCGTGTTTCCCGCTTTGATCACGACGGTACGCTGCCGCTCGATGAAACCGTCGAGATGGGCCTTGACCAACACAACTCCCGGTTCGATGCCGCCGATCCGGTAGTATCCCCGGCTGTCGCTGACGGTCGTCAGATTGGTCCCGAGCACTGAGATTGCGGCGCCGGGCAGTTCCATGCCGTCCGAGGCTTTGACGGTTCCCGTGACGGCTCCTTGTTGGTCGGCGGCCTGACTTGAACCCAACAGACATATGGTTCCCAGGATAATAAGAATCTTTCGCATGAATTTCTCCTTGGCTGACTGTTTCCTTTGCGTCGAATTTGATGAGATACGGCATCGGCATCACGATTTACCAGATGATAAGATGGGGATGGTTTTGGTGATCGAAAGGATCATTGAACATTCTACCTGTGTCCTCTTGTCATCAAATGATTAGACTCCTCAAGAATCTCGATTATTCCAAGAACTTCCAAATTATGCGTTTTCCCGCAGTCCGATCCGAAGAAGAGCCGAATAAAAAAAAGGCCAGGGCAGCGGGTGCTGTCCCGGCCGTGCTAAAAAGGAGGGAATGAGGGTTTTGAAGCGTCCCTTCAACACTGATTAGACGGAATGAGCGGCGATATTATTCCCGGTTTTTCGGAATTGCTGTCAGCATAATGTTTTTTTCCCGAGAAACGGTGCGTCTCGGCTGCGATCCGGAGAAAATCCTTGGAATCTTTCCCTGGGTGTATCCGCTTCTGTCCCGCAGGTCGGTCATGGTTTCCCGGGGGGGAATTGACGGGTGGGCCTTCGGTTTTTTTGCTGATCGAGGATCTTCAGAAAATCGTGCTTCTGTTCATCCGTCAGAATTTCCATGATGGCACGGTTTTTTTCTTCCCGGAAATTGCGAAAAATACCACGTTGACCGGGGAAATCGGAAGGGGACTCGGAGGATAGCTTCGGTCGGGGCGGTGGCTCCTGCAGAATAGCGCGCAGCTTTTTTACTTGTTCCGCAGTCAAGTGGAGTTGTTTTTGGAGAAGCGCCGCTTCCTCCTCCGGCGGCGTAAACATGGAATGCGGAGGTCGTCCAGGCGCTCCCCACGGCGGGCGTTTCAGAAAGTCGCTGATCCGCTCCCTCTTCTCATCGGAGAGAAAAGGATCCAGCTCTTCTAAGAGGGAGGTGAGCGAGTTTTGGGTGGCGTTGAAAAATTCCTGCCGCAGCTTGCTGTTTTCCCGGGCATGGGAATCCAGGATTTGCTTTATTTCCGGGGCCTGTTCGGGAGTCGGATCCAGGATTCGTTCAAAGAAACCCGTGAACGCCGCGGGTCTGCGCTGTGATAGGATCTTTCGTATCCGGTGCTGCGTCAGGCTGCGGTTGATCAGACTTCCTGAGATCATTCCCATGAGGAAAGTACCGAGGATGATGAAAATTGTTTTCGATCTGTTGTTCATCCGGATGTCTCCTGATTACAGCAGCGGGAGCCGCAGCATGTTTTCAAACGTCGTGTCGGCCGTGAAGAAGATCTCTTCCGAGTTGAGGCTGTTTTCCTTCACGAGGTTATAGGATAGCAGCAGGATGACGAGGATCGCTCCGGCGAAGGCGAATTTACGAAATGCCGACTTCAACGCCTCGTAAAAAGGATCGATGTTCTGATCCATTGTTTGGATTCGGCTGATGACCCGTTCCGCGAACAGAGGTTCGAAGGAGGCGGGGGCAATCCCGGCGATGCTCCTTCTCTGGGAAAGGATGCGCTGTCTTTCCGCTCTCAGTTCGGGAGAGCGGGCCAGTGCGGCGTCAAGCCGTTTTTTGACTCGCGGGCGGAGGTCGTGGTCCAGCGAATGATAAAGCCATCTTTTGATTCTCTTACTCATGTCCATTCCCCTTTTCATTCAAGTCTTTCCCATAGAGCGGTTCCAGGATTTTTCTCAGCTTCTGCTGGCCGCGTGCCAGTCGTGACAGGACCGTCCCGGTTGGAAGCTTCAGTATCCCAGCGGTCTCGGAAGTCGAAAATCCGTGGATCAGGCGCAGTACCAGGACCGATCGAAACTTGGGTTCAAGCGACTGAAGCCCGTTTTGAATGAGTTTTCGGGCCTCATTGCGTTCGATCGTGCGGTCAAGGTCGGGATAATGATCGATCTTATCCGAGGTGTCGGTATGAAAGCGGGCCCTGACATGACGGCGGCGCTTGATCTGATTGAGTGATAAATTGATAGCGATGCGTGTTAGATAGGTCCCGAGCGTCGAGTCCCCGCGGAACCGCGGCAGGGACTTGTAGAAACGGATGAATGTTTCCTGTCCGACATCTTCCGCTTCCGGGCCGGGTCCCAGCATCCCGATTACGGTCGCCGCGACCAGCGGCTCATGCTTACGAATTAATTTCATCAGAGCTTCCCGGTTGCCTTCTATGGCTTCTTCAAGCAAATCTTTTTCATTCTGATGCATGATGATGGCTGCGAATTACCGGCGCCGTATGTTTGAACACGAAAAATTCCGTCTCTAAATATACTACCATTTGATTGGACAAATAGTCAGAACATAATATTCCCGGAGGGATGATATTTCGGAATAATGGATATTTGGAAAAAAGACTTAATTCCATCGCGGTTATCGGTTAAAATAAAACCTTTCATTCATATAATGACTGTAGATGGATCGACAGACCATTCATTAAGGAGAGAAATATGGCCGTTTTAAGAAAATTCAAAGCGCTGCGCCCAAAATTGGGCTTGGAAGCCGAAGTGGCCTCCTATCCCTATGATGTGTTGAACAGTGAGGAAGCCCGTGAGCTGGCAAAGGAAAATCCCAAGTCCTTCCTGCACGTGGTCAAGCCCGAGATAGATCTGCCCAGGGGAACCGATCTCTATTCCCCGCAGGTGTACGGCAAGGCGCGGGAAAATCTGGATAAATTCATTACGGAGGGAGTTTTGGTTCAGGATGAAGAGCCTTTTCTCTACCTGTACCGACAGACCATGGATGGGCGGGAACAATACGGGATCGTGGGATGCGTGTCGGTCGACGACTACGATCGGGACATCATAAAAAAACACGAGCATACCCGCCCGGTTAAGGAAAAAGACCGGATCACGCATGTGGACGTTACCAATGTCAACGCCGGTCCCATATTCCTGACGTACAAAGCGGAACCGGCCATCGACGGTCTGGTCTCCCGGGTGGCGGGAACAAAACCCGAGTATGATTTTGTCGCGCCGGACGGGATCGGACACACCGTGTGGATCATCAAAGACCAGGCTCTCGGAGATGCCCTGGTCGCCGAATTCGCAAAAAAGGATTTTCTCTACGTGGCCGACGGTCATCATCGCTCGGCTTCAGCGGCGAAAGTCGCCAACAAACGCCAGGCGGCGAATCCGAATCACACCGGTGATGAGGAGTATAATTATTTCCTGGCGGTTCTTTTTCCCGACAATCAGCTGAAGATCCTGGACTACAACCGGATCTTAAAGAACCTCAACGGTCATACTCGAGATGAACTTTTCGAAACCTTGGAGAATCTCTTTATCGTGGAGAACGTCGGAGCTGAGCCCTACAAGCCCCGGAAAAAAGGCGAGGTCGGCATGTATTTCGAAGGGCAGTGGACCAAACTGACCATGCGATCGGAGTTGCTCGATCTATCCGATCCGGTTGCCGGACTCGACATCTCATTCATCCAGAATCGTCTTTTTGAACCCTTTTTCGGAATCAAGGATCCCCGAACCAGCGACGACATCGATTTTGTCGGCGGTATCCGGGGTTTGAAAGAACTGATGAAACGGGTGGATGAAGGTGGATTTCAGGCGGCTTTCGCCATGTATCCCACCGCAATCGGCGAGCTGATCGCCATCGCGGATTCAGGCAAGGTGATGCCGCCTAAAACGACCTGGTTCGAGCCCAAACTGCGCAGCGGCCTTCTGATCCATTCGCTGAAAGACTGATTGTTCTTCAGGGAGCACGTCTGCTTCGGAGCAAATCCGCTTCATAGGTAAAAAAAAGAGAGGGAATACTTGACAAACGTTTGTATGTTTTTTAATCTTAGTATGAACAAACGTTTGATTGGTATTATGTGCAGTGGAGGACAATGTGCGTAAATCGATATCGCTTCTGTGCTTTCTTCTATTCCTGGTGGGAATCGCGTCGGCCCAGGGGATCTTCGACGGTGCGGTCGGGGAAGGGGAGACATTTGCTCCTTTCGAACTCAATGGGTACCTGCGAAGCCCGGTTTATATCGGGCGGGTCCCTGATGAGTCGGCGGCGGAGCTGAAGAGCGTCTATGGAGAGTTTTCACTTAAATTGAAAGCGACCAAGCGGAACTGGGGAGATGCGTTTGCCGAAATCCGTTTCCGTCGCGGCACGGAATTCGGCGACCGGATCAGAGAGGTAAATCTTCGTGAGGGTTATGTCAACCTCTATTGGGGGCCGATGGATCTGCGCATAGGCCATCAGATCATTGTTTGGGGCAGGGCGGACGGCGTCAATCCCACCGATAACCTGACTCCCAAAAACATGCTCGTGCGCTCTCCGAATGAAGATGACATCCGGGAAGGAAATTTTTGCCTGCGGGCCGCAGGTCAATGGCATCCTCTACGGGTGGAAGTGGTATGGGTTCCCGTTTACCGGTCATCGGTGCTGCCTACGGGGCTTTTGTCTCTACCCTCCGGAATCGTATTGAGGGAATCATTTAGGCCGGACCCAAGCTTGCGAAACGGAGCCTTGGCTTTTAAGGCGAACCTGGAACTGGCCGCGTTCGATGCATCCGTGTCGTATTTTAACGGTTTCAATCCGTTTCCCGGACTGGCGGCGGAATTTCCGTTTCTTCCCGGGGATCCGGTAACCGTTTTTCCCAAAGCCTATCGGACGGAGGTCTGGGGTGCGGATTTTTCCACGACGCTAGGGGGATCCTTCGGGCTTCGGGGAGAAGCCGCGTATAAAAATCCCCGGGGAGAAGATTCGCGTGAGATCTATATCCCCGACTCCGATATCCAGGTCATATTGGGCTTGGACAATGAGTTTCCCGGGGATTGGAGCTTTATTCTTCAGTATATCGGAAGCCATGTTTTTTCTTTCGAAGAGCTGACGCTTCCCGGGGAGCCTTCGCTTTTACCCGGCTATGAGCTGGCTTATAAGAACCGGCTTCTCGCGTCCCAGCGGTATGCCGATATGCATTCCCTATCCCTTCGAGTCGCAAAAAAATTAATGCATGAGGTTATGACCGCTGAAATCGCCGCCCGGATCAACCTGACGTCGGAAGAACTTTTGATTCGCCCCAAATTGACATACGATGTCGCTGATGCGCTGACCGTCACGGTAGGCGGAGAGTACTATTCCGGGCCTGCCGGGACTCTTTTCGATTTGATAGGATCGCATTTGAGTGCTTTTTTTTCCGAGTTGAAATTGTCCTTTTAAAGGAGAAATAAATGGATGAACATCACATCACCGAGCCGAAACAAAGAATCCTGGATGCGGCCACCGCTTTATTCGCTTCTAAAGGTTTCGCCGGGGTAGGCGTTAGGGAAATCGCGCGGATGTCGGGAGTGAATATCGCCATGATTTCTTATTATTTCGGCGGGAAAACCGGGATATTGAAGGCGATATTCGAGGGTTTTTTTAAATCCTATTTCGGCATGTTCGCTCATTTGGATGTCGTATCGAATACCCGCGAAGAGATGATGCGTTCGATTGCCCGTGAAATTGTCGATTTTATACGTACCAATACGGAGCTGGCGTTGGTTTTTTATAATGAATATCCTCTTGATATGCCGGAATTGACGGAGTTTAAACGTTCTCAGATCACAAGTCTGCTGTCCATGCTGGAGGGACCGTTGGGCAAAGCGGGATTGATGCCGCAAGACAAATGGGACCTGCGGATCGTCGGACCCGCGCTGTTTGGCTCGATCATGATGCATTTCCGTTTAACGCCGCTGTTCAAAGAATTTTTCTCCGTTGAACTCGATGATGCTTATTATGATCGGTTTGTCGAGACTCTGACCCTGTTTTTCTCCGGAGGGATCCGATCTCTCACCGTGGAGGCAAGGAGCACGGAGGAAAACAGTCATGGATAAACTTGCCGATATGGTTATCAAATTTCGCTGGATCATCATCGTAGGATTCATCGCCGTTGCGCTGTTCTTCGGATCGCGGCTCCCCCAAGCGGAAATCGATGCGGAGGTGAAGAGCCAGCTTCCCGAAAACATGTCTTCAAGACTCGCCCTGGAGAAAATCGAGGATGTTTTCGGCGGGACGGAGATCGCCATGATCGCGATAGAAGCGGACGACGTATTGGCGGCGGACACCCTGGAGCGCGTAAAAAATCTTTCCCGAAGAATCAAACGCATCCGGGGCGTGAACCGTGTCTTGTCGTTGTTCGAAGCCAAAGACATCCGAGGGGAAGAAGGGATGATGCTGGTCGATCCCGCGGTGGATCGGATCCCCCGGAATAACACTGAAAGAGAAAATCTGCGCCGCCGTCTCAAAACGAACGATATGGTATTCAAACTTCTGGTTTCGGAAGATTTTCAAGCCATGGCGATCATCTCTCTTCTGGCATCCGATGTGGATGATGTGGCGGTGACTTCGGCTTTGAGGCAAGCGGTGGAGGAAATTCCCGGAAGGGAAAAAGTGCATTTCAGCGGTCTTCCTTTTATCCGGGTTTCCCTGGCTTCCGATATGCGCGGAGATCTTTTGCGCTTTCTTCCGCTCGGCCTGCTGATCATGCTTATATTTCTTTTCCTGTGCTTCCGCCGGCTGCGCGGTGTCATTTTGCCTTTTCTTGTGGTGCTGATGTCCATTGCCGTGGGCATGGGGATGCTTCCGCTTCTGGGTTGGAAAATCCAGATGGTGACAATCCTGCTGCCGGTGATGATGATCGCGATCGCCAATGATTATGGGATTCACTTGATGAGCAAATATCAGGAAGACAATCAGCCGGGCGGGGGCCTCTCAAGTGAACAACTGGCCCGCCGGGGAATCCTGGGTCTCGGCAGGCCGGTGATCGCCACGGGGCTCACCACCATCGCCGGCATGTTGTGTCTGCTGACCCACGTGATCATCCCCGCTGAGCGCTTGGGCGTTCAGGCCGCCGTCGGCATCCTTTTTGCCTTGGCCGCCAGTCTGCTTTTTATACCGGCGGTGCTGTCTCTGCTGCCCAAAAGCCGGCCGATCCTGATGGCTGATCCTTCGCGTCGGCATTTTATGGAGAAGATGCTTCAGCGGTTTTCGCGGTTCGTGACGGGACGTCCTAAAGCCGTTCTGGCGGCCGCGGCGGTTTTGTTCGTCGGTGTCGGTGTCGGGATCCTGTTCGTGACCGTCGATACGAATCCCACAAATTATTATTCTGACAACCATCCATTCATAAAGGCTTCGGATTTGGTCAACCGGGAGTTCGGGGGCTCGATGGGGCTTTCGATTTTGGCGGAAGGGGATATCAAGGATCCTTTCGTCTTGAATGAAATCGATCGTTTGGAAAGAGAGCTGAAGGAGATTCCTCATATTGGGAACACCACGTCACTGGCCAGAGTTGTGAGACAGATGAGCCGGGCGCTGAACGATGAAAATGAGCCGGGTTACGATCGGATTCCGGAAACGCGAAACGCCGTAGCGCAGTATTTCGAGCTGTATTCCATGAGTGGGGATCCCGATGATTTTGAAAAAATGGTGGACTTCCCTTATGAGAAGGCCCAAATATCCGCACGTATCGACAGCGAGAGCATGGTCGTCGTCCGCAGGGTGCTGCGCAAAGTCAATCGAACGATATCGGGTCGGCCCCTATTTACCACGGTCGGCGGATTTCCGCTTGTCTTTTCACAGCTGGTGGATAAGATCGTCCACGGTCAAGTCGTCTCTCTGGTTATGAGCATCGTGGTCGTCGGCCTGTTGGTGATGCTTCTGTTCCGGTCTTTCGGAGCGGGCGTGACCGCCGTGGTTCCCCTGCTGTTGGCGTTGGTGATGCTGTTCGGGCTTATGGGGTATTTCAATATTGAATTGAGCATCGTAACCGCCATGCTTTCATCTATCATGATCGGAGTGGGCGTTGATTATACAATTCATTTTTTATGGCGGTATAGAGAGGAAAGGAACCGCGGCCTGGAAACCTCGGAGGCCGTAGCCCATACCATCAATACGGTTGGGCGCGGGATCGTTTTCAACGCGCTTTCGGTGCTGATCGGATTTGTCGTGTTGTTCATTTCCAATTTCCTGCCGATCCGCTTTTTCGCATTTTTGATCATGGTTTCAATCTCTACTTGCCTCATGGGAGGTCTGGTTTTGCTGCCGGCATACTGCATCGTGTTCCGTCCTCGATTTCTCGAGCCGCGGGCAAACGACCTCATAAATGGAGGGAACTGAGGGATGGAAACCTCTTTCATGGAAATTATAATGAAAACGAAACTCAGGAGGAAAAGATGAAAAAATATTCCGCGGCGTTGGTCGCTTTTTGTTTCCTGGTCGGATTCGGCGCGGCATCCGGCATGCAGGATACCATAAATCCCCGGGAGGTTGTGGAAAGATCCACTTCCGCAACCAGGCTCTCAGGTTCTGAGGCCGTTTCGACCTTGACGATATTGGACGGCCGGGGGCGGGAAAGAGTACGGCGGATCGCCATGGTGACCAAACTCTTCGACGGGGGGGAGACCGAAAAAAAATTGACCCGTTTTCTGGAACCGGCGGATGTCAAAGGTACGGGTTTGCTCTCATTTGATTATCTCGATAAAGATGATGATATGTGGTTGTTCATGCCGGCCATCCGAAAAACCCGCCGGATCGTGAGCCGTGAAAAAGCCAAGAGTTTCATGGGCTCGGAATTTTCCTACGCGGATATGAATCCACCGGTCCTGGATGATTTCAAGTATATGATCTTGGGAGATCAGGAAGAGGGGGGGGTTGTATGCTGGAAGATCGAGATGGTTCCCGTAAACGATGAGGTGATGGATGAGAACGGTTTTTCCCGAAAGATCGTCTACATCGGCAAGCAGGATTTTATGATCCGAAAATCGGAGTACTACGATCTCGACGGGGAACTGCACAAAGAATTGACCATCCTGGAGATCAAGCAGCTGGATGCCGTCAACCGTAAATACCGGCCGATACACATGGTGATGGTGAACAAGCAAAACAACAGGAAATCCATCATGAAAGTGGAAGAGATCCGGCTGAACCCGAGTATCGGAGACGAATATTTCACCTCCCGGTACCTCGAGCGTATGTAAACGGGGATACCAACGGCTCTATTCATAAAGGACTCATCTCATTTCTAGGGCAGGCTTGACAGGCTGGTATTACGAAGTATTATAGTATTGAAATCATTCCTATGAAATCCGGAAATATGGTGCGGCGATGAAAAAAAAGAATACGGTGATTACGTTTAAAGTGGATGATGACCTGCTCAAGGTCCTTGACCAAATCCCGAATAGATCCGCGTTTATCCGGATGGCGGTCGTCACGGCGCTCGAGGATGTGTGCCCGCTCTGCGGCGGGACCGGGCGTTTGACCCCCAACCAGCAGCGGCATTGGCGGGATTTTGCGGAGGACCATATCATTTGCACCTGCCGGGAATGTCATGAAAAATTTATTCTTTGTTCCCATTCCGGTGATAAGCGGCCCTCATGAATATTCCGGACGGTGTCCCGGAGCAGGTAAGCGGATGAAGATCGAAAGAAAGATTGCGAAGTGTTTGCTGGCGGCGGTTATCCTGGCTTCAGGATGTTCCCCCAAAGGACTCTTCGCGGATACCGTACCGAGTGTATTTGTCAGTATCCTTCCCCAGGCGTATTTCGTGAAGCGGATCGGGGGGGACTTTGTGGATGTGAAGGTGATGGTCGGTCCCGGACAGTCTCCCGCCACTTATGAACCGACTCCCCGCCAGATGACGGATCTGGGCCGCTCCCGGGCTTTTTTTCATATCGGCGTTCCTTTCGAGAAAACCTTCCTGCCGAAGATCCGGGAACTTTTTCCCGGCCTTGAGATCGTGGACGTTTCCCGGGGGATCGAGCGTCTGTATCTTCGCTCCTCAGACGAGATGGGAACACCGGATCCGCATATCTGGCTGGATCCCAAACGTGTGATGATCCTGTCCCGGACGATATCCGAGGAACTGTCACAGCTGTTCCCCTCCCGTAAGGAAGCATTACGGAGGAACCTTAATGCTTTTCTGGAAGCCCTCAAGCGGTTGGATCTTAGATTGGAATCGATCCTGGCGCCGCTTCGGGGCCGAAGATTTTACGTGTTCCATCCCGCCTTCGGTTATTTTGCCCAATCCTACGGTCTCGAGCAGGTTGCGGTGGAGGAGGAGGGCAAGGAACCGGGACCGCGCCGGTTGACGCATCTGATCATGCGCGCCCGGAATGAAGGTGTCAGGGTGATCTTTGTGCAGCCGCAGTATGCGAGTCGGGATGTCGAAGCATTGGCTCGAGCCATCGATGGAGTGGTGGTTCCCATCGATCCCCTGCCGAGGGATTATATTCAAAGCATGGAAACGACCGCGGAAGCGATCCGGGTCGGATTGACCCCCAAAAGGATAAACTTGCGCAAAGAGAGAGGCTGTTCATGAAGGGGGGAACGATCGTATCTTTGAGAAACGTGGATTTTCACTATCGTGGGATCAAGGTTCTGGAGGATGTGAACCTGAGCATCGAAAAAAGAGATTTTCTGGCCGTTGTGGGACCGAATGCGGGTGGAAAAACCACGCTGCTGAAAATAATGCTGGGACTTTTGAAGCCGACGCGGGGGGATGTGAGGATCTTTGGTAAATCACCCCTGAAGGCGCGAGCGCGTATAGGATACATGCCGCAGTATGCGCGGCTGGATCCGCTTTTTCCGGTCAATGTTATGGATGTCGTCTTGATGGGGAGGCTCGGGCGTTCGATTAAACCCGGTCGATACGGAAAGATTGACCGGCAGGCGGCGGAGGATGCTCTGGGCAAACTCGAGCTTACCCGGGTGATTCACAGCGCCTTTTCCGCACTTTCGGGAGGTCAGCGGCAGAGGGTGCTGATAGCCCGGGCTCTGGTTTCCAATCCGGACCTTCTGCTGCTGGACGAGCCGACCGCAAATGTCGATGCGGTCGTCGAAACGGAGTTCTATGAGATATTGAAACGCCTCAATGAGGAAATGACCATCGTTCTCGTGACGCATGACTTGGGATTCGTTTCCCGTTATGTGAAGCATGTCGCTTGCGTCAATCGGCGTGTCGTCGTTCATCCCACGCATGAAATAACCGGAGAAGTGATCAACGAGGTTTACGGGTGCGATGTGCGGATGGTTCGTCACGACGAGATCGGAGGGGGGCGGGAGGCGGAATGATTGAATTCTTCAGTGACCTGCTGCAGCAGCGGTTCCTGCAGTATGCTCTGCTGAGCGGTCTCCTGGCCAGTGTGGCCTGCGGTATTGTCGGAAGCTATATCGTGACGCGCCGGATCACGTTCATCGCCGGGGGCATCGCCCACAGCGTTTTGGGGGGAATGGGGGGCGCACGCTACTGCCAAGTGGTTTTCGGCTGGGATTGGATGCACCCTCTTTACGGTGCGATTGCCGCCGCGCTGATTGCGGCGCTGATCATCGGAGTCTCCAGCTTGTCCTCCACCCGGCAGAGAGAAGATACCGTCATCAGCGCCATCTGGGCTGTCGGCATGGCGGTCGGAATCCTCTTCATATTCAAAACGCCGGGATATACCGAAAATCTGATGAGCTATCTTTTCGGCAATATCCTCATGGTTTCCGCTTCCGATCTGTGGCTGGTCGCCGGGCTGGACATCTTGGTCGTGACGGCGGGGATCGTGTTCTACAAGCAGCTGCTCGCAGTGTGCTTTGATGAAGAGTTCGCCAAACTGCGCGGGCTCAAGGTGGAATTCTATTATATCCTGCTGTTGTGTCTCACTGCTTTGACGGTGGTGCTGCTGGTCTCTGTGGTCGGGATCGTGCTGGTCATCGCTCTGCTTACGATTCCCGCGGCGGTAGCGGGCCAGTTCGCCAAGCGTTTATGGCAGATGATGATCCTGGCCGTGGTCTTCACCGCGGGATTCACCGCCTTCGGTCTTGCTCTCAGCTACGGTTCCAATCTGCCCTCGGGGGCGACGACGATCCTTCTGGCGGGAGCCGTATATTTTCTGATCCTTGTTTTTCCCGTGCGCCGCCGACGCCGAAAAACCGCTGTAAAAAACGCATCATCCGCCCGATGAGTTGATCGGTCTGCCGAGGATGCCTTTGGAACGCAGCCATTCATCGTTATAGATCGTGCTCAGGTAGCGGTTGGCCGAATCCGGGAATATCGTAAGGATACGGGCCGGACGTCCGAGTTCCGCGGCGAGTTTTCGTGCTCCCCACAAGGCGGCCCCGCTGGAGCCGCCGGCCAGGATGGCTTCGGCATCGGCCAGCCTGCGGGTCATGAGAAAGGCATCTTTGTCCGTAACCTGGTAGATGTCGTCGATGACGTCGAAATCCACGCAGCCGATCATAAATTCGTCGCCCAGTCCTTCCAGGAGATAGGGTTTCGGAGTGACGTGCCGACCCGTGTGGAAGAATGAATGGAATATTGAACCGACCGGATCCACCGCGATGACCTTGATGGAAGGGTCGCGCTCTTTGAGATATTTTCCCGTCCCGCAGATGGTCCCCCCGGTACCGATGCCGGCGATGAAGTAATCGAGACGGCCGTCCATCTGTTCCCAGATCTCCGGACCGGTTGTGTGATAATGGGCTTCATTGTTGGCTCGATTGTTGTGCTGGTCGAAATAATAGCTGTTGGGTGTTTCCGCGGCGATACGGGGAGCCAGGTTGTTATAGCTTTCCGGAGAATCCGGGGGCAGGGTGTGATCGACGGCGATGATTTCAGCATGCAGCGCATGCAGAAACTTTATTTTTTCCGGACTCAGGCTGTCGCGGATTATGATCTTTAATTTATACCCCTTGAGGGCGCAGACGGCGGCCAGCGCCAGCGCGGTATTTCCGGAAGAGCTTTCCACGATGGTCGCCCCGGGAGCGAGGCGTCCTTCCCTTTCGGCTTTTTCGATCATGTATTTGGCGATCCTGTCCTTGACGCTACCCAGGGGATTGAGATACTCCAGCTTGGCGTAGATTTCCGCCGGGACATCCGAGGCGGAGGGGCCGAGCTTGATGAGGGGTGTGTTGCCGATGCCTTCCAGGATAGAATGATACGTGTTTTCCGCAGCCATGGGAATTTCAACTCCTGTACGTGAAATGAATCTCCGTCGGCCGCTGCGCCGATGAAGATGAAAAACTGTTTATAACAGGCACGGACGCATCTGTCAATGCAGATTCCTGAAGAGGGTTGGATGTCGGCGGTCGGTATCCGTAATGCGAAAAAATAAGCGAGAAAACGAGTCCGGTAAGCCAACGGGCAGATCCGCCGGCACCTCTCCTTTCTTTTAACCGGAGGCAGAATGGGCAGGGATGAGGGGCTCCGAGGTGGGAAAAGGGGCCTCACACGGAGTGAGGCCCCGGATATTCAATAACGCCAGCTTTTCAGATCGGCGCCGCGCGGGTGGTTTTTCATCATGCGCTCCACCATGACGGGCGCGTACATCTGCTGATAGCGGAGTCTGGAGATGGCGTTGGGTTGATCGTGGTCGCCGTTCCAGCAGTGCTCCGCCCGGTCGCCGTAGTCCACGTCTCCGTCATAGTAGGGGTTTGTCGTGCTCTCCAGAAAATCTTCCACCAGGTAAACCGCGTTGTTGAGATAATAATTATCCATGTCGCCGCAGTAGATGTGAATTTTTCCTTTGAGCTTGGGGCCCAGAGTTTTCCAGTCGCGCTCGAGGATGAGTCCCAGGTCGTAATTTTCTCGCCAGTAGGCCGCTACTTCCGGATCGATCTCGCCGGTCAATTTATCCCAAAGCGGTTTGGGGTAGCCGTCTTCGTCTGTGGGTCCGTAGACGGCGAACCATATATCCCATTGGTCTCCGGACCGGCCCCGGGTGGCGACGGCATGTTCGCCGCGATTGATTTCTTCCAAGGTGGCGCTCACTTCACCCAGATAATTCCGTTTTCCGGGGCGAGGCGTCTTCTTCCAGGGGCTCTCAAGGAAATAGGCGTTCTTATCCTTATAGATATCCACCACCGTGAACGCACGGAAGGTGATGGGATCCGGACAGGCGGCGAAGCAGCCGTTGAATTCTTCCGGATAAAATACCTGAGCGGCTAGAGCTTCCCATCCTCCCGTGGAACCTCCGTATGTGAAGCGGGCCCAACCTTCACCGATACCGCGGTATTTCTTTTCGATATGAGGGACCAACTCCTGCATGATGGCGTCTCCGTAAGGGCCGAGGTTGGCCGAATTGACGGCATACGAATCGTCGAAATACGGATTGGGATGCTGGATGGTGATCAGGATCATGCGCGGCGTATCGGGTGCGGTCCAATATTGGTAGAATTTATGAGCGTATTCCTGGACTATTTTGTTGTAGCCTTCCAAATGGAAGCGCTCGCTGTATTCCGGCTCGAGATCCGGGTCCGGCGGCTCTTCCCGGAAAAGGTCGAAAATATAGGGGTTCGCGAAGTGGCCGTGATTGATGACAAGCGGGTAACGGGCTTCGGGATGCTCCTCGAATCCATGGGGAAGCAGAACGTGGGCGCCCAGGAACATGGGGCGGCCCCAGAACTCCGTCAGCAGTCGGCTTTGAATCTTTTCGATCTTGATGTATCGGGTCTCTTCCGGTTCCGAGGCGGGAGGAATTTCCTGATCCAACTCAATGGATATGGTTTGGCTGCGGCCGGGATTGATTTTTATCTTACGGGGGGTGCTGTACAGGTTCCCGGGCTTGATGTTCCATTTTTGGCCTTCGCCTTGATCGGGAGGGAGTTTTACAGTGTGTCCGTCCGCCCGGTTAAAGGTTTCATATCGGTTGAGAAGAGCCTGCACCCGGTAGGTTCCCTTAGGGATCCGGGCGATGCTCTCAAGTGGAAAACCGAAAGCCGAGGCGTCGATGATCGCTTCCGTTTCCGGCTGGAGTCCCTCGACATCCGTACCGAAGAGAAGCTGAGTGTCCTTTTCACGAACAGCTATCTGTTTTATCGGGTCCGCGCCCTCCTCGGAAGAGACGACCAGCAGTATCCTGCCGTCCAGAGGCGCCGCTGATTTTGCCGCCGGAAAAGAGATGCCGAATTTAAGCCGGCATTCCTGTTCGGATCCTTGCGGACGGCAGGCCGGGAGGCAAAGGATCAGAGCGATACATAAGCCTATCGCGATTCTCCATTTCAAGTGATATCCGGACATGGTTCCTCCTGTAATCATATATAATATATTTATATGTATCCTATTTTGCGGATTAAATCCAGAGCTCTTCTGAAATTGTTTGATGTTTAGTCCGGTATGATAAGAAAGAATCAACATCTTCCAATCCGGAGGCTGCGTTCATTGGAAAGTGGAAGCATCTTTCGCCGGATCGCTGAGTACGATGAGCGTATTTCCCGTTTTGGGAGAAGGAGAATGGTCCGCGGTGAAGACTTCGAGGTGTCCGTCCGCGTCCATGAGGAAAAGAGGAAGGAAGGAATTTCGTTGACGCGACCGGATATACCGCAGGCTTTCCTCGGAATCCAGTTTGAGTATTTTGACCTGTGCTCCGGCCCGAACCCGTCGGCTCAGGATATCGTAGGTGATATCCGTACCGAAGAGCAGTCGACCCTGCATTCGAGGCTGCGTTCCGTGGCGGTGTAGTTTTTGGCTTTCTTCGGATGACAATTGGTACAGCTCGCGGCTTTCCAAGAGATGATCCAGGTGGATAACGGCCAGCGAATTTATCTCGTTGTTGGCGGTTACGGCCAGAACCCTGCCGATCTCACTGGTTTCGATGAAATCAGTTACCTTGGGAGCCAGAACATTTTTGTGGAGCGTCGGCAGGCCCGCGCTTCGGGCCGCGGTGATTGCGGAGGGGTTGCTATCGACCATGACCACGCTGATTCCGAGATTTTTCAGCGCGGATCCGATCTGACGCGCCCAGTCGTGGGCGCCGACGATAAGAAAGCCTTGCGGCTGTTTTTGGACGACCTTGAGCCTGCGTCCCGCCGGGGCCGCCGTCAGTCCGTAAAAGCCCACGGTGACGATGATGACCAGGAATGTGAGAGGCATCAACCGGGAGGCTTCGGGGTGACCGGTTTCCATCAAACGCAAGGAAAAGATCGAGGAAACGGCGGCGGCGACGATTCCGCGGGGAGCCATCCAGGCCAAAAAAATTCGCTGGCGCCATTTCAGTTTAGAGCCCAGGGTGGACAAAGCCACCGCGGCCGGCCGGACCGCAAGGATGAGGAATGCGAGGAAAAGCAGGCTGCGGCCGTTCAGATAAGCAAGATCTCCGGCGTCTAATCGAGCGGAGAGTACGATGAAAAGAATGGAGATCAGCAGTACCCGCATGTCTTCGGTAAACTGGATGCCCCGTTCCACTGAGACGCGTTTTTGATTGGCCAGGATGATGCCCATGAAGGTTACGGCGAACAAGCCGGATTCTTCGGCGATGAGGTTGGAACCCGTAAAGGAACCCAGGACCACGATCAGGGAAATCGGATTCTGAAGGAAATCGGGTATACGGTGGAAGCGGAGACCGAACATCAGGATCAAAGCCCCGAGGAGACCGAAAAGGCCGCCGACGGAAGCGGTTTTCAACAGCTGGGCCAAGCTGAAAATCAAAGGCCGGTGTTGCGGGCCGATAAAGAGCGCCTCGAAGGTGAGCAGAGCCAGTACGGCTCCTATGGGATCGATGATGATTCCCTCCCATTTGATGATGGAGGCGAGGTGTGCGGCCGGGCGGACATGGCGCAGCAGCGGGATGATGACCGTGGGGCCGGTTACGACCAGGATAGCGCCGAAGAGAACGGATAGGTCTGTGGGCATCTTCAATAAAAAAAACGCGGCGCCGGCGGTCAAAAGCCACGTGATCCCCGCTCCCAAGCTGACCAGCAGCCAGACGACGCGGCCGCTGCCCCGCAGTTCGGAAATCTTCAGGCTGAGTCCCCCCTCAAACAGGATGAGAGCTACGGCCAGAGACACGAACGGGAAAAGAAGGTCGCCGAAAAGTCTGTCGACCGGGATCCAGCCTGTTACGGGACCGGCGCCGATCCCGAACAGCAGAAGCAGCAGGATGGCGGGAAGATGAAAACGCCAGGCGAGAAACTGCGCCAGGATCCCCAGAACCACGATCGCGGCGAGACTTATGATGATGTTTTCGTACACGGGTATTCTCTTTTGATCTGCAGAGCCGGCCTTGACGAGCTTTATGGATGTCCGCAGGATCTTATGAACATATCACGGCTATCATAAGAAATCATCGGGGATTCCGTCAAGCGCGGTGGTGTCCTAAAGATTGGGAGATGCCTGAGTATGATCGTGCGGTGTAAAAAAAAGCCCCCCGGTTTCCCGGGGGGCCGGTTGATCTTATGGTTCCGTGTCCGCGATCAGAAGATGAACTTGAGTCCGAGGCGAAGTTCGATGGGATCGTAGAAGTCGAATTCCATGAGGAAGCGGGGATCTTTTTCCCACGTGTAGACGTCGCCGTCCGCGGTCGTGAGGGTCTGAGCGTTCTCGTCGTAGGTGATGCCGCCGGAGAGCTGCTGGTCGGTCAGGCCGATGACGCTTCTGGTCAGCGTGTTGAAGACCTGGGTCGCGGTCTTGACGTTGAAGACGTTGTCGACGTTGATGCTGAGCTGGATGCGGTAGGCGTCGGTGATGGCGAGGTTGTACTCGGCATAGATGTTGGTGAAGAACAGGAAGGGGGTGCGTCCGTCGGAGAGACGTCCGTCGACCGTCAGGGTCTCGGGGGCGTTCATGACGCGGTTTACGGGGACGCCGCTCTGGCCGCTGGTGAAGAAGCCCAGGGTGAGTCCGAAGTCGAAGGCATAGGAGCCGAAGACCTTGAACTGGTGCGGACGGTCGGTGGTCAGCGGGCCGTCGTTGACGTTCATGGCGCCGTCGCGAACCATGTACCAGAGGTCATAGGTGCGGTTGACGTTGGGCCGGTCGGCCAGTCCGTCATAGGTGCCGCGCAGGCTGCTGAACGTATAGGAGGCGCCGGCCATCCAGTTGTCGCTGAAGCGTTTTTCGATGCTGAGGTTCAAGCCGAGGTAATCGCGTTTGGCCGGGGGGATGGTGGGGATGAAGTCCTGGAACTTGCCGCCGTCGCGCTCGTTGAGCGTGAATCCGTAACCGGGATTGGCGGTGTAGTAGGTTTCACCCTGATTGTCCTGCACGCCGACGTCTTCGATGGCGCGGATCAGGTGCTTGTAAACGAAGCGGGCCGAAACAGACACGTTCTCGATGAGTTTCTGTTCCAGACCGAAGGAGATCTCGGACTGGGTCATGGGGCGGATTTCGGGGTCTGTGGTGTCGAAGGAGGGTTTGCGCCAGTTGAGCGTCGTGATGTAGGTTCCCAGGGCGCCGGGATTGTCAAGGGTCGCCTTGGTGTAGTCGTAGTCGTCCAGGGTGTAGTAGTCGGATTTCCATTTGAAGCCGCCGTAGCCGCCGATGGCCATTTCGAGCTTCATGACGTCGTAATAGAGTCCGAAGCTTCCGAAGATCTTGGTGTTGGAGTCGCCGAACACGTCATAGACGAATCCCATGCGCGGGGCGATCTTGTCGCCGAATCCGAACTGGATCGGGGGATAGCTGAACTCGGGCAGGTCGGAGAAGCTGGGGATGTCCTCTTTTTCTGCGCGAACGCCGATGTTGACGGTCAGGTTGGGCAGGAAGCTGGGAGAATAGGAGTCCTGGATGAAGACGGCCCAGCGGTTGCTGAAGGCTTCGGCGAAGGTCCCGTAGGGGCCCGTGAACTCGCCGCCGCGAACGGCGTAGTAGCCGTACTTGCCGCGGATCTCATCCGTGGAATAAGAAGCATGAACAAAGGGATAATCCCAGGCGAACTGGAAGTAGGGATAGGCGATGGTGTTGTCGAGGTCTTCGTGCACGCGGACGTACTGAACGCCGGCTTTCCAGGCGTGCTCACCGGCCAGGTCCACATAGTAGGTGAAATCCAGGTTTCCGCTGTAGCGTTCCTTGACCATTTTGTTAGTGACGAACGCGTCGCCGTAGTTGTAGCTGATCCAGCCACGGGGTTTGACCAGGTCGGCCGGGATCTCGGGGAACATGGAGTTGGTGGTGCGGAGACCGTAGTTGCCTCCCGGTGTGGGATGGCGGAAGCGGTACAGGGGAGCGGAAGGTTCGACAAGCTGGTTGGTTTGGTTCTCATGGAACATGCCGCCTCTGGCCGTGACCAGGAAGTTGTTGCCGATGGTGTAGTCGGCGCTGACGTTGGCGCTCCAGTTGGGATAATCGAATCCGAAATCGGCCCAGGGATTGTCGGCGCTGTCCGTACCGGCGCGGTCGGGCAGGTTGCCCCGGAACCTATAGAAGTTGTTGACGAAGCTTCCGGATACCCGCAGGCCCTTGAGAGGCTGCGCCGTGAGTTTGGCCGAACCGTTGAACCAAGTTTCTTTCTGTGTGTGGGAGCTGTTGGGTATCGGGGGATCCTGCTGCCATTCGATGT
>CAYSQW010000008.1:0-90719 GCA_964433135.1 uncultured Eubacteriales bacterium
CGACACCGGGTCGCTGCGGGTCAATTCAACGCCCGCCGGCGCCACGATATGGATCGACGGCGTCAACCGCGGAATGACCAACAAGACGGTCACCGGAGTGCCCGCGGGTCAGCGAACGCTCAAGCTCACCAAGGAGCGATTTGCCGACTGGCAGCAGACGGTCACCATCAACCGCAGCCAGACCACCACCGTCAATGCGACAATGACGGCGGGAGCCTTTACCGAAGACTTCAATGACAATCAGGCGCAGTTCTGGACCAAGGGTGAAGGCCAGGCGACGTGGATCGCCGCCAACCAGGTTTTCAAGTGCAAACAGGGCGGAAACAGCCGCAACACCAATTATTACAGTGCCGGCAAATTCAGCAACAATATCACATTCAAAGTGAAGTCGATGATCGACAAAGGATCGTCCCAGCGTGCCATGGGCGTTGCCTTCGGAGGTTCGAACGGTTTCACCTCGTTCTACTATCTGGATTTCATTCCCGGTGCAAAGCAATGGTCGGTATGGAAGATCGTCGATGTGCACAATATCTATTATCTGAAGGCCTGGGCCAGCAGCAGCGCCATCAACAATACCGGTTGGAATACTTCCGAAGTCAAGATCAACGGAAAAGTCGTCACCTTTTTCATGAACGGCACCCAGATCGGTCAGATGACCATCAATGATCTTCCCGAGAGCGGGTATGTCGGATTGGCGGCCTGGACAAGTTCCAACATCGATGAAATCCATTTCGACGACGCTTCCGTAACCATCGGGACGGGCGCCGCGGCATCCGTTGCCGGCCGCACGGAAGTGGCGGTTCCGGTTCGGGCGAACCGGTGGGATGCCGATTCGGGACGTAAATAGAGAAGGATATCAAAGGATTGTAAGTATTTGGCGGGGAGGAGAAAAAGACTTCTCCTCCCTTCGCTTATCTTTCCCCATCTCCCCAGCCGATCGGTATTCTGAAGGCCGGATCCTTCGCCTTTGTTATTTGGGGGGCGGAGCGTTGATATCCAATCGATTGTTTTTCGGCACTGAGATGCAACGTTGTCTTCCTGAGCGTATAATGAATTGGAAAAACGGGATGATTCAAAAGCGGATGGGCTTTCGGCATATTTTGGGTGTTATGCTGGGTCTGATCGGCCTGGTGGTTCTGTCCTTCGGGCAAACGCCCACGGCTCCTCAAAATGAGCCGCCGACGACTCTCCAGCCGACCGAATTCACTTCCCTGCACAAATCCCTATTGCTTCCCGGATGGGGGCAGTTTGCCGAGAAACATTATGTGGAAGGCGCGGTCTTCGCTTCGGCCGCGGTCTTCAGTTTGGTTCAAGTGCTTTCCTTTAACCGGAAAGGCAACCGCTATTACAGGAAATACCAGGAAGCCGCTTCCGTCGAGGTTGCAGCGCTTTTCCGGGAACTGACCGAGAAATATGATACCCGTCGCAATCAATACCTGCTGGTGACGGCAGGGATATGGGCTGTCAATTTGATCGATATTTATGTTATCGTTAAACGCAAAGAGATAAAAGAGAAAGCTCTTCAACTCAAACTGGAACATGTCGGCGATAAAGAACTGGTTGTCAGTCTCCGTTATTGTTTTTAGCCTTCTGCTGGGCTCCGCATGTCAGGACAGGCTGTTCGATAATCCCTTTGACCCCCAATCGGGTGAGATCGTCTTCGAGGTGGTCAATACCATCATGACGCCGGCTTTCATCCCCTTGGGATTGGCCTGGGATGGAAGTACCTTATGGAATGTCGATGGGTACAACGATACGCTCTACAGCCTCAATCGATTGAACGGAGCCCAGGTACGGGCGCTGACGTCCCCTCTGCAGGTGACTTCGGGGATCGCATACGAAGCCGGAGATCTCTGGGTGTGCAGTGAAGCCGTGGTCGATGTCTACCGCATCAATCTTCTCACCGGTGAGATCCTGAAGCGGCTCAATCTGCAGCGGGGATCTTTTACCGCCATCTGCTCCGGGGCGGGTGTCCTCTGGCTTGCGGATTCCCTGTCCAATACCGTCATCGAGATCGATCCCAACACCGCCGAGATCCTCTCTTCCTTTCCCAATCCCGGAACCCGGGTGGACGGAATGACGTTCGACGGCAGCCGCCTGTGGCTTTCGGATTCCACCACCCTCACCATCTATCAGGTCTCCACCACCGGGGAGGTCTACCGTTCTTTCCTCTCGCCCGGGCAGTCCCCGCGCGGGCTGGTCTATGACGGCATCTTCCTCTGGAACGTGGATGGGAATCAAAAAATATATCAGCTGAAGTTTCGAAATTAAAATGCTAATGCGTCGGATCGTTTTCGGTATCCTGCCGATGTTTTTCTGCGGGCTGCTGGGAGCGGCCGAGAAGATCGTTCTGAGCGTCGAAGGCGATTATATCGCTTACAGTTATGATTACAATAAAATCTATGGGGAGAATGTTCGTTTCGACTTTGCAGACTACGCCGTTGTCAGCCGGTTCATCAAGATCGATCTGGGCGCGCGGATATTTTACGCCTACGGAGATGTGACGCTGACCCGGGAGGAGGCACGTCTTGAAGGGCAGGAACTTATCTTCAATCCACTCGACGGGCGGGGAACGCTTTTTCGTTATGACCAGACCATCGCGAAGACGGTGCTGCGGGAGGACGGGGAAGCCGAACCGCAGCCCGAGGTTCCTCCGGAAGTGAACCTGGAAGAGCTGCGGAAATCGTTCATCTATTTCACCTGCCGTAAAGCCGAAGTGAGTGAGGAGATGGATGTTGTCGGCTTCAGCGTGACCATGCATCTGGAAGGCCTGGAATCCTTCGGCTTCAAGAAATTCAAGATGTCCGAAGGTTTCCGGCAGCGAAAGAAGGGATTCGCCCTCGATAAGATCTGGTTCACCCGTTCCCAGGGTATCATCGCCCGCGGCAGCTACCTGTACGAAAAGAAGAACAAGATCAACAGCCTGACTCAGATCAGCTACGAGGAGCGTTCGATCCTGAAGGAATTCGTCGGGCCCGAGCGCCAGATGGACGTCATGACGTCGACCAGCTACACGGCGAATGAAAAAATGAACTTCAGCCTGACCGGAAATTATAATACCACCAATCTCTGGAATGCCAATCTGCTGGTAAACCGGCGCTGGGGAAAGCTGAATACCAGCTTCGATATCGCCTATAACAAACCCATCAATTTCGAGGGGGAAGCCTGGTTCGGAGTGCAGACGGCGCTCGACGGCGGGAAATACGGCAACCTTTCCGCGGCGGCGAGATATGAGCTTCAGGATCAGATCATGGGGAATTTTTCTTACGGCAACACCTTCTTCAAGCACATGACGCTGATGCTGAACTCGACCTACTCCCGGGTCAAGATCACCGGAAGCCGGGACTATTCGGAGATCCTTTCCGGGGGGGTGAGCCTGGGATACGGCGCCAAGATATTCAACCTGTCGACCGATTATTATCTGAACTACGATCTCTTCGGGAGCCAGCTCCTGTCGCAGCCCCAGCTCCGCCTGGCCGTCAATCCTTTCAAAATGTACGGCGGCATCCTGACCCTGAGCCTGGCCAACGTCTTCATCTACAATCATCTCCGTCGGGAAGAGGAGAAGGAGTACACCTACAGCAATAACACGTCCCTGAATCTGAGCACCCAACCCATTTTTATCGGGAAGAACCTGCATGTGAACTTCACGCTTTCCGCGGAACAGTTCCTGGAAAAGGGAAACCGGAATTTCACTTCCGGAGGGTTCATTATCAATGCCAGTCAGAGGCTTATCAGGGGATTCTTTCTGGAAGGATTCTACAGCTCGCAGTCGCGGCGCAAGTCGGAAGGCTGGTTGATCGAAGGGACGACCAGCCAAGATCTCAGCCTGGTGCTGCGGGTCGCTCCCGATAAAAAGATCAACAGCTGGGTGTCGGTGTCTTATGATCCCAAAAACCGTCAGTGGCGGCAGACGTTCGCCGATCTTTCCATCGAGGTGATCAAAAACTGGAAATTCCATTCGCTCCTGAACTATGATTTTCTGATGAAAAAAATGAACAATGTGGATCTGTATCTCATCCGGGAGGCGGGACGTTTTCAGATCCGCTTCATTTGGCGGAGCCTGTCCAAACAATTTCTTGTGGAGCTGACGCCGCTATGAGACACGGGCTTCGGTTGGGAGCGGCCGCCGTGATCCTGCTCTCGGCCGCCGGATGCTTTTCCTTCAAGATTCGTCCGCTGCCGGTCCCGGGGAACCGGGTCGAATCCCTTCTTATGTGTGCCGCCGTCGAAGAAAGCGGGGATCTGTTGAAGCCCGGAGAACAGCGCAAGGAGTTCGACCCCGCCCGGAACGCCATCCTCTGTTTCCTGCGCCTGGAAGAGGTGGATCAGCGGATAGCGCTGCGCTGGAAGTGGTATTCTCCCGAGCATGAATTGGTCAAGGACACAGGCCTCACGGAGGTGAACCCCGAGGAGAAATACCTCGCCGTCGTCACGGCGTATGACAAGCTGGATTGGAGACCGGATATCGATCCTGCGGGGACGTGGACGGTCGCCGTTTATTGCGACGGAGATTTGATCGGCCGCTTGTCCTTTGATATAAAACCCGATGAGGCCCGTTGTGAAAAGGGGCGTTTTCTCCGCTTATTCCGTTCGCAGCGTATCCGCCGGATTGGCGAGGGATGCCTTGAGAGCCTGATAGCCGACGGTAAGCAGGGCGATTCCGACCGCGATCACGGTCGATGCCGGATAGATCCAGAGCGGCATTCCCGTTCGATAGGCGAAGTTACGCAGCCAATGGCGCATGACGACGAAAGCGAGGGGCCAGGCGATGACCGTGGCGGTCAGCACCAGGATAACGAATTCCCGCGAAAGCAGCCGCATGATCGACGGGACCGATGCTCCCAGAACCTTGCGGATTCCGATTTCCTTGGTGCGCTGTTCCGCCGTGAATGAAGCCAGCCCCAGCAGACCCAGGCATGCGATAAAAATGGTGAGCAGGGCGAAAGCGGCGAATACCCGCCCGCGAAGCTCTTCGGAGCGGTATAGGCGGTTGAAGTCCTGTTCCAGGAAAGAATAGTTGAAGGGATCATAGGGATAGACGGCACGCCAGGAGGTTTCAATGGATTCGAGCGTCCGGGAGAGGTCCCCGGGTATGATCCTGAGAGCCAGATAGTGCAGCTGATCAGGATCCGGCGCGATCTGGATGACCAGGGGCTCGATCCGCTGATGCAGGGATTTCATGTGAAAATCCTCCACCACGCCGATGACGTTTCCCTGTTTGAATCCCTGGATCACGATCCGTTTTCCCAAGGGATCCTCCTCCCATCCGAGCTGTTTGACGGCGCTTTCATTGAGGATGAAGGCGGATGCGGCGTCCGTCGGATATTCGCGGGAAAAAGAGCGGCCTGCGACAAGCTCGATGCCCAGAACCTCGAGGAAATCATGATCGACAAACACGTTTTCCATGGTGACTTCCTGCCCGGCGGGAACGCCGTCGGGCCGGAAGATCAGGATGTTTATCAAGCCCCCCGGCAAGCTGTCCGCCCCGGTGACCGCAGTCACATTGGGATTCGTCAGAACCCGGTCTTTAAAGGAATGATAGATCTGCCGGGCTCGCGGATCTCCCATGGGCAGGATGAGGACGTTCCGCTTGTCGAATCCCAGGCGCGTGTTCTGCACATAGTGGAGCTGCCGGGATACGACAGCGGTTCCAATGATGAAGACAACGGAGACGGAAAATTGGAATATGACCAGGGCCTTGCGCAGAAAGAGGTTGGCGGATTTGGTTTTGCGCCCCTCCCGGACCGCTTCCGCGGGCTGAAAAGCGGAGAGATAGAACGAGGGGTAGCTTCCGGAGAGAAAGCCCACGAAACAGGCGATCCCGATGATCATCGAAAAGGTTCCTCCGTTCATAAGTGTGAAACCGAGGTCTTTCCCTGAAAGGGCGTTGAAAGCAGGCAGCAGCAAAGCCGTCAGGCCCAGGGCGAGTCCCATCGCCAGCAGGGCCATCAGGATCGATTCCCCCAGGAATTGAAATACCAGCTGCTGTTTGGTGGCGCCGATGACCTTGCGCAGGCCGACTTCCCGGGCGCGCCCGGCTGAGCGTGCCGTAGCCAGATTCATGAAATTGATGCATGCGATCAGCAGGATAAACAGGGCGACCGCGGCAAAGATGTAGATGTAGCGGAAATCGCTGTTGGCTCGCATCTCCGCATCCAGATGGGAATGCAGGTGGATCCTGGTCAGGGGCTGAAATTCAGGCGTGAGCTTGAGATTGAGACGGTCTATCTGCCGGCCCAGATGCTTTTGGATAAATTCCGGCATTTTCCTTTCGATATCTTCGGAACGCGTTCCTTCCGCCAGGCGGATATAGGTATAGATGTCCGGAAACAGTCCTGTACGGCGGAAGGTGGCGTACTCGCCACCGCCGTAGATGGGGAGGACGGAGAGGGTGTCGAATGAGGCCAGGATGTCGAACCGGATATGGGAATTGGAAGGGGGATCCTGCATCACCCCCGTAACTTCCAGATCGTAGGTGTTGTCCGCACGCAGGATTTCCCCCATGGGGTTTTTATCCCCGAAATACTTTTTCGCGGCGGATTCCGTAAGCACCAGCGTGTTGGGCTCCTTTAAGGCCGTCCGGGGATCGCCCTGAAGGAGCCGGTAATCGAACATCTCGAAGACGGAGGCGTCGGCGAAATAGAATCCGCTTTCGTGAAATCGCTTGTCGGCGGCGTCGTTTCCGATCAGCCAGGAAACGAGCGGTGTTTTGAAGCGGACGAAGCTCTCGATTTCCGGGATCTCCTCCATCATGGCCGGAGCCCAGGGCGGAGGAGTGCGGGCGGTTTGGATCAATCCGCGGTCCGGTGTTTCAAAATCCATGACCATCCGGAAGATCCTATTCGCGTTTTCAGGGGCTCGGTCGTAGCTGAGTTCATCCCGGATGTAGAAGAATACCAGCAGGCAGCAGATCATGCCGGTGGCAAGTCCCAGCAGATTGATGAAGGAATAGCCTTTGGAATTTCGAAAGTTACGGAGTGCGATCTTGATATAGTTCTTTAACATGCAAATCCGCCTTCTTCCTTTACATAGACGGTGAAGTGAAGCAAAAGGTTCTTTTTTTCGGTGTTTTTGAAAAGAGAAATATAAAGAAGAATATGATCCGGCGGTTATTGACTCTTGGTGACCCAGAGCTTCTGTCCCGGATATATTTTGGAGCGTTGGCTGAGACTGTTGAGCTGAAGCAGAACCCCGAGACTCATTCCGAACCTCTCCGCGATCTTGTAAGGGGTGTCACCGGACTTGACGATGTAGAAGGTGGCTCCATCCGGGGTTCCGGATTGAATGATGAGCTTCTGTCCTACGTTGAGGCGGTCGGAAGTCAGGTTGTTCAGGCTCTTGATTTTATGGATGGTCGTTCGAAAAGCCTGAGCGATCACATAGAGAGAATCGCCGCGCTTAACGGTGTAGGCCAGCGAGTCCCCTTCCTTGGTGAGATTGAGCGACCGGGAAGCGGCATAATTCCCCCCGGAACGAGAGGGGACTTTGAGGCGCTGCCCGGGGCGGATGAGATACCTTCTTCCCAGGCTGTTGAGGCGCCCGATGGCGGAAACCGAAGTGCGGTAGCGGCCGGCGATCCCGGATACCGTTTCTCCCCGGCGGACATAATGGATGACGTAGGTGGCTTCAGGAGGGATCCAGCGGGAGAGATCGTTTACGGCGGCCAGAGTTTTTTCCGTGCTGTCCGGAGGGATTTTCAAGGAATAGGGTGCATCGGGGGTGGATTTATGGCGCAGCTCGGGATTCAAATCAGCGAGCGTGCCCTCTTTAAAGCCCATTTTATTTGAAAGATCGGAGAGCCGGAGAGGTTTTGTGATCTGGATCGTGTCGAAACGAAGCGGAGGATCCGGAGTGGGCAGGTTCATGCCGTACTTGGCGGGATCCTGAATGATCAGGAGAGTCGCGATGATCCGGGGAACGAAGCGGGAGGTCTCGCGCGGCAGCATGGGGAGAAGGTCCCAGAAATTATCCAGGTAATTGATGCGCTGGGACTTGATCAGCCGCTGGACCCGGTATTCCCCGCAGTTGTAAGAGGCCAGGGCCGTCGTCCAGTCTCCGAAGAAAGAATGGAGCTCGGCCAGATATTTGCAAGCCGCCTCGGTCGCCTTTTCGGGATCCATGCGTTCATCGATCCAGCGGTCGCGTTTCAATCCGAACCGGTATCCGGTGGAGGAAATGAACTGCCATAATCCCAGGGCGCGGGCTCTGGAGTAGGCGTTGAATTTGAATCCGCTTTCGATCTGGGGAACCCAGGAAAGCTCTTCCGGAAGGCCGGCTTCCCGAAGCTTCTCCAGGATCATGGTGCGGTACCGGCCGGATCGGCGGTAGGATTCCTCGAAATATTTTCTTTCCTGATTCTGGAAGCTTTTGATCTCCCTGAGAACCCACTTGTTCTCGATCAGCGGGATGGATTGATGATTTTCCCCCACCGCCGAGAGTCGGGAGGCATACACCTGCTGGATCCGTTGGGCTATCAGCAGGCGCAGGTCGTTCTTTTCCTGAATGAGCGGAGATTCCGAAGGGAGATCGAGCTTGAGGATGAAATCGTAAGCGTCGTCCAGGGTGGCGATGGCCGAATCCAAATCTCCCTGATCCCATGCAACCTGGGATTCCTGATAGGCCGCCAGGGCTTTTTCCAGAATTTCCGAAGGATCCACGGATGCTTCCCCAATCTGTGTGTCGGTTTTTGCTTCCTGTGTCGGCGGTTCGGCGGGATCGCGCTGTTCTTGAAGGATAACGGTATCTTCGGCTTGGATATCAGAGGGTACCGGGAGAGGATCTTCGGTCTTTGGATGTAAGGGATCGGGAATTGTCCCGGGAGAACGGTGAGACGAACACCCCGTCAGAAAGAAAGCGACGGTTAAAACCGCCAGCGTGCCGAATAAGAGTTTTTTTCTGTACACAACTTTCCTAAAAAGGAGTATTTATAGCATGCCTTCGGATTTAAGTCAAACCGTACAAACGGTATGCCGCCGGGGCATCTCGCTTCCTTCCGCCGCCGCGGATCGAAGTGAAGAACCGCGGTACAACATAATAACCCGCGGAGGCTCCGATGCGATGCATGAATACGCGATAATGATCAAATATCCGGGAGTTTCTTTCTTTTAGAGGAGGGACCGCGGTCGAGGGGCCTTTTCCGAATCCCCGATATTCATATTCGGGAAGAGTGCCACCGCCAGGCCGTTTGAATGATGTTGTCCAGGGAGGATTGCCGCGGCGTCCAGCCCAGGACATGCTCCGCTCGGGTTTTAGATGCCAGCAGTTCGGGGACGTCTCCGCGCCGTCTGGGTTTCCGCCGGAAGTCCACCGTCATCCCGGTGATCTCCTCGCATTTTCGGATCACCTCCAGCACGGAATAGCCGTGGTTGGCTCCCAGGTTCAAAAAATGAGACTCGGAATTTTCAGCCAGATTATCCAGGGCGAGCGTGTGGGCCAGCGCCAGGTCGGTTACATGGATGTAGTCCCGCACCGCGGTGCCGTCGGGTGTCGGAAAGTCGCTGCCGTATAGTTCCAATCCGGATTTCCGGCCGAGCAGAGAGAGGCAGATGTTGGGGATCAGGTGGGTCTCGGGATCGTGCATTTCGCCCAATCGGCCTTGGGGGTCGGCTCCCGCCGCATTGAAGTAACGGAGCGCAATGAAGCTGAGGTCGTAGGCGCGGGAATAGTCCCGCAGGACGGTTTCCACCATGTTTTTCGTCCATCCGTAGGGATTGACGGGGAAGCACGGGTGATCCTCGGTTATGGGTGTTGAATGGGGAGCGCCGTATACGGCGGCGCTGGAGGAAAAGATAAACCGCTTGACACCCGCCTCCAGCATGGCCTGTAGCAGATTCAGGCTGCTGATGAGGTTGTGGGTGTAGTATTTTTGGGGATCGCGGAAAGATTCCCCCACTTGGATCAACGAAGCGAAATGCAGAACCGCGTGTATGGATGCGGAGCGAAACACGGAGCGCAGGCGGTCGAGGTCCATAAGATCCCCTTCGACAACCGTGCCTCCTGTTATGAGTTCTCGTTTGCCGGTGGAAAAATTATCGAATAGGGTAACATTATGCCCCTGAGCGAGAAGTTCTTTGACGGTATGGGAGCCGATATAGCCCGCGCCGCCGGCAACCAGAACATTCATTGCGTCTCCTTGTCGATGAGGCGGCGAACGATCTTCAGGCCGTCCTCCCGGTTGTCGAATTCGTTGTCCAGCTGGAGCTGGTAGATCTTCTTCAGGATCCTTCCCATGCCGGGACCGGGCGCCACGTCCATTGCGAGGAGGTCGCGGCCCATGATCAGCGGTCGGATGGTCTCGCGAGAGACGTTCAACTCCTCGAATTTCGCCAGCAGCCACTCTCCGGCTTCGTCCAATCCTTCCGCCGGGATTTCGTTCCTCCCTGTTCGATCCGCCGCATCCAGAAAAACCAGCAGCTCGATCTCGCCGTGGATATCCGCTGCCAATCGGTTGAAGGCTTTCTTGGTGACGATGTCGCGGTTCTGCCAGAGCTCCGATGCCCGATGATGACAGCGGATCAGCTCCAGGACGGGGGTGCGCAGGTCGGTGCCGTTCCAAGAGAAAATCTTCAAGCGGTCGAAGATATCCCGCGTCATCTTTTCTCCGGCGATGTCGTGGCCCTTATTGGTGATCACCATGCGCTCCTGTTTGAATTCCCAAAGCGCGGTGGCGGCTTTTCCGACATCGTGAAAAAGCGCGGCCAGAAGAAGGATGAGCGTCCGGGGATGCCCCCAATCCGTTTTCCGAGCGAGGCGTCGCGCTTGATCGAGCGTCAGTTTCGTGTGCTGCCAGACCGTATGGTGTCCGTAGTCGTCCTTTTCCGGGTGAAAGATGGAATCCTGGATAGAGAGGGTCAGACGGTAAAGCTCGGGGAGGAGCTGACGCAAGGCTCCCAACCGGAACAGCTCTTCCATCCCCCTTGAAGGAAGCTTGGATTCGAGCAGAATCCGGTACAGCTCTTCCGTGATCCTTTCCACGCTCAGTCCGGAGAGATCGATATCCTTGGCGATGCGGTAGATGTTCGGTTCGACATGGAATCCCAGGACCGAGGCGAAGCGCGCCGCCCGGATGATGCGCAGCGGATCCTCCGGGAAAGCTTCGGGATTCGTCAGGCGGATGAGCCGATCTTGAATGTCGGCCCGTCCGTCAAAAGGATCGATGAGAGCGTCGTCTATCAGGCGGAGTGCCATGCTGTTGCAGCGGAAATCCCGTCTTCTCAGATCGATTTCCAGGGGGATTTCGGGATCGGAGTCGATGAAAAAGTCCTTATGGCCGCGTCGCCGGGCTTTCAGCGCGTGATCCTTGCGCGGCAGCGACAGATCATAGGTGTGTCCTCCGATCGTAAATTTAATGACGCCGAAGCTTTTTCCCACCAGATCGACTTTCCCGTAGGATTCGATCCGGGCGGTGATGTCCTCCACGGAATGCCGAGTGATGAGGAAATCGATGGTTTTTTCGGATGCCCGGTCGAGGAACGCATCCCGAATGAATCCGCCGACCACATAGATGTCCGGCCCGAAGAGGCGGACGAATAATTTCTTGTCGCGGAATTCGATGGGCAGCTTTTCCATGGCGCTCCTATTATATCTTGAGCGGAACGCCTTGGCAAAGCGTGTTTATTCTCTGAAAACGATTGCGGTTACGGCTGGAATTTCTCCAGTATTTCAGGAACGGCGTCTTTGTGGACCATATAGATCAGCATTTTGAGCTTTACGTAATCGTCTCTGAAGAATGAATATCCTTTGAACGGGCCTGCTTGAGCGCTGCGGCCGGAATCTTTTATCAGAAAATAAATATGATCATCCAACTCGGAGAAGCCTACGCAGTGGATGCTGTGGTCGTCGGTGGTCGTGCGGTTGGAATAGCGGAATTCCCGGCTGTCCTGATCGATGAGTTTCGGGTGGATGTCGAAAGTGGGGATGAAGGCGATTTCCGCTTCGGCGTTCTTGCCCGCTTCCGATGTGTCGCCGCCGAAGGCCGCGGTGAAGCCGCTGCTCAGAGCTCCCCGGAGTCCCGCCATGAATTCCTCAAGGGGAACATTGTAATACTGCGTGCACTGCCACCAGTTGTCCGGGACCCGGAATTTTCCCTGGGTGTGGAAAGGAATATACTTGAAGCTCATGAAACTGACGTAGTCGTCGAGAGGGAGTTCCAGGACTTCGTTCACGTATGCGGTCGGAGTCATTTCCCTGCCGTCCACCGTAATGGCGGTCGGTGGAGTCCCGAGATGCCTGTTCAAGATGAGCTTGACGGACCCGACCGCCTTCTCTTCATCCCAATACTTGTTCTCCTTGCACATGGCCAGATAGTTTCGGATCTCCCGGTTGAGCGGGCCGTGGTCGTGCTCGGTTTGACCGGGGAGAAGTCCGGAATAATCCTCGGCCCGAACGGCTCCGTACATCTTCATCATGCGCACGACCGCGTTGGGCTCGGAGCCTTGCCCGAGAGAAGAGTCGCCTTTTTCCCGGATGTACCTTCGGGCTTTTTCCACGTATTCCCAGTAGACCGTGAACATCTCCGAGAGCTTGATCTCGCCTTTTCCCATGCGGTGAAGCTCCGATTCCAAAAACGAGGTGCCGGCGAAGCACCAGCAGGTCCCGGTGCTCCACTGGCGAACCGGGGGCGTGTGGAAATGCTTTGTGACTTCATCCAGTGAGGCGGGGATCGGAACGGAGGAAAAATCCGTGGTCAGGAATTGGCGCTCCTGCCCGCGGAATTCCCGCTTTTCATAGGAGGCGGGATTTTTGTCCCGGATGTCTTCCGGTCCGATTTGAATCGTTTGCTTTTTGATGACGCGATCGCTGGATTCCTGAGGGGCGGAGCAGCCTGAATAAAGAAAAATCAGGGATGCCGCAAGCAGACCGCAGATCCGGAAGCGGTTGATGGGTTTCATGAAGCCCTCCTTCAATGAATATGATAAAATGTCATATTAAAAATGATAATACACCCGATTAAAAAGCACAAACGAATCTTCCGGTGCAAACGGCGCCGGTTCCTCAAGCCTTCCCTTGTTCCGGTGAGGGGTTTTATTGTATGCTAAGTCTTTATCTGATCAAGAGGAAAACTATGAAATCAAGCAAGTTCTGGACCTGTTGGGCCGTTTTCGTGATGATGTCGGGATTCAGTCTTTTTGCCGGCGTCAAGCAGGATATTAAAATCTCACTTGAGGAAAAGCAGATACAGGATCTCAGCCCCGACGGCCTGACCATGGTGTTCTATGTCAATCTCACCAATACATCCTCTCGAACCTACGGCCTTTCCGGCTATCACTACCGCTTCATGGTGAATCAGCAGGAATACCTGCGGCTTCAGACCTCACTTAACGCGGAACTGGAAATCGCGCCTCAAAAAAATACCATGGTGGCGCTTCCGATCAAAGTCACCTACGATCTGCTGATGGAAACCGTGGAAGGTCTTCAGGAGCAGGCCGCCTGCTACGTGATGGGGGAGTTCGTGATCTCGGAACGAGGTCGGGAAAGAGGTCGGCTGCCCGTCGCCTTTTCCGGAGAGTTCCCTATCTTGAAAGGCCCTGAAATATCCTTTACGGAAATAATCGCCCATTCCGTCACGATCGGGGGGGCGGATCTGAGCTTCAATCTCAGCGTGATGAACGGCAATGGATTCGAATTGATGATAGACCGTATCCGATACAGCCTTTCTTTCGGCGGCCATCCCGTTGTCGAGGGGACCATCGCCGGAGATAAAAATATCGATGCCCGGGGGAGCAAACTCTTTACGCTGCCGCTGCTGCTCAATTTTTTTGAAGTCGGAAAGGATGTGCATGGAATCCTTCAAGGGAAAAATGTCCCCTGCAGAATTGTCGGCGAGTTCGAAGTCACGACTGTCTGGGGACCTATCGTCATTCCTTTTGACGAGAACGGGCAGATCCCGATCCAGAGCGCTTCCTGAGTCCGGAATCGGTCAAAATCGATGATCAGCGTCATAATCCCCACCTACAACCGTCTCGCTTTCCTGAAGGAAGCGGTGGCGTCCGTTATGAAGCAGGATTA
The DNA here is from genome assembly GCA_964433135.1 of uncultured Eubacteriales bacterium. Taxonomy (GTDB): domain Bacteria; phylum Acidobacteriota; class Aminicenantia; order Aminicenantales; family Aminicenantaceae; genus CAYSQW01. Next base: position 14,011 of record CAYSQW010000008.1, read on the forward strand.
TTTCCACCGCCGCCCCGGGGAGTGGGAACTGCTTGTGGTCGATGACGGCTCAACCGACGGCACCGCTGAATGGGTTGAAGCTCTTGAGGGACCGATACGCTCCATCCGTCGGGCTCATGCCGGAGTGAGCGCCGCCCGCAACCTTGGACTGGAGAAAGCACGGGGGGGCCTGATCGCGTTTCTCGATTCGGACGACCTCTGGGAAACGGACAAGATCAGCGCGCAGGTCAACCTGTTGGAAACGATTCCGGGAGCGGCCGTCTGCTATACCGAGGAAACCTGGATTCGGCGGGGGGTTCGTGTGAATCCCCGGAAGAAGCACCAAAAACATTCCGGCTGGATCTTCGACAAGGTTCTTCCCTTATGTCTGCTGAGTCTTTCATCGGCGATTTTCAGGCGGGAAGTGTTCGACGCGGTCGGCGTCTTCGATGTCGATCTGCCCGCCTGTGAAGATTATGACCTCGGAATTCGGATCGCTCACAGATATCCGTTCTATTTGATCGATAAACCTTTGATCGTGAAGCGAGGTGGGCATCCCGATCAGCTGTCGCACCGATATTGGGGGATGGACAGGTTCAGGATTAAAGCTTTATGCCGGGCTCTGACTCTCGATCTGAGTCCGGAACAGGATCGTCTGGTACGGGAAGAGATCATGAAAAAATGCCGGATCCTGATCACGGGATTCCGGAATCGGGGCAAGTCGGCGGAGGCGGAGAAATATTCGGCGCTTTTGCGCGATGTGACCGCCGCTCGCGCCGGGGAGCGGCTTCCCGAATAAGATTGACCTCATGCATTAGGCTCATTATAATACAGCTTTTAAGAGGTGAATTATGTTAGACGAAATCGTCATATCAAAAGCGATAATCGAGTCGTATCAAAAAGAATTTGTCGAGAATCTGGAATCGGACGTCATCATCTGCGGCGGCGGGCCTTCCGGCCTGTGTGCCGCCTACTACCTGAGCCGGGAAGGTTTTCGGGTCGTGCTCCTGGAGCGCACCCTGCGCCCGGGAGGGGGGCTGCCCGGCGGCGCGATGATGTACAATAAAATCGTCATTCAGGAAGAATCCAAACCGCTCATGGATGAGTGGGGGATTGAAACCCGGCATTATCAGGAAAATTATTATGTGGCTTCCGCCCTGGAAACCCTGGGTGTTCTGCTGGCGCAGAGTATAAAAAGCGGAACGCATATCTTCAACTGCATATCGGCCGAGGATGTCATGATCTATGACAATCGGGTTTGCGGGGTCGTCATCAACTGGTCGTCGGCGGAGATCGCCGGCATGCATGTCGATCCTTTGACCATGAGAAGCCGGTTCGTCCTGGACGCTACAGGACATGCCGCCGAGATCGCTCATGTCGTCGCCCGAAAATCAGGCGCGAAGCTGCTGACGTCGACCGGCGGAGTAATCGGAGAGAAACCCATGTGGGCGGATAAAGGGGAACGCATCCTGATGACGAACACCAAAGAGATCTTCCCGCATCTTTACGTTTGCGGGATGGCCGCCAATGCCGTCTTCGGTGGGCCGAGGATGGGACCGATTTTTGGAGGGATGCTGCTTTCCGGAAAGATGGTCGCTGATGATTTGATCAAGCGGCTTCGGCGGAATAAAAACTGATTTTCCCCGGCCGCGTTTTATGCTATCCTCTTACAGAGGGGAAACAGGGCGTCATGGTTTTCTTGGTCTCGGATAGGTGGACAATTGACCTTTTTTGGTCACATCTCGGTAGGGGATGTAAACCTGATTTGGATATGATTTGTGATTGGCATGGTTTTTGCATAAATTCAGGGTGAGGTGAACGGACATGAAAAAAACAATACGGATCTTAATGGCCCTGGCGTTTTTCGCCCCCGGGCTTATCTTCGCCGATATCGTCAGTTTCAGGGTGGGGTATTTTGTTCCCCGGGCGAACAGCGATCTCTGGGATATCGAATTCGAAAATATGAGCTTCACGAAATCCAACTTTCAAAACTCCAATTTCAGTTTTTCCTACGAGTACTTCATCACCAACAACATCGGCCTTCAGGTCAACCTGGAATCCTTCCAGAAAAGGAAGCTTGGTTATTATCGTGATTGGGTGGGATATGCCGATACGGATGGTGATTGGGCCTATCCGGTTGAATACCAGGGGGAATTCGATCCCAGTCACTCGTTCAGCATCTCTTCCACTCCGCTGCAGCTTTCGCTGAAGATCATGCCGCTGGGAAGGAAGGGCACGATCATCCCGTTTATCGGCGGCGGCGTCGGGGTGTATCTCTGGAACGTCAGGCTTGAGGGAGACTTGATCGATTTCGCCGACGAGTGGTACGATCCGGTCGAAGACGTTTCCGTGTATCCCATCGATTATGTTGACGCGCGCCAGGAAGGCAAGTTCGCTTTCGGATATCATTTTATCGGCGGCGTGATGGTTCCTGTCGGGAATCGTATCAGCATCGAAGGGGAATTCAAGTACAACGTGGTCAAAGGGACTTTTTCGGATGACGAATATGCCGGATTCGAAGGCTTCGAACCATTCGATCTCAGCGGCTATCAGATATCAATCGGAATCAATTACTGGTTCTGATCCGTATAGGATTCGGCGGGGCCGCTCCTCCAAGAGCGGCCCTTTTTTTATGGAAACATGAAGACTGAAATTTTGAAACTTGAAGCGGGCCGCACCGGAAATGCTCTTTCGACCGCCGCCGCGGTGCTGCGGCGGGACGGGATTATCGTCTATCCCACCGACACCTTTTATGGATTGGGCGCCTGTTGTTATTCCCGAGAAGCGATCCGCGGGATCTACCGCATCAAGGGTCGGGAATTCCAAAAACCGCTTCTTGTTCTGGTCTCCTCCCGGGAAATGATGGATGAGATCACGGAGAAAAGACCCGCCGCGGCCGAGGCTCTTATGGATGCATTCTGGCCGGGGCCGCTGACGCTGGTCCTGCCGGCATCCCCCCGTATCCCCCGGGAACTTATGGGGGGATCGCAAGCCGTCGGGGTGCGACTACCCGATCATCCGGAAACCCGGGATCTGGTGCGGCAAGCCGGTTTTCCGGTCACGGCCACCAGCGCCAATGCCGCCGGCGGGGAAAACATCCGCCGGGCCGATCGTGCCGTGGAATATTTTTCCGGGAAGGTCGATCTTATCCTGGATGGGGGAGACACCAGAGGAGGACTCTCTTCGACGGTATTGGAATGTACATCCCCCCTACCGAAGATCCTGCGTGCGGGGGCGCTGCCCGCCGAGCTGCTGAAACCCTACCTGAAGTCACCCTGACGGAACGGACGCGTTCTCAAACCTTCTCCCCGGGATCAGACCGTGAACCAGTCCTGTTCGCGGAGCTTCTTCCGATCGAAGGTCATACATTCATCGATAGAGGAAACGCTGGTCGTGGTATAGATCAAGCGTTCAAGAAAATCCGGAGAACGCCGGATGCCTTCTCCGATGTTCAACAGAACGATGTCGCCGTTCCTGATGTGGCCTTCTTCCAGGGATTTGAAATATCCTCCCACCGCGATGGCGGCCGCCGGTCCGATGCGAACCGACGATTCGTAGGCGACCAGGCGGGCGACATTGGGGGTTTTGGATTCCTCATAAGAGATGATCTCTCCACCGCTTTCTCGAACCAGCGGGGCCAGGACCGGATAGGTTTTGGGGTATCCGGTGGCCAACGTGGGGATCATGGTCTCTGGATCATGATAGATCGGGTATGATTTTTCCCAGCCTTCGGGGAACTCATTGGCTTTGGCGGTCCGCCACGCATCGGCCATGGGGCGGCACTTTCCCGACTGAACCATGATGAACCGGGGAATGGATTTGAAAAGATCCAGCTTATCCAACTCATTGCATCCTTTCACGATCCCCAGCGGTCCCGTGCCTCCGCTGAGCGCTTGGATGTATACCGTAGGAAAGTCTTTCAATAGGCGCAGCCACTCGTAGACCATGGTCTTCTTGGCTTCGATCCGCATCGGATCGAAGTTGCCGGCGGCCAGGGGAAAATCGAATTTCTGAGAGAATTCCAGCGCCATTTCCTTGGCTCGGGTGTAATCGCCGGCAACACGAAAAACCTTCTGCCCGAAACACCCGATCTCCGCCTCTTGAGAATGGGAAGAGTTCTGGGGGATGAAAGCGTAGAGCGAAGCTCCGGCGGCCGTGAGGTACCGGGAATAGGCTACTCCGATGTTTCCCGTGCTGGAAACCACGTAGTTCCGTATGCCGGTCTCTTTTAAGACGCTGGCGACCACGGACCCGGCCAGATCCTTAAAAGTGCCGGTCGCATAATTGTCGTCATGTCGATGCGCGTAAACCTGACAATCGATGTTGTGTCGATCCCGGGCGTAGCGCTCCATGAAGTGCCAGCGGTCGATGGGGACGATCCCCTCGCCGGCCGTTATGATGTTGTCTTTTTTATTGAGGGGCAGGAAGTCGAAGTAATACCACAATCCGACCGGTTGGGAGAATTTGCTGTCGATCAGATCCCGAAGATGGGATTTTTTTTCGTTGTATATGACATCGGCCTGGTTGCTCCCGCACTCCGGACAGCGCTGGGCCGATTCAAACCATTGCGCGAAGCTTTCGACCTTGAACCCGCAGAGCGTACACTTCAGATAAAATTTTTTATTTTTTTTCATGGAGTTCTCCTTTTTGTTTTTTTGGGGCGGTCTTTCCTTCATGCAGCCCGAGGTGAATACCGCACTCGCGCTTGTCGGAGCTTTTCCATCGCCCGGCCCTTTCCCCGTTTTCAAAATCGTTTTTCGACGTACACTGGGGGGGAAAACAGCCGATCGATGTGTATCCCTGATCGTACAGCGGGTGGTAGGGGAGCTCATGCTTCAGTGTGTATTTCCAGACATATTTCCATGTCCAGTTGATGAGCGGGTGGATACGCAGATGACCGCTCTCATCCCGCATGAACACCTTGTGGTCGGCTCGGGAAGCGCTTTGATCCCTCCGGAGCGCCGAGATCCAGTGGGAGACGCCGCTTCGTTCTTTGGCGGTTTTGATCGGGAGGACCTTGTTGATCCGGCAGCAGAGGTCGGGGTCCTTTTTATAGAGCTGACGACCGTATTTGGATTCGGCCTCGCTGCGGCTGATATCGGGTCGGATCGTTCGCAGCGACAGTCTGAAATCCTTGCAGATCTTATCCTTGAATTCCAGCGTTTCCGGAAAATGATATCCGGTGTCTATGAAATAGACCGGGATGTCCGGATTGAGCCGATGCAGGATATCGAGAAGAACGACGCCGGATACTTGAAATGAAGATGTGAGCGCCAAATCGGGTGCTAATTCCTGGAGGCACCATTCCAGGATCTCCCGGGTTTCCGTTTCCAGAAACCGGGCATTTAATTTATCGACCTCGTAAGGCATGGTCTTTCCGAGTACCTCCTGATCCACTTACGGCGTGCGGGTCTTTCTTTCCATCCTAAACTCGAATCCACATCCGCGGATATCGAAAAATCTCCGGATTTTTCAGATTTATATCATTTTTTTGGGGGAGAGGTCAAACGAGGTCCGGGTTTTCCGTCAGGGATCAAAGCAGGAGTTCGAGACCTTCCGAGACGGATTCAAACCAGGATGCGGCGCTCCTCCTTGACGACATTGAGGACGACGTGGGTTACCGACCGGGCCACATTCTTCATCGAAAGAACGGTTTTGATGAACTGGTTGAGGTCGTCTCGGTCTTTGAAATACCCGACAAGCAGGGAATCCCACTCGCCGGTGAGGTCGTAGACCGCGATCACCCTGGAATCCTTCGCGATCCTTTCCTGGGTTTCCAGGAGCTTCCCCTGAGAGATACGCAGCTCGATAACGGCGATCAGATGGACATCGAAAGCTTCCGGATCGACGACCGGAATATACCCTTTGATAATACCGGATTCTTCAAGTTTTTTGATCCGCTGGATCACGCCGGTTACCGAAGCCCCCGTCTCTTTGGCGACCTCGCGAAAGCTTTTGCGGGCATTCCGGTTCAAAACCCGTAGGATGGCCCGGTCTATATCGTCCGTCGTGTTCCCCCTTATTGTCATATAAAAGCTCCCTTTTAGATGTAAATTCACTTTAAAGCAGTGAAATAGTTGACATATGTCATATATTATAGATAATTATATGATAAAAGGCAATATGGGTTTTTCGCGTGCATGCGGAAAATATCTGATGGATAAATACGGCATCGAAGGAGGAGGCATGTTTTCCGATGGCCCGGCGGCGGTAAAGGCATTTGGGTATTCCGAGGAGAATGAGGTTTTGGATGCGGTCAACAATCCTGAGAACGGCATCGAATTCATCCGCATCCTGTTTCCGGATATCTTGGGCCGACAGATGGATTTCACCATTCCCGGAAGCGAACTCAGGCATGCCTTCCGTGACGGCAAAGGATTCGACGGCTCGTCGGTGGAAGGGTTTGTGCGGATCGAAGAGAGCGACCTGGTCATTAAGCCCGAAGCGAAAACCTTTCGGCTTCTGCCGTGGATATACCATGGGTTTGAAGACCATGTCTCCTGGAGAGAAGGCGTCATGTTCGGAGATATCTTGATGCCCGACGAATCGCCTTATGAGGGCGATTCCCGCTATATCCTCAAACGGATACTGCAGCGGGGGCGCCGTGATTTCGGGATTGATGACATCAAAGTCGGCCCGGAGCTGGAGTTTTTTCTTTTTCCGGGCGCGCGGGAAGCCGTTCCCTTGGATGAAGGAGGGTATTTTTTCGGAGGGAGGCACGGGGAGATCAGAAAAGAGATCCAGCTGCTCTTGAGAAAAATGGGGATCGAGTCCGAGTATGATCATCATGAAGTGGCTTCTGGGCAGCACGAGATCGATCTCAAGTACCTGGATGCGCTCGAAATGGCGGATATCGGGATGATCTTTCGCTACATGGTTCGTAAAGTAGGGCGTATGCACGGCCTGCACGCCACGTTCATGCCCAAACCGCTCAACGGTCACAACGGCAGCGGCATGCATGTTCACCAATCGCTTTGGAAGCAGGGTAAGAACGTGTTTTTCGATAAAAACGACCCCTATCACCTCTCGGCGGAAGCCCGGCATTACATCGCCGGACTTTTGCAGCATGCTCAGGAGATATCGGCCGTGCTCTGCCAATGGGTCAATTCGTACAAACGTCTGATCGAAGGCTATGAAGCTCCGGTGTATATCGCATGGGGCCAGAAAAACCGCTCCGCTTACGTAAGGGTACCGGAGTATCTTCCGGGCAGGGAGCATGCCACACGGATTGAAATCCGGTCTCCGGACCCGGCCTGCAATCTCTACCTGGCCTTTGCGGTCATGTTTACGGCGGGGTTGGAGGGGATCAAAAACCGCACGGCGCTTCCTCCGCCGACGGAAGAAAACATTTATGCCATGAGCAATTCACGGCAAAGGAAGCTCAACATCCGCACCCTTCCTTCAAGCCTTGAAAAAGCCCTCAATAGCATGCGGAAGAGTTCGCTCCTCCAAGAAACCCTGGGGGAACATGTGTTTGCGAAATTCCTCGATAATAAGAAGTGGGAAATCGAAGAATATAAAAAACGAGTATCGAGCGAGTTTGAAAAGCAGGTCAGCGATTATGAAATCGAAACCTACCTGCCGGTTCTTTAATCCTCAGCGGACCTTTGAGCCGGGAGGAAGGTCTTCGCTGTAAAACGGGATCACCGCTCGGCCGTTTATATCGGCGGCCAGTATCATGCCCTGGGATTCGACCCCCCGGATCACCGCCGGTTTGAGATTGGCGATGATGGTCAGTTTCTTCCCGACCAGGTTTTGTGGATCATATTCCTGGGCGATTCCCGCGACCAGCTGTCTTTTTTCCGTGCCGAGATCGACCTCGAGCCGGAGCAGCTTGTCGGCGCCTTCCACTTTTTCGGCCTTCAGGATTTCGGCGACTCTGAGGTCGAGCCGCTTGAATTCATCGAATGTGATCTGTTCCATTTTCTCCTCCTTCTTGATCGCCGCGGGGCGGCTTTCCGCTTCCTCTTTGAGGAACTCTTTCAGAGAAACCCGGGGAAAAAGAGGCGCGGGGACCCGTACTTTGCGGTTCGGATCGTAATCCTCGAATCGCAGCTCGCCGTATGCGGTCGCGGTCAGAGGCTCGGTTTCTCCCAGATTACTCCAGAGCGTCTCGCACGACTCCGGCATGACGGGATAGATCAGGTAAGCGGCGGCCCGGAGGGCGGCGGCGGCCTGAGCAAGGATCCGTCCCAGGCGCGGGCGCTGCGCGGGATCTTTGGCGATCTTCCAGGGCTCATTTTCGGTCAGGTACCTGTTCACTCGTCTTATATATCCCCAGATATCTTCCAGCGCCCGATTGACGGCGTATCCCTCATAGTGAGCGAAAACCTTTTCCTTGAGCGGATGGAAGGCCAGACGCAGCTCCCGGTCCTTCTCCAGCTCTTCCCCGGGCGTTTCGATGCGTCCGTCGAAATAATTCCCGATCATCGTCAGGGTTCTTTGGGCAAGGTTTCCCAGATCGTTGGCCAGATCCGAATTGACGCGGTGAATGAAGCCTTCGTGCGAAAAATTTCCGTCCAGTCCGATGGGGATCTCGCGCAGCAGGAAATAGCGCAGGGGATCGGTGCCGAATGTGTTGAGGATGACGTGCGGATCGAGGACGTTTCCCCGGGATTTTGACATTTTGGTTTTGTCTTTGAGCCACCATCCGTGACCGTATACGGTCCGGGGAAGCTCCAGACCGGCCGCCAAAAGAAAGGCCGGCCAATACACGGCATGGAAACGAAGGATGTCCTTGCCGATGAGTTGGACGGTCGGCGGCCAGAATCTCCGCATGCGCTCCTCATTCCAGCCGTAGCCGATGGCGGTCAGGTAATTGTGCAGGGCATCGAACCAGACGTAAATGGAATGATCGGGATCGTCGGGGACGGTGATGCCCCATTTAACCGTTGTGCGCGTGATGCTCAGGTCTTTGAGGCCGCCTTTTACGAAACTGACGACTTCATTCATCCGGCTGACGGGGCGTACGAATTCCGGATTGTCCCGGTAGAAATCGAGAAGGCGCTGTTGGTAGGAAGAAAGCCGGAAGAAATAGCATTCTTCCGATACTTCGTGAGCGTGGTTCTCACAATCCGGGCAGATCTTGTATCCTTCCGCTTCCAGCGGCACGTCCTCCGAGAGGAAATTTTCGCAGGAGACGCAGTAATAACCCTTGTAGATATCTTTATAGATATCGCCTTTGTCCTTCAGGATTTGGAATATCTTCCGTACGCCTTTTTCATGAACGGATTCGGTCGTGCGGATGAAATAATCGTAGTCGATGTTCAGTTTTTCCCAGAGGTGCTTGAATCGGAGCACGACCTTGTCCGCCAGCTCGATCGGCTGCATGTTTTTTTCGGCCGCTGATTTTTCCACTTTCTGCCCGTGCTCATCGGTTCCGGTCAGAAAGAAAACGTCGCAGCCGTTCAGCTTCTTGAACCGGCTGAGGGCGTCGGCGATGATCGTGGTGTACGCGTGCCCTATATGGGGAATGTCGTTGACATAGTATATCGGCGTGGTGATGTAAAAATGGGGTTTAGAGTTCTCGGCCACCGGATAATCCTCCTCTGATCAAAATCATGGCTTCGGTGCGCGTGGCGCTGCTGGTGCGGAAAGACCCTCGAACCGCGGATGTGACGGTCAGGGATTTGGCTTTTTTGACGCCGATCATGGACATGCACATGTGCTCCGCTTCGATGACCACCATGACGCCCAGGGGATCGAGCTCCTGGGCGATCGTATCGGCGATCTGTTTGGTCAGGCGTTCCTGAACCTGGAGCCGGCGCGCATAGACTTCCACGACGCTGGCGATTTTGCTGAGGCCGACGATGCGGCCGTCTTTCGGAATGTAGGCGACATGAGCTACTCCGGCAAAGGGGAGCAGGTGATGTTCACAGACCGAATACAGGGGAATATTCTTGATGAGCACCATCTCGTCATGGTACTCGCCTTCGATGACCTTGAGGTGTTTTGCCGGATCTTCCAGCGTTCCTCCCAGGATCTCTTTATACATGCAGGCGACGCGGGTAGGGGTTCTTTTCAACCCCGGCCGCCCCGGATCGTCTCCGATTCCTTCCAGAATGAGCCTGACCCCCTTCTCTATTTTTGCGTAGTCCACTTTCTTCTCCTCCGGGCATTCAACGCTGTGTGTTCTTTTCATGAGGGCACACATGAAGCCGCGCGCTTGGTCGGTGTTACCGGTTTCGTTTCGAAAACGATTGGTTAACCAGTTCGATGATGTTTTTAACCGGCATCTTCATTTTTTCAGCCAGACGCCGGCAGTCGCGAAATTCGGGCTGGATGTTAACGGGAACGCCGTTTAAAAAAGCCACTTTTACGTTCACGGATTCTCCCATGACCTCGACCGTTTCCATCTTTCGATCCAGGACACGGCGGCCCACGGGAAAAACACGAACTCCGATGGACGTCGTTTCGCGGAATATCTTATCGACCAGGCTGTCTATTGTAGCAGTCTCGGCCAGCACGGTCAATTTTGTGGCCAGCCGGTTTTTCTTCATGACAATCGGCGTTAAAAAGATATCCAGGGCGCCCAATGCCAGGACCTGTTCGAAAAGATGTCCCAGAACCTGAGGATTGGCGTCATCTATGTTGGCTTCGATCTGATAGATTTGTCTTTCCGGTACGGAGCTATCCATCCGTCCCAGGAAGGCGCGCAGAATATTGGGGAAATTCTCGATCTCGCGCCCCCCGGCGCCGTATCCGATCCGATCGTATGTGATCTCGGGAAAGGAGACGAATCGTTCCGCCAGGGTCGAGATAATGGCGGCTCCCGTGGGCGTAACCAGTTCCTCTTCGGCCCAGGCGGCGTAAACCGGGACGCCCTTCAACAGCTCTGCGACCGCGGGTGGAGGAACGGGCAGGGTCCCATGAGCGGCTTTCACCCAGCCCCGACCCAGGTTCATGGGGGCGGCCGCCACGGTGGAAACACCCAGCTCTTCGGCAAGATAGCAGCTGCCGACGATATCGACGATGGCGTCGTCGGCCCCGGCTTCATGCAGATGCGTTTCGTGAAATTCCTTTCCATGGACGTGGGATTCGGCGGTGAACAGGCGTTTGAATATCGCCAGGGCTTTTTCACGAACCTTCGGTGAGAAGGAACTTCCGGAAATAAGCTGTTCGATATCCGTCCAGCGCCGGTGGATGTGGTGCCGCGTATGTTTTACGTGAACATCGACCTTCAGTCCGCGCAGCGACGAGCGTTGGACATCGTGTATGTCGATCTCTACCGGCAGTTTCAGCTTCGAGATCCGCTCTTTAAACCGGTCGGGTGCAACGCCCAGGTCCAGCAGCGCCCCCAGGATCATGTCGCCGCTGATGCCGACGGACGTGTCGAAGTAAAGGAAATTCATCATGATTAATCCTCGGTTTCAGCGAAGTATTGTTCCAGCCGGCGGTCGAGGATGGGGAGAATCTCTCCCGCTTTTCCTCGAAAGGAATAATCGACGAAATCACTCAGGGGCGTCGTTTGCGGATTGATCTCGACCAGGGTCGCGCCGGCATGGGCGGCGGCCAGGGGAAGCGAGGCCGCGGGCTGGACCACGGCGGAGGTCCCCACGACAAACAGCACCTCACAGTTCGAACAGGCTGTGGAGGCTTCCTCCAGTACTTTCATGTCCAGCGATTCTCCGAACCAGACTACGTGCGGCCGGAGAAGGGCGCCGCAGGCCGCGCAGAGCGGGGGGATCCGTTTAAGCGGAGACTCATGCTGATCGGTCACCGTCCCCTCGGCGGTACAGCGCATTTTCCAGATATTTCCGTGCAGTTCGACGATGCCCCGGGAACCGGCTTTTTGATGAAGGCCGTCGATGTTCTGCGTTACCAGAGTGAAATCGGGAAACAGCTTCTCCCATTTGGCAATGACGAGGTGCCCGGGATTAGGCGATTTTTTGGCTATCAATTCACGGCGCCAGTCATACCATTCCCAAACCAGTTTGGGGTCACTTTGGAACGCCGTCATGGTGGCCAGTTCTTCGGCCTTGAATTGCTTCCATAATCCTCCCTCGCCGCGGAACGTGGGGATTTCCGATTCGGCGGAGATCCCGGCGCCGGTGAGAAAAGATACGCTTCGGGCGCGGGCCAACAGATGGATTAACTGATTGATATCCTTGCTGTTATCCATTGGATTTCCTTGAATCCTTAGGATAACCAAAATAGAGTCAAAAGGCAAAATGAATATCGAGGGACCGCGGGCTCTCTATGGGCGTTTCCTTGCGTGTCGGAAGCGAGTCGCCTATAATAGGGGCGGTTTATTACGGATACGGTCGCTCTTTTATTCCCGGGCGAATTTTATATCAGGAGAAATCATGACGGATAAAGCGCAAAATCTTCCTCAGGCAGGGATCGGAATCCTCGGCGGTACCGGCCTTTATCGGATCGACGGCCTCGAGGTTATCGAGAAGATCGATCTGGATACACCCTTCGGAAAAGCTTCGGACTCCTTCATCATCGGAAATTTTGAGGGGATTCGGGTGGCTTTTCTCAGCCGTCACGGAAAAGGGCACCACATCCTGCCCGCTGAGATCAATTACCGGGCCAATATCTACGGATTCAAGATGCTGGGGGTTGAGCGGCTGATCTCCGTCAACTCCGTCGGATCCCTCAGGGAAGATTTTCCTCCCCGGGATATGGTCATTCCGGATCAGTTCTTTGATCGCACGCATCGAAAAAACAGTTTCTTCGGAGAGGGCGCCGCCGCTCACGTCAGCCTTGCCCGGCCCGTTTGCGATCAATTGGCCGGAGTGCTGGCGGAAGCCTCCCGGGGATTGGATATCCCCGTCCATAGGGGCGGAACGTATATCTGCATCGAAGGCCCCGCTTTTTCGACCAAGGCGGAATCGAACATCTACCGCTCTTGGGGATGTGATGTGATCGGGATGACCGCCGCCACCGAAGCCAAGTTGTGCCGGGAGGCGGAGATCTGTTACGCGCCCATGAATCTGGTGACGGATTATGATGTTTGGCACGAATCCGAAGAAGCGGTTTCGGTGGAGATGATCATGGGGAATATGAACGCCAACATCCGGAATGCCAAGGCCGTTCTGAAGGCGGCCGTAAAAGCGCTGGGTTCCGGCCGGGAAAAAGAATGCGGCTGCGGGAGCGCTCTCGCCAACTGCATCGTCACCCGGGAAGAGGTTATTCCCCGGGCCACCAAGGAAAAATTACGGGATATCATCGGGAAATACGTCCCGGTATGAATAGAGAGGCACACATGAGCATGGTTATTGTCGGTTCTTTGGCATTTGATACGATTGAAACTCCCCGGGACAGGCGGGAACGGATCGTCGGCGGTTCGTGCACCTACGCGGCGCTGGCGGCTTCGCTGTTTACACAACCTGCGATCGTCGCGGCCGTCGGACAGGATTTTCCCGAAGAAATGATTGCCTTCTTCAAGGAGAAAGGCGTGGATGTCGACGGCATCCAGGTCGAAGCGGGAAAAACCTTCCATTGGGAAGGCCGTTACGGCAAGGATCCCAACCAAAGGACGACCATCAAAACGGAGTTGAATGTTTTTCAGGATTTCAAACCCCGCCTCCTGCCGGCTTACCGGAAGGCGGACATCGTGTTCCTGGGCAATATCGATCCCGATCTTCAGGTGGATATCTTGAACCAGGTCGAAAGTCCACGCCTGGTTGCCATGGATTCCATGAATCTCTGGATCCAAACGAAACCCGAAGCTCTGCATGAAGTGATGCGGCGGGTGGATGTCTTTTTCGCCAACGATGAAGAAGTCAAGATGCTGGCCGGAGAGAACAATCTGATCACGGCGGGGCGGACCCTGCTGGACAAAGGTCTTTCGCTGGTGGTCATCAAGAAGGGTGAGCACGGTGCCCTCCTGATGACGAAGGACTTCATGTTCGGGCTTCCGGCCTTTCCTTCCGAAAGGGTTTTCGATCCCACCGGAGCAGGAGACAGCTTCGGCGGCGCCTTTCTGGGATATCTTGATAAAGTGGATTCATTCGAGGAGTCTGATATCAGGAAAGCGGCCGCCATCGGTACGGTCGCGGCTTCGTTCGTGATCGAAGATTTCGGTATGGAACCGTTCCGATTCCTTTCAGAGCATGAAATGGAAAAGCGGTTGTCGTTTTTTAAGAAATTTGTCTCATTTTAGAGAAGAAGGTGTCCCGGCACCTATGAAGGAGATATGAATGAATGATGTGAGAATCCCGGTTGAGCCATATCGGATCAAAGTCGTCGAACGGATCAGCCTGATCCCGCGCGAGGAGCGGGTTCGGATCCTAACGGAGGCCGGATTCAATATTTTCAACATCCCGGCGGAGAAAGTCTTCATCGATCTTCTCACGGACAGTGGGACTTCCGCCATGAGCGATCGTCAGTGGTCCGGGTTGGTCCGGGGAGACGAGTCCTACGCCGGCGCGCGCAGTTTCTTCCGTTTCGAAAGCGCCGTGAAGAACATCTTCGGATTCAAATACGTGATCCCCACCCATCAGGGGCGGGCTTCGGAGCGCATCCTGTTCCAGGCGGCGTTGAAGGAGGGGGATTACGTTCCCAGCAACATCCATTTCGACACCACCCACGCCAACATCGCGGTTCGCGGAGCCCATCCCGTCAACCTGGCTGCCGATCCCGCGTACGACCCCAAAACCGTCGCACCCTTCAAGGGGGATATGGATGTGGATAAACTCGAGGCTTTTATAGCGGAAAAAGGGGTGGATAAAATCCCCTTGGTCATGCTGACCGTAACCAATAACAGCGGCGGAGGACAGCCGGTCTCGATGGCCAACATCCGCCGCGTCAGCGAAGTCTGCCGGAATCATAAGATCCCCTTTTTCCTGGATGCCTGCCGCTTTGCGGAGAACGCCTATTTCATAAAGAGCCGCGAAGAGGGTTACGCCGAGAGAACGATCCCGCAGATCGCCCGCGAAATGTTTTCCTATGCCGACGGCGCCACCATGAGCGCCAAGAAAGACGCCCTCGCCAATATAGGAGGTTTCATCGGACTGAATGACGAAACGCTTCGGGATAATCTTCGCAATCTGCTGATCGTCGGTGAAGGTTTTCCCACCTACGGCGGTCTGGCGGGCCGGGATCTCGAAGCCGTCGCCCGGGGACTGGAAGAGGTGGTGGAAGAATCCTACCTCGAGCACCGTCTCGGGCAGACCCGCTACCTGGGAGAGCTGCTGACGCAGGCCGGGGTTCCGATCTATCAGCCGGTGGGCGGGCATGCGGTTTACATCCTGGCGGATGAGTTCCTTCCGGATATCCCCCGTGACCAATATCCCGGATGGGCTCTGACCGTGGCGTTGTACCGTGAAGCCGGGATCCGGGCGGTCGAGATCGGAGGCGTCATGTTCGGCCAAAAGGATGAGAAGACCGGGAAAGAAATATTCCCGCCTCTCGAGCTGGTTCGCCTGGCGATACCCCGCCGCGTGTACACGGTTTCACACCTGCTCTATGTCGCCGAAGCGCTGGCGGCGCTTCACAAGGACTCCGGGCGGGTCAAGGGGCTTCGTATCGTATCCCAGGCGCCGCATCTGCGGCATTTCACCGCGCGCCTGGAAGAGGTTTGATGTTTTTTACTTGATGCGGGAAAACCACATCAAGGGCAGCCAGAGCTGGTGGCCGTAGGGGATCTTCTTGTGGTTGACCAGGACTTCGGTCGTGTCCCAGTCGTGGACCAGATTGAAGAGGGCGAACAGCTCTTCGACCTCTTTTGACGTGTAGGTTGCGGTGTGGCGGATCCATTCGCCGTCGCCTTTTTCCGTATATGAAGGATTTCTCCGGGCAAGGTCCACGGCTTTCTCATAGTTGGGAGACGTTTTGAAGCCGAATTCCAGCGTGATCTTGAATTGCTTCGCTTGGGTGCTGGGGTGAAGGATCGTGTCCAGTTTTTCTTTTCCGGCTTCATCCGGCCCGCTGGTTTTAAATTCCGCCATGACTGCCTCGCTTTGCCTTAATTGTGATGCTCTCGATATTCCGGCTGAAAAGCGCCGTCTTCCCGAGGGGCGCCAAGGGTTTTTTCAGCCGTTTTGAGTTTCCGTATTCAATCCGAGATGATCGATCTGTAAACATCTTCTCTGAAATCTTCTTTTTCCATCCGGCCGGCTATCTGCTTCGCTTTCTCTTTAAAGGAACGATTATTCAGCAGCTCCAGAATTTTCGGCTCGAGATTTTTCGTGGTAATTTTACCTATTTTTACCCCTTTTGGTCCAGCCCCCATGGCATAAATAATTTTATCCCATACGAATTGGTCGATGATGTGCGGGATGATCAGTGTGGCGCATCCATGTTTCAAGGCCAGGTGCGTCGTCCCCGCGCCTCCATGATGAATGACTCCGTATATTTTAGGGAAGATCCGGTCATAAGGGATCCGGGAAACGAAATGCAGTCGTTCCGCGTCGAATCGATCCGGCTTGATCAATCCGCCGGCTGCGGTGTTGATGATCGCGGGAATGTTGTTTCTTTCCAGTATTTCAAGGATGATCCGCGTTTTTTCCTCCGGGTCGGGATTCAACATGCTGCCGAAGGTGATGAAAAGAATTCGACTGTGTTTTTCTAAAAAAACATCCAATTCTATGTCGGGCCGCAGGCTGACGGATTTTTCCCTTTCGAGAAATCCCAGGACTTTAAGGCTCTCATTCCATTCGGCCGGTCTGGAAAAAAGCGAAGGGGAAATGGTGTAGATCGCCTTGTTCGAAAAATAGGCGTCCTTTATTTGTTTGCGGGTGATTTGGCCTTTGAGATTCAGCCATTTTATCGATATCATCAGCGTCGTGACGGTTCCGAAATTCGCGAGGGAAAAGGTCAGTTTATTGAGAAAAGAGCCGAAATTGCTGTTGAACGCGACATGGGTATGATGTTTCACATAGTGCATGTAAGGCAGAGGGCTGATCAAAGTCGTCTTCCCTCTGTTTTCGACTCCCCAGATTATGGGGCAAAACGCCTTCCCGTTGTGCACGATTCTGTCGGGGTTTTCACTTTCGATCAGCTCATACTGCCGGTGGACTAATTCCTTGTTGACCGCCTTGGAGTTTTTTGCCAGCTTCACATTGGCGAGGAATTTTTTGAATCCCGAGCCGCCGCCCAGCGCCGCTTTTCCGTCATCGCTGTCCAACATCTCAATAAACTTTTTCCCCAATGAAGCGAATTCCAGGTTTGAATTTTTCGCAAGCTCCCTGAACTGTTCCGGGAAAGCGCAGATCACGCCATGTCCTTTTTCCTTCAGGAGTTCTCCAATCGCCAAAAAAGGCTCCATGTCCCCGCGGGTTCCGATGGACATTAAAAGGACCTTCATCCGTTTATTCCTCGATCGGTTCCTATTTTGTGCTTAATTTGATCTCGATGAGCGATTTTACATTCTCCACGTCATCCTCACTCTGAATTTGGACCGTTATGCCGCGGATTTTCCCGTATCTTTTTCCGTTCTTGAAGGAATCCTTGAGTGAATCTGAAATATCCCCGGCCATGATCGCGGGTTCGGTTTTATCGCCGAAATAGAAGGTGATTGTGAAAGCATCTTTCATGACGGAAAGCCAGAATATGGTTTTCGACTTTCTGGCCGTTTTCAGCAGCCAGCTTTTCCCATCATTATAATATCTCCACGTACTTATGAAATCCGGATGATGGTTGTGGATGTGCCCGAAAATCGTTTTCCAATGAATTCCGGATTCCCCGATATGCGAGAATATGATCTCCTCGGTCGGGAATTGTTCCTTGTCGTCTAAAAGAGGTTTGTCCATTCTTCGTCTCCCCCATGAAACGTCATGTTTCCCTCTCTACATCCGGCGTGCTGTCTTTGATGCAAATCCCCCGGCATCAATGCCGCATAAGATGTGAATCCATCAAATAATCCTGCAAAACCACGGTATTATCCTAATATTGTCTTTGCTGTTTTGCAAACCGGGCAAGGGATGGTTTAGATGTTGTTCCGCCGAACAGGTTTACTGCCTCCTGTGCGGTTGAGCCGGGAGAATTCTCAAACGTCATCCGGATTGCATTTTTTCGGTCCGGCCGCTCCGCAGCCACTCAGCCCAATCAGGGCGGCCGTTTCGGTTTGCCGCGTTTGCTGCGGACTCCCAATCATACGGCACGGCACGATCGTTGATGGACCAACCGAATTCGCTTCGGGAGATTATGGAATAGCGCGCATGCGGGGCGCCGGTTTCCATGACGTGCGGATGCGGCAGATTATCCCAATAAGCGGGCAAGCCGACGCTCCCCGGATTAACCACAGTTCGACCGCCTGGGAGGAGCATGGTTCGGGGAACGTGATCGTGTCCGCAAAGGATCAACGAGGATGCGATCTCACCGACGACCGAAGCCACTTCTTTTGAATTTCGAAGATGAACACCCGTGCGGTCGACATCCCACAGAAGATAGGACGTGTCGGAATCGGGGGAACCGTGAAACAGAAAAGCGGGGCCGAACACCATGGTCGGTTTCAGGGAGCGAAGCCATTCCATATGAGCCGGCTGGAGCTGATGCCTGACGAAATCCAGCGTGTCTGAAATCGGAGTGCGGCTGTCCGTGATGATGCGGTCTTCATTTCCCCGGACCGTCGGGAATTCTCTCCCGAATAGAATTTTGGCCGTCCCGAGCGGATCCAGGGGGCCGTAGAAAACATCACCCAGGTTGACGACCTCCGTGATATGCGCTCGATCGATCTCATCGAGCACGGCTTCGAGAGCCCAGCGATTACCGTGGATGTCGGAAATAACCGCCATGCGTTCCAATTATTCTTCTCCCTCCTAAAAAATATCCTCATTGCGTCCGGTTGTCGAAACCATCATCAATATGTCCGCAGCAGTTCCGCGAACCAATCGGATGTTTCTTGTCCTTCCGACTGCATGAGAAGCTCGAGAAACCGGTTGGTGGAATCCATGTTTTTATCGATCAGCACGCGGCATAGGGCGATGAATCGGGCTCTCCCGATTTTCGCTTCCAATTTGCTCAACAGCAGAGGCGCCTTGTCGTACAGCACCGCGCTTGCGGAATCCGAGGTGTTCCGGTCGAATCCCCATACCGGCGGCGTCCCTTCCAGCGACTCCGCTTTGGTTTTCAACCGCGCCGTGAACGCGTCCTCTCCGAAAACCTCCCGAACGACCATAAGCGCGCTGTATTCCGCGAATCCTTCATTCAGCCAATCCTCCCAGGAATTCGTCCCGGCCTTGAACCACCACAGGTGCGCCAGCTCATGGGCGAAATATCGGTGGTAGTGCTCATTTCGTTCCAGGTAATCGTCCGGGTTGAACCCGCCCAGAAACACGCCGCCGATGCGGGCGTAACCGCCGCCTTTTCGCCTTTTGGATTCAACCAGGGTGATGTTCTGGCTTTTGCTTCCGAACCACCCGTTGAAATTTGTGATGATCGAAGTGAGATCACCCTGCATCCTGGTGAGAAGAGTATCCGTGAGATCGTGATGATAGATGGAGATCACATCATCGGCGATTTGCCGCTGTTTGAGCTCCATGTCTTCTGAGGCGCACACCACGATGTCATTGGTCGGGGTGTCGTTTTCGATCTTCCATCCGGCATCAGATCTATTGACTTCGCCCATCCCGAAAACACGGTAAGAGGGATCGATTTCGATCTCCAGGTCGTAGGTGAAGAGCGTTATCTCCGGATGATAGGGGAACCAGGGGTAATACAGACCCATCTCCGTCCATTCCCCGCTGATCGTATTGGCGAAATACGCCGGAAGCTCAGAAAGCTCTCCACCGTATGAAAAGGCGATCTCTATCGTTTCGGCTTGGGAAAAAGCATCTTTATCCATGATGAGTTTTGCCGCTGCCGGCAGAAAGCGGTTGTCCGACGTGGTGGTGCCTTGGATAAGATCCTGAGTCTTGTTTAAAGCGAAGGACCGGATGTCCAATCCCTTATCCAAATAGAAGAACATCTCTCCGGGAAGATCTTCCGGATCGGCGATGAAAAGCGTCCCTTCGACGTCGATAACGCGGCTTAACGGATCGATTTTCAGTTTGATGTCGTAGTGAGGGTATTCATGAACCCGTTTCGGGATCGGATCGGAGCGGCGGCATGAAGCCGTCAGGAAAAGAAACAAACTCAATAGGCAGATCGTTTTTTTCATGACAATGGTCTTTTTGAAGATTTCAGGTGATTTCATGTGTCGTTGCATGGTCTCTGTATCTCCCCGTCAAAGAACGGCACGCTGTATATATTATTTATTATGCGGTTTCGTTGAAAGGCCCGGATGAAAATATTTTCAAACGGACGCCTGATACCCCTAGGATTTTGAGGGGGAAACCCGCGCCGAAACACTCCCGCCGGGATCAACCGCGATCCACGCCCCGGTCCAGATCATGCCTCCGGCGTCTTCCCCTGTTACGGTCTCTGGATATTCTCCTCCGCTCTCGATCTCGGCCGTTTCTCCGTAAAACTTCGCCAGCCAGATCAGGGCGCCCCCGGAGCGGTTCGTCAGCACGGTTTCTCCCCGGCCGTTGTGCCGTATGTCGACGCGGTTCCCGCGTACGGGCAGGGATCGGAGTTCGGCCCATTCCGTTTCACCCGTTAGACGGGAGAGCGTTGCGATCCCGTCCTCTCTCTCCACCGGTTCCATGCCCATCATCCCCTGCACCAGGGCTCCGATAAGCGCGAAGCTCACCTCGGGATATTCCCGGCGTTTCATGGACGGATCGCTCAATTTCAGGATCATCCGATAGGCGTCTTCATGAGCTCCGTAGCGGCAATAGATCTCCGGGAGATGGGAGGCGATCTCGATATTCGGCATCGGCCCCTCGAGCAGGTACCGAAGCGTTTTCGCCATCTTTTCCCGCGAATGCAGCGCGTCGTTGTACAGGAGGTAGGCCTGCATCCAGCCGCCGTCCCCGTATGTGCCGTCGGTCAGCCTGAGGGAACGGAAGCGCCCCGCCGCTCCATCCTAGAAATGGGATGTGATGAACCGGATCACCTCTTTTTCTTTTTGCTGATAAACACGGGATTGCTCGTGATCCCCCCGCAGGGTAAGAATCCATGAATACGACCGGTAGGCCGCCGCCTGAAAAGCCAGCAGATCCACACCGATTTGGGTCTTTCCGGGCTCGCCCTCTCATGATAGCTGGGGATGCCGCGGCAGTATTGATAGGCGTCTTCGGGATCGTACCTTTCCCGGTTCATGAAGCGCTTCCGGGTCGGGATTTTCTCCAATGAAAGGTCCCACCGGTCGACATAATCTTTGACCGTCCGCGCATAGAAGTGGAGGAAGACCGGGTCTTTTAGGTAGGACGTATCTCTCGTCCAGAGCAGCATGCGCCGGCATGCGACCAGTACATCGAAATTGGCCGGAAGGTTGTACCAGAATTCCTTGTCGTTCCGTATTCAAAACCGCAAGTTCAACGTCTCCTTTCCGGAAATATAAGGAATTGCTTATATACTGCTTGAAATCCGTTCCGGATGTTTTTAAGATATTGGTATGATAGGTAGGGATTTTCTTGCGGTTTCACCTTATTCTTTTTACGTATAGGAAAGAGGCCGTATCTGGAGCGTCATGCCGTGTTTGAAAAGTCCTGTTTATTTCAGAGGCGCACTACCGGAACAAGGAGGATGATATGTCTCGATACATGATCGCTTATCTCGGCGGTGACAAGCCGACCAATCCGGAGGAGGGGATGCGGCACAAATCGCAATATCTCGCCTGGCTTTCCTCTCTGGGCGATGCGGCCGTCAGCCCCGCCAATCCGCTCGTGCATACGAAAACCGTGCATCCCGACGGCACCATTAACCCCGGAAGCATTACGTCCATGTCCGGTTTTACCATAATTGAAGCCGATTCCCTGGAGGCGGCCCTGTCGATGGCAAAGAACTGTCCTTTTCTTGAAATCGGCGGTTCACTCGAAGTGTCGGAATTGATAAAGATGCCGGATTGAAAATAGAAGTTTTGCGGCCAGTCTGACCTATCTCTCTTATAAATAGCAACTTATAAATATCTCTCTGGAGAAGAAATTCCTTAGAGCCCATTTTTGAAGTTTAAGAAAATGGCCTCCCCATAAATCAGTCAGGGGTGTTCATGGATTGCATGACATGATTATTAATTTTCTACCTTGAATTCTTACAAATTCTCACTTTATTTGAAATGAGTATCTTTCAATGAGTTTAAGTCCGTATGAAAAGCGTCAATTGAATGTAATGACAAGAGCGAAGAATTCTCATTCATCAAGCTTTATTTGGCACTTAACCAATCGCTGCCATAACAGAGAATTCCTATTGAAGTTCAAAAGTGACCGGCGCAACTTTCTCCTATGGCTGTATAAAGCAAAACAAAAGTATGGCCTCATCATTTTAAATTACATGATAACCTCGAATCATATCCATCTGCTCGTATACGATGATGGGCGGCATGATGTCGTCTCCCGCTCCATTCTGCTTGCGGCCGGCCGAACCGCCTATGAATACAACCGGAGAAAAAACAGGTCGGGTGCTTTCTGGGGCGACAGTTATCATGCTACCGCAGTGGGATCCGGGAATCATTTTTTGGAATGCCTGCTTTACATCGACCTTAACATGGTCAGAGCCGGGGTGGTAAAGCATCCGCGGAATTGGCCGATGTGTGGATACAATGAAATAATGGGCGCAGCCAGAAAACGCTACAGATTGATAGATAAATCGATGTTGATGCAATTGCTGGCCATTCACGAGCCGTCTGAATTAAGAAAAAGATACGATACCTGGATTCAAGAAAGGCTAGCCGCCGGACAGCTGAAAAGGGAAAAGAAGTGGACGGAATCCGTTGCCGTAGGCAATAAGGATTTTGTCGAAATGTTCCAGAAAGAAAAGGGAAGAAAACTTCGACAAGAGATCCATGAGAATGATGACGGAAGCTTTTTATTAAAATAATCCCAATCACAATCAGCAGAAATCCTTAAAATGCATTTTTGGGCCTGAAAATCAACTTTAACGAAATATCTCCAGAGTAGTAAAATTGCAATCGATTGATATTAAATGAGATAGGTCAGACTGGCTCTGGCTGCGTTATCTGATCAGCATGCAATCCCCATAGCTGAAGAAGCGGTAGCGCTCCTGAACGGCTTCCTTATACGCTCGCAGGATGGAATCCTTTCCGGCCAGGGCGGAGACCAGCATGAGGAGCGTGGATTTGGGGAGGTGGAAATTGGTCAGCAGCCGATCGACCGTCTGGAACTTGAATCCCGGGTAGATGAAGAGATCCGTGGAGTTCGTTCCGGGGATCACTCGGCCGTCACGGGAGGCGCTTTCGAGGGTGCGCACGGTCGTGGTTCCTACGGCCATGACGGGGCGGGATGCGGTGCGGGCCCGGTTGATGCGCTCCGCCGCTTCCTCCGATATTGCGTAGGATTCGGTGAGCATCTTGTGTTCGATGACAAGATCCACCCGCACGGGCTGGAATGTCGCCAGCCCCACGTCGAGCGAGATCCGGACGATCTCGCAGCCTTTTCCTTCCAGTTCCGCCAGCGTATCCGGCGTGAAGTGGAGGCCGGCCGTGGGGGCGGCGATGGAGCCGGGTTTCTGAGCGTAAACGGTCTGGTAGCGTTCCAGGTCGGGAAGACGGAGATCGATCTGCTCCTTCTTCCGCTTGATGTAGGGGGGGAGAGGGGCGAAGCCGATCTTCTGCAGTTCGCTCAGAACGCCGCCCGAAGAGAAGCGCAGGAAGCGGCGGCCTTCGGGCCCCGAGGCGTGCACCTCGGCATCGAGCGTTTTGCTGAAGACGATCCGCACACCGGGTTTGACCTTGCGCGCGGGGCGGCAGAGGACTTCCCATATCCCGGGCTCGGTCTCTTTGAGAAAGAGGAACTCGATGTCGCGGTCTCCGGCTTTTCCCCAGACGCGGGCCGGGATGACGCGGGAGTCGTTGAGCACGAGGCAGGTTTCAGGCTCGATGAATTCCGCCAGCCGGTCGAAGGAGGCGTGACGGATCCCGCCGGAATTCCGATCGAGGATCATCATCCGCGAGCGGTCGCGCTCCGGGTTCGGGTGCTGGGCGATGAGCTCCTCGGGGAGATCGTAATCGAAGTCGGACAGGCGCAGGGGGCTTTTTTCTTTCGGCATGTTCGCTCTTTGCTCTCTTCGGTTCGGGTTCGTCTATTGTAATGGGGAAGGCTTGAGAGGGCAAGGGGGGAAAGTCTCCCGGATCAGTCTTTTTTGAAGAGCTTACGCTGCGGCTCGTTCCGGAGGGGGGGCAGGCCCAGGTGTTCGTAGGCCCGGGGCGTGACCTTGCGGCCGCGGGTCGTGCGCTCCAGAAAACCGATCCGCATCAGGAAGGGCTCGTAGATGGATTCGATGGTGTCTTTATCTTCATCGACGGCGGCGGCGATGGTGCTGATACCTACCGGACCGCCCCCGAAATTTTCGATGATGGTCATCAGGATCTTGCGGTCCACGTCATCCAGGCCGAGGCCGTCCACCTCCATCATGTTCAGCGCCTTGTCGGCCTGCGCGGCCGTGATCCGGCCTTCTCCCAGAACCTCGGCGTAGTCTCGTACCCGGCGCAGCAGCCGGTTGGCGACGCGCGGGGTGCCGCGGGAGCGCTGGGCGATGTGCAGGGCGCCTTTTTCGTCGATCTTGACGTTGAGGATGGAGGCCGAGCGCATGATGATGGTTTTGAGATCTTCGGGATCGTAGTAGTCAAGGCGGTGCACGATGCCGAACCGTCCCCGCAGCGGCGCCGTCAGTTTTCCCGCGCGGGTGGTGGCCCCGATCAGGGTGAATTTCTTCAACCGGAGCTTGTGGCTGCGGGCGCTGGGTCCCTGGCCGATGAGGATGTCGAGCCGGAAGTCTTCCATGGCCGAGTAGAGGATCTCTTCGACCGAGGGATGCAGGCGGTGGATCTCGTCGATGAAGAGGTTTTCCTTGGCCTGCAGGTTGGTGAGGATGGCGGAGAGATCGCCGGTGCGCTCGATGACCGGACCGGAGGTGGGTTTGATCCCGACGCCCATCTCGCTGGCGATGAGAAAGGCCAGGCTGGTCTTGCCCAGGCCCGGCGGCCCGTAAAGCAGCACGTGATCCAGGGCCTCGCGCCGCTTCTTGGCGGCTTCGATGAAGATCTTGAGGTTGGATTTGACGAGATCCTGCCCGACGAATTCGTCGAAGCTCTGAGGCCTGAGGTTGTCTTCGAAAAGCAGATCCTCTTTGGTCCTTACCGGGCTGAGCACCGTATCCATATCGTTATCTTTCCTAGAGCTTGGCCAGCCGTTTCAACCCTTCCCTGAGGATCTGCTCGAAACCGGCTTCCCGGGTCTGAGCTTTGATCGTGTCGTCGATGATGGATTCAACTTCCTTCCGCTTGAAACCCATGTTCGTCAGAGCCGAGATCAGATCCTCGCGTTCCTGCATGCCTTCCGGTTTCAGCATGTCTTCCTTTCCCGTCAGCTTTTCCTGCAGTTCGAGCGCGATCCGCATGGCCGTCTTCTTCCCGATTCCGGGAATGAGAGACAGGCGGGCGATGTCGCTGCCGCGGATGGCGTCTTTCAGGTCCGAGGCTTCGATGCCCGAGAGGATGTTCAGGGCGATCTTGGGGCCGATGCCGGAGATGGAGATGAGCTTGAGGAATATGCTTTTCTCTTCTTCGGTGTGGAAGCCGTAGAGCAGGATGGCGCTGTCGGTGGAATGGGTGTGGATGAAAAGCTCCGCTTCGTCGTGCAGCTCTCCCAGCTTCAGGTAGGTGGAAAGCGGGATGGAAGCGGAGTAACCCACGCCTCCGATGTCGAGGATGATGTGGTCCGGAGCCTTGCGGATCAGGCGTCCCTTGAGGTATGCGATCACGATGTTTCCCTTCCCATGAGTTTCGCCTACAGAATAAACCAAGCGGCGGCAAATATCAAATTCCGGCCGCGGAGACAGCCTTCCATGTCGTATTTCCCGGACGGGATGCTCACGTATCGGAATCCTCGAGGTTTTCTTGGAACAGGCGCGAGTTCAGATGGCAGATTGCCGTGGCAAGGGCGTCGGAGGCGTCGAGCTCCAGGGGGATATCGGGGAGGTTGAGGAGGATCCGGATCATGGCCTGCACCTGGTTCTTGTCCGCCTGGCCGTACCCGGTGACGGCCTGTTTGATCTCAAGGGGGGAATATTCGTACAGCGTCAGTTTATGCGATGCGACGGCGACCAGGGCCGCGCCTCTGACCTGCCCGAGGGTGATGGCGGTTTTGACGTTGCGCGCGTAGAAGAGGTTCTCGATCGCCACTTCGCCGACTTCATGGGTTTGGATAAGGTTTTCGATGTTTTGGCGGATGAAGTTGAGCCGGTTGCAGAGGGCTTCTTTCTTGGGCGGCTTGATGGTTCCCTGGCACAGAACCGCGTATGATCCGCCGCCGCCGTCGATGACGCCGTATCCGGTGGAGGTGAGGCTGGGATCAAGACCGAGGACGCGCATCATCATTCTCCCGGATACGGACGGCGCCGGGTTAACTTGAGAATTTTGTGATCTCTTCCTCGTCGATATCGAAATTCGCCCAGACATTCTGCGCGTCGTCGTGTTCTTCCAGCACTTCCATCAGATT
Organism: uncultured Eubacteriales bacterium; assembly: GCA_964433135.1. GTDB lineage: Bacteria > Acidobacteriota > Aminicenantia > Aminicenantales > Aminicenantaceae > CAYSQW01. Next base: position 40,437 of record CAYSQW010000008.1, read on the forward strand.
GAGGGTTTGCTGCGCCTGCTTGCCTTCCAGCTTGACATAATTCTGGGGGATGTAGGCCAGGTTGGAGGTGTCGATCTCGATGTCCTTGGCTTTCAGCGCTTCCACCACGTCTTCATAGGCGTCAGGCGTGGTGAAGATCTCATAGTTGCTGCCGTCCTCGCCCATGTCTTCCGCTCCGGCTTCGAGGATGATCTCGAGCAGCGTGTCTTCCTCCGCCTGGCTTTTTTCGACGACGATATAGCCTTTGCGCTGGAACATCCAGGAAACACAGCCCGATTCGCCCATGTTCCCGCCGTGTTTGGTGAAGAGATGCCGGATCTCGGAAACGGTCCGGTTCTTGTTATCTGTGAGCACCTCGATGAAGATGGCGACGCCTCCCGGTCCGTATCCCTCGTAAGTCATCTCTTCGTAGGTTGTGCCCTCGAGCTGGCCGGTTCCCTTGAGGATGGCCCGTTTGATGTTGTCGGCCGGCATATTGACGGCTTTGGCATCGCTGATGGCCTTTCTCAGCCGGGGATTGGCATCCGGATCTCCACCGCCCGAGCGTGCGGCGACGGCGAGCTCACGGATGATCTTCGTGAAGATCTTGCCTCGTTTCGAATCCGCGGCGGCTTTTTTATGCTTAATGGAAGCCCATTTGGAGTGCCCTGACATGTTCTCTCCTTGACGATGGTATGTGAAAATACTAACACAAATCTCCGTTAAAAAAAAGCCGGCTTTTCAGGGGAGAAGATCGTGTGTTGCCGATAGTCCCAACAAGGGAAAAAACCCTCAAAGGACAAGCGGTTGGATGCCTTTCGGAAGATGGAATAATCCCGATCGGGCAAGCAGCGAATAGGCGTCAGTCGGTCCGATTCGAATTGACAGATACTATAGAAATAGTAAAATATAGATGCAGCAGGAGCCTCATTCCCTCCCCGAAGAGATTTGCCCGGCCGGGTGCGCCGCCGTTACGGCGGGGGCGTGCCAAGCGGCCGGGGCCGAGGGCCGATTCGATGCATGGCGATACTCCTGTTCCGGAGGGTAAGGATGACAAAAGACGTTGTGTGCGGCATGGATGTTCGCGAAACGGACGCGGCGGCCGTTTCGATATATAGAGGAAAGAAATATTATTTCTGTTCAACCGGATGCAAGCGCGCTTTCGATGAAGAACCCCAGCGCTATCTCGATGACGGGAAGCAAGGTCAGGGCACGGAGATTCCGGAGTCCCGGCCGGAACAGGAAAAACCCATCATAGCGGATGATCTGCGCCGGATCGACATCCCTGTCAGCGGGATGCACTGTGCGGCCTGTGCGTCCACCATCCAGAAGGGGCTTTCGGGCAAGGAGGGGATCGCCGATGCCGCGGTTAATTTCATGACGGCACAGGCGACGGTCAGCTACAGCCCGGAAAAAATCGGGCTTCGGGATATGGTTCGGGATATCCGGGACCGGGGCTATGATGTCAGCGTCGCATCGGTAGAGATCCCGATCCGGGGGATGAAGTGCGCTTCCTGCGTGAAGACCATCGAGAAGGCCTTGAAAAAGGTTCCGGGAGTGCTGCGGGTGAATGTGAACCCGGCGGCGGAGAAAGCCTGGGTGGAATACATATCCGGCATGACCGACGGCGAAGCGCTGCGCCGGGCCGTCACGGAAAGCGGATTTCGTCCTCTGGAGATTGAAAGTGGAGAGGAATCGGGCGATGCGGCCGATCAGGCACGGGAGCGGGAATTCCGTTCCCTGAAACGAAAGTTTTTATTCGGGCTGGCCTTTGCGTTTCCGGTTTTTATCGGCAGTATGCCCCGGCTGTTTCCTTGGGCGCCCGGGTTTATGACCTCACCCTATTTGCTTTGGCTGCTGGCCACTCCGGTTCAGTTCTGGATCGGGCGCATGTTTTATAAAGGAGCCTGGGGGGCCCTCAAGCACCGCAATGCGGACATGAACACGCTGATCGCCGTGGGCACCTCCACGGCCTATCTTTACAGTGCCGCCGCCGCGCTTTTCCCCGGGTTCTTTGCCTCGGGAGGGCGGAGTGTGCACGTCTATTTCGACACGTCGGTGATGATCATCGTTCTGATACTGTTCGGACGGATGCTGGAAGCGAGAGCCAAAGGCCGGTCGTTCGCCGCCATCCGGAAGCTGATGGAACTTCAGCCGAAGACGGCACGTATTCTCCGCGACGGCCAAGCCGTCGATATCCCGGTTGCCGAAGTGGTCCCCGGAGACGAAGTCGTGGTGCGGCCCGGTGAAAAGATCCCGGTGGACGGTATCGTCAGCGACGGCTCCTCGAGCGTCGATGAGTCGATGATCACCGGAGAAAGCATGCCGGTCAAAAAGAAATCGGGAGACGGTGTTATCGGCGCCACCATCAATAAGGCCGGGGGTTTCCGATTCCGCGCCACCAAGGTGGGCCGTGATACGGCCTTGGCGCAGATCATCCGACTGGTTCGGGAAGCCCAGGGATCCAAGGCTCCCATTCAAAGGTTGGCCGATGTGATCGCAGGGATATTCGTTCCGGTCGTTCTCATCATCGCGCTTCTCACCTTTACGGTCTGGGTCATTTTCGGGCAGGAGCGCAATCTTACGTTTGCGCTTTTGAATTTTGTTTCGGTCTTGATCATCGCCTGCCCCTGCGCGCTCGGCCTGGCAACGCCCACCGCCGTGCTGGTGGGAACCGGAAGAGGGGCGGAGAAAGGCATCTTGATCAAGGGCGGAGAAAGCCTGGAAACGGCCTATAAGCTCGACACCGTCGTTTTCGACAAGACAGGAACCCTGACAAAAGGAACACCCGAAGTGACGGACGTCTTCTCCGAGGATGGTCGGACTGAAAAGGACCTGCTCCATTACGCCGCCGGAGCCGAAAGCGGTTCGGAACACCCGTTGGGTGAGGCCCTGATCCGGGCCGCCGATCAGCTGGGCATCGATCTTGTTTCAACCGAAGGATTTCAAGCTTTGGAGGGACGGGGCATCGAAGCGGAGGTGCTCGGCAAGCAAGTGGTTGTCGGCAGCTCCCGTTTGATGGCCGAACGCGGAATGTCGTCCCCGGTTCTGGAAGCCAAGGCGGAAACGTGGGCGTCGGAAGGGAAAACACCGGTGTTCGTGGGTATCGAGGGGAAAGCGGTCGGCGCCGTGGCGGTTTCCGATCCGCTCAAGGAGGAGTCACGGGAAGCGGTGGCGAAGCTGAGGGAAATGGGGTTGGATGTGATCATGCTCACCGGCGACCGGAAACCGACCGCGGAAGCCGTCGCCCGACGGACGGGCATCTCAAGGGTTCTGGCGGAAGTCCTTCCCGGAGATAAAGCCCGTGCGGTCAGGGATCTTCAGGCCGAAGGGAAGCGCGTCGCCATGGTGGGGGACGGGATCAATGACGCTCCTGCGCTGGCGCAGGCGGATATCGGGATCGCGATCGGCAGCGGGACGGACATCGCCATGGAAGCTTCGGATATCACGCTGATAAGAGGCGACCTTCATGGCGTGAGCGCCGCCATGGAATTGAGCCGACAGACGATCCGTGTGATCAAACAGAATCTTTTCTGGGCTTTTTTCTATAATACGGTCGGCATTCCCATCGCCGCAGGAATACTCTATCCTTTCTTCGGTATCCTGCTCAGTCCCATCATCGCTTCGGCGGCCATGGCGTTCAGCTCGGTCTCGGTGGTGACGAACTCGCTGCGGCTGCGGCGGGCGCGGATAGGCTGATAACGCCTGTTTTCCGTGATTTTTTCCGCTGCGTCCGCTTTCTTTTTTATCCCCTAGGGCTTAGTCTCTGACATCCCTGGTGAATTTTGATATGCTGTGAGAGGAACCATGTCGAAGAAAAAAGTCGCCGCAGCCATGAGCGGAGGAGTGGATTCCTCCGTCGCAGCGGCGCTGCTGTGCGAAGAGGGATACGAGGTCATGGGAATGACCCTGGAACTGGGGATCGGACATGAAAAATCCGGATCCGGGGCGGACAGCGTGCGCCTGGCGCGCGAAACGGCTGAACAGATCGGGATCCCGCATCGTACCGTCGACGCCAAACGGGAATTCGAGGCCGGAGTGGTCGAGGATTTCTGCCGGGAATATGCACGGGGACGAACTCCCAATCCCTGCATCCGCTGCAACCGGCTCATCAAATTCGGAATGCTTTGGGAAGCGGCCCGGTCTTTGGGCGCGGAGTTTCTGGCGACCGGACATCACGCCCGGATCGAGCGTGATCCGGAACGCGGGATCTTCCGTCTGCTCAAGGGAAACGACGGGGCAAAAGATCAGTCGTATTTTCTTTATGTCCTGGGTCAGGAGGAATTGGGGCGCACCCTTTTTCCGGTAGGAGAATTGAGGAAGGCGGAAGTGCGGGCGAAAGCCGAGGCGTTGAAAGTCGGGGCGGCCCGCCGGCCTGAAAGCCAGGAGATCTGCTTCATCCCCGACAATGATTATGTCGCGTTCCTGCGCGCGAGAAATCCCGAGGCTTTCCTTCCCGGGCTGATTCTCGATGCGGCGGGAAACCGTCTCGGCGGTCATTCCGGCATCATCGGATTCACCGTCGGCCAGCGCCGCGGACTGGGGATCGCGGCTCCTCACCCGCTCTATGTCCTGGAACTTCGGCACTGGGATAACGCCGTGGTGGTGGGGCCCGCGGACAAGCTTCTTCGCCGCGAACTGGCCGCTTCCGAGATGCGGTGGATCGACGGGATCCCTCCCGATAAGCCGTTTCCCTGCCGCGCCAGGATCCGCTACCGGCATCGGGAAGCGGAAGCCGAGGTTTTTCCCCAGGCCCAAGGATCCGCTCGTGTCGTCTTCGATGCGCCCCAGCGCGCGATCAGTCCGGGCCAGGCGGTCGTCTTCTATTCCGGAGATGAAGTTTTAGGGGGCGGCGTGATCGACAGTGTGGTGTCGGAGTAATCCCGCCGCGAGCGCTTCAAGGTCCGTCTCAGCGAAGCTCAATCCTTTTCGAGGGCCTGAAGTTTGGTGAGGATGGATGCGTCCTTATCCAGCCTGTGGTCGATGCGGAGATCCACATGGATCCGCTTGACGTCCATGTCGACCAGCGTCTGGTGAGCGCGCTCGATCACCCTGAAAAGCGTTTCGAGGTCGGGAGATTCGATCGTGGTCGCCATTCCTCCGGTGACGCTTTTCAAGCCGGAGTCCTTGATGACCCGTATGACCTGCTTGACGTAGCGGCTTACGGAAGCCCCTTCGCTGGTGGGGAAAATCGCCAGTTCCGCAATGATCATGACCTTTCTCCTTGTTGATGTAAATTTTCCGAAAATTCCATTCCACGATCCGCCGAATCTTCTTATCTATAGGAATGCAGACCGGACAGCAGATAATTGACGCCGAAGAATGTGAACATGGCCGCCAGGAAACCGATGATGGCCACCAGAGCGGAGCGCCGGCCCTTCCATCCCATGACGATCCGGGTATGGAGGTAGAGGGCGAATACCATCCAGGTGATCAGGCTCCAGGTTTCCTTGGGATCCCAGCTCCAGTAGCGGCCCCATGCCTTGTAAGCCCAGATCATTCCGAAGACCAGGCCTCCCAATGTAAAGAGAGGGAATCCGATCGCGACGCATTTGTAGCTGATCTGATCAAGCTTTGAGGCCGTCCGGGCTTGGGATGCATCCCCCCCCTTTTTCGCCTTGGCGTCGGCGCTCAAGAACATGATGCTGGCGATGAAGGCGATCGCAAGAAAAGCCTCTCCCAGAAGGGTTACGGAAACATGCAGCCAGAGCCACCAGCTCTGCAGGGCCGGGATCAGGGGTGCGGTTTCCTTGGGCATGAGGGGAGACGACGCCAGGGCCATCAGCGCCACGGCGATCAAAAGGATGAAGGGGGCCGTGCGGCGCAGATTGAACTTTTTTTCCGAGAGGATAAAAGACAAAACCAGCGCCCAGGAATAAAAGGACAGGGATTCGTACATGTTGGTGAAAGGCGCATGCCCGCTTTCGATCGTACGGAGAACCAGCGCCGCCGAATGAAGGGCTGTTCCCGCCGCGGCCGCCAGGAATCCGACGGAGGCCCAAACCGGTTTGCGGAAAAAATAGAAACCGAAGTAGAGCAGGACGGCGGCGCCGTAGAGGATAAAACTCATGAGAAAGAAGATGGATTCATTCATAGGGAGTTCCTCAAACCTGAAATGATTTCATTAAATTCGCGGGTCAATGCTTCCCGGTTTCCGGAGCCGCCGCCTCCTCCGATCACCAAAGTCCCGGAGGGATCTTCTCGAAGGATGAGGCGGATTTCACGGGGCCGCCAGTAAAAGGCCAGTCCCAGGCCGAGCATGATCAGACCGCAGCCGATCCAGATGATAAGCGCCCCGGGATCGCGTGCGGCCTGGATGACGGAATACTGTACGGCGTGAACGTCGGTCAGTTCGAAAACGAATGCACCGGGTTCGGTTTTATGGCTTCGCGGGAAATCGGGGTGGCGGGCGAAAATCCAACCGGCGAAGATATTTTGGCCGTTTTGACGAACCTCCAGAAAGGCGGCGGGATTATTCGGTTCCGAAGACCTGGAGATGACTTTATTGTCGGCGGTCAGCGCGAAATCGGGAATAAAATGCCGCGCGAAGATCTCCAGACCTTCTTCGGACAGCGTCCCTGTGGTTCCGTTTTTGATCATGATCTCTTGCGCGAAGCCGTGGCGGGTCGGACTTTTTACCGTCAGTTTCAGGATCGGATTTTCCCAGTCGGTCCCATAGCTTGCCTGGTACAGCCGGTAGCCCCGGAATGACAACGGGTGGTTGACTTCGATGGTCCGGGTCAGAACCGGTTGCTTGTCCTCGAGGATGGTAAGGGTGCTTTTCCAATCCTTGACGCGCCGGTCCGGGTAGTACTCGGTCTCGAATTTGTCCAGCCGCACCTCGAATCCCGCTTCGGGCAGGGATGCGGTTTCGTCCGGCCGGAGAAGCAGATTCCGGCGGTCTCCACCCAGGCTGCTCAATATTCCCGCCGCCAGAACGAACAGGAGCCCGAGGTGGACGAGATCGGAGCCGAAACGTCCCGCCGTTTTCTTACGGCCGAGGAGATGGATCCCTGAATCGGCGGTTTTTTCCCGGGACCTGTACCGGTGCTTTCGGAGTGTAGAGAGAACACGATCGCGGGCGGATGCGGGCGGCAGGGGAGACAGAAATGAATCATGCGGGGACAGCGTCAGCAGCGCGCTTTCCGGTTTTTCCACGGTCGGATTGATAAATGCTTTGGTTTTGGGTTTTATCCTCGTGAGGGTGCATGTCAGTGTATTGATCGCAAAGAGGAGGAGCAGGAGAACAAACCAACCCGAATGATAAAGATGAGTGAATCCGAGGCGGATCAGCCAGGGCGCCAGCATGCCGTAACGCGCGTTGTAGAAATCAGGAGATCGAAGCTGCGGGATGAGCGTCCCGATGAGAGCGGCCAGCGTGATAAGTGAAAGCAGCGCAACGGCAAGCTTCAGGGAACTGAAGGTTCTAATGAAAGACTTCATTGTGGGCATCCGGAACAATGAGGAGCATTATATCGCCGGAACACTTTTTTCTCCTGAAGCACTCGCCCAACGAAATTTTCTTGATGCCGGAGTTCGTTCCAGAGAACGTGCAGCTCGTGTCGGAAGGCATGGAATGCCGATGCGGCATCTCAATTAGTGGTTTTGGGCCGGGCGGGACTCGTGTTGAGCTTATGAGCCCTTTTGACAAGGTCCTGAAGGGTCAGGCTGTCGAAGTATCCCTTGAGCATTTGGCTGGCTTCACTCCAGATCTCATGAGTGGCGCATTCTCCGATACGCACGCAGTATTCATCATCCTCCACACATTCCACCAGGCAGCAGGTTCCTTCCAACGCATGCAGGATCTCGCTGAGCTTGATTTGGGACGGCTGCCGGGCAAGGGTGTAGCCTCCTCCCGCGCCGCGGATGCTTTTTACGAGTTTGTTGATTTTCAGGGGGATGATGATCTGTTCCAGGTAACGAATGGAGATTTCTTCGTCACGGGAAACGTTTTTCAGGATAACCGCTTCATCTCCATTGTTGTGATGCTGAGCAAGATTGAGCATCAATCGAGTTCCGTATCTTCCTTTTGTTGAAAGTCTTATCATTGCCGCTCCTCGCTCTCTTACTTTTTTTCATACTAGCTTATCCGATAATCTATTTCAACTTAAATTTATAGAAATTCTAGGTTTTTTTCTTGGCGGGCGGGTTGATAAAATGCTGATCGACTCAAGGGATGATTCCGCGATAGGGAATTGTCCGGACGGCGCCTTGACTCTTGATGGGGGAGATTGTATTCTTTGACTTAATAAAAAACGGAAAAGAGGCGGCTTGCCGCCGCCGTTGCGGAAATCCCAAAAAGAGGAGCGGAGTATGAAAAAAGAAGTCTTATTGGGTGATGAGGCCGTTGCTCTGGGAGCCGTTCATGCGGGACTCAGCATAGGATATTCCTATCCGGGAACGCCGGCTTCGGAAATCATGGAGTATCTTATAAGATCCACCCGGGAGGAAAAAGGATTCCGGGCGGAATGGTGTGTGAATGAAAAAGTCGCCTACGAACAGGCCCTCGGCGTATCCTATTCGGGGAAGCGGACGCTGATTTCGATGAAGCATGTCGGGTTGAATGTGGCCGCCGATCCGTTCATGAATTCGGCTCTCGTTCGTATCAACGGGGGACTGGTGATCGTGACCGCGGATGACCCCGGCATGCACAGCTCTCAAAATGAACAGGATAACCGGGCCTATGCGCAGTTCGCCGGGATCCCCTGTCTTGAGCCCTCTGATCAGCAGGAGGCTTATAATATGACCCGGACCGCCTTCGACATATCGGAGCGGTTCCATGTCCCGGTTATGATCCGGGTCGTGACCCGCCTGGCCCACAGCCGGGCTCAGGTGGAGACCGGAACCCGGCGGCCGGAAAACGAGGTCTCTCGCAGTGAGTGGCGGGATTGGACGCTGCTGCCCGCGAATTCCCGCCGCCATTTCGACCGGTTGATGAAGATACAGCCGGAAATCCTGGAAACGGTCGAGCGGTCGGAATACAACCGGCTGGAGCTGAATCCTCAAAACCGTTCCTTCGGCGTTATCGCTTCGGGGATCGGGGTGAACTATGTGCGCGAAAACCTCGGAAATCAACCCGATGTTCCTTCCGTGTTGAAGGTTACGACGATTCCCCTTCCCGTCGCTTCGATAAAGAAGCTGGTCGCTCATGTGGACCGGATTCTTGTGGTCGAGGAAGGATTCCCGCTTATCGAGCGGCAGATCCAGGGGCTCTTCGGGATTCATGACAAAACCGTCCTGGGGAAATTGAGCGGTCATATTCCGCTGACCGGAGAGCTGACGGCGGACACCGTGCGGCAGGCTCTTGAGATGGAGCCGCGGCCTCAACGAAAAGCGGAGGCGTTCTCCCCGGTGGGTCGTCCCCCTCAGCTTTGCCGGGGATGCCCGCATATCGATACCCTTGACGCCCTTACCCGGATTCTGGAAAATCACGCCGGGTCTTCCGTTTTCAGCGACATCGGCTGCTACACCCTCGGAGCTCTGCCTCCCTACAGCGCCATCGATACCTGTGTTTGCATGGGCGCGAGTGTCAGCATGGCCAAGGGCGGTGCCGACGCGGGGATCCATCCCGCGATCGCGGTTATCGGTGATTCGACATTTGCTCATTCGGGAATGACGCCGCTGCTCGATGCCGCCACCATGGATACCCCCATGACGGTCATTATCGTGGATAACGCAATCGTCGCCATGACCGGCGGTCAGCCCACTTTCGCTTCCGGAGATAAACTGGAGCGGATCGTTCTCGGACTGGGAGTTCCCCAAGCGCATGTGAAGCGTATCACACCCCTCCCCCGTAATCGAGAGGAAAACATGCGTGTAATCCAGCGGGAGATCGAGCATAAAGGTATTTCCGTGATCATATCCACCCGGGAATGCATCCAGGAAGCGAGAAAAAAGAAGAAGAGAGGAGCGCGCTGAGATGAAGCAAGATATCATATTATCCGGAGTGGGAGGACAGGGCATCCTGTCCATCGCCTATGTGATCGACAATGCGGCTCTCAAGGATGGAGTGGGTTTCAAGCAGGCCGAGGTGCACGGCATGTCTCAGAGAGGGGGCGCCGTACAATCTCATCTTCGGCTTTCCGACGAACCGATTTTCAGCGATCTGATTCCCAAAGGGATGGCGGACATGATCCTGAGCGTCGAGCCGATGGAAGCGCTGCGTTATCTCGATTATCTGCAGCCTGAGGGATACATCGTCAGCAGCAGCACTCCCTTTGTTAACGTGCCCGATTACCCCGACCTTGAAGGCATGCTGAAGCACATCCGGGGAATGGATAGAACGGTCGTCATCGATTCCAAGCAGCTGGCTCAGGAAGCCGGGTCGATTCGGGCTCAGAACATGGTTATGCTGGGCGCGGCTTCCCATCTGCTGGCGCTGCGGGAATCCAGCCTGCTTGAATTTATACGAGGGCTTTTCGAATCGAAGGGCCAAGAGATAGTCGACCTCAATCTCGATGCTTTCCGGCGGGGCCGTGAGGCCGCAGCCGGAAGCCTCTGATCCGGGCATCATTTCCGCAATAAGATGAAGATCGATTTCCATACCATAGATGAAATATTTCAGCATGCGTTTGAAGAGAGGCGCTTTTTTCTCTTCGAGCATGAGGTCTACGGATTGCTCCGTTCCGCAGGGATTAAAACGCCGGCTTTCCGATTCATTCCACGAAACGGGCAGGTGAGGGAGAAAGAACTTTCCGTTTTCAAGGGCGATCGCCTGGTCATGAAGATCGTTTCTCCGCGGATCGTACACAAATCGGATGTGGGAGGGGTCGCTTTCGTCGCCCGCAGCGCCCGGGAGATCAACCGGTCGGCGGAAAAGATGTTGGCGGAGGTAGCCGAGAGATTCGTGGACGGATCCCGCGCTCCCGCCGGCGGAGAGGCGGCGCTCGGTTCCGTACTTCCCGACCTCCGAGGGATTCTGCTCTGCGAGGCGGTCTCATACGAACAGGTGGGATTCGGCTCCGAGATCCTGCTGGGGCTGCGATCGACCCGGGATTTCGGTCCCGTGGTCACTTTGGGAGGAGGCGGAACGGATGTCGAGCTGTTGAACGACAAGCTTAAACCCGGACGCGCGGCGGCCGTCGGCTCGGCATCGCTGCTTGCATCGGAAGACATCATCGCCTGGATGAGCCCGCTTGCGGTTTATGAAAAGACGGCTTCCCGTTTCAGGGGGAGGAAAGTGCTTGTTCGTCCTGAAAAATTGGAAGACCTCTGCCGCCGTTTCTGCCTCCTGGGAAGTCATTATTCGGCTGTTTCGAAGCAAAAGGGCTTCGTTATCGAAGAAATGGAAGTCAATCCTTTCGTCATATCAGGTGGGGAACCGATTCCGCTGGACGGGATGTGCCGTTTTTCCCGTGATCATAGTGAAGAAGCGGAACGACCGGTCGATCAGATCGACGCCCTTCTCCATCCCGATCGCATCGGAATTATCGGCGTGTCTGAAAAGATGAACCTGGGACGCATCATTCTCAAAAACATCCTGGACATGGGATTTCCCGCTGACAAGATCTGGGTGGTGAAACCGGGTGTGGATACCATCGAGAAGTGCCGCTGCGTACCTCGCCCGTCGGACCTGCCCGAATCCGTGGACCTGTTTGTGCTGACGGTCGCGGCGGATCAGAGTTTTTCTGTGCTTTCGGAGCTGATCGAAAACGGCAAAGCAAGCTCGGTTATCATCATCGCCGGAGGCATGGGGGAAAAAGAAGGAACGGAGACTCTCGCACGGGATATCCGGGATATGATCCGGGACAGCCGGCTCGGGAGAAAGCCGACGCCGGTCATCAATGGAGGAAACTGTCTGGGAATCTTGTCCGCTCCGGGCCGCTATGACACGACATTCATTCCCAAGCACAAATTGTACGATCTGCCCCGTCCGGCGCAAAAAGCGTCTCCGCTGGTCCTGCTCAGTCAAAGCGGAGCCTTCATGATGTCGCGGTTGAGCCGTATACCGGGTATCGCGCCGCGCTACGCGGTTTCCATCGGGAACCAATTGGATCTGACCCTCGCCGATTATATGAAGTTCCTGCGCGACGATGCGGAGTCCCGCATCTTCGCGGTCTATATCGAAGGTTTTCTCCCCGGCGATGGACTGGCCTTTGCGCGCGCCGCACGGGAAATCACCTGTCAGGAAGGAAAGTCGGTCGTGGTCTATAAAGCCGGACGAAGCCCTGAAGGCCGGGCCGCCACCGCGAGCCATACCGCTTCGGTAGCCGGAGATTATGCCGCCGCTCACGCCGTTCTCTCACAGGCGGGTGTGATCATGACCGATTCTCTCGAAGAATTCGAAAACTTCGTCAAGGTGCTTTGTTTTCTTGAAAACAAGCGGTTTCGGGGCAGCCGTGTCGGTCTCATAAGCAATGCCGGCTTTGAATGCGTGATCCTGTCCGACAACCTGAAAAACGACGATGAACTGATCGTCCCCGCCTTTACTCCCGAGACCGTCGGCAAGCTGAGCGATATCCTCAAGCCCGTCGGCATCGACCGGCTGCAGGATATCCATAATCCGTTGGATGTCACTCCGCTGGCGGATGATGGGGTGTTTGCCGCATGCTGCCGGGCCATCCTGGAGGACGGGAACATCGACTGCGCCGTCTTGTGCCCGCTGCCCCTTTCCCCTTCCATGAACACGTTGGCGGCTTCTTTGCGGCATCGAGAAGATATGACGGCCGAAGGGGGGATCTGCCGGCGTTTGCGGGAGCTTTACGATAGCACGGACAAACCGTTTGTCGTCTGCCTGGATGCCGGAGCCAATTACCGACCCATGGCGGATCTTTTGGAGAGCTGGGGGATACCGGTATTTCATCACAGCGACGCCGCCATGCGTTTCCTGCGCAGATGCGCCCCGGTTTTAAGCGGATGAATTGAATCCGGATTTCCGAACGATATTTCCATTTGCAATTTTCACCGGCGTGATGTCACAATGTGGGCATGATTCCCTGCTTGTCATTCCATCTCACAATGTAAGGAGTACGTCCATGGCTAAATCACGTTTCCATCTGACACTGGGAGCATTTCTGCTCTTGGCTTTGAGCTTGACCCTCCATCCCCAGGAAGCCCGGCGGCGCTGGGAAGTGATGAATCAGATCCGGAGGGATAAATTCGATCTGATCCTGCCCCAAGTGATGCGGGAGAATAATATTGACATGTGGATAACGGTGATGCGCGAGCATAATTTCGGTCCTCTCTATGACGATCTGGGACGGGGGATGATTTCGGATTTCGGATACTATATCTTCACGGACAGAGGAGGGGACAGAATTGAGCGGGCGGCCCTGGGCGTCAGCGGATTTCGGATCGAACACAGCGGGGCATACGATATTTTCGGATCTCCGGGAGATCTGAAGGCCTTTATCACCGAACGCGATCCCAAACGCATCGGGATCAACATTTCAGAGCGGATCGGCGCGGCGGACAGCCTGTCCCATACGGGCTACCTGCATTTGAAAAAAACTCTGGGAGAGCCCTACTCCGAGCGTTTTGTTTCCGCGGAAAAACTGGTCTCGGATTTCCGCTCGCGGCGGGTCGCCACCGAACTCATCGCTTTCGGAGAAGCCGGTCAGCTTTCCAGGGAGATCGCGGAGCGGGCGCTTTCGAACGAAGTCATTATCCCCGGAGTGACCAGCTTGATCGATGTCGCCTGGTGGATCGAAGAGGAATTGTTCCGCCGGGGTTTGGGCGATTCCTTCGATGTCCCTTTCATCTATATCACGGGCCCCGACGGCGTCGAAGCCACGAACACCGACCGCATCATCCAGCGGGGAGATCTGCTGATGATCGATTGGGGTGTGCGCATCATGAATATGGGAACCGACATGAAGCGGATCGCATATGTTCTGAAGAAGGGCGAGACCGCTGTCCCTCCCGGAATACAGAACGCTTTCGATCAGGGCGTCAAGGTACGTGATATTATCCGGAAGAACATCAAACCCGGGAAACCGGCCGGTGAAGTTCTTAAGGATTTGGAGCGGAAAGTCGAAGAGGCGGGCTTTCGCATGATGAAAACGTTCAACAAACCGTCGGCGGCGCCTGAAACCGAAATCATGATCGGCTGTCATTCCGTGGGCAATACCGGGCACGGGATCGGTCCCTGCATCACACCGTTTCATCCGCTGCGCAATACGTTTGTGGTTCAGCCTTCAAACCTGTTCGTGATCGAGTTCTTCGCCTACACGCCTGCTCCGGAGTGGGGCGGAAAGAAAGTCCGGATTCCGCTCGAAGATGACGCCGTGATCACCAGCCGGGGAGCGGAATGGATGTATCCGGTAAACCGCCAGATCCTTCTGATCCATTGATGATGCGGATCATCGGAGTCGTGCGGGAACCGAACAGGAGGGAAGCATGAAAAAGCTCACCGTCTTTGGCTTGATCCTGCTGACAGGCGTCATGACCGCGGCGGGACAGGCGACGGAGAAGCAGGAGATCGAGTTGAGATACGGACCGGGATTGGATGAGATTTTTGCCGTGCAAAAAAAGATCCGGAATATCCACCCGTTTCTAAATAAGCTTTATCCGGTGGCGATCTACGATTCCGGTCGCTTCCATATCTTCGAGCCCGATCTCGAAAAGAAAAGCTTTGTCCCGGCTGGAGACGTGCCGGCTCCGACGGAGGTACCGGATAAACTGAGGGCGGCCCTGGGGCTGGATTATGACGGCGGCGGGATTGTATGCGCGGTGACCGGAGATGTCTTCGATTCCCTGGAAGGGTATGTCACGATCTTTCATGAATTTATCCACTGTCGGCAGTGGGAAGAAGGGGAGCAGGACCTGAAAATGGAATTGAGCGTAGCGCGCAGCGCCGCCGCGAAGCAGGATTTCATGTGGGAGCTGAACCACCCTTTTCCCTATCCTGACAGCCAGTTCACGGAGATATACGGAATTTTTCTAGAAGCTCTTAAGGAGAACCGACCGCAGACCGTCTGGAACTGCCGCAGATTTTTGAGGGAGATCCTCAACACGCAGGATTTCGAGTACATGATTTGGCAGGAGTGGAAGGAAGGATTCGCCCGATTGATCGAGAACCGGATCAGGATCGGTCTGGGATTGGGAGAAAACCGCGGCGGCCGCGAGGAACCCTTTGATCGAGTGAGCTTCTATGCCGGAGGGGAGGGGCTTATTCAACTCCTCGTACAGGAAGACCCCGATCTTCTCGAAGATCTGGAAGGGCTTTTTCACGCCATGCTTCAAATCTACTGATCAGCCGCCCCTGATATTTCGATTTACGAAATCGAGCACCCGGGCCGTTTGAGGGATGTAGTCCAATTCCCGAAGGGCTTTTTTTCTGGCCGCGGCGCCGATCCGCAGCGCTTGTGGGAAATTCTCGAGTATAGAGGTGATTTTTTCCGCGATATCTCCGGGATCGTCCGGCCTGGCCAGGTAGATCTCTTTCCCGTCTGTAAATATCCTTTCGATATCACCCACTCTGGCGGCAAGAATAGGATTTCCGGTCAAGGCGTATTCTCCTATTTTCCAGGCGATGCTGTAGCGGGCGAAAAGTGTATCCGCGCGGCAGGCCAGCAGGATTGCGGCTTTCTGCATGGAGCGCTGCATTCTTTCCCGGGATACGAATCCCGGCATGTCCACCCTCTCCTGCAATCCCAGACACTCGATCCGTTCCCGCAGGCGGAGGAGGGTGCGCGTATGGTCGTTTTTCCCCAGCAGAACGAGGCGGAGGTTCGGGAAGGAAGGGGCGATCCGGCTGAAAGCTTCGATCAGACAAGGAACGCCGTCCTTGGGCGCGAAGGAGCCCGCGTAGAGGAGAACGGATTCATGCCCCCGCTTTTCGTTTCCATCGAAAGTGGTTTGAGGTGAGGGGCCGGTCGTTTCCTGCGGATCGATCAGAATAGGGGATATCATAATGCGGTCGGGATCGACGATTTCCTGATAATAACCTTTCAATCTGGAAGAGATGACGATGATTCCAGCGGCGAACCGGGGCAGAATGCGCTCGGCGATTCGATAGCTCAAGCGAAGCCAGTTCGCCCACGCGCCGCGTTTGTCGCGGTTGAAGCTCATCCGCTCCACAGTCCAGAGAAACATGGGGATCCTTCGGTGCAGACAGACGAATATGAGAGGGAAATATTTGAAAAAGTCAGGAGTGGAAATCAACACGGCGTCCAGCTTTCCGGCGGTGCGGCGTCTGTCGATGAACCGGGCGGCACAATACATCGCGGTCAGTGTCTCCCGGACCCGGGAGACTTTTGTCCTGGGGCGGTCGGTCGATCGGCTCATGAAGATGAAGGGGACGCCGTCAGAGCGGCCCCCCAGCTTCCGGTTCTTCATCCCCCCCCAAATTTCTCCGTGGGGAATGAGCAGGGCCGCATCCGCATGATTCGTGCGCAGCCCTTTGACGATGAGACGGCAGTGGGTGCTCGTGGCGCCGCCTACGGGGAAATCCGTAACGGAGATCAACAGCAGCCGAGGGGATTTGCGGAGGGAAGATGCGTTTTTCCCAGGGGTTTTTCCGGCTTCCCGCATGGTATGAGCTTCGGCCATTTATTCTTCCCGGAATACGGACTCCTCTGTTTTCAGCCGGCGTTTGAACGTCATAATGAAGAAGACCGCCGAGACCAAGGAAATGCCACTTGTCGCCAGCGCCAGCCCGGCAACCTGGAAGAGGCGCATAAGGATGAGGTTGAAAACGATATTGCACAAAAAGACGACAAAGGAGATCCGCATCAGTATCCGTGTGTTTTTCATGATAACGTGGGCGTTGACATAGATCTGGCTCAAGGAAAAGGGGATCAGGCCGGCAAGGTATGCGATCCAGGTCCAGCCCAACTGTGCGTGCAGTCCCGGATCGAAGCGCCCCCAACCGAACAGCAGACGTATAAGGGGTCTGTGCAAAAGGATCAGGCCGGCGCACAAAGGAGCCGCGAAAATGAAGACCACCCGCAGTGCCTTACGCACGTCCCCCCGAAGCTGTTTCGGGCCGATGCGGTAATATTTATGGCTCCAGTGAGAGAGAAGGGTAACCAGCAGTCCGGAAGTGAAGAGGGTCGTGGGGATCATATAGAGGCGGTGGGCATAATGAAGGACCGAAACTCCGCCTTCTCCCATCCAGGAAGCCATGATTTTGTCGATGAAGGGATTCATGTAACCGACGGTTATCGCGACCAGCTGGAAAAAGGCCGTGTGGGTGAAAGCTTTCAGCCGGGAGTCAATTCCCAGCGACATCCTTATCCGAAACAGCTTCCACCTGCGGATGGCGCAAAGATAGACGAATAGGCGGATGGCTTCGCCGATGGTGTATGCGACCGCGACGGCGTGCATGCCGAATCGGTCTTTCATGAGAAAGACCCAAAGCAGGACGATCACGGCCCGGACGGCCGGGAAAAAGGCATGCAGTGAAAAGCGCTTGAAGGCGTTCATGGCGCCGGCCAGAACGCTCGACCAGAACATCAGCACGATGAGCGGAGAGATCTCTATGAAAAGGCGGGCGGATAGACTCCGGGTGGCCGGATCGAATTGGGTCAGGATGGAGAAGATCGGGCGGGCGAGCAGAATCAGGACCGCGGTGATGATGGCGAGCGCGCACCCGCTGATTCCCATCAGGTTGCCCACAAAGGCGCCGATGTCTTCATCCCGTGCCCGCTTTTCCGCCAGAAAAGGGACGATGATGCTTTCCGTACCGACCGAGAGGATGGAGGAGAAGAAAAAGACAAGACCGTATACGAAGAAGAAGGAATCGGTCTCTCGGTTGACGCCGAACCAGGCGGCGATAAACAAAGGGATGAGAAAACCTGCGCTTTTCCCCAGCACCATCCAGATCGATGTGGTCACGGTGTCGCGCACGAGAGGGCGCTTTTCCGCTTTTCGCTGGAGCCGGTTCCAGAGATTCCGATCGAGTCGAATCTTCATCTTTGCAAAGGACCGTTCAAGCCGTTCTCGCTAAGCATTGAGGGGCGGCGGCTTGCGGTTCATACGGTCGTCGGCGGATTCAATTCCGCGGGCCGAAAATCTTGGTTCCTATACGGATTATATTGGCCCCTTCTTCCAGCGCGACGCGATAGGAATTCGTCATTCCCATGGATAAAAAACGCATTTCCGTACCCGGAACGGCGAGTCGCCGCATGTGCTCGAACACTCTCCGGGTTTCCGAGAAATAAGGGCGTGCGGCTTCCGGTTGTCCGAAGAGCGGTCCCATTGTCATCAGTCCCCGGATGCGCAGATTGGGAAGCGGTGCGATATTCCTGATGAGCGCTTCGCAGTTTTCAGGAAGAACGCCGAATTTCTGGGACTCCCTTCCGCTGTTGATCTCGATGAGGATGGACATGATCTTTCCGATATTCCGGGCGCGTTTGTCGATTTCCTCCGCCAGGCCCTGAGAGTCGACGGTCTCGATCATATCGAACAGAGGAACCGCTTTACGCACCTTGTTCCGCTGCAGATGGCCGATGAAATGCCACCTGACTTTATCGCCGATGGCGGCCCGAGCGGCCTCGGCTTCCTGTACGTAGTTCTCCCCGATAATGCGGATGCCGGCGTCGACAGCCCGCCTGATCTCTTCTTCCGTGCGGGTTTTGGCGGCGGCCACCAGTTCCACTCCGGAGGGCAGTTCACTCAGGATGGCGGTGACTTGGTGCTTGATCTCATCGCGATTTTCATTATTTCGATTCAAAATGTCTCTCTTTTCGTTCGAACGGAAAACCTTGGCGGCATCGAATGACGAGCCGCCGGTTCTCACACCGTTCAGGATTTTCAATAAAACCTTAATGCCAGCGAATTTAAATTGCAAGCCGAAATCCCTTCTTTTTAATCGAAAGGCGCGGACGTGCGGGAATGAGAAAAGAGCCGGTTTTTTTACGCCGCCCCCGCTGTGTTATAATAACGAAAATCATGGCGGGCGGGAGGAAATATGGCTGATGCGAAAGGGCTTATACTGATCGAAGAGGGCGTTCCCCTGCTCCGGGAGCGCAAAGGCGGCGCCGTCAACCTCATCTTTGCGGGAGTGCTTCTGGAAGCCGTCCGGATGATTGATGACGGTTTCGATAATCCAAGTATCGAAAGAGCCGCGCATAGTGTTTTCAGGTCTTCGGAAGGGATTTTCGTTTCGGTCGGCCGCCATGGGACATCCAAACTGGCCGCGGTGTTGGAATCATACGCGGAAGGGTCCGATCCGGAAGATCCGCTGTATCGGATATATCACAATTTTTTTGCGCCGCCCGCTTGCCTCAACCCGGATTTCGAAACAAAGCGGCTGTTCGATTCCCCGCCCGCCGGGGAATCGCCTTTGATGTCCGTCGATGATCCCATACAAGCGGATCTACTGAGAACGAGATTCATGGGGACGGCTTTCATGATCTCGGTCGAGGTGGTCGACAGCGGGATTCAGGATTTAAAGGTCATCGATCGTCTCTGCCGCCGGGATCTCGGTTGGAAGGAAGGGCCGTTTGCCATGATGAACCGGATCGGGATCGGTGAGGCCATGCGGATCGTTACCAAAAAACTGGAACAGTCCCATCGCAAGGAGATCAATTTTCCCGTTCCCGCCCTTTTGATCGAACAGGCCCGGAGAGAAGAACCCTGGCCGCTCAATTCTCATGCCCGCCGTTGAAATGGTCGGTTGAAAGCGAAAGGCCTTTCGCTTCCGTTAGTTTAAATCACTTTTTAGAAAGGATCTCTTCGAAGAATGCAACGGCGCGCGTGTCGCCGGATTCTCCCAGCCAGAAGATGGCGTTTTTGCGGATTTCCGGATTTTTATGTGTCCGGGCGATGTCCATCAGCAGGGGGAGAGAGCGGTCGTCGGGGAGCTGACTGATAGCGAAAACGGCTGATTTCTTGATCTCGGTATTTTCCAGCGAACCGTTCACCACGTCCGTCAATGTTTCCACCGCCGCATCGGAGGCTTTCTGTCCCAACCAGAAGATTGCCTGTTTTCGGATACCCTCATCGGTTTCCGTCTTGGCGATGCGAATGATTTCCGCTACGGCATTCGGATCTTTGCAGATGTGAAGGGAAAAGATCACTTTTTCGCGCAGTTTGTCGTTGTGCACGCTCCGGTAGATCTCCATGAGATCGGCCAGACATTTTTTGTCGTCGATGTTGCCGCGCCAGAAGATCGCCTGTTCCCTGACATCCGGGGAATGGGAGCTCAGAGCGGTATGTTTCAACCACTCCGGTACACGGGCGTCGGCATGGGCGCTGACGCAAAACACGAGGTCTTCCTTCACGTTTTCATCCGCACCCGCGAAGCGACCGGTCAGGAAATCCATGCTCTCGCCGGTGTCTACGTCGCCCAGCCAGAAAACCGGAACGCTGTCGAAGTGATAGATTTGATCGATATCCAGGAGACGGGTATCGACGATGACGGAAGAGCGGCCGGTTCTCTTGTACAGCAGGAGAAGGGCGGCAGGCTCGCCGCCCTCGTCGCTTTCCATGGAATGAGACGTCCCTTTTTTGGGGGATGTGCGATGGCGGATCTTGATGTGATTTTCATCCACGTTGACCCGGTAGGGAACGGCGATCGCTTCTTTGTCGCCGTAATGGACGCTGTGCCGGCAGTTAAAGCGGTAGCCGGTAAAATAGGCGGCGCCGTTTTTATCGCGCGAAAACTCCTTGCGGGCCCGGTCCAGTTTCGCCGCAAGGGAAGGAGCGGCCTGATCCAGGACGATGACGTTTCCTTTTAGAAATTCGGAGCTTGTCTGTCCTGCAAGCATGCCGATGCACCCGAGAAGAAGCATCGCGGTTCCACCCAGCACGGCGGTTTTCTTTATCCGGCTCATGACTTTTCTCTTTTTCATGGTCTCCTCTTATTTTTCCAGCAGTTCACGCAGGTATTTAACGGCCGCTTCGTTTTCCGATTGACCCAGCCAGAAGATGATCGTCTTTTTGGTCTCGAAATCCTTCTCTTTTTTGGCGGTCGTGATCAGCCATTCGATGGAGGCGTCGGTGTCCTTCTGGGCCATGGTATGGAGGATCATCTGTTTGATCTTGGTCTCGCTGGTTTTGGCGTAGATGTTCTGCATGAGGTCGGTGATATCATCGCCTCCTTCCTGGGCCAGCCAGAAGATGGCTTGTTCCTGCATTTCGATGTCCGAGTCTCCGCGGGCGATCTCGATCAGCAGATCCCGAGCCTGCGGTCCTCCGTTCCGAGCCAGCGACATGACGATCACCTCTTTCAGCTTGGGATCCTTGACGGTTTTGTACAGATCGATCAGGAGGCCGGTATATTCGCCTTCATTTCCGGCCTGTCCCAGCCAGAAGATGGCTTGTTTCCTCAAATTGATGTCGGATTCCTTTTTGGCGATTTCGATCAATTTGGCGCGGGCTTTCCTGTTTTCACTGTTGGCGAAGGCGTGAAGCATCTGCTCCTTCTCCCGGTTGGAACCGGCGTCGTCGAAGAGTTTCAAGAGGGTATCCATGCTCTGATCGTCACTCCGCTGGCCCAACCAGAAGACGGCCTGTTCCCGCAGCTCCGGATCCTTGCTCTTGACCGCGAGTTCCGTGATCAGAGGGAGAGCTTTTTCATTCCCATGCTGGCTGAGAACGAACAGAGCCTGTTTCTTGAGCTTGGTGCTGCTGTCTCCGCGGATGATCTTTTCCAGCATGGGGAGAGCTTTTGCCTCATCCATGTTTATCAGCGCGGACAGGGCCATGAGTTTGAGCTCTTCATCCGGATCGACGGTTTCTTCCGACTGCAGGCCGCCGTTGATGTATTTGCGGTAAACGGGCATTCCCCGTTTCACCAGGTCCTCGGCGATCTGAATGCGCAGGATCTTGGCGTCGTCAACCCAAGAGCTTTTCTGATAATTCTGGATAAGGTGATTGAGTTTTTCGACCGCGTCCCGCTTGCTGTCGAGCTGCTGCTGCACATCCCGGAGCGAATCACCCATTTTATCCAGGCTGTATCCGAGCCAGTAAAGGGAATCGTCGAACAGTTCGCTTTTTTGGAAGTCCTGCGTGAGTTGAATCAGTTCCTGTACGGCGTGCTGCCATTCTTTATCGTAGATGGATTGTTTCGCTTTTTCGAAAATTACCTTTTCCTGCGCTTTTTCCTGAGCGAAGAAGCCGCCGCTCAGAAGCAGGATGAAAGCTGATAAAAGACAAATATGTTTGGTTTTCATGTTTACCTCCTAAATTTTCTGCAGGACATCCATTTTGAAGAGGATATCCCGGTCCTGGATAAGTCTTTGGATCGAAACCGGCGTGTCCGTATCCTCGCTGCTGAGATTGGCGATCTCTTTAAGAACCAGATCCACATCGTCCAACAGCTGAGCCGCCGAAGGATCGGACTGGGCCAGGAGTTTGCGGAGCAGAAGGTTCTGGATCAACAGACTGCGGGCGGCTTCCCGGTCGAGGAGGACCGTATCCTTTCCGGATTCGCCGGGAGTGATGTTGGAATATTCCACCACGATCGGTTTGAGGTCGTCAATATGCTGCCGGAGTTTATACTGCAGGTATTTTTCTCCGGTATCTTGTCGGGATGCGGTTTGGATGTCGTGGGAGAGCCACTGCCGTCCCAGAAAAATCCCCAAGACGAATACCAGCATCATCGCCGCTCCCGCGAAGGCCCATCGCGGCATTATCGATCGGGGGCGGGATTGGGAATGCTGGGTTTCGATCCCCCGGCGAACAGCGGCCCAATTTTTTGCCGTGCTGCTCTCGGGAACCGTGTGCGGGTGGATCTCATCCAGGGTCGCAAAGACCTCTCGGGTATATTCGAATTCCCGGGCGCAGTCCGGACATGTGCTCAGGTGGGTCTTCAGGTCCACGGTCTCCTGTTCCGAAAGTTCTCCATAAAGATGGAGGATGATGTTCTCTTTATATCGTTTACATCTCATAGCGACCCTCTCCGAGGAAGTTTTTGAGGCCGGCTTTGATGACGCCGACCGCGCGAAAAAGCTGTTTTTTGATGCTGCCCTCCGAACATTCCATGACCGCCGCGATTTCCTTGATGCTGAACTGTTGATCATGTTTGAGCTGAAAGATCATGCGCTGGCGCGGGGAGAGCTTGGTCATCGCCTGATCGACCTTCTGGCGGATTTCCTTCATGTGGCGCCGGTGTTCGGGATCGGAAGGATTTCTCTGGGCAATGCCCTGGTGAAGATCTTTCATGGCGGATATCTTCTCCTTCTTTCTTTTTTGTTTGCGGACATGATCGATGCTGCAGTTGACGCCGATTCGGTATAGCCAGGAGGAAAATCGGGCTTGATCGTGGATCTTGAATTGGTGCAGGGAGTGGTGGGCCTTGATGAAGGTCTCCTGAAGGATATCCTCCGCATCCTCTAGGTTTTTGACATAGTTGTAGGCGATCCCGAGCACGGTGCGGCGGTGCTGCTCGAACAAGGTTTTAAATGCCTCCAAGTCTCCGGCTTGGCTGGCGGTCACAAGGGCTGTATCTTCCATTTTCTTTACACTATCAGAACGGATGGGTCATGTGTTTCGTTGACAAAAAAAGTTCCTTGATAAACGATTTTTCAATAATAGGGATAAGACTACTTCATATACGGGGCCATCCGCTCCCAGTTGGTTTTCTGCGCGGGGTGTTCCCGGAAGAATCCGGCGATGATCTCTTCCGCTTTTTCCCGCGCTTCCGCCAGGGCTTTGGGCATATCGATGGTTGTCATGCGGCCGTCCGCTTTGAGCCGCCGGCCGTCGACGAAGACATTGTCGATGTCGCGACTGCTGCCGTAGAGAACGATGCTGGTCAGCGGATCCTTGGTGGGAGTCAGATAAGGGTTGTTCATGTCGAAAGTGATGATGTCGGCCCGCTTGCCTTTTTCCAGGGAGCCGATCCGCTTCCCCATGCCGATGGCCTCCGCCCCTTTGCGCGTGGCGAGTTCCAGCAGGTCGTAATAGGTCGGCCGCCGGGACATGCGGTTTCCCGACTGTCGGCCTTCGAAGCCGCCCACGCCGCGGGCGCGTGCGCGCTGCCCCGTCAGGTTCTGCCTGAGCAGGGGAAGCATGTCATGATGGTAGTCGTCCGTTCCCAGGCCGACGGGGATACCCAGGTCGATCCATTGGAGCAGGGGATTTTCGACCGAGCGGCAGTGGAGGATGCCCATGCCGGAGTCCAGAATGAGCTGAAGATCCCGGGCCGTGATGTAATCGCAGTGGACGCCGGTTAAAACATCGTCCAGCAGGCCCATATCCATTAAGTGGCGAACCGAGGTTTTTCCGTAAAGTTTCTTCACCTGCTCCATCTCGCGCCAAGTCTGAGCCAGGTGCGTGGTGATTCGAAGCCCGTGTTCGCGGGCGAAGGCTTTGACCCGCCGGTAGGTTTCCGGCCGCACCAGATCGGGTGCTTTGGGGCACAAGCAGGTCGTGATGAGTCCTTCGGATTTGCCGTGCCAGTTTTCATACAGCGCTTTTGCCCGGCCGAATGCGGCTTCGCCCTTTTTTGGAAGATAAACGTATTCTCCCTGCCTGAGGCGGTTGAGGTCGATCTCTTCGATATCGGCGGCCAGCACGCAGCGGTTTCCCGCCTTTGCGGCGGCGCGTGCGAATCCGTCGGGATAGGTGTAGATAACCAGGGCGGTGGTGCATCCGCCGTAGAGGAACTCGGCGCAGGAAGCCGATCCCATGGTGTCCATGTCTTCCGGGGACCGATAGCCCTCGAGGGGGAGGTTGACCTGATAAAAATCTCCGATCAGTTCATAGGTGCCGCGGAAATACTGCTGGAGATGGGCGTGGGTGTTGACGAATCCGGGAAGTATGACTTTATTGCGGGCGTCTATCACGATGCCGGGATCGCTCGGCGTATCGATCCGGGGTCCGATCTCAACGATACGTCCGTCCTTGATATAGAGACTGCCGCGGCGGTGGACCGTTCTGCGCTCGTCCATGGTGGCGATAAAACCGTCTTTGATCAGAACGTCCGGGCGCGGTCCCGTGATTTCGGATCCGGCATCTTCCCCCTTGCGTTCGGCGGAGGCGAATCCGAGATGGGTTGTCAATCCCGCTCCGGCCAGGGCGACCGCCCCGCCTCCGAGAAAGCGGCGTCGGCTCAGATATGCCGGCTGTCTTTCGGTATGGAATGTCGTTTTCCCCATGGATCCCTCCCCGATGGATTTTATGGACGGAGTCTGCTTTGGATTCCGCGTGATTTCAGTCTATTTTTTTTCACTCAACTCCGTCAACCCCGGGGTCGAATCTTTTTTGGGAGAGGAGATTTTCGCGTTATGTCCGTTAATAATCACCCTCTGTCCCGTCCTTTCTGAGGAGAATCCGTGTCGCCGACACCTATTTCCGATTCGATACATAAGAGCAAAAACATGGCTTCGCTTCAGAAAATATTATAAGATTTATCTTCATTATGAGAATCTGAAATCGAGGGATACGCCGAATTCAACGGCGTTTTGGGAGGGAAACATGCACGAGAAAAGAAGCTTCCGGCTTTGCCTTACATTCACTCTGCTTTTATCCGCAGCGCTTATTGCCGGTGAAGAGAAAAAAGTGCTTCGCCTTGAGGATTACACCCGTTGGAATCATATCATCTCTCCTCTCATTGCATCCGACGGCGATTGGATCAGCTATGCTTTCAGGCCCAACGGAGGGGATCCGGTGCTCTTTTTCAAGAGCTTATCATCTGAAAGCAGTCATGAGATACAATATGGATCGGGAGCGAAATTTTCCGAAGACTCCCAATGGGCCGGCTGCCTGATCGGAATCTCCGGCAAAGAAGCGGAGAAGCTCAAAAAGGAGAAAAAGCCCGTTCCCCAAAAAGGGATGCTTTTGAATTTATCCACGGGAGAGCAGCAAACGATCGAAAAGATATCGGCATTCGAGTTTTCAAGGAACTCCACGTGTTTTGCCGCCAAACGCTCCGGTCAGAGGGGGGATTCCAAACACAAGGGGGCGGACCTCGTGCTGATAAACCTCGAAAACGGCTTATCCCGAAGCATCGGGAATGTGGGGGAATACCGCTTCAATAAGCCCGGAAGCTTTTTGGCATATACCGTCGATGCGTCCGATAAGCACGGCAATGGGCTGTATGTGCTGGAGCTGGATACCGGACGATTGATCCCTCTCGATACGGGGGAAGCGATCTACGCGCAAATCGCCTGGGATAAGGAAGGCGGTGGTCTGGCCGTGCTGAAGGGGACGCAAAAGGAGGACTGTTGGGAGCGCGACAATATCCTGCTCGCCTTCACGGATTTGGGCGGGAAGTCTCCCAAGCGCTTCGAATACGATCCTTCCTCGGATCCCGGTTTCCCTGAAAACAGGGTCATTTCGGAAAGAGTTCAGCCGCAAAGAAGAAGAGGTGTTGAGGATAAGGAGAATCGGGCCCTCATCTGGAGTGAAAATTTATCACGGATCTTCTGCGGCTTGAAACCACAGGCGGAGAAGCCGAAAAAAAGCGAGGAACCGCTTCCGAATGTGGATGTGTGGCACTGGAAAGATGAAAAGATCCAGTCCCTTCAGGAAAAACGCCTCGAATATGACTTGAATTTCACCTATCGCACCGTGATTCATTTAAAGGAAATGAAGTTGGTTCAACTAGCCGATGAAAAGATGCGCACGGTTGCGCTGGCGCAAAACGGTGCGTGGGGTGTCGGACGTAACGACATCGTCGATCTTGCCGACGTGGAAACCATGCAGGCTGATTATTATGCCGTCGATACTGCTTCCGGTAAACGGAAACCTATCGCTAAGGGGATACGCCGGCAGCTGGGCCTCTCACCCGACAGCCGATTTTTTCTTTATCTTGAGGGTAAAGAGCTGAAAGTCTACGGTTATAAAAATGACAAGGTGACGAACATCTCCGCCGGTGCACCGGTCGGTTTCGTCAATGAAGAGGACGATCACCCCGGTGAAAAGCCTCCCTGGGGACTGGCCGGATGGACCAAGGACGGCGAGGCGGTTATCGTAAACCATAAATACGATCTGTGGTTGCTTCCCTTGAACGGTAGAGCGCCCACAAACATCACCCGGGGTTGGGGGGATAAGGAAGAGATCCGTTTCCGGATCATCAAGCTGGATCCGGAAGAAAAATCCATTGACACATCCAAACCGCTTCTGCTTTCGGCCTATGGGGAATGGACCAAGAAATCGGGATTCTATTCGCTGAAAATCGGAGCGGAGCCGCGGAAGCTTGTATTCGCGGATAAACATTTCGGGATGCCCTTGAAAAGCAAGAAGGCGGACAGGCTTCTCTACAACATGGAAACGTTCACCGGATTTCCGGATTATTATGTGAGCGGCATGGATTTCGTCAAGCCCGAAAAGGTTACCGATGCCAATCCTCAGCAAAATGAATACGCCTGGGGCCGCCGGATCCTGATCGATTACACAAACAGCAAAGGGCGCAAACTCCAGGCAACCCTGACGCTCCCCGCCGACTATGTTCCGGGACGGAAGTATCCCATGGTGGTCTATTTTTATGAGAAAATGTCACAGCGTCATCACCATTACTCCATGCCCACCTATGATGACCGTCCTCATATGTCGGCCTATGCCAGCGACGGATATCTGGTCCTCATGCCTGACATCGTGTTCGAGATCGGGAAGCCCGGAACCTCTTCGCTGGACTGCGTCGGCAGCGCCGTCAAACAAGTCGTCGACCTGGGCTATGCCGATCCGAAGCGCATCGGCCTGCAGGGACACAGTTGGGGCGGCTTTCAGGCCGCTTTCATCGTCACCCAAACCGATATGTTCGCCTGTGTCATCGCCGGCGCGGCTCCCAGCTGTATCGAAGGCGAGTTCAACCAGGTTTTCAAAAGCTCGGGAAACAACAATCATTCCTACTATTCCCGCAGTCAGGGTCGGATGGGAACGGATCCTTGGCGGGATCACGCACTCTACCGCAGCCAGTCCGCGATCCAGAATGCCGACAGGATCACAACCCCTTTTCTGCTCCTCCATGGAACCGAAGACGGCTCGGTCGACTGGCTGCAATCGCTGGAATATTACAATGCCGCCCGATATCTGGGGAAAGAGGTGATTTTCCTGTCCTATCCGGGAGAGCCTCACCACCTTGCCAAAGAGGAGAACCAGAAGGATTTCCAGATCAAGATGAAACAGTATTTCGATCATTATCTTAAAGGGCTTCCCATGCCGGAATGGATGCGGGAGGGGGTTCCGTATATCAAGAAGAAGCGTCTTTTCGATGCGCAGAAAGAGAGCAAGACGCCGCCGACTCCGCAAAAGCCATAAGGATTTAGGAGAGGATAGAGAGTTTTATGTGATGATGTTCGTGAATTTGATAAAAGAGAATCAACATTTTAAAAAGCTGACGATCAGAATTTTTATCCTCCTTACCTCGGTCATCATCGTTGTGCTTCTTATCTGCGGCGGACAGATTCTTATAAACCGATTGTCCCGTAAACAGAAAGAAGTCCAGCATGAAATCCTGCGGAGAGAACGTGCTCTTTTGAATAGAATTCAAGTCACGTTGTTGGATGCGGGGTACCAACAAAGCCTGAAAGACACCCAATTGATTAATAACCCGGTGTTGATCGTGGAAGTTACCAACATTTCACCGGAAGTCTTGGATACGATACGGCTTGTGGCCTATTTTAAAAAAGAAAGGGGAGATAATTTGCCAAGGTGATTATGACTTGGGCGTGCTTCATTCCGGAGAAAAAAAGGCAATCGCCATTGCCTGTCCACGGCCGGCCGGACAAAGAGTTTCTCCCCAACGTCTGGATATGATGCAGATGAAAGAGCCGGTGTCGTTTGAGCTCTGGTTGGAAGCTGCGGATATAACGATGGTCATCGAAAATGGAAAACTGGAACCCAAGCTCCTTCCCGAACACAAGTCTTTATTTTTTCCCGCGGCCAACCGTTTTCTTCCTATATTGATTCCAAGCTGAATATTTCTCCTGAGGTCGGTATTTTGCAAATGCTTCTATGATTGTGGTAATTATAAAAAGATAATGTGTTCACGGATAATGATTCATCACCGTTTTGTTATCTTGTTATAAGAAGGAGGAACTGATGGCGCTTTTCAATCCGCCGAACATCGAAAAACTCTATAATAAGGATAGCATCAGGAAATTGGTCAAGCTTTTAAGTGGTCAGGATAAGGAATTGGCCTCCAGAGCGAGAGAGGCGCTCTTGAAATACCCTGGGGATAAGGCACGGGCGGAAGCCAGGAAGAAAATTTGGACGAACGAACTCTTTTACAACAGTGTTCTCAAGGTAATCAATAAACTCGACCCTCAAATCGCCGGGAGCATCAATCCTCTTATCAAAATGATTGAATCGGAAAAACGGGAGATTGAAGAAAAAAACGAACTGAAACAACTGGCAAAGGAGCAACTGAAAAAGCGTTTTTTGGCTGCGTTCCCGTCTTCAACTATTTTAAATGATTCATTTTTTGACATATTGAACAGAAAATTGGGAGATGATCCGAAATTCGTATTAACAAAAAAGATGATGGGAGAACGCCCTATGTCGAGTTACAGCGGCTATGTTGTTACCGAGGATCATATCGCAATATTTGATGTGGGTGTACCGCATAAAATCGGCGCCCTCAGGATCGACGAAATCAAAGAGCTTAGATACGGGCTGATGAAAACCACGGTTAAAATATTTGATGAAAAGGGAAGTAGAGTGAAACTCGATCTGGATGACATCGGGAAGAAGGCGGTAGATTTCATCATGTTGAAAAATTCCGACGTGATCCAACAATAATACGGTCCTCGATCATACAGTCGCCGGAATAATCTTAAAATTCACGCCTTCTTCACCGACAGGCGTAATAAGGTGCGTCGATCGAGAAGCGAGGGAAGGAAATAGGGGTTGGGTTCAGAGTCGATTTGATGTATAATACCGCTTTGCTGCGGACAGCCTTTATGCCTGCCGGCAGAGGTGTTTCGGCTCTTTGATGACATTTTCGTCCGTACCGCCGGAAGACGGTGCGGGAATACATATTTTTTGCATACTTCACCGCCATAATCCGTCCAGGCCGGGGATACATTAAAGAAACGAATAATCGCAGGAAACGACCGGATGTTATCCGATCGGACTAATTTTTAAAAGGATATAGTTCGATGAAAGCAGATGCGTTTCGCTCGGAATTGGATTTCACCGTGCGTATTGCCGGAGAGGGGGGGGACGGCGTCATCAGCTGCGGCGAACTCTTCGCCCGCGCCGCGGCCCGCACCGAATACCATGTCTTCACGTATATCACCTACCCCGCCGAGATCCGCGGCGGCATATCCATGATCCAGATCCGTGTTCGCGACTGGACGATTTACTCCATGGGGAGCCAGGTGGACTACATGGTGGTTTTCAATCAAGCCTCCTGCGACCGCAATCTTCCCGCATTGAGAAAAAGCGGGGTGGTCATTTTCGATCCGGATCATGTGAGGCTCCCGGCAAACTTGAATGCGATCCGGATTTCCATCCCCTTTTCCAATATATCGATCCGTGAAACAAGCAGCCGTATGTCCAAAAACATCGTCGCTCTGGGAGCCCTGAGCGGTCTTTTCAAGATGGAGCGGTCGCTTGTGGCCCAACTTATCAAGGAGCGTTATGCTCACAAAGGAGATGCCGCGGTCGAGAAGAACCTCAAGGCTCTCGATGCCGGATATTCCAAGGTTGTCGACAGCGACCAGAGAGGGAAATATAATCTAAAGGCGGAGGAAAAATCCCGGGGCCGCTATATGTTTCTATCCGGTAATGAAGCGATTGCCTTGGGAGCGATCGCGGCCGGATGCCGTTTCGTCGCCGGCTATCCGATTACGCCCGCCACATCGATCTTCGAAACCTTGATCAAACTCCTGCCGCGCGTGGGAGGGCGTGCCGTTCAAATGGAGGATGAGATCGCTTCCATCTCGGCCGTGATCGGGGCTTCGTTCTCCGGGGAGAAAGCCTTGACTCCCACCTCGGGACCGGGGCTGCAGCTTATGGGAGAACAGCTCAATCTGGCGTCCATGATCGAACTCCCTCTGGTGATCGTCAACGTTCAGCGCGGAGGGCCGAGTACCGGACTGCCCACCAAGACGGAACAGTCGGATCTCAAGTTCGCCATCTACGGCACGTCGGGCGAGGCGCCCCGCATTATCCTGGCGCCCACATCGGTCGAAGACTGCTTCTATCAGACGATCCGGGCGTTCAACCTGGCTGAGCGTTTTCAGAGTCCCGTGATCCTGCTTTCGGATCAATCCATAGGCTACCGCAAAGCCACGGTCAGGCTGCCCGATTTCGCCGAGATCCGTGAGATCGGCGAGTGCCGTCCCCAGGATAAGCTGCTGCTACCCTCCGCGGAGAAAATCGATCTGGTGCACCGCATCAAGCCCAAACGGAATGAATTGAAAGACTATAAGCGTTTCAAGTCGACCCCTACCGGAGTGTCCCCCATCTCTTCTCCCGGAATGAAGGGGGGGCAGTATATCGCGACCGGATTGGAACACGATGAGGCAGGGAAGGCCGATTACTCTCCCGCCAATCACTTGGCGATGTCGGAGAAACGGTTTCGAAAACTGGAGGCATTGAGCAATCGGTTGGAAGTCAATCCCCCTGAATATCACGGATCGCGGGATGCCGCGATCGGAATCATCGGTTGGGGATCGACCGAGGGCGCCATCCGCGAAGCCCGTTACAAAGCGGAAGCTGAAGGTGTCCTGGTCCGCCATCTTCACCCAAAGGTGTTGTCGCCGCTGCCGGTGCGCAAAATCCGGCATTTTCTGGCCGATCTCGAGCAAGTCCTCGTGGTGGAGGAAAACTATACCGGTCAATTCGCCCATTTCATCAAAGGAAAATTCGGGATCAAACCCATCGAAATGCATAAATGCGAAGGGGTTCCCATCACTTCCAATGAGATTTTAGCGGGAATAAAAAAAGTTGCGAGGATCACCGATGAAAAGAACATTACAAAGTTATAAAAGCGGTATCAAACCGGTTTGGTGTCCCGGCTGCGGGGATTATGCAATCCTGCGCGCCATACAGCAGGCTTTTTTGGACATGAATCTTCCGCCGGAAGACATCGCCGTGGTGTCCGGGATCGGATGTTCCGGAAGGCTTTCCCATTATCTGAACACGTATTCACTGCACGGTACCCATGGCCGGGCGGTTCCCACCGCGCTCGGTGTTAAAGCCGCGCGTCCCGAACTTACGGTGATGGCCGTCGGCGGAGACGGAGACGGTCTTGGAATCGGCGGCGGCCATATCCCGCATGCCGCCCGCAAGAATGTGGATATGACCTATCTTTTGATCGACAACCGCATCTACGGATTGACCAAGGGGCAGTCTTCTCCCACGACACCGGTGGGACGGTCCACGACCACTTCACCGGACGGGGTCACCGAACCTCCCGTCGATGTCATCCCCGTTCTGCTGTCATATGACGTATCCTTTGTGGCTCAGACCAGCAGCTTGAATATCCCCGAGATGACCGACATCATAAAAAAGGCTATCCGGCACAAGGGATTTTCAATGGTGCACATTTTTTCTCTCTGCAAGACCTTCCCGGTGATTGAAGCGGACGTTCTGAAAGATCTTCTGTGTCCTCTCCCTGAAGATCATCCGCGCTCGGATAAATTGGAGGCCATGAAAAGGGGGTATTCCCGGGATCATCTCTATACCGGGGTATTTTATCAGGTTGAAAAGCCTGTGCTGGAACAGCAGCTGGATGCCCGGATCGAACGTTCCTGTTCGTTCGAACAGGGAGAACCCACCGACAATATCGAAGATCTGCTGCTGAGATACGTATAGCGTGCCGTTCGGGAGGACTCCCCGTTTCCCGAACCGTGATACAAGGTTGGATCATGAACAAGAAAATCAAATTACTGATCGCCGTCGGCATCCCTCTTCTTGTGCTGTTGATGCCCGCCGAATGGATCCCGATTGACGGTCTGACCGTGGTCGGACACCGCCTGGTGGCCATTTTCTTTCTGGCCACGCTGTTCTGGCTGCTGGAGCCGATTCCGATCTTCGCCACTTCGGTGCTGGTGATCGTCGGCGAGCTGATCATGGTTTCGGATAAAAGTTTCATTCTGTTTCAACCCGGCCCGGCCTCCGAAAATTTCGGGACCGTCATCAACTACCGTGAGATCATGGCCACGTTCGCCTCTCCGGTCATCATGCTGTTTCTGGGTGGGTTTTTTCTCGCCATGGCCGCCACCAAATTCCAGTTGGACCTGAACCTGGCCCGCGTCGTCCTCAAGCCTTTCGGCCGCCGTCCCGCCATGGTTATGCTCGGCATCATGCTGGTGACCGCGCTTTTCTCCATGTTTATGAGCAATACGGCCACCACCGCCATGATGTTCGCGATCCTGACGCCCGTAATCGGCTTGATGGGAAAAAACGACCGGGGTCGCATCGCATTCGCGCTGGCCATCCCGTTCGCCGCCAACATCGGCGGCATCGGAACGCCGATCGGAACTCCTCCCAACGCCATCGCACTCAAATACATGACAGGCGCCAACGCCATCGGATTCGGGACCTGGATGGGTTTCGCGTTTCCCTTCGTGCTGGTGCTGCTGCTTTTTGCCTGGCGGCTGCTGTTGCGTTTCTACAAACCTGAGATCAAGGATCTCAACCTCGATATCCAGGGACGGTTCCGCCGCGGATGGAAAGCTTATGTGGTTTACATGACCTTCGGCCTTACCCTGCTGCTGTGGATGTTCGATTTCCTTCACGGGATGAACGCCTATATCGTTGCCCTGATCCCGGTAGCGATTTTTACCTCCAGCGGCATCATCACAGCCCAGGATCTCAAGCGTATCAACTGGGATATTCTCTGGTTGATGTCGGGCGGTCTGGCCTTGGGAGTGGGATTGGAACAGAGCGGCCTGGCGGAGCGTATGGTGCAGAGCATTCCTTTTTCCGGCTTTTCGCCCTTCCTGATCGTGCTGCTGGCTACCGGGATCACGCTTCTCATGGCGAATATCATGTCGCATACCGCCACCGCCAACCTGCTGCTGCCCATTTTCGCCGTGGTCGGAACCACCATTCCCAGCCTGGCTTCGCTGGGGGGGTCGAAAATGATCATGCTGGCGGTTACATTCGCCGCTTCCCTCGGCATGTCGCTCGCGATCAGCACGCCTCCCAACGCCATCGCGTACGGAACCGGAGAAATTAAGACCAAAGATATGTTAAAATCAGGAGTGATTATCGGGATCGTTGGATTGTTAGGCGTGTATGTGATGCTCTTTGTTCTGAACAAGGTCGGATTCTTATGAGCGATGTCGTGAGTTATCCGGATTATCCCTGGCTGAAAGAGACCTATTTCGCCGATCCCGAGCGGCGGCGGATCTTAAAGAAGGGCGAGGTCTTGATGGAGGAGGGCGGCCACAACGCCCGGCTCTATCTTATCCTGAAAGGCACGCTTTCGGCATACGTGAAAAATCCGGAGGGCGAACAGCAGAAACTTTTCGAAGCCTACCAGGATATGTTCGCCGGCGTGTACAGTTTCTTCTCCCGGACCTATATCAGCCTGGCAACCGTAGTGGCCGAGAATGATTGTGAGCTCGCCTATATCGAAAAGGATCAGAAAGTTCGGCTTCTCCCGAACAGCAGATGTCTTTTCGATCAGTTCATGCCCGTGGTGGTGGCCAACCTGGCCCGCCGCCAGAAAAATGAGCAGGAAATCGCTTTCAAACAGGAGCGCATGCTGCGCAAGCTCATTCAGACCGAGAAGTTGGCTTCGCTGGGACAGATGGCGGCCGGGATATCACACGAGCTGAATAATGCGGTCACCGTGACGGCTCGAAACACCGAATGGCTGCGTGAGCGTCTGATTCAATTCATGGAGCGGGACCACGGAGACCAGCTTAAGGTTTTCCAGCGCGGCCTGGAATCCGGCCGTCGGCTTTCCAGCCGGGAGCTGCGCATCCGGTCTCTGGAAATGATGAAGCGTTTCGGCCTCAAGGAAGACATGGCCCGTTTAGCGGTCGAAGCCGACCTGCCGTTGAAGAGCCTGATCGGCTCCGAAAAAGATCTGGAAAGGACGATCCGCGGCAGCCATTATTTATGGGAGTTGGGCGCTACTTTCCACGACATGACGATCGCCGCTCGTCTGGCTACGTCGGTGGTGAGGTCCGTGAAGGAGTTGGCCGGTCAGCGGGCTGCCAGGATATCGGATGTGGATGCCAACCAGACGATCCGGGAAGCGCTGGCGCTCATGAGCTGTCCGCTTCGGAAGGTCCGGGTCAAACTCGATTTGGCAAAGCTGCCTTCCATGCATGCCGCTCCCAGCGAGTTGGTCCAAATCTGGACCAATCTCATCGCCAATGCCGTGGAGAGCATGAGCGGCGGAGATTACGAAGATAAACAATTGGTAATCCAAACACGCCGCCGCGGAAGTCATATCAGCATCAAGATCACGGACAACGGCCCCGGGATCCCGGAGCAGGTCCTGCCCAAGATCTTTCAGCCTAATTTTACAACCAAGGAAAAGGGATTGGAATTCGGCCTGGGATTGGGATTGTCCATTGTGGAACGGATCGTCAGCTCTTACAACGGTGAGATCACCGTTCGCAGCCGTCCCGGCAGGACCGTTTTTTTTATAAAAATCCCCATATGAGGTTCACATGGCAAAAATACCGATTTTGTGCATTGACGACCAGCGCGAGATCCTTGCCGCGCTCCACAAAGACCTGGAAGATTTCGAAGAACACTGTCGACTGATCGACTGTGAGTCCAGCGCCGAGGCGCTCGAAGCTCTGAACGAGGTCGATAATTCCGGGGAGGAGCCCGGCCTGATCATCTGTGATCATGTCATGCCGGGAAAAAACGGAGTCGAATTCCTTATCGAGGTTCAAAAGGACTTGCGCTTTACCAATACGCGAACCATTCTCCTTACAGGGTTGGCCACCCACCAGGACACCATCACCGCCATCAATGAGGCGCATATCGATCATTACATCGAGAAGCCGTGGAATCGGGAGGATCTGCACGTCTCGGTCAAGCGACTGCTGACGCTTTTCGTGCTGGATTCGGGATTGGATTTCGAAGATTACCTCCCGGTCCTGGACCAGCCCACCCTTTACGGAAAACTGCATTCCTCCTAAGAAAGCGCTGCTTTACTCTTTTCCTCCGCCCGGGTAATATGGATGCTGGAGCAGCACCATGTCCGTAATCAGCGATGCCTTTGAATTGAGTACCCGGGGATTCAATGATATGCACGATATCACCCTTGAGATTGCGGGCCGCCTGGAGTCCAGCGGTTTGGTTGACGGGATCGTGACCGTATTCGTCCCCGGAGCCACGGGAGGCGTGACGACCATCGAGTTCGAGCCGGGATTGGGTCGGGACTTCGCCGAAGTCATGGAGAGGATCGCGCCCCAGGGCGTCCCTTATCATCATGACGCGCGCTGGGGAGACGGGAACGGCTTTTCCCATATCCGGGCCTCGCTTCTGGGGCCGTCGCTGACCGTTCCCTTTTCCAACGGACGGCTGACGCTCGGCACCTGGCAGCAGGTCGTGTTCGTCGATTTCGACAATCGTCCCCGCACCCGGAGGATCGTGCTGCAGTTTATGGGAGAATGAGACGCAAAGCCGCTTGAAACGTCTGATTTTATGATAGATGGAAACGGCTGCCGATAGACGACAGGAAATGACAAAGAGAATATCTCATGGCGGATATAAAAGAACAGCTTGAACGCTTGAAGCGGGAGCGTCAGGCTCGTTCCGCTTTTCAAAACCGAAAGGGCTCCGAAAAGAAACCCGATGCCGCGAAGGGGCCGCCGCCTTCGTCCCCGCCGAAATCCGTCGAAGAGGCTTGGGATAAGATCAACCGTTCCAGTTCCCAATCCACCAAAGAGAAACTCGAACAGCTCATCAATCTCACCCGGACAGGGGCCAAGCCTCGGCCGGCTCCTCCCCCCGTCGATCCCCTCCGGCCTGAACCCGTGGAGAGGGAAGCCCTGCGTTTTTCGGAAAATCCCTATCCCTTGAATCACCGTTACGGGCGCACCACGCTCGCTACCGGTCTCGACATCTCAGGCCATGTGCTTGCCTGTCTGAGCAAGGATCCCGAATTCGAGTCGCTCGATCTTTCGACCGCTCTGTTTATCGACCTGGAGACCACCGGGCTTTCCGGAGGCACCGGCGTCATCCCCTTCAATGTGGGTATGGGCTATTACCGCGAGGACCAATTCGTCGTGGCCCAGTATTTTGTAGGAGAGCTGGCGGCCGAAGAACAGATGATCGAGGAATTGGAGGTTTTTTTCCGCAAAAAGGAGTTCCAATCCGTCGTCACCTACAACGGGAAAGCCTTCGACATCCCGCTGTTGGAGACACGTTTCATCCTCTACCGCAAACCCTATCCGCTCAAATCCCTCCCTCACCTGGATTTCCTTTTCCCCGCCCGCAGCCTTTGGAAGCACAAGCATGAAAGCTGCCGGCTGTTTCATCTCGCCCACCAGGTGCTGGCGACCGGCCGGGATGAGGACATCCCATCGTCGGAAATCCCCTGGCGCTATTTCCAATACCTTCAGACCGGGAACTTCGACCTGATTGAGCCCGTCCTGTATCACAACCAGGAGGATATCCTTTCCCTTTTGGGCGTCGTGATCGAAGGCGCTCTGATTTTTTCCGAGGAGCATCCTGACTGCAGCGCCGACGCTATGGACCTTTTCGGCGCCGGCAAGGTCATGGAACGGGTCGGCGAGACCGAAAAATCCGTGGAGTATTTCCAGCGCGCTCTCAACGGATCGCTATCCGGAGATGTTCTGATCCAGGCCCGGAAGAAACTGGCTTCCCATTTCAAGCGCAACCGGGAATGGAACAAGGCCGTGGAGATCTGGCGCGAGATCGCTTCCGCCGAGATCGTCACCCCCGAAGAGCTTTTCGCCTTCCGCGAGCTGGCCATGTACCTGGAGCATCGGGAGAAAAATTACATTGAAGCCCAACGCATCGCCGAAGAGGGATATGTGCTGTCCATGAGCACGTCGGTGTATTACGCCAACGATTTTACCTACCGAAGGGAGCGTTTGAAGAAGAAGCTGAAAAAACAGCAAGCGGGGGAAATCCCGGAAGAATCCAAAACGGAATCGGATTCAGCGGAAGAAAAAACAGGAAAGGAGTGATCACCATGAAAGCCATGCTGCTCGAGCGATTCGATCCGATCAGCGAATTTCCTCTGAAACTCACGGAGGTTCCCATCCCCGAACCGCGTCTGGGAGAGATCCGCATCCGCATCCATGTCTGCGGCGTGTGCCACACCGATCTCCACACCGTGGAGGGGGAGCTGCCAGATGCCCGTCTGCCTGTCATTCCCGGCCACCAGGTAATAGGAGCGGTGGATAAATGCGGCCCGTGCGCCGATCGGTTCCAAATCGGTAAGCGCGTGGGTACGGCCTGGCTGTTTTCGACCGATGAAATCTGCACCTACTGCCGCCGCGGCAGCGAGAACCTCTGTGAAAATGCTCGATTCACCGGCTATTCCGCTGACGGGGGTTACGCTGAATTTATGGTGATCCCGGAAAAGTTCGCCTATGCCGTTCCCGAGATCTTTAAGGATGTTGAAGCCGCGCCGCTGCTGTGCGCCGGGATCATCGGGTACCGGGCGCTGCGGCGAAGTGCGATCCGGCCGGGGGAAAAACTCGGCCTTATCGGATTCGGCGCGTCGGCTCATGTGGCCATCCAGGTTGCCGTGCACTGGGGATGCCGTGTCTATGTCTTTTCCCGCAGTGCCGAGCACCGTGCCTTGGCTGAAAAACTGGGCGCCGTCTGGACGGGGAACACGGGCGAGATGCCTCCTGAGAAGCTCGACGGCATCGTAAATTTTACCCCCGCGGGCGGGACGGTTCCTGCCGGGATGGCCGCCCTGGATAAAGGCGGCACCCAGGCGCTGGCCGGAATCTACATGACTCCGATCCCGGAAATGGATTATATGCAATTCCTCTACGACGAACGCAACCTGTGCAGTGTCGCGAACGCCACCCGCGAAGACGGGGAGGAACTGCTCAAGATCGCAGCCGAGATCCCCATCCGCACCACGACTCAGGTTTTTCCTCTGGAAGAGGCCAACCATGTGCTGCGGCTTCTGAAAGAGAGCCGCATCGACGGCGCCGCCGTACTCCGCGTGTCCGCTTAATCAGCTTGATTTTTCCGTCCAGCCCGATAGAATGGGCTAAAATGATGAGAGAAGAATTCTTTCTTCCATGAATGAAAATGAACCGAACGTGAAATACGACATCACCGTGAAGGAGAGGAACAACGTGAAGAAGGGAAAAAGAATGGGATGGCCGGAGTTCAGACTGACCCTGGCCGTTGTCTTGGTCGGGGTGTTTTTTTTCGGTATGGAGCCCTCCATCTTCGAAGATAATATCTGCCAGGCGCTTGGAGAGGAAGCCTTAACGCCCGGTGGGGATATTTATATATCAAACAGCACCGGATACACGGCATCGATTAAATTTTCAGGCACCGGCAATTTCAGCAAGATGGTCTATGCCGACGGCTACTCTCAAGCCGCGGTAGATGTCGGGTCTTACGCCTGGATCGCATATTTTGTCGGCTCCGATAAAAAACCTCAGCGGGGATTTGTCCTGGTCAAGGAAGATAAGACCAGCTACGTCAGTTTGAACTAGCGGTCCGTGGAGACTTGAACCTGATCTCACCGAAACTCGTTTGATCTTTCTTTTTCGATTGATTAAAATTAAATCAAGGATGCGAGGAGATTTTCTACGATAAGGCGTATAATTTTGTCCTGAGAACTTATTTCGTTTTTAACGGGGGGGGCGAAATGGACAAGGCGAATGGATCGATAGGCTCGAAGATCAGGCTTATGCTGGCTGTTGTCTTGGTCTTATTCTGCTTCTTCGGTATGACGCCTTCCATTTTCGAAGATAATATCTGCAAATCCATCACTACACAGGAACTCTACCCGCGGGGAACCATTCTCATCGCCAACCTGACTCCCTATCTGGTGACGGTTCAGTTTTCGGGAACCTCGACTTTTTCCGTGCTCATCCGCCCTGAATATTCGATTGAAGAGGTTACAAAGGAAGGCTCCTATGCCTGGATCGCCTATTTCAATTATTCAGACTACAGACCGGTCAGAGGTTTCGTCTCGGTCAAGGAGGACAAGCGCAGCGGCGTTACGATCGAGACGGGGAAGAAAAAGAAGTAAAAAGGGGAGCGGCTTATGACGGCTCCTGATAGAATCGGTTTGTACGGAAGTATTTGTTGCCGGATATCTGCAATGAGATAGCAGGTGGATATTTTATGCATATCCGTGATAATCGAACAATATGAATTGAAATAAAGCGCGCTTTCGGATATCATGATGAAATCCGGCGGCGGAATGAAATCCTCGGCCGGATCATCACCAAAGACCTTACTTAGGTGCGCCAGTAGCTCAGCTGGATAGAGCGTCTGACTACGAATCAGAAGGTCGGGGGTTCGAATCCCTCCTGGCGTACCATAAAATCCTTTAAAATCAACAGTTTTCTTCATCAGTGGAGTTGCCCCCATTAAATCGGACACTCTTTGACCCTTCTGTTTAGTTCTATATACTCCCTTGGAGACATCATTTTCAAGCCTTTATGGGGATGATATTCATTGTAATCCTCAAACCACAGAGGCAGCTGCTCCAGGACGGTTAAAGCATCGGGAAGATTACTCATATACACATAATCTCTTTTAAAGGTTTTCACAAACGATTCCGCCATGCCGTTTGATTCCGGGCTGTAATACGGAGTCGTGCAGAGCTCAAGCCCCGCTTCTTGGGCAAACGCCCTGGTCTCATAAGCGATATAGGCGG
This sequence comes from uncultured Eubacteriales bacterium, assembly GCA_964433135.1. Lineage (GTDB taxonomy): Bacteria > Acidobacteriota > Aminicenantia > Aminicenantales > Aminicenantaceae > CAYSQW01. The sequence goes on from CAYSQW010000008.1 coordinate 81,010, forward strand.
GGGCGTTATCGCTGAGCCATTGGATCGGATGCGGTGTCCGATCGACCAGGCCGAAGCGATATTCTATGGCTTCTGTCATAAGATCCCGGATAATAGAACCGGTGATGCCCCCGGTTGTCGCGATATAGCTGAGGATCTCCCGGTCGGAACAGTCCATGCAAAAAGCAACCCGGACCCGCTCTTTGTTCCAGCAGGCAATCTCAAAGGCATCGGAGCACCAGCGGGTGTTGCTCTTAAGGGTAATGATGGTTCCTTCATGGACCCGCGTCGGTCTTCCCGTATGTTTTTGAAGCATAAGATTATTCATGCTCATGATCCGGTAAACCCGCTTGTGATTTACAGAAAATTCCCCTGCAGCTCTCAGCATCCGGTTGAGGATGGCGGTCACCCTTCGGTATCCGTAGGTCGGCCGTTTATCGGTGATCCGGCGGATATGATCCAGGTATTTATCATCATCGGGCATTTTATAGCGCTTTCGGGTCTTGGATGGTGAGGGGGTCATTTTTCGTTGCCTGTTTTCATAGATCTGGGCTCTTGATACCTCAAGCGTTTCGGCGACTTTCTTCACCGGGAATCGTCCTCGTCTGACAACGGCTGCCGCAACAAGAGTTTTTTTCCCGTGCAATCTCCAGCGCTTCCTTTAAGATCTCAGCTTCCATGGTTTTTTTGCCCAGCATGCGCTCCAACTCACGCACTTTGCTCTTAAGCGCTCTCACCTCGGAGATGGACACCACACGCTCCTCTTTACCGACAAGCTTCCAGCGCACCCTGCCGCATCAAACGCCTCCAGCGAAAAAGCTGGCTCGGATTAACGTCATATTTCCTCGCTACGTACGAAATACTCATGCCGGGAAGCTCTGATTCCTCAACCATCCCCCGCTTGTCTTCTGCCGACCACCGCCGTCTCCGTTGTATGGAGGTGATGATTTTTACGCTACTCATGATCCTCCTTTTCTTAGATTATAGGCATAACACCATGGCTATGACTATATCTTATTCAGAGGATCAAAGGTGTCCGGTCCAATTGGGGGCTACTTCAGATGTCGTCAAACGGTTCTGAACACTTTTTGCTTATCCCCTAAGCTATAAGGTGCTATATATATAATAGATCAGCTGAAGCCGTTTGGCAAGGATCGAAGCACGTGCATGCGGCTCAGTTTTCCGCTGCTTTTCTTGCGACAATCACGATTCCACTGGACAGATATTTGGATCTTATGTGGAGATTCAAATGCTTTTCCAGGAACATGAACGGAAACGCGAATAGTCGGAATCCCTTAGAGAAACACCGCTGCCAGAATTTTGGGAGCTTCAGCAGGTTCAGCAGGCTGAAATCAAGAAACTGCGTATAGGTGCTCTCTTCGATAATGAACCCGGCCGACCGGTGTTCGTGCTCTAATCTATTGAGATCTAACGTGCAGTAATAGTTCTTTAAATTTTTGTTCATCAAAATGCTGAGTTTGGTGATAAGTCCCGAGGTGTTTGGCACCCAGGTCATGCAGAGACCGGATGGGGAAAGAAGCGTGTTGAAAAGTGTGAGGACTTGGGAAGGCCGATTGAAATGTTCAATAAGTCCCAATGAAAAAACGATATGGAAACGCCCCTGTGATCCGGACGCCCAGTCAAAGATATCGGCCTGGATCAACCGTCCCGCTACACGATTTTTCTCAAGAACTTTGGAGCATATCTCAATGCCTCTCTCTGAGTAATCGATTCCCCAAATATCCAGGTCGAATTCTTTTTTAAAATAGGGGAGCCAGAGGGAAGATCCGCACCCGACTTCGATGAGTCTTTTTCCATTCAAACCGGCAAGGTGTTTTTTGAACACCTTATCCAACTCGAGATCGAGAAAGTGGAAGCGCGGATCGGGATATGTTTTTTTGGGTAATATGTGGTGATGTCTCTGATCCCAGTGACGCTTGGTCGTCAAGGGATCCGGATGCAGATCCGGCAGGGATTTACTTTTTGGCTTCCGCAACCTATCTCTCACGATTATCCCCAATGGCCGTGCCGAATGTATACTATTGAATCGAGGATGACAAGGTCAATGATTTCAAAAGAAGAAGGTTAAATCAATCGAATTTCCAAAATCAGAAAGCTCAGGAGAGCTGTATTGCAGTCCGGATGATATATTTCAAATATTTTCTGCGGTTTTTCAAGATGACTTCAAGGAATCATTTGGGTGCCGGCGACACTTGAATTTATTCGTCGAGTTTGATATTCGTGAGACATAGGAGGGGATAAATATGAAAGAGAAAAAAGGAGTCCTGTTGTTGTTTTTTCTTTTGATGACGTCACAAGTCTTTGCTGTTCAAAATGATGAAGAAATAAATCGGAAACTGAGAGGCGCCGTAATCATGGGAAGAACGGCTGAAGTCAAAGAGCTTATCGACGGCGGCGCGGACGTCAATAAAAAATTCGACTTAGGTGCGAGCCGGGATATCACGCCGTTGTTTGTTCTTTGCGCCATGGGGAACGCGAATCAGGTTGAAATAGGGAAATTGCTCATCGATGCGGGCGCCGATGTCATGGAAGAGTTTCAAGGCATGACGCTCCTGCATATAACAGCCGGTTTCGCCGGGGATGAAGCCGTTACCGAGCTGTTGATAGAGAACGGCTTGGATGTGCGTGCAAAAACCGATTCAAAGTCCCCCGCGGAAATCCGCGGTGTCACTCCGCTTCATATCGCGGCAGGCAAGGGGAAAGTCGAAATGAGTGAGGTGCTCATTGAGCATGGCGCCGATCTGAATGTATCAGATTCTTATTATGAATTCACACCGCTTCACCTCGCGTCAAAAGAGGGAAAGAATGACATGGTGGAACTTCTTATCAGCAAGGGCGCTGAAGTGAATGCAGAATCGAAGCGAGGGGAAACGCCGCTGGATCTGGCGGTATCAAAAGGACATGAAGAGACGGCCGAAATTCTCCGTGAACATGGAGGGATTTCAGCAAAATAATCATAGATGGAGTTGAAGATCAAACGGGTGGTGTTTCATCCAAAGAATTCATTGCTGATGAAGAGGAAAAATCGATTATCGAGCGTGCCGAAATTATATCATGGATTTATCGTGTTCTTCATCGCTGTGTGTACCGGGCGATAAGCTCCGTTCCTGTGATCCCATCCTTGAGAATTTCAGCGGCTTTTGGTGTGAGGACCCACTCCTCGAAGATCCGGTCGAGGTCGACGACGGTCCTGTTTATGAAGTAATCCACAAACTGTTGGGCCGTGGCTCCCAGCTCATTGTATTCCTGATAGAAACCTCCCACCGCGGCTAGAAATTCACTTTCTCCCATTTTTTCGAACAGCAGATAGAACAAGATCTGTCCCATCCGGTAGGAGAGATCCGTCATCTGTTCGGTGCCGTAATCTATCATGGGCACTTCCAGCGCCTCCGGATGATCGGTGAAGTGTTTTTTCATCCGCTCGAGGGATGTTTCCACCGCATCCTTCAAGGCATCGGTCTTGCCGTCCCGTTTCTCTTCGACAAAATGCTGGAGGAACATGCCCAGACCCTCGCTCTCGAAGCGGGGAGGCAGCGGGTCCTTGGCCTCGACATTCCAGATATGGGACAGCTCGTGGTAAAATTCATATAGATTGTCTTTCTCCCGAAATCCCGAAGCCTGCTGGATGATGGCGGCCACATCGGCCTGAGAGCCGTAACCGCTTGGAACCTCGATGACGGTCAAGCCCTCGAAAACCTTGAGAGGACCGAACCATCCCTCATAGAGGTCCATGGTATCGACCATAGCCTCGAGAATATTTTCCGCCGCTTCCCGGTCTCCGGGAAGGGAATATATCTTGAGCAAACCGTCCGGGTTTTGGAGAAGGTCAAAGCCGGCGATGGCCACATCGATGCGCCAGGAGGGCACTCGGCTGGTGAACGTATAGGTCGTTTCGCCGTTCGTCGTTTCCTTGGAGACCAAGTTTCCGCTGTTGGCGGCGATGAGGCCTTCGGGAATGCGGACCGATACCCTGAAGTCGAAGCTTCCCAAGCCCGCGGCCCTGTTTGACGCCCAGGAGTTCGTGCCGATCCGGGGATAGACGTTCGAGTCCGTTCTCAGCAGGGTGAATTCCTTGCTTACGGTATCCTTGACATAGCGCATCGCTTCAGTGCATCCCAGCAGGTGACCGCCGTAGCTGATCCGGACGGTTTTTCTATCACCCGGCGGCAGGGGGGGGTCGAGAGCGATACGGATATGGTTGACCTGGAGCTGTTCCCAATCGTCATACTTCAAGACTCTCTGTGAAAAATTCAGCGGATTTCCGGTTTCATCGGAAACCGCGGTCACATCCATCAAGCGGTATAAGATCAGGGGGATGATTCTCATGGGGGAACCGGAAGGATTTTGAACGGTCAGCTCGCACTCCCCGAAGATCTTTTCCTTTTCGTAGTCCACATCCCAGTCAATGACGTACTGCACGGCGGCGGGATAGTCGCCGATCTCCGCGTTCATCAGGGAATCCCGACTGGCATCAGAGACCGGATTGCCGCAGGCGGTAATCAACAGAAGGGAAAAGATCCCCACATAAAGCACATATCTTCTCATGAATCACTCCTCGTCGCATATAAATAATAATATCATAGATAGTATTGACGAAATCTTCATTGATAAGGTTTATACCGACCGAATATTTTCACTTTTTACGGGGTACTTTGATGTTTTGTCCCTTTCAATCTCATAATGCTATCTGGATTCTGATGGGAGATGACGCGATCCGCCGGATACGGCGGGAGCTGCAAATTATTGTGATGAGATAGAAAGCTGATTATTGGGAACATTCCCGGTGATGAGTTGCCGAATCCTGAAATCTTTGATACGTTATGGGAAGGAAAAATTCTTTATTCCGACTGACGGATCAGCAAGGACGAAAAAACGCCGATGAAAAAAGATCATGTGGAATATTCGGTTGTGATTCCGGTTTTCAATGGGGAAAAAAATCTCGAGGCGTTAACGACTCGGTTGAAAACGGTTCTTGACGGATTGGATGAACCCTATGAGGTGATATTTATCGACGACAACAGCTCCGATCGAAGCTGGGAGATCCTGCGCTCTTTACGAGATGGAGACATCCTCGTCAAATGCTTCAGGCTGATGCGGAATTTCGGCCAGCAGAATGCCACTATGTGCGGATTGAGACAGGCCCGCGGCCGCTTCATCATCACGATGGACGACGACCTCCAGAATCCTCCCGAGGAGATTCCCGCCTTGATCGAGGAGATCCATCGGGGTTATGATGTGGTTTTCGGGATTCCTTCGAGCATGCGAAGCTCTCTTTCCCGCCGTCTGGGGTCATGGCTGGCCATGAAGTTTTATTCCTGGACTTTTCATGTCCGGGGAAAAGGATCCGCCTTTCGGATCCTGAGATCCGAACTTGCGAAGCAAATCCTGAGCTATGATCTCAATTACACCTATATCAACGGCCTTATAACCTGGTTCACGTCACGTATTTCGCAAATAAACGTAAACCACGACAGCCGTGCGCACGGTAAAAGCGGTTACACGCTGAGACGGTTATTGACTCTTTCCTTTAACATGATCACGAATTTTTCCCTCCTTCCCCTGCAGATAGCTACGGCCGCCGGGCTTTTATTCGCACTGCTGGGTTTTTTGATCGGGACATTTTATATCGTTAAAAAATTGATGATTGGAACACCGGTCAGTGGATTTACGGCTATCATCGCATCCATCTCTTTTTTTTCGGGAATGATCCTGCTGTTTTTGGGGATCATCGGAGAGTATCTGGGAAGGGTGCATCAAAATATCAGCCGCAGGCCTCAATATGTCATCCGCGAGGAAGAGGATGCGGAAAAGAACAAAACCCGGAATGAAGAAAGGGAATAAGATCTGATGGTGTCATTAAACGGGGCCGCATCGAAAGAGAAAATCGATATCCCGTTCTGCCGCCCCTGTCTCAGCGGGGGGGAACTGGAATATATGCAGGAATCGGTTCGCGCCCGGCATATCTCGGGAGATGGAGATTTCACGAAAAAGTGTCATGCGCTTCTGGAGCGGATAACCGGAAGCCCGAAAGTCTTGTTGACGACCTCCTGTACCCATGCCCTGGAGATGACGGCTCTGCTGATGGAGCTTAAGCCGGGAGATGAAGTCATCATCCCTTCCTTTGCGTTTGTTTCGACCGTAAACGCTTTTGCATTGCGGGGCGTCAAGCCGATTTTTATCGATGTCCGTCCCGACACCTTGAATCTGGATGAGGGTCGACTGGAGCGCATGATCACGCCGAATACCAGAGCCGTCGTCGCCTTGCACTATGCAGGCGTCGGATGCGAGATGAGCATCATCGGTGACATCGCGGACCGTTTCGGGATCGAATTGGTCGAGGATAATGCGCACGGCCTGTTCGGGAAATACAGGGGCCGCAACCTGGGGACGTTCGGGAGTCTGGCCGCGTTGAGTTTTCATGAAACGAAAAACATCACCTGCGGAGAAGGCGGCGCGCTGCTTCTCAATGATGAAGAATATTTCGAACAGGCTGAGATCCTCCGTGAAAAGGGAACGAACCGCTCCCAGTTTTTCCGGGGAAAAGTGGAAGCCTACACATGGGTCGGCCTGGGATCGAGTTACCTGCCTTCGGATATGCTGGCGGCCTTTCTGCTGGCGCAGCTGGAGTCGGCGGATGCCATTCAGGCATCGAGAAAAGCGATCTGGAACACCTACCATGAACGCCTCAACGGCTGGGCTGATAAGGCCGGGGTGAAACTGCCTTCTATCCCGGGAGACTGCCGGCAGTCCTACCACATGTTTTACATGCTTTGCCCTTCAAAGGATAAAAGGAATATGTTGATCGATCACCTGAAAAGCCGTGGCATCCTGAGCGTTTTTCACTATATGCCTCTGCATCTTTCACCCATGGGGCGAAAATGGGGGTATCAAAAAGGAGATTGCCCCGTTACCGAAGATATCAGTGAACGGCTCGTCCGTCTGCCGTTTTTCAACTGCTTGAATCCCGAGCAGCTTCATTTTATATGCGATGAGGTTCTTGAAGCGGGGCGAACCTGGTAGGGAAGTTCTTCAAGCCGAGTGATTCAATCCATAACGTCGAAAAAAAATATGAATAAGGATAGAATATATCCCCGGATAAAGAAATCGGGGCTGATGATTGGGACGGGATGACAAGAATATTTTATCGCAGCAACTGGCCTGAGCTGGGATTTCCATCTCCGGTCGTTCCATACGATTCGTGTTCACCCGCATTCCGGTTCAAAGCGGATGAGAGCTGGGTTGAAGAAATGACCGTCTCCGGGATCGCATGTCGCCTGTTGGCATTCCGAAGCGGTTTCGAGTCGGACCTGTATGGAGTTCCCTTCTGGAACCTTCATTTCGAATGCGAGGGGGAGGCGGGGAGCGTACCTCCTCGAATATTCGGCGATCCCGGATTCCTCGATGACCTCAAGGTGGGGATGCTTCGCTGCTTCAAATCCGCGCCCTGGAAGACGGCTTATGTCATGAGCAAGCTGGTCAAGAATGAAATGTTTTATGATGTCTTGCATCAAACCGGATTCGAAGCCGTGGAATGCCGCCGCCTGTATCGATCGAATATCCGCGATCTTATCTTTCCGGAAACGGCGTTTGTTCAAGATAAGATCGAAGTGATGTCACTGGCTGAAATACCCTCCGGAAGAATTCCGGCTTGCCGCCGGCAGATTTTTGAAATCTGCCGGGAGACGTTTGAGAAAGAGGGATACAGCCGCCATTTTACGGATCCGATTCTTATACGGCGGCTGCCCGGAGCGGATTATATTGAGGCCGTCATGGCTCTGAATTTTAATAGTATTCCCCCCGCGGGTTTTTTCGTCGCGCTGGATAGGGAAACCGATACGGCGTGTGGATTCAGCGTTGTCGGAAAGAAACCGGGGCTTTCTGGCGATGTCTTCACGCAGCTGCTGAGCGTTGTGAAAAAGGAATACCGCGGCCGGGGAATTTATCATGCGATTTCAGGGCTTCTTTTACGAACTCTCCCTGAGGACGGCATTTTATTGAATGTAACGGATTGCAGGAACCGTGCGATTCAAAAGGCTTACGGCAAGAGCGGCCGAACTCATCTTACTGACACCGTGGTCATGCGCCGCTTATTTCAACGATAGGAAAAGGGAAATACAGTAAATGGAATCAGAGAAAACCTTCCGTGAGTTGACTGTGAGCGGAGATTGAATTCATCCTCATAATGGTTTTTAATAAGACTTAGGATCATGCGTATTCTGCTGATATTGATCGTTGTCAAAATTCTCGAATTATCCCGGTTTAACCTGACGAACCGCGAGGTCCCGAGATCGTTTTATGATATGCTGAGCATCTCTCTGGTATTAGGTTTCTGTCTGTATCTCTTTTCATCCAAAACCACGGCCCGGGCCGAAAGGAGAATCGAAGAAGCTTTTCTTCGTTTTGTGCGCGGCAGGACGTTTCTCATCGACATCGCTGTTTTCGGCTTGGTCGTTTTTTTCGCCGTCAAGACGACGGGTGCCCTGTATGCTTCTCCCATCAGGTTCCCTTCGGCGGACATGCTCCCGATAATAAGAGGCGCCGGGGAATCCATCCTATCGGGGAGCAATCCTTTCAGCCGGCTTTTCGGCCCCGCCGAGATCCCCTTTTCTTATCTTCCGATGATGATCGTCTATTACCTTCCGGCCATACTGGCCAAGATCGATATGAGACTTATTTCACTTCTGGCGTTTGCCGGGATTATCCTGACGCTGTATTATTATCACCGGAAAAACGGATTCCCTTTAACCGGATTTTTCATCTGTGCGGTGATCGTCTCCTCCGGCTTGTTTCCGTTTCTCCTCACGAGCATCCATACCTTTCCCTATTTGCTGATCCTTGCTTTATTGCTTTACTCCCTGTCCGAAAGCAATGACAAAATATTCTTTTTCTGTTTGGCCGCGGCCATGACGTCACGCAAACTGTTCTGGTTGTTCGTTCCTTTTTTGCTGATCCATCTCTTGAAAACCAGGAAAATCATCCCCCGGAATCTGATTCCCTTCACGGCGGGGGGGTTGATCGGGATTGTTCCCTTCCTTTTCTTCCCGCATTCTGTAATACATAGATATTTCGAGCGGCTCGGACACCAGGCGCAGAGAATGCAGGAGCTTGCGGGGCATAATTCCATTGTTCACTCCATGGGATTCGGGCATTATCTTCTGGGGCACAAAACACTGACGGCCCTCATCGCCTGGGGACTTCTTCTCCTACTCTTCGCCGCCGCCGTGAAGTATCTAAAGAAAAATAATTTATGGATATTCCTCACTTCGGCGCTGCTCATCATGACATTTTTTCAAACCCAGACGCGTGCACAGGAGTATTACTTTTTTCCGCTGATTTTGTTCATCGCGTTTTCTCCATTGGAGAAGCACGGAACCGTGCCTCCCCTGAAGCAGCCTGTTCTCCGAAGCGTTCTGATCCTCGTTCTGGTTGTCGTTTTATTTATCGCGTATCCGGGTTTTTCCGGCCGGAGGATGATCATCAATCCTATACGGGGGCATGAGGGAGTCGCGGAATCGGGGGAAGCGACATGGAACGGGTATCTTGAGTTTTCTCTGGGGGGGGAGTTTCTTCCCTTCCGGCAAAAGGGGATCGAATTATTGATAAAGCGTCTTGATTTCAAGGCGGATGATCCCGCACGGTTGAAAATATCCGTCAATGACAAACTCTTTTTTCAGAAAGAATTCGACGCTCGTAAAATTCGTATCGTGATC
>CAYSQW010000009.1:0-89572 GCA_964433135.1 uncultured Eubacteriales bacterium
CCGGATTGAAGATCTTGAAATGATCATGCACAGAGATCTGCACAAGCATTGATGATACTTATCCGGTGTTCCAGGTCGTAAGGAGAGTTTTCGACCGTAACCAAGCCGATTATAAAAAAAACAATGGGTTTATCTTATTGATAATAATGGACATGTTAATAAATATGAAAAAAAGGTATACAATATATCAAAAAAAGCTTGCAATCGAAAAAATCCGTGATATACTTTATATAAATCTTGTTACGCTGGCTGGGCAAGGTTTTTGATAACCCTCCTTCATTATCCCCTTTTTTTCTTTTTTCCCCCAAAAAACACCCGCCACCCCCCCCCCCCAAGGGTGCTCATCAGAACCGGATTCCAATGTTATCTTTCCGGGAATACGAGTGCTGATCGGCTGACGCCGCGCTGTCTCTCTTTACTTTTGGTCAAACTCCGTTTAATGTGAACCTTTGATCGAACCGTTTTCGGATAGCCATACGTGCATCGATAAATATTATGCCTATGATGGAAAAGCGAACTTTTATGAACTTCCATTTTATCATGGCGTTAACGGGGTTTTTTTTCCTCGTGCTGGCAATGACGCTTTTTGTTTTCTTCCCCGTTTTTTTTGAAAACGTTACGACCAGTAAAAGCCGTATCGGTGTGATCATGGGAATTCACAGCTTGATGGCTATTCTTGTACGTCCCTGGTTCGGAAAAATGATCGATTTGCGCGGCAGGAAGAAAATGGCTCTGTTCGGCATGGCCATCCTTATCCTTGTGGTCCCTGGATTCCATCTCATCCGTAATGCCGGCCTGTATCCGATGGTTCTGAGAGCGCTTACCGGGATAGGATGGGGGATCGCCGCTACGGCTTCCATCACGATTTGCCTTGACCTTATGCCCGAACGTCGTTTAGCGAAGAGCTTGGGGATTGTCGGAGCCAGCAGTCTGATCTGCTCGGCCATTGGCCCCATATTGGGGGAAGAGATCGTTCATCACTGGGGATTTGGAGCTCTTTTTAACGTCAGCTTGATATTTTTTGTGTTGGCTTTCATATGCGTGTCGGTCACCAAAGAGGCCGTTTATCCGAGAATGAACGAGGCCTCTTCGATGGGGAAAATGAAAGGGAAGCCGTTCTTACGCAGCATGATTCCTTTAACCGTGCTGCTTATGATGCATGGAGCCGTAAGAGGAGCGGTCGTAAATTTTATCGCTTTGTTCAGCCGATCCGTCCCCCTGGATCGCGCCGGCCCCTTTTTTCTATCCTACTCCACGGCGGCGATTGCCACACGTCTTCTGCTCGGTGACCTATCCGACAGGATCGGTCGAAAGAAAGTTATTTTTCCGGCGTTAGCGGTTGTAAGTTTGAATCTAGTGATGATATCGCAGATCCGATCCGTCGAAATGCTTATTCTCACCGGGTTCGTTGCCGGGTTTGGACAAGGAATGATATTTCCCGCTTTGTGCGCCTATGTCGTTGATTTCATCGGGCGGGCACGACAAGGACTGGCGATCGCGATCTACCTGACGCTGTTTGACTGCGGGATGGGTTTGGGATCTGCTTTTTTCGGCTGGATTTCGGATCTGGCTGGATACCGCATGATGTATATCTTGAGTTCTTTGCTGTTCATAACGGCAGGCTTGTTTTTCAGCTGGAAATCGGGGGCCGGCAGGACTCTTCAGGATGTGTGAGGCATCCGCTCGAAACCTGAAATCCCGGTGAATATCAGCTTCTCTTTTTTTTCGATTTCGTCGAACAGCAGGTTTAATCCCAACGTATCACTGGCGATATGTCCTGCAATGACGACGTTGAGATTGGCCTTTTTGGCTTTTCCCAGATGTTTTTCTCCGATGTGCATTCCTACCAGCGTGCTTACACCGCTGTTGGCGAATTTCTCGAAAATATCTTCTGATCCTCCGGTTCCTCCGGTCATATCGACGAATATCTTTCCACATTTATTGTTTTCGGAACCGCTGACGACTTTTGGAGGGACCTGAAGCCGGGAGGATTTTTCAAATTCGGAAATGCTTTTGAGCCGTTTCAGAAGATCGCGGATTTTATATGGTTTCTCCTGGTCGAACATATTCTGAAGATAATGGGTTACACAGTTGTCCGCTGGAGTATGGATACATATCAAGGGAATCCCAAGAAGTCTCGCCACATCCACGGCGCGGTTATGATTGACAGGCATGATACCCCGCTCGACTTCACTGATCCTTTTCTCCATCAACTGTTCCGCTACGCTGACGGTGACTCCGAATTTTGCGAGCAGATCCGCCTGCAAATGCATGACGTCATATAGCTGGGCCAAGGCATAACCTTCAGGGTGATGGGCGATAACCAGATCGATAGGCTCCCGATTTTCCCGGTTCAGCAGATATGTCAGGAGAATTTCTCCGACCTCCATATCGATTCCCACGATGACCCGTTTGACTTCGGTTGCGGGATCGCCGAAAAGGATTCTCGTGTCGGCGAAAGGGTTGAACAAGCGGTCCATGTCGTAAAACGCAGCGTCTTCTTTTTTTAAAGCGGCCTGATTTTCTTTTTCTTCCAGAAGAATCTTTTTAATTTCAGCGCTGCTGCGAAGGTCTTTCTTGATGCCTATCTGCACCGCGAGTTTGTATAAATCCCCTAATTTCATGGATATGCTCCTTTCCCTGATATGATTAGGCTGGATCCGTAACCGGGCTTCGATCCAGAAACCGAAAATAGTATATCACTTTCCATGCCCGGTACGCTACGTCCACTTCATTTGACCGGTGGTTTCTCATTGTGATATACACGAAATCTGCACATGAGGGTAAATTATTGAGGAAGGAGGTTTCTCAGATGAAAAAGATCCGAAACCGTTTAGTTATGGGAATCATTGGGGGGCTTCTCCTCATTATTCAATCCGGTTCCCTTAAGGCACAGGAAGTGTCCTCTTATACGATCGAAGACTATTTTTCCGTGGTTTCCATGAAAGTGGAAGATATTTCGCATGATGGACGGTGGATTGCGGCGACACGGAGCAAACGCAGCGATCGAGGCCCTCAGGATTACACCCGCTATGGCGATCCTACCTATATCGCCCCTTTTCGTGTCGGGGTGATCATTATTGACAGTATCAATGGCGAGCAAACGGAAATATTTCCCGAAAAAAGACAGGTCAGAGCCTTGACCTGGTCTCCTGACGGATCCAAGCTGGCTTTTTTTATGAAAGAAGAAAAGGACTATACGCTGTATATCTGGCATCGGGAAACGGAAAAGTTGGTGAGAATCCCTCAGGTGAAGAATAAACCCGTGGCTGGAAATTCGCCGTTGGCTTGGTCCCCCGATGGAGGAAGGCTGATTCTCTGCATGCGGTCGGAAAAATGGACGGAAACCGGCCGCCGTCTATTCAAGTCACTGACCGAAGGCCCGATTATCGTACATGATGGGGAGGATGCTTTTCTCCCCTGGGATAATCTCCGGAACCGGCGGCGTTTGCAGATACCCGCGGTTTATGAACCCAAGGCGAAAAAGTGGATAGAGCCGTTATCGGAAAAATCGCTGCTTTCATGTCGTTGGGCCGGGAATGGAGACCAATTGCTTCTCGAGTATGACATATCGGAGAAAACCGATTATGAAGTTATCGGCGGCACGGTCAATCGGCTGGAAATACAGGATCTGAAATCGGGTACATCCCGGATCCTGTTGGATTCGTATAAACAGCGTCGGTTTCAATGGTCCGTCGACAACAAACGCTTTGCCTGGTCGGAGAAAGGGGATGTTTTCGTCATGGGCATCGAGGACAGCGAGTCTCGCCGATTGACCGGAAGGGAAGAAGAACCGGAGAATGCGAATGATGATGGAAAACGCCTCGACTATTCCGTCCTGCGTATGAGTTTCGATGGGAAATGGATTTTATGCTCCGCCGCCCCGAAGGCGGATGAAGCTGAACAATCCTACCGCAACCTGACGCCGCCGCCTCAATATTGGCTGGTCGATGCGGATACCGGTTCAGAGCGATTGCTTTATACCGCGGATGAAAATCCTGATGAGCGTCCTGAGCTTAAGATCGTAGACTGGTCTCCGGATGGAAAAACGATATATTTTCAGTATTCCTCGCCCCTTCGGTATGACCGTGGTTTGGTGAAGCTTGATGTCCGTAGCGGAAACATGAAAGATATCATCCGCGGCGACCATCTCTACCGGGGATGGCGAATGAGCCGGTCGGGAGGAGTATTCGTTTTTTCGGATTCGGATGGAGATTTTCCGGAGAACTGGTATTCCGCGGATTCCGGCTTTTCGCGAGTTAGAAAACTGACCGATCTCAATTCCCACATGGCGAAGAAGATGTTAAGTCATACCGAGTTGATTCACTATCGGGATGCGGACGGATGTAAATTGTCCGGAGTCCTGTATTATCCGTCGAACTATCAGAAGGGGAAACGTTATCCCATGATCACCGAAGTATATGAGCGGTATTTCGACAACGGATTCAATCCCACCCTCAATATATTCACCGCCGCCGGATATGCCGTGCTGCACCCCTCCGTTCATCTGGAGAAGGGATATCCGGGTGAATCCTGGCGTAAGGGTGCACTGGCGGCTGTGAACAAGGTGATCGAAATGGGAGTGGCCGATCCCGACCGTTTGGGAATACAAGGAACCAGTTACGGGGGGTATGCCACGGTTCTTCTGATCACCCAGACCGACCGCTTTAAAGCGGCCGTCAATAATTCCGGTAAAGTGAACATGGTCAGCTTCTATACCCAAAGTCCGCGTTTGGGCGTACGAAATATCCATGCTCCTGAACGGAGTCAGGATCGGATCGGAGGAACGTTGTGGGAATTTCCGGAGCGTTATTTGGATCATTCCGCGATATTGAATGCGGATAGGATCAAAACCCCCCTGTTATGCATTACGGGAGATCAGGATCCCAATGTGGAAGCCAAACAGTCGGAAGAGATCTTTTACGCTCTGCGGCGCTTGGGGAAAAAGGTCGTCTGGCTGCGCTATCACAACGGCGCTCACGGCGGTCCCCACACGGAGGCCGAGCGGAAAGATATGTACAGGCGCATGTTGGAATGGTATGATAAATTTCTCAAATTCGAGTAAGGGGCCGGATGAAGGAAAGCCCCTGTCGTTTCACGAAAAAGAGATGAAAGCGCATCCGCGGCGGAAGATGAGTCGAGTCTTGCCGGAATGGATGCGGACAACCAAAGGAGGATAAGGATGAAAAAGCTTTCACGCCGGATGATTCCGATCGTCTTGATGATGGCTGTGGCCCTGACTCTGATTTTTGCGCAGACGTCCGTTCCCGCCAGTGAGGATCAGCAGACCGAGTACGAGGGATGTACGAGTATCATCGTGGGGCGTTCAGCCTCGATTGACGGTTCCACCATGACGTCTCATTCCTGCGACAGCAACACCGACCGGACATGGATCAATGTCGTTCCTCACAAGAAACACAAGAAAGGGGATATGGCCGTGGTCTATTTTCAGGCTAAACGGGCCAAGGGGCCGGATCACCCCGACCGGCTTCCCAAGGGAAGAATCCCTCAAGTATCCGAAACCTATGCCTATATCAATACGGCTTATCCGGTTATGAATGAATATCAGCTTGCCATCGGTGAAACCACCTTCGGCGGCAAGCGTGACCTGAAAAGCGATGTCGGCGTCATCGATTGTCCGGAGCTTTACCGCCTGGTCCTCGAACGGGCGAAAACCGCTCGTGAGGCGATCAAAGTGGCCGATGAACTGACCAGGAATCACGGCTATATCGATGTGGGGGAGTGTTTCACTTTCGCAGATCCCAAAGAAACCTGGCATTTTGAGATACTGGGTCCGGGAAAAGGAAAGAAAGGGGCGGTTTGGGCTGCTCAAAGAGTTCCCGACGATCAGGTCGGCGTTTCCGCCAATGCCAGCCGTATCCGCCACATCAACCTCAAGGACAAAGATAATTTCATGGCGTCCGACAACGTCTATTCCCTGGCCGAGGAGATGGGGTGGTGGAGTCCCCAAAGCGGTAAGCCCTTCGAGTTCTGTTATGCCTATGCATACCGCACCAGTATGGGATCTCGTCGCCGTGAATGGAGGGTGCTCAGCCGTGTGGCGCCTTCATTGAACCTCGATGCCAATGCTGAAAATTATCCTTTTACCGTGAAACCTGAAAAGAAGCTTTCGGTTGCGGATGTTCTGGATATATTCCGCGACACTTATCAGGACACTCCCTATGATATGACAAAAGATCTCTGGGTGCTCGATCGGGACGGCAAAGCGGTGAAAAGCCCGCTGGCGACTCCCTTCATGAACCGTGATCAAATGGCGCTGCTGAAAGTGGCGCGGGAGCGGACCATCTCCTGTTCCCGGGCAACCTATCTGCAGATCACCCAGTCCCGCAGCTGGCTTCCTGATCCCGTCGGAGGAGTGGTCTGGATCGGATACGATAATCCTCAGACAACCCCGCACATGCCTTTTTACTGCGGGATCAGCCAGATGCCCGATTCTTTTCTCGTAGACGGCCGTTGGGGCTACCGAACGGACAGCGCCTGGTGGGCCTTCCGAAGGGTAAGTCAACTGGCGTTATTCCGGTGGCGGGATATGACCCAGGATATCATGAAAATCTGGAAGTCCATCGAAGACAAAGCGTTTGCAGATCAAGCGGAGATCGAGAAAGAGGCCGTGAACCTCTACAAGCAGGATCCCGTCAAGGCAAAAGAATTTCTCACCAAGTACTGTCATGAACTTGCTGAAAACGCGGTGGCGGCTTATTGGAAACTGGGTGATGATCTCTGGGGTAAATATACCCGGTATTTCTAAATCTATTTCACCCGATGGATGAAATGAACGCGGCTTCTTTTTTGATGGAAGCCGCGTTCATTTTCCCCCCATTTCAACCTTAAGTTTTTTTCAATCGTTTCACCTGATTTGACTAATACATACCCTCGCTTTATCTTTAATACTGTCTTTTGCTTTACTCACGGGGAATTAGGGATGAAGTGTTCCGCTTGCGGAGCTGATAATCTTCCCGATGCCGACTTTTGTGCCCGGTGTCGGGAACCCATCAAAACAGCCCGAAAGATCCATGGGGAAGATACCGCCACCCTGGTTTTTGACTATTCGGAGATAGTGTCCGGTAGTCTGTTGGCCGACCGCTATCGTGTGATGGGAGAATTGGGGCATGGTGGGATGGGCCTTGTCGTAAAAGCCCGGGATGAAGTTATTGATGATCTCGTTGCCCTCAAACTCCTGAAACCCGAGATCTCTCAGGACCGTACAGCCGTCGGGCGGTTCAGGAATGAAGTAAAATTCACGCGCAAAATATCGCATAAGAATGTATGCCGGATGTATGAGTTCGGCCAATGGAAGGACACCCTTTACATCGTTATGGAATTTGTTCCGGGCGAGGATCTGGGGCATTTGCTGAGGAACAAGGGGCTTCTCGGTGTTGAAAGGATTCTTTCCATCGTGGAGCAGATATGCCGGGGCTTGAGAGCCGCTCATGAGTTCGGAGTGATCCATCGGGACCTGAAACCGCGAAATATCATGATCGATGAATCGGGGGTGGTTCGGATACTGGATTTCGGTGTGGCAAGGATGCGGAAAACGGCGGATATAACATCGGAAGGAATATCCGTTGGAACTCCGCGGTATATGTCGCCTGAACAGGTCGACGGAGGGGAAGTCGATGAAAGATCCGATATTTATGCCTTAGGGGTCATCCTGTATGAGATGGCGGTCGGACAAGCTCCGTTTGAAGGTGGGAATCCTTTCAGCATAGCGCTCCGTCAGAAGACCGCGCGGCCCGTCGATCCGAAATCGCTGAATCCAGGAATCCCCCCAAGCTTGGATGCCGTTATCCTTAAATGTCTTGAGAAAGATCCAAAAAATCGTTACCAGGATGTCGACAGCCTCATGACCGATTTGGCCCTGTTGCGGGAAAGTCTGGGGATGTCCGAGAGAAACCGGATTGGGGGAGGGGAACCCCGGACCGTTTCGCCTTTTATCAAAAAAAGCATTCCATGGGTTCTGGTACCTGTCCTCGTCCTGTTGCTGATCGGATATCTGATTCGGGAGAGGAACAATGCGCCCCCCAAGGGGTTAGAAAACGAAAAAGCCTGGAAAAATTCCATTGCGGTTCTTCCATTCAACGATTTGAGTCCGGATCAGGACCAGACTCCCGTTTGCCGGGGAATGACGGATGATCTCGTTACCCATCTACACCGCCGTTTTCCCGACTTGAAGGTGATTCCGACGATCTCCTCCGAACGTTATCTCGACACGGATAAAAGTATCGAAGAGATCGGAATGGAACTGGGAGTGCGAACGCTGTTGACGGGAAACCTTCAGATCGAAAATCCGCAGATTCGGGTCAATGTCTCACTGAACAGCACCGAATCCGGATCTTTGATATGGTCCCGGCGTTTCGAAGGGGAAATCAATAGTTATTTTGCGGTTCAGGATGATATCGCCGAATCCTTAGGCCGGGAGCTGCGGGTCCATTTCGAATCCGGGAAGGAATTTCCAAGACATCCGCAGCCTCCTTTCGATGCGATGAAATCCTACTATAAAGGCCGTTTCCATGAGCGGATTTACAGAAAAACCGGAAATCCGAAGGATTTTGACAAAGCTCTGGAATATTATACGGCCGCAAACCGAGGCAATGGAGAATATGCCCTTTTTTATTGGGGATTGGGCAATATATTCGAAGCCAGGTTTGTCAGTCATGGAAAAGATGAGGACCTCGACCGGATGCTGGTTCATTATGAGAGGGCCTATGCTCTGGATAAGGACTTGGCGGAAGCGAACATCGCTTTGGGATGGGTCCATTTTTACCTGCAGCGGAATGACAGGGCCTACGAGTATTTTTTAAGAGCTTATACGCTCGATCCCTATAACCCGGATATTAATTATCAAATCGGATCCTTCTTCCGCAGTCTCGGGCTCTTCAGAAAATCCATCCGTTATTACTCTCAAGCGCTGACATATGATCCTCTAAAGCCGGAAACATTGAGACTGCGCGCACGGTGCTACATGAATATAGCGGACTATGGATCCGCGCTGCGGGATATAATGGACGCCATGGAAATCACTCCGGACAATATGTCATATTCTCTCTTTTAT
Source organism: uncultured Eubacteriales bacterium (assembly GCA_964433135.1). Taxonomy (GTDB): domain Bacteria; phylum Acidobacteriota; class Aminicenantia; order Aminicenantales; family Aminicenantaceae; genus CAYSQW01. The sequence goes on from CAYSQW010000009.1 coordinate 9,074, forward strand.
ATCCGCCTGCTGGTCATGCTGGGGCGGTATGTTGAGGCTGAAGAAGAAGTCGAAGAGCTGCAGAGAGAAGCAGGGAGAAGCAGAGGCATACAATACATCCGGGCCTTGCTGTCTGCCGTACGGGGAGAGGGGGTGTCCGCCCTTTCGGTGATCGATAATATTGAAAACCCCGTGGTTATGACCTACCTTCTTTCCAGCGTTCATGCCGTCCTTGGGATGCATGATGAAGCTATCGGTGATATCAGGAATGGGATGAAAATGGGATTCCAGGCGACCAAGGAGTATCTTTATGGGTACAGTTTTCTGATCAGCAATCCGTTTTTTGATAGTTTGAAACAGGATCGACGTTTTCAAGAAATCATTCTGAAGGCCAAGGATCGGTACGACAGAATGCTGATCGAGTATGGGGCGATGTAAATCAATCGATGCGGACGAAGACATCGGTGCGCCGGGTAAGAGACCTGCATCGTCGCGGTTTTTTAGCTCCACGGCGGAAGGGAGCGATGGCTTCTCAAGCTGCATCTGTCATATTCGCCGGGAGGGGAGCCTTTGAAGCTCCGGGGGGGAGATGAAATGAAAGATAGAAGGATGTTTTATTGGGTGTTTCTGACCATTGTTTTATTTGTGGCGTTCTGGTTTCTGATGAAGTCGCAGTATGCGACGAAGTCGGAGTTGGAACTTGACACTGAAAAGGCGGCGGTGAGAATCAGTTGGGATGCGGCCGAGGATACGGTGGCGGATAATCGGAGAGCTCTTTGCGAAGCGTTCAACAACGGCGATTTCGGGGATATCGGACCTCTTTATATGGAAAATGCCGTTATCCGCAGTGCGGAAGGAAAACTGTTTTCCGGACGTGAGCAGATCGTAAGGTACTGGAGAGAATTGAATGAGGGGGGAGTGCTCAGCATTGAATATGAGCTGTTGGCTCTTTTCCCGTTGGGGCAGATAGACTACACGGTAGGAAATGTTCACTACAATCGTGCGGCCCAGGAGTACGGGCGCTACACGTTCCACCGCGGGAGTGAAAGCGGATCATCGGTTGCGGAAATGACCGGGAAAAACGGAATCGATTATCATCAGGAAGACTGTCCCTGGAAATTCGGCTCTGAGGAACACCCTTAAAGCACCTGGAGGAGCACATCAGGACGTATTCGAAAAACGGATCAGGCGCGAGACCGAACAATACGTTTGGGAAACCCGTAGATAAAAAAAGGGGAGAGGTTGCCTCTCCCCTTATAAGCGCGGTCCTGAATCAGATTTTTTTATGGCAAAACCACCAGTCGAAGCAGTCGTATTGTTTCATCCGTTCATGAGCGGTTTTAACATCCGATGCGGGGGGGATGATGACTTCGTCCTTGATAAGCTCGTTATTGGGCCAGCCGGCCGGCATGGCGGCTTTGTTTTTTGCCCCGACCTGCAGGGCCTTGACCATACGGACGATCTCGTCCATATTTCTTCCCAACTCTTGGGGATAGTACAGCATGGCGCGGAGTGTTGCATTCGGATCCACAATAAAAACGGCTCTCACGGTGTTGGTTCCTTTCGCGGGGTGAATGATGCCTAATTTTTGGGCAACGGATCCGGTGTCGTCGGCGATGACGGGAAATTCGATTTCAATGTTGAGATTGTCTTTGATCCAATCGACCCATTTGATGTGCGAAAAAACCTGGTCGATGCTCATCCCGATCAGTTCGCAGTTGAGTTCCCGGAACTGATCGTATCGTTTCTGGAAGGCTACAAATTCAGTGGTGCACACAGGAGTGAAATCAGCTGGATGGCTGAATAGAATGAACCATTTACCGGAATAGGCTTCAGGCAGCTTCAGCTTCCCTTGTGTTGTTTGGACTTCCATTTCTGGGAATTTATCTCCGATCAGAGGCATTTGAGTCATGCTTAATTCTCCTTTTTCATATTGAATTGAGTCGGTCTTTCTGACTGTTTATATTATACGATGTTGCGCATTCATTTTCAACAATCTGCTCCCGGGAAAGAGCCCTTCTCGCTTGACAGGGTGCGGTGAGCAGATATATTTTTAATCCGAATAAGATCCAGGAGAGGGAATGTAAACATGAGAACAACGGTTTGGATTTTTATCGGATGTCTTTGTTTATTGTTATTTGCGAGCTGCGCGGCCGGTCCCAATGATATGGAAAAAACGCCGGACCGAGAGGGAAAGATCGCCGGTTTCTGGCTGGGATTGTGGCATGGTTTGATTTCTCCCATCACGTTCGTCATTTCGATTTTTACCGAAAATATACGTTTTTATGAAATCCACAACAGCGGTAATTGGTACAATTTCGGATTCGTTTTGGGTGCGGGGCTTTTCTTAAGCGGTGGCATTTTCGGCCGGCGCAAAAAAAATAAACATAAGAAATGGGATTGAAAACGGGACGGTTCAGCTCTTCGGAAGGATGATGAGAGCCTAGGTTTCATCGTAGATGACGGCCGCAATCAGACATCCGACCTCTTCGAGGCTGGCTGCACTGCATTTATCCGGGGTGTCTCCCGATGTGTGCCAGTGGGGATAGTCGAAATCGATGATATCGATACAAGGGATGCCGGCTTCAAGAAGCGGCAGATGATCATCCAACATGGCGTAGCGGCTGTCGTTGCGAAAGGAATCCAAATGTAATTTTTCGGCTTTGTCCCATACTTTATCGACTACGGTACGAGCAAAATAGCAGGAGTTGAGCTCCTTGTGGATCTGGAGGTCGGCATCGCCGATCATATCCAGAAGAATTCCGAAGCGTGGATTATAGTCGGGATTCAAACGCGAGGCATAAGTGGAGGATCCCTGGATCCATCCCCGTTCGGATCCGGACCGGCCGGCGTCTTCTCCGTCAAAAAGCACGATGTCGACACCGATCTTCGGGGGCGTATTATGGAGCATGCGAGCGATTTCAAGCAGGACGGCGGTACCCGAGGCTCCATCGTTGGCGCCGGTGATGGGATCCCCGCGTTTGCTTCGATCGGGATCTTCATCGCCCCAGGGCCGCGTGTCCCAATGCGCGCACAATAAAATACGGTCCGGATTCAAGGATCGGAAGCTCGCGATTAAATTTACTCCCTCGGCCTTTTGGGGCGGTGAACCGAATGTTATGGTGAATTTTTGGATATTCACGGAGTCCGCATATTTTTTCAGCTCTCCCAACAGGAATTCCGCGCAGCGGCGGTGCCCGGCGGATCCCGGATTTCGAGGTCCGAAATCGCATTGCTTTTTCAGGTAATCATAAGCACGTCGCCCGGAGAAAGCAGGCTGACGAATCGATCTTCCGTGATGGGCGCCGAACGAAACCGCGATCAGGAAAGCGAGACCTCCCGCAAGTATCCTGGAGGAAATGATTTTTCCGGTGCTGTTGGCGTTCATGAAAAGTATCATCTATATATCATAGATGGATGTGAAACGAAAACGGAATCTCCTTAAACGCATTGAGATAAATGGGATTAAAGCGGTATGATAATCCACAAGGGAAAACAAGAAGGAGATATAACATGCATCCACATCGCTTGCTTGCGGTCGTTTTGGGTCTCATGTTGATGGTTTCATGCCGCCCGACCCCGAAATATGCCGATGAACCGTTTCTGGAAATGGAGCCCCGGGATTGGGAGAACCCGGGGCTTTTCGAGATAAATCGTGTGAAAGCCCACGCGGATTTTATTCCCTATGCCGAGGCGCGGCAGATGCTGGCTGGGATCAAAGATGATTCGCCCTATTTCATGAGTCTGAACGGCACCTGGAAGTTCCACTGGGTGCGAAGTCCGGATGAACGTCCCCGCTATTTTTTTAAAGAAGATTATGATGTCCGGAAGTGGGATGAGATCGATGTCCCGAGCAATTGGGAAATGTGTGGCTACGGGATTCCCATTTATATCGATGAGGGGTATCCTTTTGAAAAAAATCCTCCCTTCATACACCATGACGACAATCCGGTCGGATCCTACAGGAGAGATTTTATTCCGCCGGAGGATTGGGAAGACCGTGAGGTGTTTCTCCACCTCGGTGCCGTCAGCTCAGCCGCTTACGTCTGGGTAAACGGCCGGAAAGTCGGATACAGCCAGGGCAGCAAGACTCCGGCTGAATTCCGCATCACGCCTTATATCCGATCCGGATCCAACACCCTGGCGGTTGAGGTCTACCGCTGGTGTGACGGCAGCTACCTGGAGGACCAGGATTTCTGGCGGTTGAGTGGGATCCAGCGTGACGTTTACCTTGTATCCCGGGCTCCGGTATGCATCAGGGATTTCCGGGTTCTGGGAGATTTGAGTCGGGATTACCGTGATGGAATACTGGAAGTGGATGTCGATCTGCAGGGCTTTCACTCCCATGCATTTGATGGAAAGCTGTTTTTGAGGTTATGGGACGGCGAGGACGTGCTGATCGAAAGAGAACATGAAATCAGGGATGGACCTGAGTTCGAGATCATCCGTTTTCGGGAAACAATCGACTCGCCCAGGAAATGGAATGCTGAAATCCCCGAACTTTATACACTCGGGCTTGAACTCGAGGATGCCGACGGAAGAATTCTCGAATCCGTGGGATGCCGAGTCGGATTCCGAAAGGTCGAGATCAAGCAGCAGCGTTTGCATGTCAATGGAACGCCGGTTACCCTTCGGGGGGTCAATCTGCATGAACACCATGACCGGAACGGGCACGTCGTGGATGAGGAAACCATGCTCAGAGATATCCGAACCATGAAAGAATTCAACATCAATTCCGTTCGGACGTCCCATTACCCCCAACCTGAACGCTGGTATGAGCTGTGTGATCGGTATGGGTTGTATCTGATAGATGAGGCCAATATCGAATCGCACGGGATGGGATACGACAGGGATGAGACGCTGGCCGACAAACCGGAGTGGAAGGCGGCTCATCTTGACCGTATCATACGCATGGTCGAACGCGACAAAAATCACTCCAGTGTGATCATATGGTCGCTGGGGAATGAGGCCGGAGACGGGCGCAATATGCTGGCCGGGTACCAGTGGATCAAGCAGCGGGATCCTTCTCGTCCCGTGCAGTATGAAATGGAGGGGAAGCAGACCGATGTGACGGAACGGCATTCAGACATCTACTGTCCCATGTACGCCCGAATCGAACATCTTGAGGAATTCGTGAGTCATCCGGACGGGAGGCCTTTGATCATGTGCGAGTATTCTCACGCTATGGGTAACAGCAACGGCAATCTAAAGGATTACTGGGATGTGATAGAAAAACATGATGTCCTCCAGGGCGGTTATATATGGGATTGGGTGGATCAGGGTTTGTTGACCCGGAGAGATGAAGGTGAACAATTCTGGGCATATGGAGGTGATTTCGGTCCGCCCGGAGTACCCAGTGACGGGAATTTTTGTATCAATGGGCTGGTAAATCCCGACCGATCTCTCCATCCTGCCATATGGGAAGTGAAAAAGGTTTACCAGAATGCCGAATTTGAAGCGGTTGACCTGAAGAAAGGAAAAATAAAAATCCTGAACAAGCATGATTTTTCCAATCTTTCGGAGTACTATCTCGCTTGGGAAATCATGGCGGACGGGGGCGTCGTGCGGTCCGGCCGGGTGGATGACTTGAATATTGCGCCTCATGCCCAAAAAACGGTTTCTTTGGATTTCTCGAATTCAATCTCCGAACCGGAAAGAGAGTATTTTTTAAATATCAAATTGATCCGTAAGCGGGATCGTTCACTTCTCAAGGCCGGTTTTAAGGCGGCCGTTGAACAGCTCCTCCTGTCGGGTGGGGCGTTTCCTGATGCGCCGATAAAAACGGATTCTTTGCCGAAGCTCATCGTCACTCAGACGGATGGGGAAGCGGACATCCGGGGAGACGGATTCACGTTGGTATTCGATTTGGAAAACGGACGCATGAACGCTTGGCGGTTGCATGATCGCGACCTGATTCAAAGGGGGCCGGGAGCCAATTTCTGGCGGGCTCCCACCGACAATGATTATGGGAACGGCCTTCCCGAACGATGCGCGATATGGCGCCGGGCGGGTGCCGAGCGCCGCCTCGTCCGCGGTGAAGTGATAAGAAAATCAGATTCCGTGGTGAAGCTGGATTTCGATTTTGAACTTTTAAGGGATCATGAGCGGGTCTTCGCCCTCATGAACGCAGAATATACCGTTTTAGGGAGCGGTGAGCTTTTGGTGGAGAACGAGTTGGAACTCACCGTGGAGGATCTACCTGAGATCCCCAGGATCGGTATGAATATGATTCTGCCGGGAGTATTAGATCGGGTTCGCTGGTGGGGAAGGGGCCCGCATGAAAACTATTGGGATCGTAAGTTCTCCGCTCATGTGGGTCTTTATGAAAAATCGGTATCGGAACTCTATTTTCCGTATATTCGGCCTCAGGAAAATGGGAACCGCACCGATGTCCGGTGGGTTGCCTTGACCGATGAAGAAGGGTATGGATTATTAGCTGTTGGGATACCGTATTTCAGTTTCAGCGCTCATCACAATCTTTTGGAAGATTTTGAGTCGGAGGTCAATACCGCCGCCTTCAATCCCAACCCGCGGAAGGTCAACCGGCATACCATCGACGTGAAGCCTCGCGATCTCGTGTCTTTGAACATCGACTATCGACAGATGGGACTCGGAGGAGATAATTCCTGGGGAGCGCGAACGCATCCCGCATATACGCTGACGGATAAATCCTATTCTTACCGGTTCTTGCTCAGAGCGATCGATTCCTCGGTTAAAGAACCGTTCGCCGCGGCGCGCGTATGCTATGACCTCGAACCGAAGTGACCGTATTCATTTCATCTGATTGAAAGCATCCATGACCTCCAGAAAATCAGAGCTCGTAAAAGTGAATTCTCCTTCTCCCGTCCGCTTTGCCCCGGGATAGGCGGCTTTTTCATTTTTGACCTTGAGCACCATGGTGTAGGGGGGGGATAGTTTATAGGGCTTGAATCGTTCCCGCTGTCTAACAGCCGTTTCCACGCCCTGCCGGATGTTTTTTATCACGATATCTGGATGCAGGCCGAGTTCGGCGCCGCCGATTCCCACCTTGGTCCGGCAGGTGACGATATCACCGAAAAGTTTTTGTGCCTGGCCGCATATCCAATTGTCTCCGGAGATGAAGACAACGGGGACATCGTGCAGTCCGGCAATGAGGGCATTGTATCCGGCTTCAGGAAGGGAGACGCCATTGACACTGAGATCGATCACATTTCCACTCGATGTGTGGGCGATGACGCCTTCCTTGGTCCCGGCTTTGGCATGGTATCCGATGAAGATGACGGCGTCATAGGTCTCATCGAGGGCCAGCATCATATTTTCCGGCCTCGAAGTTGCGCCGCGCAGGAGTTTGGCTTTTTCATGCAGAAGCCCGGGAATGATATTGGTTTTGCTTCCGTGACCGTCGCGAACGGTGATTTCGGTCGCTCCGGCATCCAGGGCTCCGGCCACGGCGGCATTGGCCTCCCCGGTCATGATCTTGCGGAAATAATCGTAGTCTCTTCCCCGGGAATTGCATTCACCTCCCGAAGAGATTACGCCTGCGATCCCTTCCATATCCACGGAAATGAAGACTTTTAATGTTTTTTCGGGCGCCTTCATGCCTATGATCCCTGCTATCACAAAAAGAAGAACGAGCAAGAATAGTATTTTTTTCATTATATGCATCCCTCCCTGGAAATTATCTTTCTTATATCATGCCGGACGCGACTATTCAAAAAGGCATAAACAATATGAACTCGTTTAAAAACAGAATATATTTTTTTCAGAAGAGGAGGAAACGGGTTGAACGATTGTAGATTCATTCCTATAATAGAGAGGATAATGAGCACGGGGAATGTTTTCGATAGCCGCTCCGGTGCGACCTTCATCCTAAGAAATTGCTTCTCTAGGTGATGGTCTTGAATGACCGTTTTTACGGATTATGTGAATATAGGTGATGCGATGATAAAATCCATTATCCATTTTCTCTGGATCGTGATGCTCACAGCCTGTGTCTCCATCCCCGAAAAACCTCCCGACTTGAACATGAAGGTTCCCGAGACTTGGATTGCGGGATCGGCGGAAGGGGAAATCCCGGATCAGTGGTGGCGGCGGTTCGATGATTCGGGATTGAACACGATCGTGATTGAAGCGTTGGAAACGAATTATGATCTAAGGACCGCGGCTTCGCGGTTGCGTGCTGCGGCGGCTCAGGTGAGAATCGCGGAATCCGGTCTGTTTCCGCAGATCGGCGCGAGCGGTTCGGCTACCCGTCAGAAGAGAAACTTCGTGGGATTTCCACTTCCGGGGAGTGAATCCGGAGTGCTGAGCAGCACGTCTACGCTTTTTGGATTATCGCTGGATCTGAGTTGGGAAGTCGACCTTTGGAGCCGGATATCGGCGGGAAGAGCGGCTTCCTATTCTGAATTTCAGGCCTCGAAGGCCGACTTGCTGGGGTATCGTTTGTCCCTTATCGGACAGATCGTTAAAGCCTGGTTGGGCGCTACTGAAGCGGCTCGTCAAGTAGACCTTGCCGACGTAACCCTTAAGAACTATCAAATGACCAACGATCAGGTTTTTACTCGCTATCGGCGCGGACTGCAGCCTTCGCTGGATGTTCGGCTTTCCGAAGCCAATGTCGCCGTAGCGGAAGCCACTCTGAGCCAGCAGCGGGATTTGCTTCAGGTTTCCTTACGTCAACTCGAAATCATGCTTGGACGCTATCCGTCGGGAAGCATTTCCGTCGGGGGTCGCCTTCCGGATTTGCGGGAGCAGGTGCCGGGAGGGCTTCCATCCGAGATCCTTCGCCGACGGCCGGACGTGATCGCGGCCGAGAAGCGTTTTTCCGGTGCGGCGTTCCGGGTTAGAGAAGCTCGCCGCGCGCTGTACCCGAAGCTGACGTTGACCGGCTCGGACGGGCGGTCGAGCGATGAGCTTAAAAATCTTCTTGAGGGAGATTATTCGGTTTGGAGCCTTTTCGGCGGCCTTTTGCAACCCCTGTTTCAGGGCAGACGTCTGCGTGCCGGAGTTAATCTTGCCCTGGCGGGAAAAGATGAAGCCCTGGCTCGCTATGCGCAAAGCGTCCTGAATGCATTCGCCGAAGTAGAGTCTACATTAGCGGCTGAAAAGCAACTCGAAATCCAGGAAAAGGCGCTGCGAAGAGCTGTAGAACAATCCCTGGAAGCGCGGCGCTTGGCGGAAGAGCGATATGCCCGAGGATTGTCCGGTTTGCTTTCGGTTCTGGAATCTCAACGCCAGGCTTTCACCTCGCAGAGTCAGCTTTTGAGTGTTCGCCGTCAGCGGTTGGATAATCGAGTCAATTTGATCCTGGCGATGGGTGGGGAGTTCATGAAATCCGCCGCCGAATCGAAGAAGGAGAGAATTTCTCATGAAAGCTAAAAAACGTTTTTTGATCTCCACCGCCGTCATACTGCTGGCTCTGGTGACGGCCGTCATTATGATAAGATCACGTGCCCGGATCGAGCAGGTTCCCGTAACGTTCCCGCCTCCGCTGGTCAGAGTGGAGGCCGTCGAAATTCAGGACTCTCCGCTCATCGTTCGGTCCCAAGGAACGGTTTCCCCGCACACGGAAACGGAATTGGTTACTCAGGTCGCCGGTGAGATCATTTCGGTTGCTCCCCAGTTTGCGGTCGGGGGATTTTTTAATCGGGGAGATATCCTTATGGAAATCGATCGCCGCGATTATGAGTTCGCGCTTTCCCGAATAGAAGCCGAGGTCGCACAAGCCCGCTTGCAGCTCGCGCAGGAGGAACAGGAAGCCGAGATAGCGCGCGAGGAATGGGAACAGCTCGGTCGGTCGGAATCAGCTCATCCGCTGGTCCTGCGGGAGCCGCAGTTGGCTCGGGCCAAGGCTCAACTCGCCGCGGCGGAAGCGGCTTTTCAGCAGTCCCGTTTGAATCTGGAACGTACGTGGATAAAGGCTCCCTACGACGGCCGGGTAAGGGTGAAACTGGCTGATGTCGGCCAGTATGTGACCCCGGGGACTCGCTTGGGAACCATCTATGCCATCGATTATGTGGAAGTCATGCTTCCGGTCCCGGATGATCAGATGGCTTACCTGGACTGCTTCCTGGATTATCGAACTCAAAAACCCGCCGATCTGAATATCAGGGTGAAAATCTATGCAAATTATGGGGGGAGGGATTTCAGCTGGACGGGAAAGATCGTCCGTGTCTCCGGTGAGATCGATCCTCAGACCCATATGATCATTCTGGTTGCCCGAGTGGATGATCCTTATAGTAGGAATGGAGGGAGCGAGCGGCCCCCGCTGGCGGTGGGGATGTTCGTAGAAGGAGAGATCCAAGGAAAGACGGCTCGGGGGGTGGCGGTTTTGCCCCGCGCGGTCCTGCGGGGAGAGAACCGGGTTTTGGTGGTTGATAATGAGGATCGCCTTCGGTTTCGTACCGTCGAAGTCCTGAGAACGGATGCCGGATCGGTCATTATCAGCTCCGGCCTGCATCCGGAGGAACGAGTCTGTATCTCTTCCATCGAAACCGTTGTCGACGGCATGAAAGTTCGGGTCGTCGGTGAAAACGAACAGTCCTTGGATTCGGAAAACGGGAACGCGTGATGAAAGGCATTTTGAGTTGGTTCGTCCGGAATCCGGTTGCCGCCAATTTGCTGCTGCTGCTGATTGCCGCCGGTGGTTTTATCACGGTCTCCGGGATCAAGCAGGAGGTTTTTCCTGAGTTGGCCTCCGACCTTATCAATGTATCCGTTGTTTATCCGGGCGCGGCTCCGGAGGAAGTGGAACGGGGGGTCTGTATTCCGATCGAGGAGGAGATCCAGAGTCTCGATGGGATCAAACGGATTTCATCGCGAGCCGCGGAAGGCATAGGCACAATCACCGTAGAGTTGTTTCCCGGAACCGACGTGCGCAGGCTTCTGGATGATACCAAAGCTCGGGTGGATGCGATCACGACTCTGCCTGAAGAAACCGAAAAACCTCTGGTCCAGGAACTGCTGAACCGGAGACAGGTGATCAGTCTGGCTCTATCGGGAAATGCCGACGAAAAAACACTGAAAATCCTCAGCGAACGGATTCGGGACGACATTCTGCTTTTATCCGGCATTACGCAGGCCCGGGTGGCCAGCATAAGACCCTACGAGATATCCATTGAAGTTCCGGAGACGGCCCTGAGGAGGTTCGACTTGACCTTCGATGAAGTGGCGCTGGCTATACGGCGGGGTTCTCTGGATATTCCTGGCGGGTCGATTAAAACCCGGGGAGGGGAGGTGCTTCTGCGTACCAAGGGGCAGGCTTACACAGGATTGGATTTTGAGCGGATCGTATTGAGAACCAGACCTGACGGTTCGCGCCTGCTGGTAGGAGACGTTGCCACCGTGATTGACGGATTCACGGAAACCGATCAGTTCTCCCGCTTCGACGGCCAACCGGCAGCCTTAATTCAGGTATTCCGTGTCGGCGATGAGGATGCCATCCAGGTCGCGCGTTCCGTAAAGGAATATGTCACCGAGGAGAGGGAGCGGCTGCCCGAAGGCCTGCAGCTTACGATCTGGAGTGATGATTCCCAGGTGCTGCAAAGCCGCTTGGACCTGCTATTCCGCAACGGGTGGGGAGGGTTGATACTTGTCCTGATCACCCTGGCCCTTTTTTTGAAACTGCGCCTGGCGTTCTGGGTGGCTTTGGGCATCCCGGTTTCTTTTCTGGGAACCCTATGGCTGATGCCTTACTTCGATGTGTCCATCAACATGATCTCTCTGTTCGCCTTCATCGTTGTCATCGGGATCGTGGTCGATGACGCCATCGTTGTGGGCGAAAACATATACAAGGAGTATGAATCGGGAAAGACGGGAATGGAAGCGGCTCTGGACGGGGTGAAGGGGGTGGCGGTTCCCGTCGTGTTTGCGGTTCTCACCACGGTCGCCGCTTTTTGGCCTTTGCTCAATGTCGAGGGGATTTCGGGAAAGATCATGCGGTTCATCCCTGTTGTCGTCATCTTGACGCTTGGATTTTCCCTTCTTGAATCTTTGTTCATTCTGCCGGCGCATCTGGCGCATTTAAGGACCGGCCGGATTCGCCCCGCGGGAAAAGATTGGCATGGCTGGTGGGATCGTTTTCATGACGGGTTCAACCGGCTTTTTCAGCGTTTCGTGCGGAATGTCTATCGTCCCCATCTCGATACGATCCTGCGCAACCGCTCCTTAACCCTGGCTGTTTTTTTTGCAGTCCTGATCGTGACCTTCGGCATGGTGGGTGCGGGATGGATCAAATTTGTATTTTTCCCGCGAATCGACGCCGACAACATCGTGGCTCGATTGACCATGCCCTTGGGAACCCCGGTGGACGTCACAGCGGATGCCGTCGGCAGAATCGAAGCCGGAGCTCTGCGGCTGGAAGAAGAAATCGGGGGAGGGAATCAGACGATTCGTCATGTTCTGGCGGCTGTCGGAGAACAGCCCAGCCTTAACCAGGCTTCCGGGCCCATGGCGGCTGAAGGAGGATTTACCGGCTCTCATCTGGGGGAAGTGGACATCGAATTGGTTCCGGCCGAGGAACGGAATATAAGCAGCATCGCCATAGCCAACCGATGGCGTGAACTTGTCGGCTCTATCCCGGATGCCGTCGAACTCTCATTTTCCAGCTCATTGTTTACGGCGGGGGCCGCGATCAATGTTCAACTTGCCAGTGCCGATATCTCCGATCTGAGGGTGGCGGCGGAGAAGCTTAAAGAGAAGATTGCCGATTACCCGGGAGTTTTTGATGTTGCGGATTCCTTTCGTCCAGGGAAACAGGAAATTCAATTGGATATTACTCCGGAGGCCGAATCCCTGGGGCTTTCGCTGTCCGATCTGGGCCGGCAGGTGCGACAGGCATTCTACGGAGAGGAAGTGCAGCGAATTCAGAGAGATCGGGATGAGGTCAAAGTGATGCTGCGCTATCCGGCGGACGAGCGAAAACGTCTTGGAAACCTGGAGGATAAGCGGATCAAGACCTCGAGCGGAATTTCCGTTCCTTTTCCCGCCGCGGCCCGTGCAAGGCCGGGAAGAGGATACTCCACCATCGATCGCACCGACCGTCGGCGAACGGTCAGCATCACGGCGGAAGTCGATAATGCCGCAGCGAATACGAATGAGATCCTCGCCGACATAACCGCGAACGTGCTGCCGCCGCTGCTGGCGGATTATCCGGGATTGAGCTACAGCCTGGAAGGGGAACAGAGAGATCAGCAGGAAGCCATCACTAGTCTCCGCAACGGCTTTCTGCTCGCGCTGCTCGTGATTTATGCGCTGTTGGCCGTCCCGTTCCGCTCATATATCCAACCGGTCATCGTGATGGGCGTGATCCCATTCGGAATAGTGGGTGCGATCTGGGGACATATGATCATGGGACTCGAGCTGACCCTGCTGTCGTTTTTCGGGATCGTGGCTCTAACGGGAGTCGTGGTCAACGACAGTCTGGTGATGGTGGATTATATCAACCGCTTTCGAAGAGACGGACACTCGCTTTCGGAAGCGGTCCGGGAAGCCGGGGCGGCGCGGTTCCGCCCCATCATGCTGACGTCCATCACCACTTTCGCCGGTTTGACGCCCCTGCTTTTAGAGCGCAGCCTCCAAGCTCGTTTCCTGATCCCGATGGCGGTATCGCTGGCATTCGGCGTTCTGTTCGCCACCTTCATCACCTTGATGCTGGTTCCGGTATCTTATTTGATTCTGGAGGATGTTATGGGATGGCTGCGGCGGTTGTTTGGAAAAGCGAATAATCCGGAGATAACGCATAAGTCCGGTTGAACCCGACCCTCCAGTTCATATCTCGGGTTATTAAGCGGATCCGAGTTGAAATGGGTAAAGTCAGTCTCGTTCCGCCTGTTCCGGTTTTGACGCCGCGCTTTTCCTGAAGATTTATCTCCCTATTGCCGTTGCATGACATTCTTTCTGGCAATATGATTCTTCATTTATTATGCTGTATCTGAACGGGCTTTATATGCCTATGGTGTTTAGGTTTGTTTAACTGTCATCGATCCAATATGAAGGGAGTCATCATGTTTGCTGAAATCGATCTGAATGAGCTTTCCGAGTTGTCCTCCAACGAAAAGACTTTTCTGAGTGTCTATATCTCATCTCCGAAATCATTGTCGACCCTTGATCGGAGAGTCGAGCGTATGGGCCGGGTGCTGAACAGGGGTGGCTCGTCTAAGGACGAACATGAGCACTTTCAGTTGAATAGGGAAGCCGTCAAGGAATATTTAGACAAAAATCCCTTTGTATCCGGTTCGCTGTGCCTGATTTCCTGCTGGGGAATGGATTTCTTTAGAGCTTATGCTCTGCCGGTCGCCTGCCCGGATCTTGTCCGGTTCGATTCTTCACCTTACATACGGCCTCTGGCCGAACTTAAAGATGAGTACGAAAATGCCGCGGTCGTCATCGCGGATAATCGAAAAGCGCGTATTTTCATGGTCGCGGCGGCAGCATCGGGCCCGGAAAGCTCGGTAGAGGGAAATATCAAGAATCATGTGCGCAAGGGCGGATGGTCGCAGCAGCGTTATGAGCGCCGTCGGGATAAACAGATGCTGCTTTATGTGCGCGAGATTGTGGATGCGCTGGAGCGGCTCTCCAAAGTGGAGGATTTTCGCCGGATACTGCTGGTAGGAGGGAAAGAAGTCCTGCGGATCCTGTTTGAAAACCTTCCTCCTCACCTGCGGAAACAGGCCGATCGCAAAGCCCTGGACCTTGGGAAAGACGAACGGGTTGTCAACCATGAGATCCGGGAACTTTTTTTGGAGAGGGAACGTCGTTCGGAGCGGGAACTCTGGGAAAAGATCCGGTCCGAATACCTGCGTGGCGGTCTGGGGATTGTCGGTGTTGAGGATGTGTGGAAAGCCGTATCGGAGGGCCGGGCCGAATCCGTTATCGTGATCCGTGATCTCGAAGCCGCGGGAATGCGCTGCCGGGAATGTGAAAACCTGCGGCCGGGAGGAGACGCCGTCTGTAGCGCATGCGGATCGCAATCCCTTTTTCCGGTCGATATGATCAACGAGATCGTCGAATCGGCAAAGAGGTCAGGGGCGGATGTCGATTTCTGCGATCCCATTCCCTCGCTCGCGGAAGCGGGCGGGATCGCGGCTTTCCTCAGATATAACTATTGAATTTGCGTAAGATTAGCATCAATATCAAGAACTGTCCGCCTTATTTTCAAGATCATATTGATTGTATGGGAGGTGGATTTATGATCCGCCGGCGATTCTCACGGGAGTTAATCGGATTTCATTAATTTCCAATACAATCCTTTAAAGCCGCTTCCAGGTCCCTGTATTTAAATGTGTAGCCGAGGCCGCTGATTTTTCCCGCGGAAGCTCGGATGCTTGAATCAAGGATGGTTGCCATCTCTCCGAAAACCAGCTTGAGAGCAAAAAGCGGAACCACAAACGGCGCCGGTTTCTCCATGGCTTTTCCGAGGGCTAGAGTGAAATCCCGGTTGGTTACGATCCCGGGTGATACGGCGTTGACCGGACCTGAAACGCTCTGATTCTCCAGGGAATACAGGATGATTCCCGAAATATCGTTTTCATGTATCCAGGGGAACCACTGCCTGCCGCTTCCCAGTCGACCTCCCAAACCCATTTGAAAGGGGCGCCGCATCCGGCTCAAGACTCCGCCTGAAGGAGAAAGCACGATCCCCGTACGCAGCTTGACCAGGCGGATTCCCTGTGGAACCGCGGCCTCGGCTGCTTTTTCCTGATCCCGGCAGACCTGAGCGAGAAAATCATTTCCAGGGGCCTCGGCTTCTTTGAGCCGATCGTCTCCCCTTGAACCGTAATAGCCGACAGCGGATCCGCAAATTAAAACTTTCGGCTTGTGATCCATGCGATTCAGAGTCTCGATGATTCTTTTGATACCGAGAACGCGGGAATCTCTGATCCTTTTTTTCTTGGAATCGTTCCACCTTCCGTTGTATATCGGCTCTCCCGCAAGGCTGACAACGGCGTCGACTCCTTCTAATGCATGTTGGCCTTCGCCCTCACTGTTGGGATTCCATTTTCGAACATGCAGTGGGGAAGCGGTCCCTCTCGATCTTTCGGGATGTCGCGTCAGGATGATGGGATCATGTTCTCTTTCCCTTAAATCCTTGGCTAAACGGGTACCGATGAGTCCCGTTCCTCCGGTGATCGCTACTTTCATCTGTTATTGAATATAGCGCTTAAAGGATGTGATGGCAAATACGGATGCAGCGATGGACACGCGGTGTCGCTATCGGCTTATTTGACAGCATGGATTCAAAAGGATTATCTTTCCTTTGGGAATCTTATGCAAAAGAATGGAAACATGTATGAAAAAAGATGTGATCATCTGGTTGAGGGGCCGGCGCCTGCACCGAATTCCAATGTGTGTGAGGAATGTATCGCCAGCGGTCAAAAATGGGTTCAGCTGAGGATATGCCGGACCTGCGGTCATGTGGGCTGCTGCGACAGTTCTCCGGGGCAGCATGCCACAAAGCATTTTGAAAAAACCAATCATCCGACCATGCAGTCGTTCGAACCGGGGCAGGATTGGGGGTGGTGCTATGTCCATAAAAAGATGCTCGGCCCCTTTCCTCCCGCCCGGAAAAAATAAGTGTATCCCTTAGCGGCGGGGGGAAGCCGGTCACAAACAAATATGCATGGCTTTTTGACTCTCCATTCATCTTGAATGGTTGAAATGAGTTTTGATAGTATCTTTACATGAAATTTTCAAACGCCATTGTTCGAAAACCGGGCAAAAGTCTTGTCCGGGGATTGACCGGATCGGATCTGGGAAAGCCGGATTATGAAAGAGCCTGCTTGCAGCATGAAGCTTACATCAGCGCCTTGAAGGAATGCGGGCTGAAAGTCACGATTCTGGAGGCCGAAGAGAATTTCCCGGATTCCACATTCGTCGAGGATACGGCGCTGTTGACGCCTTACTGCGCCGTGATCACCCGTGCCGGGGCGCCGTCAAGGAGAAGGGAGATCATCGGCATCAAACCGGTGATCGAGGAATTTTTTCCCGCCATCGAAGCGATCCGGCCGCAGGGAACGGTCGAAGCCGGGGATGTTATGATGGTCGGTAGTCATTTTTACATCGGCTTATCCGGCCGCACCAATCAAAATGGTGCCGATCAGGTCATTTGCACCTTGAACAAATACGGCATGAGCGGATCGGTCGTTAAATTGGAGAAAGTGCTTCATCTGAAAACGGGAGTTTCTTATCTGGAGCATAATAACCTGGCCGCTTGTGGGGAATTTTTATCGAATCCGGAATTTAAGAGTTTCCATATCATCGAGATCCCCGAAGAGGAGAGCTACGCCGCCAACTGCGTCTGGATAAACGACAGGGTGCTCATTCCCATGGGGTATCCCGAAACCAAACGGAAGATCATGAAGGCGGGGTATGCGGTCATCGAGGTCGATGTGTCCGAGTTCCGCAAGTTGGACGGCGGCTTGAGCTGTCTGTCGTTGAGGTTTTAGAGCGGGAGCCGCCTGACCGATTCCTTCGGCGGCCGGATCTCGATTCTAAACACAATCATTCGAGCGAGTCTTCGGATTCGTCAACCCGGTTTTTTCTATCCATCCTTCTCGATGATCGCCATGGCCGTCCGGATGCCGTCGATAGCGCTGGAGATGATGCCTCCCGCATGTCCGCTGCCTTCGCCGATAAGATAGAGGTTGTTAAATCCCTCGCACAAACCATGGGGATCGCGCAGGACCTGGATAGGTGAGGAGGTCTTGCTCTCAAGTCCCATGATGTTGCCGGTTTCGAATCCCCGAAGTCGGCGGCTGAACTCTTCGATCCCGCTTCTTAGAGCCCGGGTCACTTGCGGCGGCAGCATTTCCCACAGCGGGGCCGGCGTCAATCCCAGAGGATAACTGGAGTCGGCTTCCTTTTGGGGTGTGGTTTCATGGAGAAAATCCTGGATCGAACAGAACGGAGCCCTGAAGCCTTCGGCCTGACGGTGAAATCTCTCTTCGAGCGCGGCTACGTGATCCAGGGCTTCCAGGGGCGTGACGGCCCGGCCCGCAAGTTCGTCGGGATGGATGCCCGCCACGCAGGCCGCATTGGCGAAGCGGCCCGACCGCCTGAAATAGCTCATGCCGTTGACGATATTCGTGTTGCCGTAGGCCCCAGAGGGAACAACGACGCCCCCGGGACACATGCAGAAGGTGTAAACCGGCCGGTCGCTGCATCCCCTCCCGGTCAGGCGGTATTCGGCCGCCTTGACGCCGGGCAGTTGTTCGCATCCCCACTGCGCCAGATTGATGAGTTTTTGGGGGTGTTCGACCCGGCAGCCGACGGCGAAGTTCTTCGTGCGGAACCGGACTCCCCGGCTGATGAGCATTCGATAGGTATCGTAGGCGGAATGTCCCGGGGCGATGAGGATACTTTGTGCCGAAAAAGAACCGGCGGATGTCACAACTTCCATGATCCGGCCGTTCCGGGCGTGGAAATCTTCCGCCATGGTATCGAAGCGGATGACGCCGCCCAGATTGATGAATTCCTTGCGAAGATTTTCCACAATCATCATGAGGTTGTCGCTTCCGACATGAGGATGGGCCATATAGGCGATCTCTTCCGGAGCGCCGGCGCGGATATAAGCGTCTATGATAAAGGCTTTCTCCAGGGAAAACCGTCGAGTCCTCGCCGTGAGCTTTCCGTCGGAAAAGGTACCCCCGCCGCCTTCGCCGAAAGCGTAATTTCCCGCTGGATCGAAACGGCCGGTTTGTTCGAACGTTTCGATACTTCGGGCCCGTTTGGCGACGATACCGCCTCTTTCGATCACCGTGGTCGGGAAACCCGCTTTTTGCAGGAGGAGCGCCGCAAAAAAACCGGCGGGGCCGCTGCCGACAACCACGATGTCTTTCTCCCGCTTGCGATAGGGGATTTTCAGGAGAGAGGGGGACTCCGGAAGGTTTCCTTTGAGCTCTGGGGAGGATACGGCAAGCTTGAGCTTCCAATGGATATCGTTTTTCTTCCTTGCATCCAGGCTCTTTCGTTCGATCCGGTGCGAAAACGTTCGCAATCGCAGGCGCTTTGCGATTCTTCGCTCGAGATGCTCTTCGGTGAAATCCGTAGGAAGTGTAAGCGATATTTCCGTATAGCCCATAATTTTTCCATTCTACCATGTTACCGCGCCGGATATCCAAGGTGGGAAGATCGCCGCCATCATCCCGTCGGTATGGATCGAGAAGACCTCTCCATGACTTTATGGTAAAATATAAAAAATAATAAGGAGGGCGGTATGAGCTTTCTTCGATTGGCGCTGCTTTGGGCGGCAAGCTTCGTGTTTACCAGCCTCGTGGACGCGATCTGGCATCTGGGGATCTTCCGCGGTATCTATTCCGCTGAGTTCAAACCTCTTGCCCGGATGAGCGGGGACAAGATGGCGTTTAGAGCCTTTCCCGGAATGATGGCGCAGATATTGGTCGTAAGCTGTATCGTAGCGTTGGTTCTTATCAAGGCGGCTCACGGCACGTTCTGGGAAGCCGTGTTGATCGGAGCGCTCGCCGGTGTCCTGGGGATTACGGTATACGGCTTCACAAACTACGCGTTGATGAAGGATTGGAGTTTGAGCCTGACCGTGCTTGAAGTCGTATGGGGCCCTCTTTTGGGAGGCGTCAGCGGTGGATTCGTCTTCTGGATGAAATCGCTTCTGTTAAAATAGATGAGAGTCGAGGAAGCGCGATACCAATGACCCGGGAAATGAAAAAGCTCGTGAAGCGGACTCTGGAAGCCCAGAATCTTGGTGTTCTGGCTACTCTGGACAAAAATAATCCTTATGAGAATCTTGTCGCTTTCATCTCGTCCGAGGATCTCAAATACATCATGTTCACCACCGCCGTCTATACCCGGAAATATGCCAACCTCAAGAATCATCCGCACGTATCTTTCCTGGTGGATACGCGGAGCAATTCGGTGAAGGATTTTCATGAGTGCATCGCGATAACGGCGTTGGGAGATGCCCGGGAAACTGTGAGGGATGAACGTGATGC
Source organism: uncultured Eubacteriales bacterium (assembly GCA_964433135.1). Taxonomy (GTDB): domain Bacteria; phylum Acidobacteriota; class Aminicenantia; order Aminicenantales; family Aminicenantaceae; genus CAYSQW01. The sequence continues at coordinate 28,996 of CAYSQW010000009.1, forward strand.
AAGCCTTCGTCTTTATCTGGAGAAACACCCCTATCTCGAAGATTTCGTGAGATCTCCATCCACCCGGATTTTCCGGATTCGAGTCAAAAAATACGTCGTGGTTTCCGAGTTTCAAAACGTCTCGGAATTTAACCTTTGAAATGTTGATCATTCCTATCGCGGATATCCGCAAAGAGCACCGCTCTCAGGTTGGCGGCAAAGGATTTGCCCTGGCGCACCTAGAGGCGGGCGGGATGAAAGTCCCTAAAGCCGTTTGCCTGACCACCGAGGCGTACCGGACATTCGTGAACGAAACCGGACTCGATAAAAAGATCCGTCTTGAAATCCACAGAAAACGGCTGGAAAAAGCACGTTGGGAAGAGATGTGGGATACCTCTCTCCGTATCCGAAATCTCTTTCTGCGGGCGGCGTATCCCCGGGAGCTTTCCTACGCACTCAGGGAAGGGTTCGATGATCATTTCAGGGGGATACCGGTGGCGGTTCGCTCATCCGCTCCGGGAGAGGATTCGGCCGCGGTCTCCTTTGCCGGGATACATGATTCCTATATCAATGTCTTCGGAGCCGAGGCCATCCTCAAACATGTCAAGCTGGTGTGGGCGTCGCTTTGGTCGGATGCCGCCATCCTGTACCGGAAAGAACTGGAACTCGATCTGGAAAAGAGCGTTATGGCGGTGGTCGTACAGGAGTTTGTGGCCGGAGAGAGCTCGGGAGTCTTCTTCAGCAAAAATCCCATGGATGGAAACCAGTCCGTCATTGAGGCGGTGTACGGCCTCAACCAAGGTTTGGTGGATGGAACCATCGAGCCGGACCGGTGGATCCTGAGAAGAAAAAGCGGTATGATCCTGAACCATACGCCGGTTTCGCATACCCGGTTGATGAGACCTTCTTCCAATGGAGTTGAAATGGTCACGCTCGATCCGGGGGAACATAGGGTGCCGCCCCTGACGCCGAAGCGGGTTCAGGCTGTGTTTGAAATGGGAGAGAAAGCCGAGAACTCATTCGGTTGTCCTCAGGATGTAGAGTGGACGTTCCGAAAGCGAACGCTTTTTACCCTTCAGTCGAGGCCGATCACGACCGAAGACGAAGAACGGCCCAAAGATCAAAAGAGCTGGTACCTGAGTCTTCGCAGAAGCTTCGAGAACCTGCGGGTGCTGCGTTCCCGCATCGAGACGCATACCATCCCGGATATGATCCGTGAGGCCGACGTCTTGGCGGCACAGGAGCTTTCCAGCCTGTCGGATAGAAAACTTTCGGATGAGATGCAGCGCAGAAAGAAGATCTACGTGCACTGGGTGGATGTCTACTGGAAGGAGTTTATCCCCTTCTCCCATGGATTCCGGCTTTTCGGGCAGGTCTATAACGACAAAATACAACCTGACGATCCCTATGAATTCGTGGAGCTGCTGCGTCCGAGGAGCATGCACGGCTTGGAAAGGAACCGTATTTTAGAGAAGATGGCCGCTTTTATCAGGGGGGATGCCGTGCTCGCCCGGGAGATAAAGAACGGCCGGTTGAAAGATGTGAAGCATCATGAGTTTCAAAAGCTCTGGGATACGTTCTGGGAAGAATATGCCAACCTGAAAGTCTTCGAAGAAACCGATTCCGGGGTTGTCGAGCGGTTTTCAGGGCTGCTACTGCGCATGGCGGAAACTTCTCCTTCTCGAATAAAAAAGAAAAAGGCTGCGGTGCGCAACTCCATCGGGCCCGAACTCTTCTTCTCCCAATTCAAGCGGGAAGATCAGGATTATGCACGGGGCTTGCTGGACCTGGCGCGATTCAGCTATCGGCTGCGGGATGATGACAATATATATCTGGGTCAGATCGAGCGGCAGATGAATCGTTCCATTTTTGAAGGAAGAAAAAGGCTCAAGCGGAGATTCTCCTCCAGCTATATGGAATTTTCAGATGAACAGATCATAAAAAGTCTGAGAGATCCTGCATACACGCCCCGTTTAAGCAAAAAAAGGAGTTCGCGTCCCCTAAAAACCTCATGGCAGGCAAGGCAGCTCAGAGGGCAGCCCGCGGGGAAAGGATTAACAACGGGAGCGGCGCGGGTTATTCATGAAGAGTCCGATCTCTTTGAATTCAAAAAAGGGGAAGTTCTGGTCTGTGAATCCGTGGAACCCAATATGACGTTTGTTGTACCCCTGGCCGGCGCAATTGTTGAAAAACGAGGAGGTATGCTGATCCATGGAGCGATCATTGCCAGGGAATACGGGATCGCCTGTGTGACGGGAATCCCGGATGCCGACCGTGTCATCCGAACCGGTGATTCCGTGACCGTGGATGGATTTTTAGGGCTGGTGATTGTGGCTCCGGGGAAAAAATAACGGATGCATGATCTGGGGAGTGAAATGGAGAAAAAACATGAAAAAGCGAAAATACGATTTTCGTATCATATGGGGGTTGCTTTGTGTCTCTTTTATCATGGCTCCGCTGTTTGGAACCGGGGAAAGCACGCTGTCGGTTTTATGGGGTGATTCGGCGATGAATATTCAATCGGAATTTATCTTGATCGATGATTTCTCGGGCGGCGGAGGGATCTCTTCCTTTGGAACGGAGTGGCGGATGTTCACCGATCGGGTGATGGGAGGAAGATCGACGGCGGACTGGAGATTTGATACCATCGATGGGCGCAGGTGCGTGCATTTATGGGGAGATGTCTCGCTGGCCAACAACGGGGGGTTTATCCAGGTGGCCCTTCCCTTGACCCGCAGTGGAAAGGCCTTCGATGCGAGTCCTTATATGGGAGTGCGTCTTTGGGTCCGGGGGAACGGAGAGAAGTATCATGTGCACCTGCGCTCCCGGCGTACCCGCTTTCCATGGCAGTATTACGGCGCCGGATTTATTGCCGGGGAAAGCTGGAGCATGATTGAACTGCCTTTCTCCGAGTTTAAAGCGGAACGCTTGAAAGCGCCGTTGAATCCCGAAAAGCTGACCCGGATCGCCGTCGTCGCTATCGGGGAAGAAGTTAAGGCTGACGTGGCGGTGGCGCGGATCGAGTTTTATCGCTGATCCTTCAGGTTGACATGACGTTTATAATGGATGAAAGAGGTGACATATGAGTCAAAGAGGATTTAGGTTTTTAGTGCTGGTTTCGGTGTTGTTGTTCTTGCTTCCGGTTTCCGGTTTATGCGATTGGTTCTTTGATGTGGAGGGTGGATATGTCTGGCCCGGATACGTCGATGTCAGGATTCCCAATGAAACGGGAACGCTGTTTTCCCTTGTCGACGACCTTCCTGCGGAATCAAAATTTGTGTATCGGCTGCGACTGGGTTATCGGTTTAATCCCAAGCACTCGGTTTCACTCCTTTTCGCTCCTCTCAGCTTGATGGCTCAAGGGAGTGTCGAAAAAGATCTCTCTTTTAACGGCGATACGTTCCCAGCCGGTACACCGCTTGAAGCATTGTACACGTTTAATTCCTACCGTTTGACCTACCGGTTTGATTTTGTCAATTCCAGAAAATGGAAGGTGGGCTTGGGATTTACGGCGAAGATCCGGGATGCGGAGGTCCGGATCGATGATTCCGGAAAAAGTTCTTCCAATACGAATGTCGGATTTGTTCCGCTGCTTAATTTTCGGGTTGAATGGAGGGCCTCGGAAAAAATGAGTTTGCTTCTGGAAGGTGACGCTCTCGCGTCGCCCGGAGGCCAGGGGAGGGCGGAAGATGTTTTACTCGCCCTGTATTATCATCTGAACGATGCGATCGTATTGAAAGCGGGTTACCGCGTCGTAGAAGGCGGAGCGGATGTCGAGAGTGTCTATAATTTCACCTGGCTGAATTATGTGACCGCGGGTATCGTCTTCCAATTTTAAAAAAATCCAGGCACGAATCCCATCAAGTTTGGATGTTTTCCATTTTGGCGATGTAGGCGTTGACATCGAATTTGGACCGGGCGCCTTTGGCGCTCATAAAGCGGACCTTTCCGAATATCGGTCGATTGAACCAGGCCCGGTCATGGACGCCTCCGATTGACCAGGCGATCCCCGTATATCCGTTCGGATCGCGCCCGTCGAGCTCATACCTGTCATTGAGGTAGATGGCGATTTCCTGCGCCCGCTCCGGATTTTCCGTCCATTCCAGGATTTTCTTGGCCCAGTACATGCGCATATAGCCGTGCATCTTTCCGGTTTTTACCAGCTGCGTCTGTGCGGCGTTCCACAGAGCATCATGAGTTTTCCCCAGCTCGAATGTCTCGGCTCCGTACACGAATTCTCTGGGTTCTCTTCTATGTTCATCGAGTGATTTTTGCGCCCAGTTCGGAAATCCCCTGAAATTGTCATAATCGGGATTGTAATAACAATAGTTGTCGGCCAGTTCCCTCCGAACGATGAGTTCTTCCAGGAAGGCATCCCGACTTGAGCCCGGCTTGCCGCTTCGAAGAACCTCAATCGCGACTTTCTGCGCTGAAATCTGCCCGAAATGCAGATAAGGAGAAAGCTGAGACGGGGCCTCTTGATTGGGATCATTTCGACCGTTTTCGTAATCGATGAGCTTGTATTGGATAAAATGCCGCAGAATCTTTTTTCCGGCCTTTTCTCCCGGGTCGATCCATCCGGTTTCCGTGGCGTTCCGATCGAGTTTAAGGTTTTTTCGAACGTCGTCCCAATCCGTAAGCGGGACGCGGCCTTGCCAGGGGATCGAATGTCTTTTCAGAGGAGGGAAGGGTTCCAGGAAATCATCCAATACCCGTTTGACTTTGGGGCGGAAGGTATACGCGGCGAACTCCTGTTTGGGGGAAGCATGCCAACAGGGTATGATGTTATGAGCATCGACTTCGTGGAAGGGGACGGCGATGCGTTCGGCTACCTTTGCTTTCCATTTTCTTTTTATACGGATCGGATCGAAGTCCGACACGATCAAGCTGATGTTGTGTCTGTGGATGAACTCGGGCAGAACGGTTTCCGGAGTGCCGGTGAGCAGAAAAAATGGGATTTGCAGAGCAGCGAGATTCTTTTCCGTTTCCCGCAGTCCCGCAAGCATGAAAGCGTACTGGCGGAGCCCGGCTTCAAGGAACTGAGGCGCCAAACAGAAAACGACAGCCAATGCCGAGCCGGAACGGGCCGCCGTCTCCCAGGTGTAATGAAGAGCCCAGTTATCATGCGCGCGTTGGTCGCGGCTCATCCAGTAGATGATCGGTCCCGTTCCTGCATCCCCGTCCTTGATGCGCCGTATCCGTTCCTGTTTCATGGCATGATCCCCCAAAAAATCGTATTCGCTCTGTTAGGCGATAAGGTCATTTCTTTTTTACCATTGATCGGGGCGGAAGTAAAATCGAGTTCGAGCGGAGAAGAAGATAATCTCGATGTATTCGAAAGACTGTCCGGTGATACCCGTTTCACTCATACCGCAGGGAATCGACCGGGTTGGCGGTGGAGGCCTTGATAGACTGAAAAGAGACGGTTATCAATGAGATCACCAGAGCCGTGCCTCCTGATATCAGGAATACTTCCCAACCAATCAGGATTCGGAAAGCGAAATTCTGAAGCCACTTGTGCATGGCGAAATAGGCCACGGGCCAGGCTATCAGGTTGGCCAGCACCACCCATTTGAGAAATTCTCCCGACAGGAGCAAATACAGGCTCGGCGTCGATGCGCCCAGGATCTTCCGCACGCCGATCTCCTTGGTCTTTTGTTCGGCGGTATGAGCGGCCAGCCCGAAAATCCCCATGCAGGCTATGAAAACGGCCAGGATGGAAAAGACCGAAAATATCTCGCTCATTTTTTTATCCGCGGCATGCATCTGTTCGAAACTCGCATCCAGAAAAAAATAATCCAGGGGGTAGTTTGGAACCATCTCCCCCCATGTCTTTCGGATTCGGGCTATGGTATCTGATAGGTTTTGAGGGCGTATACGTAAGGATAGGTAATTATGATCTTCGATGGGGGTGACCATGTAGCTTATGGCATAGGGAGTCCGATGGAGGGAGTAGATATTGATATCTTTGACGACCCCGACGATATTTCCTTTGTATTGAGCACCAAAAGGATTATTAAAGCTCAGGCTTTTCCCGACCGCCTCCTGTGGGGAACCATAGCCGGCTTCGTGAACCGTTGCTTCGCTGACCAGAAACTCCGAGGTGTTTTTGCTTGAAATAGGGGTGTGAATATTTTTCCCGGCGATGAGCTCCAGTCCGTATGTGCCGACAAACTCCTTGCCGACGAAATAGACGACCTGGCCTATATAATCTTCACGGCCTTCGAACCGGAAGTTGTTGTGCATGCTGCCCTTGGTGGGGACGTAGGATGATGTCGTCATGTTTTCGATCCCGGCGGTTCTCAGCAGCTCATCCCTGAATCCTTCGTAGCTTTGTCTGAGGTCTTTGTTCAAGGGGATGACCATGACCTGCTCCCTGTCATATCCGAGATGCCGGGAGCGTATGAAGCTCATTTGTTGGAGGACGATCAAGGTGGAGAAAATGATCCCGATGGAAAGGGCGAACTGAAATACGATGAGTCCTTTTTGCAAAACTGCGCCTGAGGTTGATCGGGAGGCCCTGGACTTCAAGGAATTGATCGGTTTGAAAGCGGACAAAAAGAATGCCGGGTAGATTCCGGAGAAAAATCCGACAGCAAGAACGAGGGCGGTCATGGATAGAATAAGCAGAGGATTCGTCAGTAAAGAAAGAGAAAAGCTCTTGTCCGCCAACCGATTGAGCTGGGGCAGTGCCAGAATGACGATAACCATGGCAGCCAAAGCGGAAAAGATGCTGAGCAGTATGGATTCTCCGAGATACTGCTGTACCAGCTGGTTTTTACGGGCGCCCACGACCTTTCGGATCCCGACTTCCTTGGCCCTTTTAACGGCGTAGGCCGTCGATAGGTTCATGAAGTTGATGCAGGCGATGATCAGCACAAACAGGGCGATGGCGGTAAAGATATAGACGTAGAGGATATTCCCGACGGGCTCGATCTCGGATTTTAGACGAGAGTGGAGGTGGATATCGAGCAGGGGCTGAAGGCTGATGCTATACCAGGGATCTTCCCGCCAGTTTCGGTGAAGAAAATCCAGCAATTTGTCATTCAGGATTCCGGCTGATGATTTCGCGTTTAAAAGAACGTAAGTGGAGTGTTGATAAATACCGTTGAAACTGTCCGTGTCTTCATGCTGGCTGTTGTAAGATGCCAGGAAATCAAAATGGAAGTGTGAATTTCGGGGAACATTCCTTGCGATCCCCGTTATACGGAAGAGCATGAGCTCGCCGTCATTGTAAGGATCGCTTTCCAGAGTTTTACCGATGGGATCTTCATTGCCGAAATATTTTTTCGCCGTTTCTTCGGTTAAAACGATGGAGTTCGGCTCATTGAGAGCGGATTCGGGATCGCCTTTGATCAACGGGAAATCGAATACCGTAAAGATGGAGGGTTCACAGAAAAAGAACCTTGATTCATAGAATTTTTTTTCCTTATAGCCGATATATCGCTTGACGTTCTGTCCCATCTTGCGGATGCGCACGGTTTCAATGATTTCGGGGAAATCTTTTTTGAGGGCCGGACCCACGCCGAAAGAACCGTTGGCGTTCGTGGGTGTTCCGTCGTTTGATGTGGAGAAAACGATCCGGAATATCCGGTCTGATTTTTCATGAAAACGGTCATAGCTCAATTCATCCTTAACCCAGAGGAGGATCATGATGGTGCATGCGATCCCGAACGCAAGACCGGCGATATTGATGAATGAGTATCCTCTGTTTCGTTTGATGTTCCGCATCGTGACTTTCATGTAATTTTTAAACATAACCGTTCTCCAGATGATTGATTTCACGGCGAATGCCTGCATGATGAGCATAAGTTTGCAGATCCAGATCATTCCGGATAGAAAAGGGCCTTTATTTTCTTTATTCCCGGCATACCGGGTTTCCATGTCGTCCAAGATGCTTTCCCGCATGATTTCGTCGATGAAAAAGCTCAGGCAGAAATCAGTGAATTTGGACAGCGCGGATCTCCGGTTCTTCATCGGCCGTATTCTTTTTTAAGGTCGGGGACTCCATTCCACAACGCCCGGTTGATCTCCTGAACATGGATCAATCTTTGGGTTCCCGAAGGCGTGAGTCTGTAATGGATACGGGGCCGCCCGCCCTTTTCCGTGGATTTCTCGGCTTTTGCGGCATCGACATATCCTTTTTCCCGCAAGCGGCTCAAGGGGGCGTAGATCGCCTCGGACAGCCAGGATATTCCGGTGTCGTTTTCCACCTGTTGGCGGATGGCGATCCCGTAAGCGTCACCCTCGAGTTTCCAGATGGCCAAAAGCAATATTTCTTCGATCCTGGAGAGGAATGCCATTTTATCGTCTGCCTGCTCCAGATTTCATCGAAATTGTTTTAATAGGACTATTCATATTAGATAAGACATGGAAAGAAGAAAAAGGTTGCGGGACGGCTGAAATCCGGTTTTTCACAAGTCCATTCCATAATCACTTGACATCTGATTAGATAACATGTTCTAATTCTCCCTGGATATGGCAATGAGAATAAAAAACTGTTCTACAGTAAGCAAAACGGCTCATTCGCCTTCCTTTTCCAATTATTACTTTTATTTGGGCGCTAAGCGTCCAAATTAACACCCCCCCCCCTCTTTCCTCTTTATAAAAAACAAGTCTTCCTGTCTGCATTAATATAGGGAAAAGTGTTCAAAATGAATGATATACAATTAGTTAGTTTGAAAAATAAGAGTAAAACCATAATTCAGGTCGAGGACATCACGATCGGCAAGGATTTTGCGCTGATCGCCGGACCGTGCAGTGTTGAAAATGAAGAACAGACATTGAAAATCGCTGATGCTGTAAAAAAAGCAGGAGCCAACATGCTGCGCGGGGGGGCGTTTAAACCTAGATCATCACCCTATTCGTTTCAAGGTTTGGGATTGAAGGGACTCAAGATCTTAAGGAAAGCAAAGGAATACACCGGAATGCCTATCGTGTCCGAGGTCCTTGATCCCCGGGATGTTTCCTGGATGTGTGAGTATGTCGATATTCTGCAAATTGGTGCTCGGAATATGCAGAATTATTCTCTACTAAAGGAGGTCGGCAGGATTAACCGGCCTATTCTGCTGAAAAGGGGTATGCAGGGGACGATCTCAGAGTGGCTTAGCTGTGCGGAATACATATTAAATGAAGGAAACGCCGATGTGATTCTTTGTGAAAGAGGCATCAGAACTTTCGAGACCTATTCCCGAAATACACTGGATCTCAGCGCGGTTCCCGCAGTTAAAGAACTCTCCCATTTACCTATCATCGTTGATCCTACTCATGCAACGGGTAGGGTGAGCTTTATCCCCTCCATGAGTCTGGCTGCGGTAGCCTCCGGCGTCGATGGATTGATTGTGGAGGTCCATGACCACCCGGAGAATGCTTTGAGTGATAAGGATCAGGCTCTTCTCCCTCAAGCTTTCTCCGAAATGGCGGATAAGATATTTCGCCTCCACGATTTCATGGGAGAGCTGAATTGAAAATTCCGAGGATGTTGTCCATCCGGTATGCTCCATGAAAAACGCGGAAAAAAAACCGGAAAAAGTTCGGGAGGACAAGGATGAAAAGAATCTGTAATGCGTGGGTGGAAGGAATGATTAAGGCCCCCCCCTCAAAAAGCATGATGATCCGGGCGGCCGCTGCCGGGCTTTTATGTAAAGGCGAAACGAGAATCATGAATCCCTCTTTTTGTGATGATGCACGGGCATCGCTTCACATCGTTGATGCTTTGGGAGGGGAGGTGAAAATTCGGGATGGTTATATAAAGATCGTTGGAGGAGAGGGCCCCCAAAAAAAGACTTATCTGGACTGTATGGAGTCAGGGCTTTGTATGCGGATGTTTATGCCCATTGCCGCTCTTTTCAGGGAGGAGACCACTATCGAGGGGAAAGGATCGCTGCTTTTACGTCCTATAGGAGAGGCGGAGAACGCCATACGTCGACTTGGGGGTTGGTGCCGGACAAATCGAGGAAAACTGCCGATTAAAGTGAATGGACTTTTAAGGGGAGGGAACATTCATCTCAATAGCTCGATGAGCTCACAATTTTTAACGGGGCTTTTAATAGCCCTTCCTTCGTGTGATAAGGATTCGGAAATTATCACAACCGGTTTGTCCAGCAAGCCCTATATTTCCATGACCTTGGAAATTTTGTCTGATTTTGGGATCGTTGTTAACCACGATGATGATTTTGAAAGATTCTTCATTGCCGGGTCGCAGCATTATAGAAGCAATCATTATTTGGTGGAGGGGGATTGGTCTGGAGCGTCTTTTTTTCTGGTGGCCGGCGCAATCAGGGGACGTGTCGGGATCCAAGGTTTATCGATTCGATCAAAGCAGGCGGATTTACGGATTCTTGATGTTTTGAAGTTAGTTGGAGCCAAAGTCACCGCTGATGATAATTTCGTGTTTGTGGAAAACAATAGTCTAAAAAGCTTCGAGTTCGATGCGACTCATTGCCCCGATCTTTTTCCTCCTCTGATTGCATTAGCCTGTTCCTGTCAAGGAAGATCTGAAATCCATGGCGTTGAGCGGTTGTTTTTTAAAGAGTCAAACCGAGCGAATGTCCTTTGCGATGAGTTTAAGAAAATCGGAGCCAGGCTGGCTATCGAGGACGATACCATGCTTATTGATGGAGGTCCTCTTAATGGGGGAGTTGTAAATTCGCATGGAGATCACCGCATCGCCATGGCGGCAGCCGTCGCCGGGCTTGTGTCTCGTGAGGGGATTAGCATTCAGGGTTGGCGGTGTGTATCAAAATCATACCCCCGCTTTTATGAAGACCTAGAGTCCATCTATAGATGCTTTTGATGTGAAGACCCCACTGACCATGAAAGGAGAATAAATATGAGCTTACATAAAATTAGAAAAAGAATAGATGATATCGACAAAGAGATTTTAATGAAAATAAATACGCGCATGGAATTGGCATTGAAAACGAAAAATTTCAAACGGCATATATCGGTCCGTAAGCGGGAAACACAGGTTCTTGAACAGGTCAAACGACATGCCACGAATCTGTCCCTTATTGAATCTGAATTCGCTGAAAAAATCTTCAATGAATTCATAAAGGAAAGCCGTAGGCTTCAAGGTGAAAAAGAATAATGAAAATCCTTATATTGGGAACAGGAAAAATTGGGACGTGGTTGGCCGAAAACTTGAAAAAAGAGCACGAGATTAGTGTTTTTGATATCAGAATCGAACAAGCTCTCAAGCTCTCTGGAGTTGCGGTATTCAGAAAAAGATCCGAGATCAAGAATTTTCGACCTCAAATTGTCATCAATGCGGTCAGCATACAAAATACAATTACGGCTTTTGAATCCATAGTGTCTTATCTCCCCAATAACTGTATTCTCTCAGATGTGAGGTCCGTGAAAGGGGGTATTTGTGATTATTACATGGGCTGCGGTTTCCTTTTTGCTTCTGTCCACCCCATGTTTGGACCGGTGGTTGCCGGTGCGGCAAGGCTCCGAAACGAAAATGTGATCATATTAAGGGAATCATGCCCGGAGGGCATTCAATTTTTCCAGGATTTTTTCAAAAGAATGGGGCTTCGGATTTTTGCATATTCATTTGACGAGCATGACCGGCTGATGGCCTATTCGCTGACTTTGCCTTTTGCATCATCCCTTGTCTTTGCCGCCAATATGGATGAAATAACCGTTCCCGGTTCTACCTTCAAAAAGCACCTGGAGATTGCCGGAGGCCTGCTGGCTGAGGATGACCATCTTTTGGCTGAAATCCTTTTCAATCCGTATTCGATTCATCAGCTGGAAAAAGTCAACAGCAAGCTGGAATTCCTCAAGCATGTTATTCGGCAGAAGGACTTGGATGAAGCCAAGATGTTTTTCGAACAGCTAAGAAATAATATTAAAGGGAGTTCAAGAGGATCCTGACAATGCGGCATTTCCCTTCCGCTTAAGGATGAAGATGGGGATTGATCGGATTCTGCAGAGGAAGTGGGAAAGGAATTAAATTTGTTTCAAGAGCGGAAAGGAAGGGGTTTTGTGATATCCGGAATATCGATTACATTGGGAGGCAAAACATGGAATGCCGAAGGGGGGACTCGAACCCCCACGAGCTTAACGCTCACATGGCCCTCAACCATGCGTGTCTACCAAATTCCACCACTTCGGCTTGTGGGATGGACGACCGGATGAATGTTCATCCGATCCGCGGCAGCGGCCGCATATCTATGATTTGTTTTCCCCGGTTTTTTCTTCTCCGGGTTTTTTCTCAGTTTCCGCTGTTTTTTCTTCGTCGGCTTTTTTTTCGGGATCCTCGGCCGGCGTCGCCGCAGCGGGGTTGGGATCGTTCTCCGGTACTTGCTGGGTTTCGGTTACGGCCGGGGCTTCTTCACCGCTGACGACCGATTTCGAACCCTGGGCGGAAACGATCCACAGGCCCATGGAAGTGAGCATAAAGATAACGGCCGATGCGGTCGTAACCTTGGACAGCAGGGACGTGGCGCCGCGCGGGCCGAAAACGGATTGGCTTCCTCCACCGCCGAATGCTCCCGCCAAGTCGGCTGATTTTCCCGACTGCAAAAGAACCGCGACGATCAGGATCAAACAAACGATGACATGGATGATTGTGATTAAAGTTGCCATTTTTTCTTAAATGCTCTTACAGCTTCCTTTGTGATTTCGATGAACGATTCCGCCTTCAGCGCGGCCCCTCCTACCAAGGCGCCGTTGATGTCGTTTTCTTGCATCAGCGAAAACGTATTGGCGGGTTTTACAGAACCGCCGTAGAGGATTATAGCACAGCCGGAGACTTCATTTCCATATCTTTGTGCACATTCTTCCCGGATGAAAGCATGGACATCCTGAGCCTGCTCAGGGGTAGCGGTCAATCCGGTTCCGATCGCCCACAAGGGTTCATAGGCGATGACGATCTCACTGAATTCTTCAGGGGAAAAGTCTTTCAGCCCTTCTTCGAGCTGCGTGTGGATCTTATCGAGCGTCAGGTCTTTTTCCCGTTCTTTCAGCGATTCTCCGATACACAGGATCGGCATGAGCCCGTGCCGGAGCGCCGCACGGATTTTTTTATTGACGGTTTCATCGGTTTCACCGAAGTACTGTCGTCGTTCGGAGTGACCGATAATGACACAGGTGCAGCCCGCGTCCTTGAGCATAGCGGGGGAGACTTCTCCCGTGAAAGCGCCTTTCTCTTCCCAGAAGATATTCTGGGCGCCCAGAAGGACGGGACTTTCCTTGATGACCTCGGCCGTGTCGCTCAGAGCGGTATAGGGGGGAATGACGGTCATGACGGCATCGGGAAGCGAAGCCGCCGCATCCGTGATTTCCAGCACGAGAGACCGTGCCTCGGCGATTGTCATGTGCATTTTCCAGTTTCCGGAGATAAAAGGTTTTTTATTGGTAAATTCCATATTATTTCTCCCTTAATGCTTCGAGACCGGGCAGGGTTTCGTTGGCGATGAATTCCAGCGATGCCCCTCCTCCGGTGGAAATGTGCGAGATCCCTTTCTCGATCCCGGCCTTATAGACGGCGGCCACGGAGTCTCCCCCACCGATTATGGAGAGTGCTTGGGAGCGGGCGACGGCCTGTGCGATTTCGGTGGTTCCGTGTGCGAACTTATCGATCTCGAAAACCCCCATGGGACCGTTCCAGAAGATGGTTTTTGCTTTAGCGATGATCTCGCTGAAGCGGCTGACGGTCCGGGGACCGATATCCAGTGCCATCAGGTCTTCCGGGATGGGGAGGCCGTCTATGAATTGCTCCGCCGCGGAGGCGTCGAGAGAGGCGGCCGCGATATGATCGCGGGGAAGCTCGAAAGCGACCTTGTTCCGCTCGGCTTCCTCGAGCAGCGAAAGCGCCAGCGTAAGCTGTTCCGGTTCCACGCGCGACCGGCCCACGCCCAGTCCCTGGGCGGCGAAAAACGTATAGGCCATCGCTCCGCCGATGAGAATCGAATCCGCTTTGGGGATCAGGTTGGTGATAACCGGGATCTTATCGGAAACCTTCGCGCCTCCCAGGATGGCGCAGTATGGCTTTTTAGGGGAGTGGACGGCTTGGTTGAGATATTTAAGCTCTTTTTCGATCAAATATCCGGTGCCGGCCCGGGGAACGAATCCGGTTACGGCGACCACGGAAGCATGGGCGCGGTGACAGACGCCGAAGGCGTCGTTGATGTACACATCGATTCCGGCGGCCAGCCGGCGGGCGAATTCCACGTCATTGGATTTCTCTTCGGCGTAATAGCGCAGATTTTCCAGTATCAGCACCTGTCCGGCGGCCAGGTGGTCTTTAAGCTCATCGACGGCGGGTCCGACGACATCGGGAGCCATGATGACTTTTTGAGGGATCAGCTCGGCCAGGCGGTTTGCGACGGGTTTGAGGCTGAGCTTCGGATCGAACCGGCCCTTCGGCCTTCCCAGATGGGATGCGATGATCACGCGAGCTTTCCTCTCGAGCAGGAGCTTCAGAGTGGGAAGCGCGGCTTTGATCCGGGAGTCGTCGCGGATGGCTCCGTTCTCATCAAAAGGCACGTTGAAGTCCACCCTGAGGAAGACGGACTTCCCCCTGACGTTTATGTCTTCTAGGACGGGCATGAGGGCCTCAGCGACCGATGTATTTGATCAGATCGAGCAGGCGGCAGGAATAGCCCCATTCGTTGTCGTACCAGGCAAGGATCTTGACCAGGTTGCCATCTGTGACGCGGGTGAACTGAGAGTCCACGATCGATGAATGAGGATTGGACATAAAGTCGACTGAAACCAGCGGTTCTTCACAGTAGAAGAGGATGTTCTTGAGGGGGCCTTCGGCGGCGGTTTTCAAGGTTGCGTTGACTTCCTCGGCGGTGGCGTCTTTTTTCAGAACGGCGACCAGGTCGACGAGCGATACGTTGGGCGTGGGAACCCGGATGGCGATGCCGTCGATTTTTCCCTGAAGCTCCGGCATCACGAGTCCCACGGCTTTGGCGGCGCCCGTCGTCGTGGGGATCTGTGAAACGGCCGCGGCGCGGGCTCTTCTCAAGTCCTTGTGCGGCGTATCGAGTATTCTTTGATCTCCGGTGTAGGCGTGAATGGTCGTCATGAATGCTTTTTCGATTCCGAAAACGTCGTGAACGACCTTGGTCGGCGGGGCCAGACAGTTGGTTGTGCAGGAGGCATTGGAGATGATGTGGTGTTTTTCCGGAATGTAGGCGTCTTCATTGACGCCGAGCACGACGGTGAAGTCGGGCTCCACGGCGGGAGCCGATATGATGACTTTTTCAGCGCCGGCTTGGATGTGTTTGGCGGCGTCCTGGCGTTTGCGGAAAAGTCCCGTGGATTCGATGACGAAACGGACATCCAGCGCTTTCCAGGGAAGGTCGGCGGGATCGCGTTGGCTGAGAACCTTGATCTCTTTGCCGTTGACGATGATGCTTTCTTCCGTGTGTGAGATCTCCGCATCCAATTTTCCCAGAACGGAGTCGTATTTAAGAAGATGAGCCAGAGTTTTTGCGTCCGTGATGTCATTGACGGCGACGATATCGAAGTCGGGGTCTTTGATCGAAGCGCGAAAAACGTTTCTGCCGATGCGTCCGAAACCGTTAATTCCAATCTTAAAGCTCATGAATGACCTCCTGTTCTTTTGCTATATAATGGCGTTCTCCTTTAGTAACATAAAAAGGGTATGGATACAACCGTCTAAGGGAATGTTTTTTAGGCTGTTGCGCGAGATGTGAAAAAAACGATTTTCGAGGCGATTCTCAGGTGCGGACTGTGATGAGCCTGGACTCGTCCCGCCGGATCTCCAGTGTTACCTGGATCGCTTGCTCAAATGGGCCCAGTTTCTCCGCCCATTCCACCACCATGACCCCCTGACCCAGATATTCCTCCCAGCCCAACTCGTCAACCTCCGCTCCGTCGGCAAGCCGGTAGAGGTCCCAGTGAAAAATGCGGCATCTCGCCTGATAGATGTTCAGAAGCGTGTAGGAGGGGCTGTTGACCTGGTGGATATCTTTAAACCCCAGTCCCGCGGCGATTCCTTTGGTAAAGACGGTCTTACCGGCGCCGAGCTCACCCTTGAGCAGGACGATTTCGTTTCCCTTGAAACCGGAAGCCATGGAGTTTGCGAACTTCAGTGTTTCCGCTTCCGATTGGGAAATGAAGCGTGAGGTTTTCTTTTTTTCGGGTGGGTGTTCTTTTGGTCTCATGTCCTTTTCCAACGCATTGTACCACAAATCGACATAGGGGACATAAGGAAGAATCGGTTGGAAATCCGGTGCGCCCCGCAGGTATAATGATTATGATTGAGCATAAAACGTCGTTAAATAATATGATCATTTCGGATCGGTGTGGATACGAATGGAAAGCCTTGTCGGGAATGGAAGGATGATTGAAAACAGGGAGGCGGATTAATGGGATATTCACCGGTTTTAGCGATCGCAACCGGAATCTTCGAGTTTATCGCGGCTGTCGTGACGCTTTTCAGTCCGGGACGCAAAAGAATCCTCTGGCCCATCGCCCTGCTGTTTTTGATTCTGGCGGGATACCAGTTTTCCGAAGTGGCGGTCTGCGCCCATCCCGGCAACCTGCTTTTTTCACGCTTGGCCTTTTTTGACATCACATGGCTGCCGGCGATCGGATTGTGGCTGGTTTTTGTGATGAGCGATCCTAAACACCGTTGGGTGAAGGTGCTGCCCCTAGGCTATTTTGCCGCCGGCATGGGATTCTCCATCTGGATTGCCCTGGACCCCGGCTGTGTGACAAGATCGGTATGTCAGGTCGTTATCGCACACTACAGCAGTCTTGAACCCTTCAATCTCGTCTATGGCGCTTTTTATCAATTCGGATTGGCCATGATTATCTTCTGGGCCGCGGCCGCGATGGCCGGCGCCGATGTTCCCGTGACGCGGAAGCATCTGGCAAACCTTCAAACCGGAGTGCTCGGTTTCGTTCTTCCGTCTTTCATTCTGCGTACGGTCCTCAACGAACCAAAAGGGGTCATGCCTTCGGTTATGTGTCATTTCGCCTTGATATTAGCCTTGTCGCTTTGCGCCCTCGTTATCCGTGAACGTCGGGTGAAAAAGAGCTTGGAATAAATCCTATCCTCGAGAATCTCTGAAGTGAAAAGTTGTCATAGCGGAAATCGAAGATGTAAACTTGGATTCGCATGGGAATATATTGAGCCGGGCCGTCTCTATATCTTATCCGGCGGAGAGATCGTTTACAGCTTTTCCGGCCCGACCGCCAGTTCGGCTGCGGCGCCGGCGATATCGGGCGCGGAAATCAACGCCGATATGACGGCGACGCCGTCGGCTCCCGCCCGGCGCACGGCGGCGGCGTTGTCCGTTGAAATGCCTCCGATCGCCAACAAGGGCAGCCGGACCTGTTTTCGAATACGACGCAAACCCTCAAGTCCCAGGATCGGCCGCAGCCGTGATTTCGAGGATGTTGGAAAAAGAGGACCGACGCCGAGGTAGTCCGCACCCCCGTTTTCCGCATCCCGGGCCTCCTCGATCGTGTTGACGGATATACCGATGATCCCGGATGGGCCGAGGATCCGGCGTGCGTCCGTCAGCAAGAGATCCTGTTGGCCGAGGTGTACGCCGTCTGCGCCGCAGGCGAGAGCCACGTCGATGCGGTCATTGATGATAAGCGGTATCCTCCTTGGTTTGAGAATCCGAATGACATCACGCGCCAGGTCGCAGAAAGCGCGTGTGCTCTGTCGTTTCGAACGAAGCTGCACCACGGTGACTCCTCCCGAAACAGCGGCTTCAATGAGGGATGGCAGGTTTCCGCCGGCCGCCGAATCGACATCGGCGATCATACAGAGCGTCCAGGCTTGAGGCTTCATGAGAAAAATTATACTTCACTACGGCGCCGACGTCCAATCACCGATGCCCCGAGGCATGAATCCATCGTTCCTTTCTTATTTACGAAAAATGTGGGGGATCTGTGCCTGCTATGAGGGTGCTTTTTCCCGTTTTAAGATTGAATAAAGGTTCCGCTTTCGGTATAAAGGGGATACGGAAAGTTTGCTGAGGAGAATTTGTAATGGCGGCTTTAAGAAATATTCTGGAATTTATTCTCGACAATATTTACCTGAGGTTTTTGCTTATTATCGTCGGCTCGGTCGTTATGGGTTGGCTGGTGAAACAGATCCTTATCCATGTGATCAGACCGATCGCGAAAAAAACCAAAACCAAGGTTGACGATCTGGTCGTACGCCGCCTGTCTTCGATTGTTTTTTATGTGATCGTGGCTGTCGGTGTCGAATGGGGATTGAAGACATTCGAGACCAAAACATCGGCGCTCAACAGTGTCGTCGATAGTTTGCTGATTTTGATCATCTCCTGGTTTATTCTGAGAATTGTCAGCGATTTGTCGCGGCATTGGCTGATTGAGTGGGCGGCGAAAACCGATTCCAGCGCGGATGACCGTTTGATCCCGTTGATCGAGAAGATCGTCAAAGCGGTTGTCATTATTTTAGCCGTTATCTTTCTTTTCGATGCCTGGAATGTCGATATAAGCCCCCTGTTGGCGACGGCGGGGATAGCCGGTATCGCCATCAGTTTCGCCGTCAAGGATTCTCTCAGCAATATCCTGGGGGGACTCCAATTGGTTCTCGACCGCACGTTCAAAGTAGGAGATAAGATAGAGTTGGAGTCTGGAGAAATGGGTGTGGTTCTGGATATCGGACTGCGAAGCACTAAACTGCGCACGTACGATAACGAAATCATTTTCATCCCCAACGGCAGTCTTGCCAACGCGAAGATAAAAAACTTCACGGTGCCCGATCTTTCCATTCGGGTGAACGTTGATTTCGGTGTCGAATACGGATCCGATCCGGAGGTTGTCCGCGAGACGGTGCTCACCGCATTGAAAGGAATCGACGGCATTCTTCTTGAACCGGCGCCGGCAGTGCAGTTCATTAAGATGTCGGATTTCTCTCTGGATTTCATCTCCCGAGTCTGGGTCAAAACCTATGGAGAAGCGTATTCCATGAAGCTTTCGGTAACGGAGGCCATTTATAATGCATTGAATCAGGCTGGTATCGGGATTCCCTTCCCGACCCGAACGGTTTACAACAAGCAGGATGACTGATGACCGAAACGGAAAAGGAGTCCAACATGATCGATCGAGTAAAAAACCTCATTTGCGAAGTAAAGGATTTTCCCAAGCCGGGAATCGGATTCAAGGATATCACTCCTGTGCTCGAAGATGCGGAAGCCTTCAGATTCGTGACCGAGCAGATCTCCGCCTGGTCCGAGAAACAAGGTGCGGAGATTGTTGCCGGCATCGAATCGCGCGGATTTCTTTTCGGAGCTCCGGCCGCGGTGCGGCTGGGGCTGGGATTGACCTTGATCCGGAAAAAAGGCAAACTGCCGCGCAGCACCTTATGCGTGAAAGCTCCCAACGAATATGCGGTGGAATATTTTGAAATGCATCGGGATTCCATTCGTCCGGGACAAAAAGTTTGCATCATCGATGATTTGATCGCAACCGGGTCCTCTTCGATCAGCGCCATAGAATTAGTCCGAAAGTTGGGCGGAGAGGTTGTCGGATTCGCGGCGCTGGTGGAACTGGGATTTTTAAACGGAGTGGATGCTATCCGCAAAGTTTATCCGGACGTAGAGATGTTTTCGCTCATACGGTACGAAAAATAGGGGAGACGCGTGAAGGATCGGCTTAACCGTATCTTCAAGCTTGAAAAAAACCAAACGACCGTTCGAACGGAGTTGTTGGGCGGAACGACCACCTTTATGACCATGTCCTACATCATTTTTGTCCAGCCCGCCATCCTGGCGGCTGCCGGGATGGATAAAGGAGCGGTGATGTTCGCTACTTGCGTCTCCTCCGCCTTGGCGACACTGCTTATGGGATTGATCGCCCGCTATCCCATCGCCCTTGCCCCGGCGATGGGGCACAACGTATTCTTTGCGGTCACGGTCTGTGGCGTCATGGGGTATTCATGGCCGGTCGCCCTGGGAGCGGTATTCATCTCCGGGTCGATTTTCATCATCCTGGCCTGCCTCGGTTTATGGGGCAAACTTGTGGCTGCGGTCCCGGATTCGATCAAACATGCGATTTCCGTAGGGATCGGAATGTTGATTGCGCTCATCGGTCTCCAATACGGAGGGATCGTCGTGGATAATCCGGGAACCCTGGTCGGGATGGGCGAGCTGACCAGCAAGCCAGTGCTGCTGGTGCTGGGCGGAGTCGCTCTGACGGCGGTTCTGGTCGTTTTGAAGGTGCGTGGAGCGATCCTGCTGGGAATCCTGGCCACGGCGCTGGCGGGACTTCCCCTGGGTGTCGTGCGGTACCATGGATTGGTGGCGGCGCCCCCCAGCGTAGCGCCGACGTTTTTAAAACTGGATATTTCGGGCGCATTGAATTCCGGCCTCTTTTCAGTCATATTCGTCTTTTTCTTTCTCGATCTCTTCGACACCATGGGAACCTTGATCGGAGTCAGCGATCAGGCCGGATTTCTAAGAAACGGCAGGCTGCCGAGATCTAACCGTGCCATGCTCGCCGACGCCTTGGGCACGGTCGGAGGGGCGCTTTTGGGTACCTCGACGGTGACCAGTTATGTGGAAAGCGCCGCCGGAGTGGAGCATGGTGCTCGAACCGGGTTGGCGAATATCTCCACTTCTTTTTTGTTTCTCATCGCACTGTTTTTCAGCCCGTTGGCGGAGATGATCGGCGGGGAATATGCGGTCGGAGATCTAATCCTGCGGCCGGTGGTGGCGCCCCCGCTTATCCTGGTCGGATTCCTGATGATGAGAGGGGTGGCCCGCATCGACTGGAAAGATGGAACGGAAGGGATACCGGCTTTTCTGACGATCGTGATGATGCCGCTTTCCGCCAGCATCACCGAAGGCATCGCTTTCGGCTTCATCTCTTACGCTTTATTGAAGTCCGTTTCCGGAAAAGGGAAGAGCGTACATTGGTTGATCTATCTGTTCTCTTTTTTGTTTATCCTGCGTGCTCTCGTACAGTGATCCCGACGGCCGGATCATGTTAAATATATGTCTCCGGATTTGAACAGGGGCCGGTGTCGTTCCGCCCGGAGAGACCGAAAATAAAAATTCCGGAAAAAATACCGGGAAAGGAAGGCGGTCATGGCCAGAATAAAAAGGCTTTTCTTATGGCTATTGATATGGGTGGCGGTTCTCGGGCATTCGACGGGATTCAAGGTTCCGCTCGATCCGGATGCATCGGGAAAGCGCTGGGTGCGGAAAACCCTGAAACGCATGACATTGGAAGAGAAAGTGGGCCAGATGGTCTGCTGCCGATTTTCCGGGCATTTCTTAAACGGAGCCAGTGATCAACGGGCCCGGCTGCGGGACCTGATCCTCAAACAAAAGGTAGGGGGATTCATTCTCTTCGGAGGCGACATCTATGCCACGGCGCATTTGACGAACAGTTTGCAGCGGTCCGCATCCGTTCCGCTTCTGATCGCTTCCGATCTTGAGCGCGGACTGGGCAATCAGATCGAAGGCGCAACCCTGTTCCCGCCGCTGATGTCTTTGGGGGCAACCAGATCTGAAGATGCGGCGTATCGCATGGGCATGATAACCGCTCTGGAAGCAAGGGCGGTGGGGATCCATATGACCTATGCACCGGTCGTGGATGTCAATATCAATCCCGATAATCCCATTATCAACGTTCGATCCCTGGGAGAAAACCCGTGGGAGGTCAGCCGGTTGGCGAATGCGTTTATAAAGGGATGTCAGGAGAACGGACTGATTGCGACAGCCAAACATTTTCCGGGTCACGGAGACACCGCCCAGGATTCGCACAGCGTTCTCCCGACCGTGTCCGGAGATCGTGAACACCTAGAACAGGTCGAACTCTTTCCTTTCAGGGCCGTGATCTCAGCCGGCGTACGAGCCGTCATGACCGCTCATCTCCATCTTCCCGCGTTGGATCCCACCCCGAAAATGCCCGCTACGCTTTCACGTCCGGTCATGACCGACCTGCTTCGAAAAGATTTAGGGTTTCAGGGCCTGATTGTGACCGATGCCATGGACATGGGAGGGATCACCACGCTTTACACCGCTTCCGAAGCGGCGTTGATGGCGGTGAAAGCGGGCGTGGACATCATCCTGATATCCCCTGAACCGGAAGAGGTGGTTCGGACGCTGGCGGAGGCCGTACGATCGGGAGCGGTTTCGCAAAGCAGGATCGATGATTCGGTGCGCCGCATCCTGGAAGTCAAAGCCGGATTGGGGCTGCACAAGAACCGGGAGGTGGATATCGGTGCCCTGCCCAGAAGCATCGCGAATTCCGGATACCTGCAGTCGGCTCGGCAGCTTTTCGAGCGTTCGCTCACGCTGGTTAAAAATGATGACGGAATACTGCCCCTCGCCGTAAAAGACGGCAAGGTCGCGCTCTTTGCATTAAGCAGTGATCCCGGAGATTTTTATGCGGGCCGGGCTTTTGTCCGCGAATTTTCGAAACGCTGTGCTCCGAGCATGGCATTTTACGCCGATGCTTACACCGGTCAGGAATTCATGCGGCAAGCCCGCAAGAAAGCATCTCAATCGGATGAGATCGTGATTGCTTTGTTTTCACGTCTTCGGTCCTGGAAAGGAAGCATCGGATTAGAACCGCGACAGCTGAAATTGGTGAAAGATCTGGCCGCTTCCGAAAAACCCGTGGTGGTGGTTTCTTTCGGCAGCCCTTACTTTGTGAGGGATTTTCCGGAGGTCGAAGCTTATCTTTGCTCCTATCGTTTTGCCCGGGATTCTCAGGCCGCCGCTGTGCGCGCTCTTTTTGGGGAAATCGGAGTTTCCGGGAAACTTCCTGTCAGCATCTCGGAGCATTATCCCCGTGGGCATGGTCTGGAACTGAAACCGGTTCGTTGAGGATCAGGTTACGAATGCGGAATATGCGGCAGATCAATTGCCGTTAACGAGGCCGTAGGGGGTATTTCTAAAATGACGCAGGAGACTTTTCTCCGGTGAAAACGGAACGATCAGCCGCTTTGTGAAGTTTAGGGAGTGAGAAAACCAATGTGCTTTCGATGTCGTTTATGTATAATAAAGGAAAGCATTTAGAAAAGCGGATCATGAGAGGCGCGACATGTCGTTTTCCAAGCGGCTTTTGACCGTGGTTTTGGCTGTTATCATATTGAGTGCCGGTGTATACATCGCTTTTATTCATCGGCGGGACGCAGCGGTCGAGGGGGATGGACCTGATGCGGGTTCCGTGGCGGCGGTCGAAGAAACAGCGCTCCCGGTAAAAACCGAACCTGTGCGGAGAGGGAACCTGGTCATCAAACTGAGATCGCCCGGTGAAGCGATCACCAATCGGCATATCGTGATGAAGGCGGAAGTCGCCGGGATCGTCAAGCCTTTCGGGATCGATGAAGGACGGCATGTCCGAAAAGATCAAACTCTAGTCGAACTGGATGATGCGGAATATCGATTGAATCTGGAAAATGCCGAGGCTTCCCGGCTCAAGGTGTTCTCGGAACTGCTGTTGGAGAAACGATTCAATGCGTCTTCCGGAGGAATATCCGAAGCGGATAGGGAAAAGATCGCAGGAATGGAAAAGGAATTCACCCGGGTGAAGGAGCTCTATGAAAAGGGATTGATCTCGCGGGAGAAATATGAGGAATCTCAATCCGCTTATGAACTGATGCTGATTGAATCAGGTGAAAAAAAAGATGAGGTGATGGCCGCGGCCAAGGGGTTGACGCAGGCCGAGATCGGCGTTAAAAAAGCGCGGTTGGAGCTGGAAAAAACCAGGATTCGGGCTCCGTTTCCGGGGATCGTTTTTGACATCAGAGTATCCCCCGGGGAACATGTTACCGTCGGTCAGGAGCTGCTGACCCTGGTGAATATAAGCCGTATATTGGTTCATGCCCGGGTGTTGGAAAGTGAGATCGGAAAGATCAAGGCGGGGCGCGAGGTGACGTTGAAATTCAGCGCTTATCCCGGGAAGATCTTTCAGGGAAAGGTGGATGCCGTCAGTCCCGTGGTCGATCCGGAGGACAAGACCTGTAAGGTCGTCATCACCGTCGATAATCCCGAAGAATCGATCAAACCCGGAATGCATGCCGAAGTCGAAATCGCCGCTGAAATCCATCCCGGACTCCTCCTGATTCCTCAGTCGGCGATCCTGAACCGAAGTGGAAAAAAATTGGTTTTTGTAGCACGGGACGGTCTGGCGAAATGGGAATATATCGAAGTCGGGCTTGAAAATGAAGAGTTTGCCGAGGTCATCGGCAATATCGAGGAGGGGGAACCGGTGATCGTGGAAGGACACTTCACTCTGGCCCACGATGCCCGCGTGACCGTTATCGATTGAGCCGGGCGGGAGCGCCGATCCCCGGATGCCTTCA
Source organism: uncultured Eubacteriales bacterium (assembly GCA_964433135.1). GTDB lineage: Bacteria > Acidobacteriota > Aminicenantia > Aminicenantales > Aminicenantaceae > CAYSQW01. The sequence continues at coordinate 53,264 of CAYSQW010000009.1, forward strand.
TGGGGATTTTCTCTCCACCTGAATTTTGATCATGTTTTGCGATCGGCGTACAATTCTCCGGCCACCATGTATTCGGTAGGCGGCATTTCCTGCAGCCACACGCGGATGGATGGCAGGGGAGCTCCGATCGATTCATGAACGGCTTGGGTGATCGCTTTCAAAAGAGCTTTTTTCTGATCGTCGGATCGACCTTCCAGAAGATGAACTTCGATTAGAGGCATGCTGAGGCTCCTTGGATTATTTCACAGTTATTTTATCACGAATCCCTCATGAGGATCAGCCATTTTCCGCTTTGAGTTTTCGGCTGGGGCGATTCAAGCGGGACATGATCAATCCCGACCGGATTTTCCGGTTGCACCGGGTGGATGAAAAATTTAATATAGTCTACATAAACAAGGAGGAAATCATGAGTAGAATCAAATGGACAATAGGCTTGATGTTCCTTTTAATGGGAAATTTCATGCTTTATTCTCAGGAAATAGACTTGATTGAGCTGGCGGCGCGGGCCGGATGGCAAAACCACTCCGGAATGTCCGTAACTTTCGGCGTCGGCGGTGAAAACGCGGGAACGGCGAAATATGAAAAGAAAGCGGTTCTGGAAGACGGGAAAACCTATCCACGCGTATTGTTCACCCACCCGCAGTGGGAAAAATCGGGATATATTATCGGTGAAATCAAGGATATCACTATCCCCGCTCAAGGTGCCAAACTGGTGATCGAGGGGGGCTTTATGCAGGGAGCGAAGGGTTCGGACGGCGTTACCTTTTCCGTGAATTTTACGGGAGGCGATCCGCAGGTCCTTAATACCCGGATGCGCGCTCTGCGCGGGGGGCTTCATCCAAAATATGGGAATTCTCTGTGTATGATCGAAGCGAAATACGATGGGAAAATCGATCGCCGTGAATGTGATCTGTCTGATGTCGCGGGGAAGAAGGGGACGATCTATATCGCCGTAGGAGCAGGCAATACGGCTGACAAGGATTGGGCGGTTTGGACCACGGCGAAGATCACCGGCGGATCCGGGGCGGGAATCGCACGAAAGATCGAACACCGATTACGATCCACCTTGAGCGGCCATACCCGAAAAGTGCATTCCATCCGTTTCAGCCGGGACAGCCGGTATGTGGTTACGGCAGCAGAGGACAAAACCGCTCGGACTTGGATGATTCCCGGAGGGAAACATGTTCAGACCATAAGGGTGCAGTCATCCCCGAATGTATTCGATGCGGATTTCGGTCCCGGCGGCCGCAGGCTTGCGGTTGCGGCGGCCCGTGCGGCTCGGACATGGGATCTTTCCACCGGAAAACCGATTCAGTCGTTCTCCGGACATGCCAAAGACATCACATCTATCAGCTACTGTCCGAAGGGAACCAATATTCTGACTTCGAGCAAAGATGGAACCGTCAGGAAGTGGCAGGTTGGAAACGGAAAGCTCCTGCTTACAGTCAAAGGTGGAAACGGTCCGGTTCATTCCGCCGTATTCAGTCCGGATGGAAAGCAGTTCGCCACGGCCAGTGATGGAGGAGAAGTCGCTCTGTGGAATGCGGCTGATGGAAGAAAAATCAGGGGATTTCGTGGTCACACGCGAAAGGTTTTTACCGTGAATTTCAGCCGAAACGGCAGGTATCTGGTTTCAGCGGGAGCAGACAATACCGCCCGCATCTGGGAAGTGAAAAGCGGTCGACAGGTCAAGACCCTTGATAGGAATGCGTTTTTTACCGCTGCGTTCCATCCGAACGGCAAGTACATCGTTACCGGGAACAATGTCGGCGCCGTCACTATTTGGGATGTCGGCACCGGAGAGCGGATCCTTAAAATTCAGCATTCTTCTTCACCGGTTCGGGCCGCCCGCTTCAGTCCCAGCGGTCATTATATCGTGACGGCCGGTGATGACAAGACCGCCAAGATCTGGGAAGTGAAGATAAAATAGTCTGCCTGGAGGGGGGTGAAAGCGGGACCGGAAGACGGTCGATCGAGCCGCGAGAGCTGGCGATGCGCGCGCTGAATGACATTTGAGGAAACGAATCGGGGGGATTGAGAGTTTGATCGAATGAGGGAGAATATTTCCCCTCTAGAATCGTCTATCCATAGAGACAGCCGATTCTCCTCATCCGGGGATGTGCAGGGGAGGCCGACTAGGAAATCATGAAGATCACCGACCTTTCGATCAAGAGACCGGTGACGACTTTAATGATTTTTCTGGCGGTTCTGCTGCTCGGCGCGGTTTCGCTGCGTGAGCTGAGCGTGGATCTGCTGCCGAACATCAGCTATCCCAGGCTTTCGGTCGTAACCCAGTATGACGGAGTCGCCCCCGAAGAAATCGAAACCTTGGTTACGGTTCCGCTCGAGGCTGCTGTTTCCAGGATCCCGGGTCTGCGCCGGGTCGAGTCCGTTTCCAAGGAAGACGTTTCGTATATGACCCTGGAGTTTACATGGGGAACGGACATGGATTTCGCCATGCTCCACGCCCGCGAAAAATTGGACGGCGTTCTGCTCCCGGAGGAGGTCGAAGAACCCACCCTGATCCCGCTCGATCCGCAAAGCCGGCCGGTAATGGTGCTTTCCATTTCCGGAGAAAGAACGCTACTGGAACTTAAGGAATATGCGGAGGATCTGCTAAAACCGCGGCTTGAGCAGATCGAAGGGATAGGCTCCGCCGAGGTCGCGGGCGGCGTGGAACGGGAAATTCATGTAGAAATAGACCCTCAACGGCTGGCTCTTTACTCCATTACCATCGAAGAAGTATCACGGCGTATCGATGCCTTTAACCGTAGCCTTCAGGGAGGGACTATTCGCAAGGGCCGCTTTAAATATGCGCTGCGGATTGTGGGCGAATTCGAAGAGATCAAAGAAATCGAAGAGATCACGCTGAAAACCACATCCGGCGGCGGCGTGATCCGCTTGAAGGATGTCGCCCGTGTCCGGGATTCGATTAAAGAGCGTAAAGGGATCACCCGGCTGAACGGAGCCGAGAGCGTCGGAATTTTAGTGCGCAAGGAATCCGGAGCCAATACGGTTAAGGTCAGCCGCAAAGTACGGGAGGTCCTGAAGGAGCTGAAAGCCGAAGATCCGAACATTTCGCTCATAGTGGTATCGGAACAAGCGAAATACATCGAGAATGCGATAACCTCCGTGCTTCTGTCCCTGGTTTTAGGCGGGATGTTGGCTTTCCTGGTGCTGTTCCTCTTTCTCCAGGATGCAAAAACACCCATGATCATCGCCGCCGTGATCCCCATATCCGTGGTCGCCACCTTTAATCTGATCTTCTTCCGGGGGGTTACGCTCAACCTTATGTCGTTGGGAGGGCTGGCTCTCGGCGTCGGTATGCTGGTGGACAATTCCATCGTGGTTTCCGAGAGTATTTTTCGCCATCGAAGCCTGGGAAAATCGCTTTCGAGGGCGGCTTCAGCGGGAACGCGCGAAGTGGGCATGGCTGTGACGGCTTCCACGTTTACGACCATCTCGGTTTTCCTGCCGGTCATCTATGTACACGGCGTGGCGGGCCAGTTGTTCAAGGATCAGGCTTTGACGGTAACCTTCGCGCTCCTTTCTTCTCTCGTCGTCTCACTGACGCTGCTTCCCATGCTGGCGTCCCGAAGCTTTGGGGCCTCTGGTGAAAGGGTGCTCGAGCGGGAGGTTTTACCTAAGCGTAAAACCGCTCGTGTCTCCGGCTGGCAAAAGCCGTATCATGTTGTGCGTCGTCTGTTTTATGCGATTGTCAAGGGGATTCTATGGTTGGCGGGCGCAATCGTTTCATTCATGGGGCAGATATTCCTTCTGCTGGTATATTACTTGAGCATTCCGGTACGCCCCCTGGTCAAGATAAGCTTCAAGGCGTATAACACGATTTATCTGGCTTTTTCATCACGCTATCACCGGGTTTTGCTCTGGAGCTTGGATCATAAGGGACGGGTACTCGCCGGATCCGTTTTTTTTATGGTCGTGACACTGCTGGCGGCCGGGTTGATACCGCGGGAGTTGATGCCCAAACCGGAAGCCGTTTCTTTCGAGATGAACATGAAAACGCCCATCGATTATTCATTGGACCAGACCGTAGAGATGGTTGCTGTGATCGAAGGCTGGCTGCAGCGGCGTCCCGGCGTAAAGACGAGTTTTTCCCAAATCGGCGTCGTAAGCGGTATGGAGGGACTCAATCCCGACGTCTCTTTGAATTCCGCAAAGATTTTCGTGGAAGTCCATGATGCATCAAGGCTGGAGCACGTAAGCGATGGACTGCGAAGGTTTATGCGAGCCTTTCCCGAGGTGAGCTTTTCATTGCTGCGCGAACAGTCCACTCTTACGGAATTTTTGACATTTGCCGCGGCGGAAGTGGGCTTGAAGATCAAAGGGGATGATCTGGAGCAGCTGAGTTTGTTGGCTGAAGATCTCACGGAGGTTTTAAAGACGGTTCCCGGTTTGACGGATATCACCACCAATGTCGGGGAGGGAAAACCGGAGTTTCTGGTCAAGATAAGCAAACCGGCGTTGGAAAGATATGATATCGCTCCGGCTGAGATCGGAGATTTTATGGTCAATGCCGTCCGCGGGATCGTGGCGACGCAGTTCCGTGAGTTGGAAAAGAAAACCGATATTCTGGTAAGGTTGGATGAAAAGACCCGGGACAACATCGAGTCCATCCTTGATGAAAAACTTCCTTATCATGGCGGCGCGGTTCCTCTGAGAGAGTTGGTGACCTATGAAATCGCCACCGGTCCCAAGGAGATCCGCCGGGAAAACCAGCAGCGGGAGGTACTGGTCAGCGCCAACCTGGACGGGATAAAAATCAGTCAGGCGGCGCCATCGATCAGGGAGGCGATAGCGTCCCTCAAGCTTCCCGCAAACACCCGCGTGGTATTCAGCGGAGAACAGGAAGAGATGGGGAAATCTTTCCGAAGCTTGATCTTTGCTTTTTCCCTGGCTGTTCTGCTGGTTTATATGATCATGGCCGCTCAGTTCGAATCCCTGCGGCACCCGCTTCTGATTCTCTTGACTCTTCCCATGGGACTGACCGGAGCGATCTGGGCGCTGTTGATTACGGGACAGACGCTCAATGTCATATCCATCATCGGAATGGTGGTGCTGGCCGGCATTGTGGTGAACGATGCGATCGTCAAAGTCGATTACACCAATAAGCTCCGAAGCAGAAAGGGCATGGCATGCCGCGAGGCCATCATGGAGGCCAGCCGTGTGCGCCTGCGGCCGATCCTGATGACGACCGTGACGACCATCCTGGGCCTTCTCCCGATGTCGCTGGGGATAGGCAAGGGAGCGGAGCTTCAACAGCCGCTGGCGATCGGCGTCATCGGAGGGTTGCTGCTGGCGACATTTCTGACGCTTATCCTGATTCCCCTTGTCTATGAAATCTTCGAAAACAAAAGGTCATGAAGCTATTTATCGAGCGCCCCATCGCGACGGCGATGTTCTTTCTGGCCTTGGCCGTGTTGGGAGCGTATTCCTTTCTCAATATCCCTCTGGAACTGGCCCCCGAAGAGGAGTATCCTCAACTGGATGTGGAAACGATCTGGTCCGGAGTTCCACCAGAAATCGTACAGGCTCAAGTAACGGCGCCGCTTGAAGAAGTCGCATCGGGGATCAAGGGGGTGCGCAAGATCTCTTCGGAATCCAAAATCGGGATTTCTCGGATCACTCTCGAGTTTGACCCCAAAACCAATATGGAATTCGCTCATTTGGCGCTCCGTGAGAAAATATCCGGTCTGAAATCGATTCTGCCCTATCGGCTCCGGCCCGTGATCCGTCCTTTCGTTCCTGAAGATTTTAGGGTGGCTCCATTCCTGAGCTATACTATCTCCGGTGATTATTCGCTGCAGCGGCTGCGCGAGATGTTGAAAGACAGGATCGAAGCTGCGGTGGGATCAGTCAAGGGTGTGGCCGCCGTAATGGTTTCCGGGGGGGCGGACCCGGTCATCAAGGTAGAACTCGATCGGGGACGGATCAAGAGCCTGAATATACATCCCTATCAGGTTTATTTTAGGCTCCGGGCGCGGCTCCGGACCTATCCGGCGGGCAAGGTGAGGAAAGGGAGCGATGAATTTATCTTCAAGGTGCACAACGCCGTTTCCGGCGTCCCCGAACTCAGCGAAACCGTTATCTTCCATTCCGGCGCCAATCCCATCAAGCTGAAAGATATTGCCGAAATCTCTCGGGATTACGGCGAGACGGACTATATCAACCGAATCAACGGCCAACCGACCATCCGCCTGACCGTTAAGAAAGAAAAAGGTGTGAGCACTCTCAAGGTGGCCAAAACAGTAAAAGCCCGCCTTGAAGGTGTTATGCGTGAACTTCCCGAAGACCTGACCCTGAGAACCGTCGATGACGAGAGCAAAGAGATCCGAAAAAATCTAAAACAGCTCTATCTACTGGTCGCCATCATATTCAGTGTGATCTTTCTCCTGGTTCTTCTGGTCCTTAAAAGCATTAGGCCTTCACTTCTGGTGCTGTCATCCGTCGCTTTCTCCGTTCTCATAACATTCAACCTGATTTATTTTTTTAAGATTTCTTTGAATATGTTTACTCTGGGAGGGCTGGCGCTTGGATTCGGTTTATTCGTCGACAATTCCATCGTGGTCTTCGAGAACGTGCTGCGAAACCGGGAAAGCGGAATGCCGGCTATTCGGGCTGCTGTTGTGGGGGCCCATGAAGTGTTCCTCCCGGTGTTGGCGGCGACTCTGACGACCATGAGTGTTTTCTTTTCCTTCGCCTATTTTCAAGGTCGATTGAAGATCTTTTATCTCCCCCTGGCCGTCGTCATCTCTTCGGCCCTGGCGGCTTCGCTTTTGGTGTCTTTTTCACTGATCCCGGCATTGAGCGTCCGATTGACGCTTATAAGGGCCAAAGTTAAAAAAACGGAATCCAGGTACGGTTTCAAGCGGATTTTGTCGTTTTTTCTGCGCCATCCTCTCGAATTCATCCTGGTGATGGCAATGATATTCATCGGCAGCTACAAATGGTTCCGGTCGGAAGTTACTATGGGAGAGTTTTTTCGATGGTATTCCAAGGAAAGGCTGATCGTAAGCGTCGGTATGCCGCCAGGCACGGAGCTGAGGCGGACCGATGAGGTCATCAAAAAGTTCGAACAGAAGATTATAAGCCAGGATTATGAACTGGAGGTCAATACCTCGATAGACGCCGAAAGAGGAGCCCTGATTATTACTTTTCCCGCCAAAATAGAGGCTTCCTATAGGCCTTATCTGTTGAAGGAAGAATTGATCCAGCTGGCGACGAACTTCGCGGGCATCAGTGTGGGGATCTATGGCTTCGATCCGCAGGGCTATTCATCCGGCTTCGGTTCCGGAACCTTCTACGATTCTCAGATAAAATTCTATGGATACAACCTGAAAAAGCTGAAGGAAATAACCTCCAGTCTGGAACGGAGTCTGGTACGAAACCCCCGGATCAAGGAAGTCAAGGTCGTTTCCAGCCGGTTCAGCTGGTGGAGGTTGGATTCTTTCGAATATATTCTGAAAATTAACCAGGAAGCCCTTAAAAAGTTTGATGTAGATCCTCAATACTTGTATTTCCATCTGCAGTCCATGATCGCAGGTAATGTGGATATCCCCTTGAAAGGGAGGATACAGGGAAAAGAGATCGATATCAGCATCAAATTCCCGGAGGCAGAAGAGATGGACCTGAAAAGGATTCAGGAATCCCTGATCCGCACCCGGGCCGGGGAGTACCTGAGATTGAATGAGATAGCAAGACTGGAAGAAAAACCGATCGCCGGATCCATCGACCGGGAAGATCAGCAGTTCCAGCAGACGGTGATGTGGGAATTCCGGGGTCCTTCCAAAGCATCGCAAAAGTACCGCAAAGCGGTTTTCTCCCGGCTGCGGCTTCCTCCCGGTTTTTCCGCAACCCTGGAAACCGACCGTTTCATGACCACTGAAGAAAAAGGGCAGATCCGTTTCGCCATCATTTTCTCACTCGTACTGATATTTATGATTCTGGCTTCGCTCTATGAATCTTTGATACAGCCGTCTTTTATCCTGTTGGCGGTTCCGCTGGCCTTGATCGGGGTTTTTATCGCTTTCGTGATCGCGGATTATCCTTTCGATTCCTCCGCTTACATCGGGGTTATCCTCCTGGGGGGGATCGTCGTTAATAATTCCATCCTGCTGGTCGATCACATCAACCTGAAGAGAAAGCAGGGGCTCCCACTGTTGGAGGCCGTGCTGGAGGGAACACAGGAGCGAATCCGTCCCATCCTGCTCACAACGGGCACGACGGTGCTGGGAATGCTTCCCCTTATCCTCATCCCTTTCGAAGAAGGGAAGCGGCAGATCTGGTCGACACTGGCGCTGTCGGCCGTGGGAGGCTTGACCAGCTCCACCCTTTTCATCCTGGTCGTCATCCCGATTATTTACGCGTACGGTGACGGCCTTCATCGCTGGATGCGTATGAGGACGGCGGAATGGGGGCGGGCCTGGCGGGGATTTCGACTCGGGAAGCGCTGAAGCTTCCCTTTTCAACTTCTTTTCTGTTATAAGGAAGAGAAAAAGGAGCCATCATGAACGATCAAGCCATATTCCGATTACAGAAAAAAATCCGTAAATTTCCCAAGGCGGGTTTGATCCGGACACCCACTCCTTTTTATCATCTGAGCGCGCTGTCCCGTGCTCTCGGCGGTCCGCAAATCTATATCAAGCGGGAAGACATGACGGGCCTGGCTTTCGGAGGGAATAAATCGCGTAAACTGGAGTTCATCATTCAGGATGTGCTGCGGCGGGATTGCGATGTCGTCATCACCTGGGCCGGTTTGCAGTCGAATTGGTGCTTGCAAACCGCCGCGGCGGCGCGGAAATTCGGCTTGTCGCCGATCTTGGTGCTTTTCAAAACGTATGACCTTCCTGCAGAATATGACGGTAATATCCTGTTGGATTTTATTCTTGACGCCGAGATCCGGATCGAGGATGCGGAAAAAGGGAAAGTCGTAAGCTTCGAGGCCGCTCAGAAGACAATCGAGGAGATCTCAGCCGAGCAGGTCCGCAAGGGGCGACGTCCGTATATCGCTCCCATCGGCGGTTCCTTGGTAGGAGGGTCCATGACGCAGCCCCTGGGTGCCGTCGCCTATGCCGAAGCTTATGCCGAAATGTATGAGCAGGCGGGATCTCTGGGATTTTGTCCGGATTATGTTCTGCTGGCCTCCGGATCCGGAGGGACCCAGGCGGGTTTGATCGTGGGAGCGGAAGCTTTGGAAGGAAAAACAAAAATTCTTGGAATCAGTGTATCCGATGAGAAGGAGAGCTTCGAAGATTTGATAGCGTCCATCGTCAAAGACACCTCCGGCGTTCTGGACATCAAGCTGGATGTACGAAAGAAAGAGATGATTCGGGTTTACGATGAATACCTGGCCGAAGGGTACGGCGTCGTCAATCGGGATGTCGCTCGCGCTTTGCGATTGGTCGCGGAAACGGAAGGCATCTTCATCGATCCGGTTTACACCGGGAAAGCCGTGGTGGCGCTCATCGATCTCATTCGAAAAGGCGCCTTCAGGCCTACGGATCGGGTGGTGTTCCTGCATACGGGCGGGACGGCCGCTCTTTTCCCCAACCGGGCCAGCATCCAGGATTATCTGTCTGCAGAGGAATGAAACTCCGCGATCGACTTAAAATAAAATTTGAAGCAAGCCGGAAGGAACCCGTTATGGATTCCTTCCAGCCGAGATGTCGCTATTTTCTTGTGCTTTTCAAGTATTTCAGAAATTCCATGTCGGTCGACAGCAGCAGCCAGGTATCTTTGTCCAGCGTTGTGCGGTAGACTTCCAGTGTTTTCATGAATTGATAGAATTCAGGATCACGGTTGTAGGCATTGGCGTAAATACGGGTGGCTTCAGCATCGGATTTTCCTTTGATCTCCTGGGCCTTGCGGTAGGCCTCGGACTGGATCCGCTTCAACTCCCGTTCCTTTTGTCCTCTGATCTCGGCGCTTTTCCCATCTCCTTCCGAGCGGTATTTGGCGGCGATGCGCTGGCGCTCTGCGATCATCCGGTCGAAAACTTTTTGCTGGACTTCATCGACATAATTGACCCGTTTGATCTTCACGTCTTTGAGTTCAACCCCGAATTCAGGCGCAATTTCGGACGCTTTTTCCAGGATGGTTCGTTCGATCTGGGCGCGTCCCAATGAGATCTCGGTAATCTCATCCGGATTTTCGATCAGGACGGTCTCCTCGGTGACTTCGAATTCGCGGTTGCTCGAACGGACGATCTCGATGAGATAATTGTTAGCCACGGCGTTTCGTGTTTCCCCATCGACGATATCGTCCAGGCGGGAGTGAGCGCCGCGTTCGTCCCGGACGCGCTGAAAAAATACCAGAGGATCGCTGATACGCCAGCGGGCGTAGGTGTCCACCCAAATATATTTTTTGTCTCCGGTGGGGATCTGGTTGGGATCGCCGTTCCATTCCAACCAGCGCTTCTCGAAATAGTTTGTTTTTTGGATGAAGGGAATCTTTATGTGAAGACCGGGCTTAACGACGGCATCTCCGATGGGTTCTCCGAACTGGGTGATGATCACCTGGTTGGTTTCGGATACGATAAAGAAAATGTCCAGCATTAAAATCAGAACAATGAAGCCCAATACGGCGAACATTGCGGTTTTTGTCTGTTTGTTCACTTTTTCACCTCCTCTCCGAGATTGAGTAAGGGAAGGATGTTTTTCTGATTCTCGTCGAAGATGATTTTCTTGTTTATTTTAGGAAGGACTTCGTTGACGGCTTCTAGGTAAAGACGCTTGCGGGTGACCAGGGGAGCCCGGGAATACTCACGATAGATCGCTTCAAAGCGGTTAGCGTCTCCTTCGGCGTTGTTTACCCGTTCCGTGGCATAACCTTCCGCGGCACGGAGCACCTGTTCGGCTTCACCCGCGGCTTTGGGGATTTCCTGATTGTATTCCGACCAGGCCTCGTTGATCTTGCGTTCTCTTTCCTGTTGGGATTCGTTGACTTCATTAAAAGAAGGTTTTACGGGATCGGGGGGATTGACATCCTGGAAGATGAGTTGGGCGACTTCGATGCCGATCTCATAAAGGTCGCATAATTCCTGCAGCTCCTGTTTGGCGTCGAGGGCGATCCGGGATCGGCCGACGGTGATCACTTCATCGACGGAATTGTCGCCGATGATCTTGCGGACGATCGCTTCATTCATGTACCGAAAAGTGCTTTCGGCATCCCTCAATTTGAACAGATAATTGTAAGGGTCCTTGATCTTATACTGGACGATCCATTCGACGACCGCGACATTGAGATCACCGGTAAGCATGACCGCTTCCCGGATCGTTTCAGAACTAACCCGGTATTCGGATTGGATTCCGGGCCTCGTGGTTCGGAAGCCGAATTCCATCTTGAGCTGCCGTTGAACCGGAACCCGGGTCAGCTGTTCCACGCCGAAGGGGAGTTTCAAATGGAGACCGGGATTGGTCGTGCGGACGAACTTTCCGAAACGAAGGATAACGCCCATCTCCTCCGGGGCGATCTGATAGAATGATCCAGCCAATACAATGATGACGACCAGCGCCGTGATCCCCAGCTTGACCATGCCGGGCTTGATTTTTGGCAATTTCAAATCTATTGTGGGAAACTCGTTAGACATATTGTCCTCCTCACAAGGTGTGTGTTTTCATTTATCATAACATAGAACTTCGTTGGGCACCAGAAAGCAGCTGAAGACCGGGTGATCGGAAAACGGGGTGGTGCTTTGGCTGCGGCTCCGGTATTATAATAATAAGACTGTTTTCCGATTGAATGAGGATTTTTATATGGAAAAAGAAGCCGACTACTTCATGGGTTTGGCGATCGAGGAAGCCCGCAATGTGCTTACGGAGGACGAGGTTCCCATCGGCGCCCTCGTGGTGCGAGGGCAGGAGATCCTCTCCCGCGCAGCGAATGCGTCCATCCGTATGAACGATCCCACGGCGCATGCCGAGATATTGGCTATCCGCGAGGCCTGTCTGTTAAGCGGCAATTATCGGCTTCCGGGGGCCGACCTTTATGTTACTCTCGAACCTTGCGCCATGTGTCTGGGTGCGGCGCAGCAGGCCCGGATCCGGAGATTGATCTATGGGGCGGATGACCCGAAAAGCGGTGCCGCCGGTTCGATCATGACGTTTCCATGGAAGGCCTTGAATCATGAAATTGAAATCAGAGGTGGAATTCGAGCCGAAGAATGCGGTAAAATCTTAAAAGATTTTTTCAAGGCCAGGCGATGAATGAAGCTTGGATCTTGTTCGAGACGGAGAGGTGGCCGAGTGGTTGAAGGCGACGGTCTCGAAAATCGTTATTCTGAGCAATCAGGATCGTGGGTTCGAATCCCACCCTCTCCGCCATACCCTGGATCATACCACCATGAGGGAGCCATGAAACATTCATATCTGGGAAAGACGGGAGTCAAGGTATCGCAGCTCTGCTTCGGAACCATGTCCTTCGGCGGGGACGCCGATGCGGATGAATCGGCCGCTATGTTTAGGCTGTGCCGTGAAAAGGGTATCAATTTTTTTGACTGCGCCAATGTGTATCAGCACGGCCGCGCTGAAGAGATCCTGGGTGATTTGATCCGGGACTGCAGGGATGAAGTCGTTATTACCAGCAAAGTCTATTTCCCCATGGGGGACGATGTCAATGCCCGCGGCGCTTCGCGTCTGCACATTATGAACGCGGTGGAAGCGAGCCTGAAACGGTTGGGCACCGGCCATATCGATATCTATTTCATCCACCGCTTCGATGACGACACTCCATTGGACGAGACGCTCAGGGCTCTTGATGATCTGGTGCATCAGGGCAAGATCCGCTATATCGGCGCCAGCAATCTCGCCGCTTGGCAGGCGGCCAAGGCTCTCGGAATATCCGAGCGGGATCACCTGGCTGCGTTTGTTTGCCTGCAGCCCATGTACAATCTGGTCAAGCGCCAGGCAGAGGTGGAAATATTTCCACTGGCACTTTCGGAGAACCTGGCGGTCATTCCTTACAGTCCTCTGGGCGGGGGGTTGCTGACCGGAAAATATTCGGCTTCCGAGGTTCCACGATCGGGCCGCCTGCTTGAAAACAAGATGTATGCCACCCGATACAAGGCGGAATGGATGCATGCGGCGGCGGAAGCGTTCGCGGAACTGGCAAAAAAACGCGGATTGGAAGCCGCGGGGCTGGCGGTTGCGTGGGCGGCCGCGCATCCGGCCGTCACCGCGCCCATAATCGGTGCTCGCAGTTGCTCTCAGCTGCAAGGATCGCTGCGTGCTCTCGAAATCGAAATGACTCCGGAGTTGTACTCGGAAATAGCGACCCTGAGCCCTGAACCACCGCCGGCAACCGATCGAAACGAAGAACGAACCGCGTTTAATTACGGCACGCGCTGATAATAAAGAAAGAAATGATTCGGCCGCGGCCGTAAACTCCGATTATATTCATCGAAATTTCCTTTGACTCAATTTTATGAATGCTGAAAATGCTTGACATGTCTTACGGAATATATCATATTATACATAAATCGTAATATTGTACATTTTAAGTAATATATTGATGCGAGAAAATTGGGAGAAAATGACTCAGCCCCCCAGCCGAAAATTCGTCCAGCTGGTGGATGCGGCGGAAATTCTGCTGCAGCGCCACGGACTGCAGCGGGTATCCGTGGAAGAGATCTGCCGACAGGCAGGTGTCAGCAAAATGACCTTCTATAAATATTTCGCCAATAAAGTGGATCTGGCGAAATTTTTGATTGCCGGAATGATGGATCGCATGGAAAAGCGTTATCGGGATATCATGGACGGCGATGCGACGTTTGCTGAAAAGATGAAACAGCTCATCGTCATGAAGATGGAAAAGGCTGAGGAATTCAATCTCGAATCCATGGGGGAATTATACCGGAATCCGAGTACCGAGATCGCCGTCATGCTCGAAAAAAGGAGCGAATCCAACATTGAAATGGTGTTGGACGATTTTGCTAAGGCCAAGGTTCGTGGGGAAATGAATCCTAAAATAAGTCCCGAATTTATTTTATTCGTCTTGAATCAGATGGCGCTTTGGATGTCCGATGAAGCATTTTTGGGAATGTACGATTCACTTCCCGAATTGACCCAGGAGCTGATCCATTTCTTTTTTTATGGAATTCTTGGTGAAACAGGTGGGAAAGAGGAAATATAAGTGAGGAGGGGACTGCGTTTTCTTGTCATATCGCTGACCGTGATGTCTTTTCTGCCGCGGACAGGTTTTCCGCAGAGCTTGTCATGGAAGGGAATGGTTGCCGGATGGTTTACCGCGAACAATAAGCAAACGACAAAGCCGCAGCTCGGAATTCGCTATCTCCCGGAATTTTCACTGGCGGTCGATGTCGACGAAGACAAGCTTGTGGATATGGATTTTTCCTTGAATACATTCCGATCGGGTGAATGCAGGGCCTGGGATAATGTGCGTACCAGCGGTATTTTCAAGCCGTACCGTGCCTGGATCCGTTATTCCTCGCCGCGTTTCGAAGCTCGCCTGGGTTTACAGAAAATAAATTTCGGATCCGCCTCCATGCTGCGGCCGCTGATGTGGTTCGACCGGTTGGATCCGCGCGATCCGCTCCAGATAACCGATGGTGTCTATGCGATTCTTTTCCGGTATTATTTTCTCAATAACGGGAATCTCTGGCTGTGGGGCCTTTACGGAAACGACGACACGAAAGGCTGGGAAGCTTATGCGTCCCAAAAGGATGCTCCGGAGTTCGGAGGACGATGGCAGTTCCCTCTTTTTCATGGAGAACTTGCGCTTACTGCACATCACCGCCGGTTGGTCGTTTCCGCCCCTCCTTCCGCCATGATGCCGGTGTTTGAAGAGACCGTCCCCGAGAACCGGGTGGCCATTGACGGGAAATGGGATTATATCGTCGGTTTCTGGGTGGAAGGAAGTCTGACTCATGCCGACAGCGACCTGCTGCCTTTTCCCTACCAGAGAGCCGTAAATGCGGGGCTGGATTACACGCTGGGGATCGGGAACGGGTTGAATATCATGGGGGAATTTTTTCACCTCTCGAATGCTCAAGCGGCGTTCGGCAGTGGGGAAGGCCTGAACATGACCGCCGTATCGATCCGATATCCGCTGGGACTATTTGATTCGATCAGCTCCATATTCTACTACGATTGGAAGGAGAAAGACCTCTACAGCTTTCTCCAGTGGCAGCGCACCTATGACCGATGGATCTTAAATCTCATCGCGTTCTGGAATCCCAGGCAGCTGGAACTCTATGCCAATCAGAGCGGAGCGCCGGTTTTTGAAGGTCTGGGAATTCAGCTGATGGTGGTTTTCAACCATTGATCCTTGTATGATAGCATGGGATAAACGTATGGATAAGAATGATATTCAACAAGATGAGGGAAGAATGGAAAATTCGTATCTGATCAAGACCGATCAACTGGTTAAGACGTATCCAATGGGACAGCACGTGCTGAAGGCATTGGACCAAGTGAGCCTCAGCTTTCTTTCAGGTGAATTCGCGGGATTCGTGGGGCCGAGCGGTTCGGGAAAAACGACGCTGCTCAATATCCTGGGATCCCTGGATGCTCCCACGGAGGGCAGTGCCCAAGTGATGGGGGAGAAGATCGAAGACCTTTCTCACAAGGATGCGGCCGATCTCCGGAATCGGCAGATCGGGTTTATCTTCCAGACGTTCAATCTGCTTCCGGTGTATACCGTGTTTGAAAACGTTGAGTTCCCGCTGCTGCTTCTGGGATTGTCGGCATCCGAGCGGAAAGACAAGGTTATGCAGGCGCTGGAATGGGTTCACCTGGCGGACCGGGCGAAATCCAAGCCCTCTCAGCTTTCCGGGGGACAGAGCCAGCGCGTGGCCATCGCCCGGGCCGTAGTCAAGAAACCGCGGTTGATTCTGGCCGATGAGCCCACGGCGAATCTGGATGCGGAGAACTCTCATAATATCCTTCGGACGATGGTGAAGCTCAACCTGGAATTGGGGACGACTTTTCTTTTCGCGACTCACGATGACAAGGTCATCAAGTACCTGAGGCGGAAGATCACCCTGTATGACGGCAAGGTGGCCCGGGATGAAGTGTACGATGCCGAGCCGACGAGGGAGAAGACATCATGATCATCCCGAAACTGGCGCTGCGCAATCTGCTCGGTGCCGGCATACGAACCTGGCTCAATGTGGTGGTGCTTTCCTTTTCGTTCGTGGCGATCATCTGGACTCAGGGGTATATCGAGGGGATGAACCAGCAGATGGCCCAGTCAAAAATCCAATCGGAATATGCAGGCGGTCAGTACTGGCAGGAAATGTATGATCCCTTCGATCCGCTTTCGCTGCTCGATGCGCATGCTCCGGTCCCCGACGCTATCCGGGAGATGGTGGAACAAGGGGAGGCGGCTCCGGTTTTGGTGATTCAGGCCTCCATCTATCCCGATGGGCGAATGCGAAGCATTTTACTGAAAGGAATCCCACCTGAACAGGATGTGATCGCCCTGCCCTCCCGGTTCCTGCAGCGAGAAGGAGATTCCGTTCCCGCCCTGATCGGAGGCCGTATGGCGAAATCCGTCGGTTTGGAGATCGGGGACACTTTCATCGTGCAGTGGCGGGACGCAGGAGGCACCTTCGATGCCGTCGACGTGGAGATCGTCCAGATCATGACCACCTCGGTTCAAAGCATTGATTCGGGACAGGTCTGGATTCCGTTGGACAGGCTGCGGGATATGGCGGAAATGAAGGGAGAAGCCAGCTACATCGTGGTGGCTCAGGACCGGGAAGATCTTCCCGAAGCCGCGGGCTGGGAGTTCAAGGATCTGGAATTCCTGCTGGCCGATGTGCGCGCCATCATTCAATCGAAATCGGTGGGGTCATCCATCATGTATATCGTTCTTCTGCTGCTGGCGATGTTGGCCATTTTCGACACCCAGGTGCTGTCCATATTTCGCCGGAAAAAAGAGATGGGAACACTCATGGCGTTGGGATTCACCCGCCTGCGCATTATTCAGCTGTTCACTATGGAGGGGGCGTTGAACGGTGTTTTGGCCGCTCTTGTCGCCGCTCTTTACGGAATACCCCTTTTGGGATATGCCGCCAGGAAAGGGTGGGCCATGCCCCAGGGTGTGGATTCTTTCGGATTGGCTATCGGAGAGAAATTATTTCCCGTATTCGGCGTAGGACTGGTGATCGGGACGACACTCCTGGTTTTAATGGTGACGACGATCGTTAGTTATATCCCCACCCGTCGTATCGCGAAGCTCAAACCGACGGAAGCTTTGAGAGGAAGCTCAACATGATAAAATTCCTGTTTAAAGGGCTTATGCGGGATCGGTCTCGCAGCCTCCTGCCCATTCTGGTGACCACGATCGGCGTCATGCTGACGGTATTCATGTTCTGCTATATCAACGGCGCGGAAACCGATATTATCGAGGGAAACGCGAAGTTCAGCACAGGACATGTCAAGATCATGTCGCGTGCCTATGCCGAAGAGGAGGATCAGGTTCCCAATGACCTGGCCTATATTGGGATTGAAGAGCTGATGGGGCAGCTTAAGGCTGATTATCCGCAGTATGTCTGGACACCGCGTATCCGTTTCGGCGGATTGCTGGACATTCCGGATGAGCGGGGAGAAACCCGGAGTCAGGGTCCGGTAATGGGAATGGCTGTCGACCTCCTGAATGATTCGAGTTTCGAATCGGATCTGCTGAATCTGGACGATGCCCTGATCCGGGGAAGGATTCCGGCAAATCCGGGCGAGATCTTGATCAGCGATGAGTTTGCGAGGCAATTAGGCCTTGCGCTGGGAGAAACCGCCACTTTGGTCGGATCCACCATGTACGGAAGCATGACAACCGCGAATTTTTCGGTCGTGGGAACGATCCGTTTCGGGGTTCCCGCCATGGACCGCGGGGCCATGATTGCCGATATTTCAGATATCCAGACGGTTATGGACATGCCGGATACCGCCGGTGAGATTCTGGGTTTTGCCAGGGATTTCATATATCGGCGAGAGGAAACCGCCGAGAGCGCCACGATATTCAATGCGCGCTATTCGGGGACGGATGATGAGTTCGCCCCGATTATGGTGTCGCTGCATGAGCAAAACGAACTGGAACAGATGCTGGAGCTGTATGGTTCCATTACCGGCGTGGCGCTTGTGATCTTCGTTATCGTGATGTCGATCGTTCTTTGGAATGCAGGTCTGATGGGCAGCCTCCGAAGATATGGAGAGATCGGCTTACGACTTGCCATCGGAGAGCCCAAGGGACATCTTTACCGGACACTGATCGCAGAGTCCTTGATGGTCGGTTGTGTCGGATCGGTTCTGGGAACGGCGCTCGGATTGGGATTTTCTTATTATTTGCAAGCAAAGGGAATCAATATCACCACCATGATGCAGAATGCATCCATGATCATGTCGGGTATCATACGAGCCCGCGTGACCCCCGCCAGTTATGTGATCGGTTTTATCCCCGGTCTGGCCGCCGCCGTGCTCGGAACATCCATATCCGGAATCGGTATCTTCCGTCGCCGGACGGCACAGTTGATCAAGGAGTTGGAGACATGAAAAGAATAATCCCGGGTGTCATCCTGATTCTGACGGTTTCTCTTCTGTCGGCGCAAATCCCATCCGGGGATGATATTCTCCGGCGGTTGGATGCCAATACGGTTTCCGATAGCCGAATCTCCGTCGGAAAGATGATCATCCATGGGAGACGCAGCAGCCGGACCGTCGAGGCTAAATCCTGGGTCCGGGGTACGGAGCAGTCATTTACGGAATATCTTGCACCCGCCCGCGAGCGGGGAACCAAGATGCTCAAACTTGACGATCAACTGTGGACTTATTCCCCGTCGACGGACCGAACGATTCTGATCGCAGGGCATATGCTGCGGCAGTCGGTGATGGGATCGGATCTGTCTTATGAAGATTTCATGGAAGAGCCGCTGCTGCATAGGTTGTACTCGGCGAAGGTCGTGGGGGAAGACACGGTCCTGGATCGATCATGTTGGGTCTTGGATTTGAAAGCGGTTAAAGACGATGTATCCTACGCATCGAGAAAAATCTGGGTGGATAAAGAAAGGGATCTCGCACTCAAGGAAGAACGCTTTGCCAAGGGAGGAAAGCTCCTCAAAACTACTGAAGTCAAAAGTGTTAAAAGGATTCAGAACCGGTGGGTCGCCGATCTTGTGATATTCAAGGATGCGCTCAAGCAGGGAAGGGGAACGGAGTTTACGCTTGATTCCATCGATTTCGAAGCAAACATCCCGGAAACCATTTTCACAAAGGCCTCATTGAGAAAATAAATCCCGTTACGGCAAGTAATCCAAGCGTTTATGCTGTCGGGAGGTCGTCAAATTTATCAAGGAGTCCGGTTTTTCGGTTGAATTCCCGGATGAGGCGATCCCAATCTTTGTAGGCGTGATATTTTGCCGTCCAGTATTCCTCGTCAAACCATTGACGATCGAGTTCATCGGGATCCTTACCCAGCTGCTCCACCCATGTGAAGTATTTTAAATTGTGCATGCGTTTTTTATCCCAGTAGCTCATCTCCTGCATATGCTCGATGGAAGCGGCTTGGAGACAGTGTTCCCAGTCTTTTCCCGCCTGAAGATCGCTGTAAGGGCCACGTTGGAGGTTGAGCTCCTCAATCCGGGTTCCGTAAAGCTCCATGGAATCGGTGGCGATGGTCAACAGGGAGTCTTTTTCGTTCATCTCGTAGTATTTCGCCATTTTAATGCATCCGATCAGGTTGGCGATCGAGGATATCCCCAGCAGTTCCAGCCGCTCGATGAAGTCCTCGTCTATTCCGTGTGCCGTGAGATGGGCGTGCCCGATCGGCTCGTTAAAAAGACGGAGCAGGCGCATGCAGGCCTCGTCGTCGATTCCGACTGTAATGTCCATGTTTTTCAGATTATGTATCCAGGGCACGTGCTTGTCGCCGATTCCCTCGATCCGGTGGGCGCCGTAACCGTTGTAGAGAAGCGTGGGACACTGCAGGGCTTCACCGGCGCCGATCTTGATCCGTGGGAACCTTTCGCGAAGATAATCCGCGCTGCCGAGGGTCCCGGCCGAGCCCTGTGTAAGGAAAATCCCCGTCAAGCGGCATCCGGATCGTTCCGTTTGCTGATAGACCTCCTCCAGTGCGCGCCCGGTGCAGGCGTAGTGCCATACGGAGTTGCCGATTTCATCGAACTGATTGAGGATCACGATCTCCTCCGGCCGTTCGGCTTTCAATGCGAAGCTTTTTGTATAAACCTCGCGCACGTTGCTTTCCGAGCCCGGGGTCGCGTGGATCTCCGCCCCGATATTCTCAAGCCAGTTGAAGCGTTCCCGGCTCATCTCTTCGGGCAGTACGGCGATGCTTGGGCAGGCGAGGAGGTGGGAATCATAAGCGCCGCCGCGACAGTAGTTCCCCGTCGAGGGCCACAAAGCTTTCTGACGAGTGGGATCGAATTCTCCCCGGACCAGTTTTTCGACCAGCGGGCCGAATGTGGCTCCGACCTTGTGGGATCCGGTCGGAAAATATTTTCCGACCAGCATGAGGATGCGGGTCTTGACGCCTGAAAGCGCCGGGGGGATTTCAAGAAAATTAACGCCTCCGAATCCTCCACCATAAGCGATCGGGTCATTTTTCCATGTGATGCGAAAAAGATTACGGGAATGGAGGTCCCATAAACCGATTCCCTTCAACTCGTTTTTGATCCCGGCCGGAATCAGTTCCGGATCTATCATTTCCGCATAAGTGGGAATGATGATATCGCGCTCGCGGCATCTCTTGATGGTTGCATTCAGGATTTTTTCGGTTGATGACATGTTTGCCTCCATAATTCGGCAGGGTGCTTACGGCGTCCCGCTTTATGGTGATGTTTATATTATACACATACGATCCCTTAAATCCCTTCACGCCTCGGATTTTTATCTTTACTATTTTCCCGGGCTCCGCTACGATTCATTTCCGGAAGGCGAAAATGAAAACCATAAACATTGTATTGATGGGTTTCGGAAATGTCGGGAAAGCGTTTTATCAACTGTTGCGGGAGAAACGGGATGTTTGCCGTAATCGATACGGATTGGACCCGGTTCTTGTGGCGGTGTTCAGAAGCCGCGGAGGATGTGATCGTTTTCCCGGATTTGACGAAGGATCGGGGGGCGAACTCGAATGGAATCCGGGACTTGGATTTGAATCGGTTCTGTCCGGGCAAGCGCCGGGTGTCATGATCGAATGCACTCCCGGTTTCACGGGTTCCGGAGATCCGGGATTGACCCATATCCGCGGCGCTTTAAACAGACGATGGCATGTGGTGACCGCCAACAAGGCCCCACTGGTTGTTGATTGGAGCGGTCTCATGAAGTTGGCGAAGGAACATCATCGGCAGCTCAGAATCAGCGGTGCGACGGCGGCGGCTCTTCCCACCGTGGATGTAGCTGAGGTGGCTCTCGCCGGAACCGATATCGAGCGCGTCGAGGGGATTCTGAACGGGACCACAAATTATATCCTGACTCAGGTAAGAGAGGGAAGAGCCTTTGAAGAAGCCCTTCGGGAAGCCCAGGAGCGGGGAATAGCGGAAACCGATCCTCGAAATGATGTGGAAGGATGGGATACCGCTTATAAAATCCTGCTGTTGGCTAATGTGATATTTGAGGCGGATCTCAAACTGGAGGATATTCGTGTTGAGGGTATTACGGGACTCAGCGATGAGCAGATCCGATCCGGGCGTGTTCCCGGGCATGAGCTCAAACTGTTGGGACGGATATGCCGTGATGCCGGAGGCCTTGAACTGGAGGTTCGTCCCCGTGTGATCGAAAAAGATCATCCGCTCTTCGGAGTGGATAACACGGAGAAGGGGATCGCGTTCTGGACCGACACCATGTCCGCGGTTACGGTAATCGGAGGGAAATCCGATCCTCGTGCCACGGCTGCCGCCATGCTGAAGGATCTTCTGCTTATCGACGGCGGTGATCGTTCAGACTGACGGATCTTGGGGTCGGCTTTCGTTTCCATACGAAGCGGTAGTAATACGGGGGATGATATCGGGTTTGATTGACCTCAGACGGTTTTTTTGGTAAGTTAGACTTCCTCTTTTGGCCCATGCCCAGCGGAGAGGTGTCCGAGTGGCTTAAGGAGCACGCTTGGAAAGCGTGTGTGCGGGAAACCGTACCATGGGTTCGAATCCCATCCTCTCCGCCAGTAATCCATTAGGAGCCGACGGCCTTTGCATACGCCGCAATGCGTATGGATGGTTCGTCATGTGAGCCGTTATGCCGTATGTTCGTGCCGCACGCAGTGATAACCCGCCGACGCGGGTGCTTACGGCATACGCTATCTTTTTTACGTATTTTTCATCCCATCAATATCGAAGGAGCTTTAAATGCGCTTGAAATCCTATGTCGTTCTTTTCGCTCTCTTTTCTCTTGTTTTTTCCGGCGGGCTTTTCGCCCAGGATAAACCTTTAAAGGGCTATTCCGTTCAGCAGGCGGAAACCCATTATGGATTGGAATCACGTTTCGACGCCCTCGTGCGCGCGGACAATCTGAGAACCTGGCTGCAGAGACTCGCCGCCCGTCCCCAGCACCTGGGTTCGCCTTACAGAAAAGACAATGCCGAATTCATCCTGTCGCTCTTCCGGGATTGGGGATACGATGCGCATATAGAAACGTTTCATATTTATTTCCCCACGCCGAAATACCGCCTGGTTGAGATGATCGAGCCCATCTCCTTTCGGGCCGCTCTCAAAGCGGATCCGGTTGACGGTGATCCGGTTACGAGCATGGTTGAAGAGCAGCTGCCTTCCTATAACGCCTACTCGATCGACGGTGATGTCACCGGTGAGTTGGTTTATGCCAACCTGGGACTACCGGCCGATTACGAAGCGCTGGAGCGCCTGGGGATCGATGTGCGTGGAAAGATCGTCATCGTACGATACGGCGGATGCTTCCGGGGGATAAAACCCAAGTTGGCCGCCGAGAACGGGGCGATCGGGTGCCTGATCTATTCGGATCCTCGTGATGACGGCTATGGTCAAGGCGATGTCTATCCAAAAGGATCATTCCGTCCCGCCAACGGCGTTCAGAGAGGCTCGGTGCTGGATATCACGGTTTACCCGGGTGATCCACTGACCCCGGCGGTCGGCGCGACCAAAGAGGCCCGGCGGATAGATCCAAAGGATGCTCCGACCCTGACCAAAATTCCGGTTTTACCGATTTCTTATGCGGATGCCGAGCCGCTTTTGAAAGCGCTGTCCGGACCTACGGCTCCCTCCTCCTGGCGAGGGGCTCTTCCTATCACCTATCATGTGGGCCCGGGACCGGCCAAAGTCCACCTTAAACTCGAATTTGAATGGAAGCTCACCCCCGCTTACAACGTCATCGCCGTCATGAAAGGCGATGAAAGGCCGGATGAATGGATTATCCGTGGAAATCATTCAGACGGTTGGGTGGCCGGAGCGGGAGACCCATTGAGCGGATTGATCGCTTTAATGGAGGAAGCCCGTGTTATCGGTGCTTTGAGCCGTGACGGGTGGCATCCGAAACGAACGTTGGTTTTTTGTGCCTGGGACGCGGAGGAGCAGGGGATCGTCGGATCCACCGAATGGGTGGAAACCCATGCCGATGAACTTCGAAAGAAAGCCGTTGTGTACGTCAATACCGACAGCAACGGCCGCGGATTTCTGAGAGGAGGGGGCTCTCCAACCCTGGAAGCCTTTTTCCGCCAAGTGGCCCGGGATGTAGACGACCCCCAAACCGGAGTCAGCGTAGGAGAGCGCGCTTGGGCGTACGGCGCTTTTCGCGGAGGACCGGTGGAGCATGCTCCATACAGGCTTTCAGCTCTGGGCTCGGGTTCCGACTACGCTTCATTTTTACAGCACCTGGGGATCGCTTCTTTGAATGTGGGCTACGGTGGGGAAAATCGAGGCGGAATCGGGCACTCTATCTATGACACGTTTCCGTATTATGAACGTTTCGGAGATCCGGGATTCATCTACGGAGCCACTTTGGTGAAAACCACGGGGCGCGTCCTCCTCCGTATGTCGGAAGCCGACGTCCTTCCTTTTGAATTCAAAAGCTTCGGAGATCATATCGGAGGTATCGTCGATGAGGTCAATCGTCTTCTCGACCGGATGCGGGCCGAAACCGAACGGCACAACGCCATGATCCGGCAGGGCGTCTATAAATTAGCTCCCGATCCGAAGAAGACGTTTGTGGCTCCCGAATTCCTGGAACCTGTTCCCGAGCTTGACTTTCGGCCTATCGAAACCGCTTTGTCCCGGCTCGATAACAGCATCAGGAATTATAACAAGGCTGAGGAATCATTGCGTAAATCGGGGAACGCGTTAACACCCGAGCAAAATGGGAAGCTCAATCAGATCCTGTACAAAGCGGAGCGCGCGTTGACCCGGCCGGAAGGACTGCCCCGACGAGAATGGTTCAAACATTTCATCTATGCACCCGGATTCTATACCGGATACGGCGTAAAAACACTGCCGGGAGTCCGTGAAGCGATCGAGCACCGGCAATGGGAAGAAGCCCGCGTACAGATTCCCCTGGCCGCGGAGGTTCTGGCGGCATTTGTCGATCAAGTGGATCAGGCGGGCCGTCTGCTTCTCGAAGCGGCGCGCTAAGTACCGTCCCGCGGGATTTTGATCAGGGTAAAATAGATCCCCAAAAGGATGACGGCGGATCCTTTGAGCGGTTGAGATATGCCTGAACTTCCGGAAGTGGAAACCATTCGGCGAGTGCTGGATGAAGTGCTCCCGGGGCTTCGGATCCGCGAAGTGCTTGTTCGACGGGAGAAGATGCTGCGCGGGCAGTCGTGCGATCGCTTCAAGGAAGGCCTGATGGGAAAGTCGATCGTCGGGGTGGATCGCCGGGGGAAATTCCTGCTGACGCGTCTGGACAGCGGAAGTTTGCTGCTTCATCTGGGAATGAGCGGCCGTATCATCGTTCATGGAAAAGACGAGAAATCGGATGTCCCCCCACTCGAACTTCCAGATAAGCATACGCATTTGATCCTGAAATTGAGCGGGGGGCGATATCTTTATTTCCATGATCCCCGGATGTTCGGGCGGTTCCAACTTCTGGCTGCGGAGGACGAGGCCCGGCTTTTAGACCGTCTTGGTCCGGAACCGCTGGGGCGGGAATTTTCCATAGATTATTTCAGGAGAGCGCTCGAGCGACGGAAAGTCCCCGTCAAGGCGTTGCTGTTGGAGCAGCGGTTGGTGTCGGGGATTGGCAATATCTATGCGGACGAGGCGCTGTTCCGGGCGGGGATCGATCCGCATACGGCGGGCTGTCAACTGAAGCCGGACGAAATAAGTCGGCTGCGGGCCGCGGTTCGAAGCGTCCTTCGCAAAGCTGTTAAGCGGAAGGGAACCAGCATCTCCGATTATGTCGATCCTCGTAATCGACGGGGTACTTTTCAGCAGTGTCTGGAAGTGTACGGCAGGGAAGGGCGTTCATGCCGCCGCTGCGGATGTTCGATACGCAAAGATGTCGTTGCGCAGCGAGGAACCCATTGGTGCCCCCGCTGTCAAAGCGCCGGGTGAGGAGGGGAAAGTCCCCCCTCTTCGACCTACTCTTCCTTGAAATCTTCGATCCGGGGATACTTATTGAAAAACGCCCGTGTCATTGCGCCCACGGTTCCGGACAGGAACCCGAGAGCGATCAAGTTGGGGAAAGCCATGAGGGCATTCGCGATATCTCCGATAAAAAAGACCAGCTTGATGGAGAGGATGGAGCCGAGGAAGACCAGCCCGACGAATATGAGCCGGTAGATTTTGGTCACGGCCATGCCGAAGAGATATTTCATGCACTGTTCTCCGTAGTAGTACCATCCGATGAGAGTGGAATACCCGAAAAGGAATGATGACATGGCGACCACCAATCCTCCCAGTACGGGGATGGTTTGAGAGAACGAAGCGGCGGTCATGGCGGTGCCGTCCAGGCCGCTCTGCCACATCCCGCTGGAAAGGTTGATGAGCGCGGTAATGGTGCAGACCACGATGGTATCGATGAAAACCTCTCCCACACCGATCAAACCTTGATGGATCGGGGATGGGGTTTGCGCGGCGGCGTGAGCGATGGGAGCGCTTCCCAGGCCGGCTTCGTTGGTAAGCAGCCCGCGGCGGAATCCGATCTGAATGGCCATCTTGGTGCCGGCGCCCAAAAACCCCCCAACGGCGGCAGCCGGTGTGAAAGCGTATTCAAAGATCATTTTAAAGACCTGGGGGATTACGGTGATATGAGCGAAAACGACGATGATTCCCAGAGTGAAATAGAGGATGATCATCGCGGGGACGAGGCGCTCGGTTACGGAGGCGATCCGCTTGATGCCGCCGATAATGACCAATCCCACGAGCACGGTGATGATGATGCCGATGACGATCTTAGGGATGCCGAATTCGCTGTTGAAGGCCAGCGCCATCTGGTTGGCCTGCATCATGTTGCCGGTTCCGAAAAGGGCGGCGAATGCTCCGCAGACAGCAAAGGCGGCAGCGAGGATGCCCGCCAGTTTCTTGTTTTTCAGCCCGTTTTTGATGTAATACATCGGACCGCCGGCTATAGATCCATCGGGATGCTTCTCCCTGTATTTGACGCCGAGCACGGCTTCGGAATACTTGGTCGCCATTCCGAGGAAACCGCAGATCCACATCCAGAAGATGGCGCCGGGTCCGCCGGTAAAGAGCGCAGTGGCCACTCCGCCGATATTTCCGTTGCCGACGGTAGCGGCCAGAGCGGTGGCGAGAGCCTGAAAGGGGGTTACGTCTCCTTCTTTTTTCTCTCCGGCTTTTTTCTTGATAAAGCCCTGGAAAATAAGCTTCAAACCGGCGCCCAATCTTCGGAATTGGATAAAGCCGGTTTTGTATGTCAGCCAGAGACCCACGATGAACAAGACGTATTTCATGTAGGCCCAAATGAATTCAGCCGTATTCGCGACCCAGTCGGTAAGGCCGAGATAGAAATTATCCATGATGCAACTCCTTTGGGAATGGGTTTGAATTATCAGAACCGGAAGCGGATGCTGAAAATCTCTGATCGTCGTATTGCGTAAAAAAGAGTATTTTCATGGTTCTGCGAACGGAAACGCCGATTTGATACAAAAATAGCTTATATCATAAATAAAGCGCCGCGACAATCGAATTTCGTTCCTGATGTCTTCGGCCCCAAGTCGGACTCCGGAATATCTTTGTGAATTTTTGTTTTTTCGCGGAAATTCTGTTATATATGATGATTGCCGGTTTTCAGGCAAGAGGCGGTTTTATCTCCGTACTGAAAGGCGTGTCCGAAGACAGATACCGGTAAAATATCATACTGATTAAAAGGAGAACCAGATGGACTCAAAATATTACAGGGACGTTGAGGACTTATACGGCGCTCATAATTATCATCCGCTTGACGTGGTTATCCAGAAGGCCAAGGGAATCTGGGTATGGGATGTGGAAGGGAATAAATACCTCGATTTTCTCAGCGCCTATTCCGCGGTCAACCATGGACACTGTCATCCCCGCGTCGTGAAACGGATGGTCGAGCAGGCGAAAAATCTTACGCTGACATCCCGTGCCTTCCGCAACGATCAATGGCCTCTTCTGACCAAACAGATGTGCGACATGATGGGATTCGAATTGGTGCTTGCCATGAACTCCGGAGCCGAAGCCGTCGAAACCGCCATAAAAGCCGCCCGGTTGTGGGGGTATAGAACGAAAGAGATACCGCAGAATCAGGCGGAAATCATAACCTGCGCCAACAATTTCCACGGGCGCACCGTCACCATCGTCGGTTTTTCGACGGAAGAACTGTATAAACAGGATTTCGGTCCCTTTACTCCCGGATTCGTCTCGATCCCTTACGGAGATCTCGATGCCCTGGAGCAGGCGATCACTCCAAATACCGCCGGTTTTCTGTTCGAGCCGATCCAGGCCGAAGCCGGCATCATCATCCCTCCCGAAGGTTACCTGAAAAAAGCCAAGGAGATCTGCGAGCGGAACAACGTCCTTTTCATCGCGGATGAAATCCAGACCGGACTGGGACGCACGGGAAAAATGTTCGCCTGTGAGCACGAAGACGTTAAACCCGATCTCCTCATCATCGGAAAATCTCTGGGAGGCGGATGCTATGCCGTTTCCGCCGTCCTTTCTCAAAGGGAAGTGTTGGGGCTTTTTTCTCCAGGCACACACGGTTCGACCTTCGGGGCCAATCCACTGGCCTGTGCCGTAGCCAGGGAAGCCCTGCAGGTGCTTGTGGACGAACAGATGGTGGAGAACGCCGCGGAACAGGGCGAATACTTTATGGAAAAGCTCAGGAAGATCAAGAGCCGTCATATCAAGGAGATCCGGGGAAAAGGGCTGCTGATCGGGATCGAGCTGAAGCCCGAGGCCGGCGGTGCCCGGCGTTTCTGCGAAGCCTTGGAAAAAGAAGGATTGTTGTGCAAGGAGACGCATGAAAACGTCATTCGCTTCGCTCCTCCGCTCATCATCAAGTCCAAGGACCTCAATTGGGCGTTAAAAAAGATAAAAAGCGTTTTCAAGGAACTCGATTGATACCAAGGGGTCAGGTCCATGACCTGACCCCTTCTTCACCCCCCCATCCGGTTGAGCGAAAAAAACGCTCGAAAATCATCCGGAACTCACACAAAATGAACGGCTCCCAAAGAAGGCGGTTGCGCTGAAAGTGTGATTCTCGTATATTATTATTGATCTGGATTATTGAGCCCGGATGCGGTCGGGGGGGATTCTAAAAGAGGCGAACCCGATGTGAAGAGAGAAAACCATGAAAAAAACATTTTTGTTTGGGATCGTTTTATCCTGTTTGATCGTCATTTCCGCCTGCCTGATCTATGTCCCGGCGCATGACGGTCGTTATCCTCCTCCTGGAGAGCCGAAAGCTTACGATCCTCCCGCGCAGACGTACAGAGGTGCTTCCCGAGTCGGCATCGATATGTTCTACGATGAACTGGCGCCCCACGGTTATTGGGTTGAGCACCCTTCCCACGGGTACATCTGGACGCCGCGTTATGTCGCGTTCAACTGGAGACCCTACACCAACGGCCAGTGGGTCTGGACCGATTATGGATGGACATGGCTGTCCCATTACGATTGGGGGTGGGCTCCCTTTCATTACGGCCGTTGGGGATGGGATGATTCCCTGGGCTGGTACTGGGTTCCGGATGCGCTTTGGGGACCGGCATGGGTCACCTGGAGGCGAGGGGACATGTATTTCGGATGGGCTCCGCTTCCGCCTCAGGTCCGGTTCCAGGCGGGACGAGGGATCACGTCGCTTCCGTTTCGCCTGCATGATTCGGCTTGGGTGTTTGTTGAATCCCGATACTTTCCCAGCTCCCGCATCAACCGATACGTCCTGCCTTGGGAAAGGAACCTGCGGATCATCAATATAACCGTCGTCGAGACCCATATCACCATGCGGGACCGCCGGATTTACAATCGGGGATTGGACATCGATCTGGTGCGGAGGGCGAGCCGGCAGCGCATCT
The DNA here is from genome assembly GCA_964433135.1 of uncultured Eubacteriales bacterium. Taxonomy (GTDB): domain Bacteria; phylum Acidobacteriota; class Aminicenantia; order Aminicenantales; family Aminicenantaceae; genus CAYSQW01. The sequence continues at coordinate 82,709 of CAYSQW010000009.1, forward strand.
CCAAATATGAGTTGGTCGATGGGAGGAATCCGGGACGATCGAAGATCCGTCTCGGGGAGATCGAAGCTTACCGACCGGCGGTGGAAGCTCGGGATGCGGCCCGTCCCAAAAGCGTCATCACCTCCGGAGAGGCCCGGGAAAGAATATCCAGAAGCCGGGCAACCGGCCGCCCCGGATCGACATCATCCGGAAAGGTCCGCATCCAGGATATCCAGAAAAGGGAGGAGCGGCTTCTGGAAGAAAGCCAGCAGAAAGAGGTCACGCGGATAAAAAAACGCAGAGAGGAAGAACAGAAGACAGCGGAAACGGCTCAGAAAAAACAGGAGCTGGAAAAAGAGCATGCCGAAGAAATAAAGAAGATTCGCCAAACCCACAGCCAAGAGAGGACCCGTCTGAAAAAACGGCATGAAGCCGAAGCCAAGAAAGTCAAAAAAACCAAGATCAAGAAGTAAATGAAGACGAACTATCGAAGACCGGACGATTCCTAGGATGATATGGGGCGGTCGAAGACGGAAGGCGGTGTTTCCAGCCAAAATACCTTTTTGAAATAACAGGGAATTGTGCTAATATATCTTTTACTTTTATGAGAGGGAAGTCTGCCTCCCGCTCCGAATAATCTTCGCAAAGAACAATGAGTTATGTCATCTATGCCCGAAAATACCGGCCTGATACGTTTGAAGAAATGATCGGCCAAAAAGCCGTCGTACAGACGCTCCAGAATGCAGTGCGCAGCGATCGGGTGGCGCACGCATATCTTTTCTCCGGGATGCGCGGGATAGGAAAGACCACGGCCGCGCGCATTCTGGCCAAGGCCCTCAACTGCAAGGAAGGCCCTACGGCCACACCCTGTGGGGTGTGTGATTTCTGTCGTGAGGTCAAGGAAGACCGTTCGGTGGATGTGCTCGAGATCGACGGGGCGGCCAACCGAAAGGTCGAGGAAGCACGAACTCTATTGGAAGGACTGAAATATCAGCCTATTTACTGCCGCTACAAAGTGATCATCATCGATGAAGTTCACATGCTGACCGATGCCGCTTTCAACACTCTGCTGAAAACGCTGGAAGAACCGCCTCGGAATACCGTATTCATTCTGGCCACCACGGAATTCCATAAGGTTCCGGCAACCATCGTCTCCCGGTGTCAGCATTTCGAATTCAAAAAGATATCTCAGAAAGACATCACGAATCATCTCCTGCATATCACCAAGCAGGAAAAACTTACCATCTCTTCTTACGGACTGCGGTTGATCGCGGATGCGGCCGACGGCAGCCTGAGGGATGCCCAGAGTCTCCTCGACCAGGCGGTCTCCTTTTCAGGGGAGAACATAAACGATGAAGATCTCAAAGAACTTCTGGGAACCATCAACCGGCGTTTTCTCTATCAGTTCTCCAGCGCCATAATCGAGGAAAAAGCGGACGTGCTTTTTGAACTGGTGGAAAAGGTCGTCGAAAACGGATATGACCTACGCTTTTTTTATGGAGAACTAATCGAACATTTCCGCAACCTGATGATCATGAAATCGGTTCCTAATCCCGACGAACTGCTGGTCCTGGGTGATGAAGAGCTCCAGATCCTGCAGAATGAGGCGAGAAAGGCGAGTGTCGAAGAGATCCTGCGCTATCTGGTGGCACTGCAGCAGGCGGAATCGGGCCTGCGATATTCTTCACAGCCCCGGATCTATTTCGAAACGGTTCTGGTGAAGCTTTCGCATTATAAAAAGCTGGTGCCGCTCGAAAAAGTGATCAAGGAATTAAACGATCTGAAAAAAATAGAGAAACCGGAGAGGAAGGCTCGGGTCTCAGCTCAAAGCAAGCCTGAGATATCCCGTCCTGCGGTTCCCAAAGAACCTGAAAGACCCCGTCCCGTTCCGAAAGAGGCGCCCCGAGAAAAAACCGCTTTAAAATCGGATCCGCCTTCCGTTCGGGAAGCGGGGCCCGCGGGAACGCCCCCGCGCAAACCGCGCATGCGGGATGAGGCCCTGGAAGATCCCTCCGTTCAGAGTTTCATGGATACGTTCAAAGCCCAGGTTCTTGCGGTGGAGGAAATCAAAAAGGCCAAAGAGTAGAACCGGGCCGGAATAAGGAGAGACGATATGAAAGGGGTTCCCAATTTACAAAAGATGCTGAAGCAGGCGCAGGAGATGCAGGAAAAGCTTCAGAAGGAAACCGCCGAGATGCGGATCGAAGGATCCAGCGGCGGCGGCATGGTCACGGTGACGCTGGATGGAGCCAAAGGCTTGATCGGCATCCAACTTGATCCGGAAGTCGTCGATAAGGAAGACGTCGAAATGCTGCAGGACCTGATCGTCGCGGCGTTCAATGATGCCGGTGTCAAAGTGGATGAAAAGTTGGGTGAGAAGCTTGGAGGATTGGGAGCGGGTTTGAAAATTCCCGGATTGTGATGATGTTTCAACCCGACCACCCCATGAGCCGTTTGATCGCGGAGATCAAGAAAATACCCGGGATCGGCGCCAAAAGCGCTCAGAGGATCGCATTTTATCTGATCGGTCTTCCACTGGAAGAAGCCGAGGACCTTTCTACCGCCATCATGGATGCCAAGCGGAACATTTTCTACTGTTCCATCTGCAATTCGCTGACGCATGTCGATCCCTGCCATTATTGCACCGATGGCGACCGAGACGAAGAGCTGCTCTGCGTGGTGGAAGAGCCCTTCAATATCGCTTCGATCGAAAAATCCGGAATCTATAAGGGAAGATACCACGTTCTGCTTGGTGCCTTGGCCCCCTTGAAGGGAATCGGCCCGGATGAGCTGAAGATCGATAAGCTGATCAGGCGGGTCGAAGAAGGCTGTTTTCGGGAAATCATCATCGCCACCAACCCCACCGTGGAAGGGGAGGCGACCGCTCATTATCTTTTTAAATTAATGAGTGAATATCCCGTCAAGGTAACGCGGCTGGCCATGGGGCTGCCCGTGGGAGCGGACATTGATTTCGCCGACCAGGTGACCATAAAAAAAAGCCTCGAGGGGAGAACGGAGCTGACATAACGGAAAATGAGATTCGGCAAAGCATGCGGAAGAATATCCGGAAGCAATGCGGTCATAAAGTAACAGCGTCATATATGCCTTCCGTTGGCTTGGGTTATCCTGAATCTTTACATATAATTAAGAGTTTACGGTAATAATAGGAGATGAATCATGAAAAAAGAGTTTAGAGCCATTGACGGCAACACCGCCGCCACCCATGTGGCTTACGCTTTCAGTGATGTGGCGGCTATTTATCCGATTACGCCTTCATCCCTGATGGGTGAACTGGCGGATGCCTGGTCGGCTCAGGGCCGGAAGAATATTTTCGGTCAGACCCTGGATGTGATCGAACTGCAGTCCGAGGGAGGAGCTTCGGGTGCGGTGCACGGCAGTCTGTCGGCCGGAGCGCTGACAACGACCTTCACCGCCTCTCAGGGATTGATGTTGATGCTTCCCAATATGCATAAGATTGCGGGTGAAATGCTGCCCGCGGTTTTTCACGTGTCGGCCCGTTCGCTGGCTTGTCAGGCGCTTTCCATCTTTGGAGACCACTCCGATGTTATGGCCGCACGCAATACCGGCTGGGGGCTGTTGGCTTCCGGTTCGGTTCAGGAGGCTATGGACCTGGCTATCGTCGCCCACCTCGCGACCCTGAAATCGAAAGTGCCCTTCGTTCACTTCTTCGACGGTTTCCGAACATCCAACGAATATCATAAAGCCGAGGTCGTCCCTTACAGCGTGATGGGTGAACTGCTGGAAATGAAATATGTCGAGGAATTTCGTGCCCGCGGCATGAATCCCGAAACCCCGATGATGAAGGTCGGAGCGCAGAATCCCGACGTCTACTTCCAGGGGCGTGAAACGGTCAATAAATACTACACCGCAACCCCGGATATCGTGCAGAATTACATGAATCAGGTCGCCGCCAAGATCGGACGGCAGTATCATCTGTTCGATTACGTCGGAGCGCCCGATGCGGAAAAGATCATCATCTCCATGGGATCTTCCACGGAGACCATCGAACAGACCGTCGACTATCTGAATCGGCAGGGAGCGAAAGTAGGCGCCGTTAAAGTCCGGCTCTACCGGCCGTTCTCGGCGGAAGCTTTGATCGCCGCTCTTCCTAAAACCGTCAAGAAGATCGCGGTCCTCGATCGGACCAAGGAACCCGGTTCCCTGGGCGAACCGCTTTATCTCGATATCGTGGTTGCGCTGGAAGGACGCGGGATCAAGATTGTCGGCGGACGTTACGGACTTTCCTCCAAGGAATTCACTCCCACCATGGTGAAAGCGGTCTACGATCATCTCGAAGGCGCGTGCACGCACGGATTCACCGTCGGCATCGAAGACGACGTCACCCACACCTCTCTGCCCATGGGCGAAGAGATCGACGCCGAGCCCCAGGGAACGATACGATGCAAATTCTGGGGTTACGGTTCGGACGGAACGGTCAGCGCCAACCGGAACTCCATCAAGATCATCGGTGACAACACCGATCAGTACGCTCAGGCCTATTTCCAATACGATTCCAAGAAATCAGGCGGCATCACCATCTCACACTTGCGTTTCGGCAAGGAAAAGATCAAATCCCCTTATCTGCTTTCCACCGTCGACTTTGTCGCCCTGCACAAATCATCCTACATCGGGAGATATGATATTTTAGGCGGAATCAAGGAAGGCGGAACTTTCCTGCTCAATTCCACTTGGAAGACCGAAGAGGTTTTCGAACACCTGACGGAATCCATGCAGCGCACCATCATAGAAAAGAAGATCAAGGTCTACAATATCGATGCCCTGAAGATCGCGCATGAAGTCGGACTGGGCGCCCGCATCAGCACCGTTATGCAGGCGGCTTTCTTCAAGATCTCCGGTATCCTTCCGGAAGATGAGGCTGTGGCTCTCATCAAGGAAGCCATCAAGAAGACCTTCATCAAGAAAGGCGAAAACATCGTTAAGATGAACTGGAATGCCGTGGACAAGGCCGTCGAGGCCCTGGCCTTGGTGCCGGTTCCCGAAACCATCACAAAATCAGCCCCCGAGATCAAGCTCATTCAGGATGATGCGGATGATTTTGCCAAAGATGTTATACGTCCGGTCATGCACAATAACGGGGATTCCATCCCGGTATCCAAGATGCCGCTGGACGGCAAGGTTCCCACCGGAACCACCCGCCTGGAGAAGAGGGGAGTGGCGCCCGAGGTGCCGCAGTGGATACCGGAGAACTGCATCCAGTGCAATCAGTGCTCGCTGGTCTGTCCGCACGCTGCCATACGTGCCAAACAGGTGGATCCCAAAGACCTCGAAGAGGCTCCGGAAGGCCTCGTTACCGTCAAATCGAAAACCAAGAACGATCGAGACCTTCAGTTCAGACTTCAGGTATATGTGGAAGACTGCGTCGGCTGCGGATGCTGCGCCAACGTGTGTCCCGCCAAGGAAAAAGCCATCAAGATGGTGCCGATTGAGGATGCCCGGGCTACCGGCGAATCCGGATTCGTCTCCTTTTTTGAACAGCTCCCCGACAACGTTCTGGACGGCGTCAAGCGCGAAAGCATCAAAGGGAGTCAGTTCCTCATGCCTTATCTCGAATTCAGCGGCGCCTGCGGCGGCTGCGGGGAAACCCCCTACGTCAAGCTGGCCACCCAGCTGTTCGGCGACCGCATGATCATCGCCAACGCTACGGGCTGTTCCTCCATCTGGGGGGCTACCTTCCCCACAATGCCCTACTGCAAGAACAAACAGGGACAGGGTCCGACCTGGGCGAACTCCCTGTTCGAAGATAACGCCGAATACGGATTCGGTATGCGCCTGGCCGTTAACGCCAACCGCAAACAGCTGCTCAGCAACTTCGACAAGCTGCTTGAGATCGGCACGACGCCCGAGCTGACCGCCGCCGTCAAAAAGAGCAAGGAGCTTTGGAAATCCGTTGATGAGGAAGCCAAGGCCGCGGCCAAGGCCCTGAAGGCGCTGCTGCCCGATGCCTTGAAGAAGGCGACAGCGGATGCCGAACCCGTGGTCAAGAAGATCATCGAGCTCAAAGACTACATCGTCGAGAAGAGCGTTTGGGCTTTCGGCGGAGACGGATGGGCTTATGACATCGGTTACGGCGGTCTCGACCACGTGCTGGCCTCGGGTGAGAACATCAATGTCCTCGTGCTCGACACCGAAGTGTACTCGAACACAGGCGGCCAGGCCTCCAAGGCCACGCCCACCGGTTCGGTGGCGAAATTCGCCGCGGCCGGCAAGCGGACCAAAAAGAAGGATCTGGGCCGGATGGCCATGAGCTACGGCTACGTCTACGTCGCCGCCATCGCCATGGGCGCCAACCAGAATCAGACGCTCAAGGCTCTCATGGAAGCCGAAGCCTACGATGGGCCCTCCATCGTGATCGCCTACGCCCCGTGCATCAATCACGGGATCGACATGAGCAACACGCAGGCGGAAGAGAAACTGGCGGTGGATTCCGGTTACTGGATCCTTTATCGATACAATCCCGAACTCGCCGAGGAAGGCAAGAATCCGCTGATCCTCGACTCACGCGAACCCAAGCTCGAATACCAGGCCTTCCTGGACAACGAGATCCGCTACCGCACCCTGACCCAGCAGTATCCCGAGATCGCCAAGGTCCTGTTCAAGCGTGCCGCCGAAGAAGCCAAGGAGCGTTTCGCAACGTACAAGAAACTCGCGGAATAGACGCGAACACAGAACGAAAGATTATCGCCCCGGGGGCTTTCAAATCCCCCGGGGCTTTTTTTTGCCTGAATGAGCCATGAAGTATGTCGAAATGAATTTTTCAAAAGATTTTTAATTAAATTTTCGACATACTTCACCCTTCGGGCGAAGCAATCTCACCACGTTAACTTCGTTGCGGCCCGATCGGCG